>NZ_JMFO01000001.1 GCF_000714715.1 Candidatus Magnetobacterium casense
AAAGCATTTAATTACAATCCTGGAGATAGTTCAAATAGAAAAGTATATGTGGTGGGTAGATAATCAATGTAAAGGGCGTAAACTTAAAGAAAGATATGCTATTGGCAGGGCATTTGTGGCTAAAGCCGTCTATAATTATCCTACAACGAGTCTGCTGATAGAATCTCTAAAGACAATGCCAAACCTGAGGACAATAAGCGGATTTGCTAAAATTAACGATATACCGTCAGAGTCAACATTTTCACGTGCTTTTGCCGAATGTGCTACACATGGTTTGGGAGACAAAGTACATGAAGCGTTAGTGAAGGATCACTTAAGTGAAGAGCTGATTGGACATGTATCAACGGATTCTACAGCAATAGAGGGCAACGAAAAACCACAAAAAAAGGAAAGAGAGCTAATAGAGAAGAAAGAACCTAAAAAACTTGGCAGACCTAAAAAGGGTGAAGAGAGAGAAAAGAAAACAGAGGAGAAGCGCATTGATAGACAGGTCAATGAAAATTACGAGGTGTCGTTGAAAGAGTTACCCTGTGTGTGTGATATAGGTTGCAAGGTAAATTCTCAGGGTTACGGAGACATGGCGAGGTTATAAGTTACACATAGGTGCATCTGACAGCGGGCTTCCTATTTAACAGTAGTGCTTACATCGGCATCTTTACATGATAGCCAAGTAGCCATTCCTATGATGAAAATGACAACAGAGAGAAGGAGATACATTATATGCCTGAGATCATAAACGCTGTATTTGAAAAAGGGGCTTTTAAGCCCTTGACCGAGGTTGCTGCCGTGGAGCATGGGCGGTACAAGATCGTTTTGTATCCCCTGGAGGAGTTTCATTTCTTAAGTATGGCCCAAGAGAGCGGGAGTTTGGATTTCCTCAAGGAAGAGGTCGAGGATATATACACCTTGCAGGACGGAGAGGAGGTTTGACCGCAGACTCAGTGTGGTAATAAAAATGCATATAAAGGGGTCAAGAGGGCTGGCCCCCTTGCAGGGGGTTCTAAAGGGGGGCGGAGGGGGTGGGGCACCCCTGCCACAAACCGCCCCTTTCTTTCCCAAAGACACCCACCACTTTCTTATGCACCCAGGGGGCTGGAGCACTTGACATGCAGGCACATGTTTTGTTACATTGTATAGCAAAGATTAACTCAAACTATTGACAAATATCAACAGAAATAGTAACTATAAGTTTGAGACTATAAAGTTAAGTGCTGAGGTAAAAAGTTATGGTAGATTTAAAGAAGGTGCTTTATGTGTTATTTGGATTTATAACGGGTGCTATGGGTGCTTTATCGCTGGTGATTCCTCAGTTGAACGTTCTGGGAGCATCGAGCAGGGCGGGAGTGCTTGTTGGCTTGGCAGTGGTGCTGTCTCTTGTACTCTATGCACTGATTAAACTCATCATGAAGGGGATAATCAAAGAACTTAACGAGCAGATGCTGGCAAAGAAACGCTTGGAGGATGCCGCCAGGAGGGTTAAGTCTGCCGTTGTTGCCGAAACAAAGGCGGTAGAACAACCGCCTGACCCCGCCGTTATTGAGGCAATGGTCACAGAGAGGGTGGCAAAGGGGGTGGCAAAACTGGCCGCAGAAAAGGTGGCACAGGTGTTGTCCGTATTCCAGAAAAAGGGACGACTGATAGACTTCCTGCAGGAAGACATAAGCGCCTTTGATGACAACCAGGTCGGACATGCCGTCAGGAGCATACACAAGGAGTGCAAAGAGGCAATGGCAGAGTACCTGAGCATTGAACCGATCCGGAAGGAATCCGAGGGGACTGAGGTCACTGTGGAAAGCGGCTTTGACCCCTCCGCTATACGCATCACCGGAAATGTTAGCGGGCAACCCCCGTTTAAAGGAATATTGAGACACTGCGGATGGACACTGGCCGATGCCAGATTGCCGGAGCAGTCTGAAAACCAAAACCCCGGCGTTATAGAACCCGCCGAAATCGAAATACTTTGAGCAAACTTGAACCTTTATTAAGTTAATCGCAGTTAATTACTGAGTTAATTACTGAACTGGGCAACATAGACACACCAGGGGAGCTATGGCTCGGGGTAATTTGCTACCGGGAGGTAATATTATGGAACAAGCGCGTTATATTGTAGGTATTGACCTTGGTACGACAAACTGTGTCGTTGCATACATTGATACACACGACAACACAGGTGCAACAGAGCAGGTAGCAGGCAATGACATAAAAGACGGGGCAAGCGTCCTGTTCACAATCCCCCAGATAACGGATATGGGCTGCGTTGAAGGGCTGAAGTATTTGCCGTCATTCATGTTTATCCCCCCTGATGTTGAAGACCCTCAAAAGCACTACAAACTACCCTGGTCTGATAACACCCCTTACGTGGTGGGCAAGTATGCCGTCAAGCGCGGGGCACTGTCGCCCACACTGTTGATCTCAAGTGCGAAGTCCTGGCTGTGCAATCAGGCCGTGGACAGGACATCGCCAATCCTGCCATACAACGCCCCCGATTCCGTCAAAAAGCACTCCCCGCTGGAGGTCTCAACCTACTTTCTGAATCACATCCGGCAGGCATGGAACTTCGCAATGGCCACAGACAATCCACAGTATGCCCTGGAGAACCAGGACGTTTATATAACCGTGCCGGCCTCATTTGATGCCGTGGCACGTGAGTTGACCGTTAAGGCAGCCAACTCCGCAGGACTACCCAACATCACACTGCTGGAGGAACCCCTGACCGCATTCTATGCCTGGCTCAACAGGAGCAAGGACGACTGGAGAAAGCACACAAAGGTCGGTGACATAATCCTCGTCTGCGACATAGGCGGCGGAACTACCGATTTCAGCCTCATTGAGGTGGCGCAGGAGGATGGCGACCTTGTGTTAAAGCGCATAGCCGTGGGAGACCACATACTCTTGGGTGGCGATAACATGGACCTGGCAATGGCCTATGCCGTCAAAAAGGTCTTTGCCCAACAGGGGGTCAACCTCGACCAGTATCAGATGCTTGGTCTGGTGCAGGGCGTAAGGGAGGCCAAGGAAAAGATGTTGAGCGATCCGGACGTGGCAACTCATCCCATCGTGGTACTTGGCCGCGGACGTTCAGTCGTTGGCGGAACCATACAGACAACCCTGAAGCAGGAAGAGGTACAGCAAACACTTGTGGACGGCTTCTTCCCCGTGTGCAATCTCTCCGACTCTCCGGTAGAGCGCAGTGCCACGGGATTTAAGGAACTCGGCCTTCACTACGCAGCCGATACCGCCGTTACAAAGCACATGTCGAGGTTCCTAAGACAGCACGTTCAAAAGGTTGATGACCCGGCTGTTCACAAAAAAGAATCCACCGCTGCAAAAACGGCGGCTACCAAAAAACCCCATTCCAAACCCGTGTACGAAAGGAACTTTATACACCCGACAAAGATACTCTTCAACGGTGGCGTGACAAAGGCGCGGAGTCTGTGCCTGCGCATCGTAGAAGTGCTAAACCAGTGGTTAAAGGCCGAGGGAGCCGGCGCCGTGGAAGTGCTCCAGGGCAATGACCCAGACATATCGGTGGCACTAGGGGCGGCCTACTACGGCTTTACACGCAGGGGCAAGGGGATAAGGGTGCGCGCAGGGGCCGGAAGGTCATACTACGTGGGTATAGAGACGGCCATGCCCGCCGTCCCGGGAATGACACCGCCCATTAAGGCCGTGTGTGTTGTCCCCTTTGGGATGGAGGAAGGCACGGATATCGTCATCGAAGGACAGGAGTTTGGGTTGGTCGTCGGGGAGCAATCCACGTTCAGGTTCCTGAGTTCCACCACAAGAAAGACCGACGTTGTCGGACAGATACTAGACGAGTGGGAGACGGAACAGTTGACGGAACTGGCGCCGTTTGAAACAACCCTCCAAGCTGAGGGCACCGAAGGCGCCGTTATACCCGTTAAGCTGCACAGTTACCTGACGGAGACCGGCTCGCTTCAGTTGTGGTGCAAACACTCCACAGGGACAAACAACTGGAAACTCGAGTTTAACGTAAGAATAAGCGATCAGTCCGCTTGATAAGATTACAGTGAAGTCATCGAGATTTATTATAGGCATAGACCTTGGCACGACAAACTCGGCGGTATCGTTTATAGACACATCTGGGGATTCGCCCCCGGGGATACAGACCTTTTACATCCCCCAGTTGGTTGATACGTCACGGGTAAAGGCGCTGCACACGTTGCCGTCTTACCTGTATCTGCCCACGCAGTTTGAGCTTCAGGCGGACGACTACAGGTTGCCTTGGGCGACCTCTCCACTGGCAAAGACAGAGGCAACGGCAGACAACGGTACCGATTCCGCCTGCGTGGTGGGGCACCTTGCCAGGGAAAAGGGCGCCAGGATACCGGCAAACCTCGTCTCATCGGCCAAGTCCTGGTTGTGCCACAATCGCGTCCAGCGCAGGGCGCCGATCCTGCCCTGGGGCAGGGATGCGGCATCGGGTAAGGTCTCCCCCGTTGAGGCCTCTGCCATGTACCTCGCTCACATAAAGGACGCCTGGAATCATGAATTTGCACCTGGCAGCAACAGCAACCGCCTGGAAAACCAGCAGATCGTCCTGACCATTCCGGCCTCCTTTGACGAACTGGCCAGGGAGTTGACCTCGGAGGCCGCCGTGATGGCGGGGTTTAAGTCCTTTACGATGCTCGAGGAACCGCAGGCTGCATTCTATTGGTGGATAGCCGCACATGGCGACCGGACAACACTCCTGGGCAGGGATAGGCTCGTGCTTGTCGTTGACATTGGCGGGGGAACAACCGACTTCAATCTCATCGCCGTAACAGGGGAGGATGAGCAACTGGCCTTTCAACGGGTTGCCGTGGGGGACCATCTGTTGCTGGGTGGCGACAACATGGACCTGGCAATTGCCAAAGAGATGGAGGCCAAGCTGATGGCCAACAGGGGCAAGCTCGACTTCACGCAGTGGGTGAGCCTGTGGCATCAGTGCCGCAGTGCCAAGGAGGAGTTGCTGGGCGATGGCAACAAAGATTCCGTGGAGTTGTCGATCCTGGGCAGTGGTCGAAGCGTCATCGCCGGGGCAATAAAAGGGGCGCTTACAAAAGACGAAGTATCCAAAATAATATTAGACGGCTTTTTTAAAAAGACACCCATAGGGCAGGAGCCGGAAAAGGGCAAGACTTCAGGATTTCAGGAGCTTGGTCTGCCCTACGTATCAGACCCGACAATAACAACGCACCTTTCGATGTTTCTCAGAAGACACGCCGTAAATCAACATCTGCCGCAGGTGATCGATCCACAGAACGGATTGCGGGTCGTGCGTCCTGACGGCTTACTGTTTAACGGGGGGGTTTTTAAGTCTGCCCTGATACGTGCTGCCATAACGGATGCGTTGCATCACTGGTTTGGGGCGCCGGAGTGGTCGTTACAGGTGTTGGACAATGACAGACTCGATCATGCCGTTGCCCTGGGGGCGGCCTACTATGGGCAGGTGCTCCGGGGCGTTGGTGTGCGGATCAGCGGGGGAAGTGGGAAGGCCTACTACATCGCCGTGGAGTCTGCGCAAGAGACCCCGGAGCAGACGATTCCGTTTAAAGACCCCATCACCGCCGTCTGTGTTGCCCCACGCGGATTAGAGGAGGGACAGGAACTCCACATCGCACAGCCTGAGTTTCAGGTGTTGGCCAATAATCCCGTGAGTTTTTCGCTGTACTGTTCCAGCTACAGGGTTGGCGACAGGGCCGGGGACATAGTGGTTGATGAGCGGGATGCCTTTGTGGAACTGCCTGCGATAAAGACGGTCTTGTATTTCGGCAAAAAGACCGGAGTTGCAAAGATACCCGTGTCTCTGTTTGTGCGTCTGAACGAGTACGGCACCCTGGATGTATACTGCGAGTCGAGGAACACAACCCACAGGTGGAAGCTGGCCTTTCAACTGCGCGGGGCCACAGAGGATGCCCCCACGGATGCCCCAAAGGACGCCACCGTCATTGACCGCACCATCGATGAGACAAACGTGCAGGAGGCCGCAGACCTCATACGAAAGGCCTTTGATTCCGAATATGCAGACATCACCCCGGACAACATCACCAAGAAGTTGGAACAGACCCTTACCCTGGATAAGACCCTGTGGCCGTTGCTGACCATACGGACGCTGTGGGACGTCCTGATAGAGTTGCGGCATCGTAGGTTGGCAACTCCACGGTATGAGGCACGGTGGTTGAATTTGGCGGGGTTTCTGCTACGTCCCGGCTTTGGTCATCCGGTGGACGAGCATCGCATCAGGGAGCTTTGGAAGATATACGCCGATGGCATCAGGTTTATCCGTGACGGGCAGTGTCGCCTGGAGTGGTGGATACTGTGGAGGCGAGTTGCGGGTGGGCTTTCGGGGTTGCATCAGGACATGTTGTTTAAGAAGATAGCGCCTTCGATTCTGCAATCACGCAAGAAGAAGGAGGCCACACGTTTGCAGGGGGCAGAGGTGGTTGAGCTGTGGATGCTTACCGCAAGTCTGGAGCACCTCTCCGTGCAGGTCAAGGTGGAGTTGGGCAATCAGCTCCTTGAGCTTATCCGCAAGGACAAGGGCAATGCACGCTACTGCTGGTCGTTGTCGAGGGTTGGGGCACGGCAGCCCTTTCATGGTCCAATCAATATGGTGGTGCCAAAGGAGGTAGTACAGGGGTGGGTGCAGCAGCTTATGATACTGGACTGGCCAAAGCCACACGAAATTGCCAATCTCCTGACTCAGTTGATCAGAAAGACAGGCGACAGGGTCAGAGACGTTGATGATTCCTTGCGTCAGGAGGTGGTACAACGCCTCGGTGTCTACGACTGGGCGCAGCGCTACATTCAGCCGATCAACGAGGTCGTCCCCATCGACTGGGAAGAGGAAAAGGCCGTCTTTGGCGAATCGTTACCAGTTGGGTTGTACGTGTTCACTCCCTAAGAAAAGAAAGAAAGGGGCGGTTTGCTCACCCCCTCCGCCCCCTCCTCAGACCCACCCCGGGCACGAATAAGTCCTCTTGACCCCGTAAAAATGCCATGTCTCTTGTATTTAATCAACATGCGTTGAGAAGTATTATCTGATGATTTTCAGCCTTTTTAAATCTTCATCTGTCCAGCAAGCTTGCTCTTCAATAATAGCTTTCAGAGTTTTGAGCTTAAAAGTCTGGCTTGGAGTATGATAGGGAACTGTTACTTTTCGACCGTCTGCATTGTAATAGCGTTGGTGGCTACCGCTTTGATGTCGCAAATAGAAGCCGTCTTTTAAAAGAGCATGAATGATAGTTTGAGCTGTAAGACTCCTAAGGCGTTTGTAGTCAAGAGACATCAATCAAACTGAGACGACTGTTTTTATCTCCACATCAGTTTCTTTTTCAGGTATTTCTCTGCCGTCCTTGATGAACTCTTCTACAATCATTTCCAGTACCTCCTGGATATTTTTTATGGCTTCCTTCGGAGTACGTCCGCAAGTAATGGCCCCTTCGCTTCTTAACAGAGGACAATAGACAAACCATTCGTCTTCGTCCGGCTCGACTACCACGGTAAAATTATAAGGCTTGTTTTTATGTAATCTTATGTTGTGATTAGACATAGTTTTATTGTATCTAATAACTGCCACCGTGTCAAGCCTCTTACTCACCACTGCGCGATAATTTTGTTCTACGCTATAACACCAAAAGAAAAGAAAGAAAGGGGCGGTTTGTGGCAGGGGTGCCTCACACCCTCCGCCCCCCTTCAGAACCCCCTGCAAGGGGAGGGGCGAGGCGCAATCTTGTCGCAGCAGGTCGCACCTGCCCCGGCCGGAAAGAAGTCCCCTTGACCCCATTATTCTTAACCCTAATGTTCTAAATATTTATGCTCCGTTATTTAGTGCTAATTTGGGGTGCATAAATTTTTGGTGGCGTCAGGTTGCCTTCTTCAAAATGGCTGACTATCTTGCTCCATTGTCCGGACAGATATAATACTATTAGGTAGATAACGGAAAGCACCCTCCCCTAACCCCTCCCATAAAGGGAGGGGGATTTGTGCTGGTGCCTCTGTCGTAGTCTTAATTTCCCTCCCCTTGTGGGAGGGAATACAAGGGAGGGGTCTCCTAAAACATTTGTGAGGGCTAAAAAAACCGCCACCATTTTTTTATGCACCCCTAATTTGTAGCAATTTGAGTTATGTGTTTGTTATAATTAGGCCGTGATGTGTAAAGATTGGAGTACGTACAGGCCTACAAATGATCTGAATCTCCAGGCGTTGAAGGATGTCGTCAGGGCGGTTAGGGCGATTGCCTTTATTGGTGCGGGGTGTTCGATACCGCTTGGGTATCCGTCGTGGGCGGGGCTGATTGCAAGGATACTGGATGAGATCGGGCGAACTAAGCCAAGCATGGCTACTAAGGTCGATATGCTCAGGGAAAAGAATGATGACCTTCTTTACGTTGCAGGGGAATGTAAAAGTCTCATGGGGGAAAAGGATTTTCGAGCCTTTATCGGTCGTGAGTTCCAGCCAAAAGAAAACGACAACCATACCGAAGAACATAAACTTATAATAAAGTTGCCATTTTATAACTATATGACAAGCAACTATGATTCTTGCCTGGATAGTGCTTATTGGTCTGTCGAAAATAAAGCGCCATCTTCTTTTACGTACAATAACAAACAACAACTGGCTGATTATTGTACATCGACAGTTGAACCTCAACGGAAGATATTCCACATACACGGAAGATATGATAACCCTCAAGATATTGTATTGACTGAGGAAGATTACAAGGGTGCTTATCAAGAGGGTTTTATAAGCTCATTGCGCAGCATTATAATGACTCATACTGTCGTATTTATAGGTTCAGGTGTTAATGATCCGGACTTCCTGAATATAATGAGGTTCATAGATCATGTGTTCATGGGGTGCCAGGGTAAACATTATGCTATCATTTCTTGGCCTGCAAGTGGCTATGCCGAGATTGAAGCTGGCAGGTTGCAAAGCAAATACAACATAACCCCCGTTTTTTATGAAATTCAAGGTGACAAACATACCGAGAGAGCGGGTATCTTAAGAGACATCCTGGATTATTGCAACGATGCCACGGCAGCCAAACCGACTCCCAAGGCAGTCTCCAAAGATTCAAAGGAATACGAGCTAAAGCAATACAAGGTCAAGCTCGATGCGGAATTGACCAACCTGAGAATCCTGGATATGAGCCGGCCATTAAACCTCCTGGATATATACATCAAGATAAACCTGCGTACAAAGGTGAAAATGCTTGAAGAGGATTGTGACGATACGTATGGCAAGTTGCATCTGGAGTGCTCTTCACCAGGGGAGATGGGCATCCCACGGTTGAAGGCGGAGCGTGAGTCAAAGCCAATGTCGATTGAGGAGGCGCTAACTGGCTATAAGAAGCGGATCGTAATCTTAGGCGACCCTGGAGCGGGCAAGACGACCCTGCTCAAGCACATTACCCTCAAGATGGCAGCCGATGGCGTGGAGACTATCAAGGGTATACCGATATTTATTACCCTCAGGGATTACATCAACAAGTATAAGCCTGACCTACTCGATTACATAGATGACGACCTTTCGAGGCGTTATGGCTTTAGCCACGCCAGGACGTATCTGGAGGAGGAGTTTAAGAGCGGCAATGTCGCTATCTTTTTTGACGGCCTCGATGAGGTCAGCGGTGGCAATCGTGAAGAGGCCAGCTCTAACTACCTCAAGGTTGTAGAAGTCATCAACGATGTTGCCACGAACTACATTAACTGTCCCATTGCCGTTACCTGCAGGAAGGCTGGCTGGAAGGGGGGCATAAAGGAAGCCTTCAGCATCTTTGAGGTCATTGACTTTACGCATGAGGATATAGCGAACTTTGTAGGTAAGTGGTTTCGGGGTACGCCTGAGAAGGCCAAGTCGTTAAACAGTCAGTTAAGCAGGAAAACGAGGGTCAAGTCCCTTGCCGGCAATCCCCTGCTGTTGTCTTTTGTCTGCATACTGTACGACAGGTTTGGGATATTTCCAAAGAGGAGGGGTACACTTTATCAACGATGTGTGGATGTCCTTCTCAGTGAGTGGGATGAAAGCAGGAGGATAGAGCGCAGGAGCATATTCGATCAGGACGATAAAAAACGGCTGTTACAGGATATAGCCTACAGGTTTTTTGACAAAGGCGAGAAATATTTCAAGGAAGATGACCTTATCAGTGCTATACAGGAGTGTTTACCAGATTTGTACTTGAAGCCAAAAGAGGCAAAAGATATATTGAATGAGATAGCCGCTAATCATGGTTTGCTAAAAGAACAGGCCGATGGTTGGTACGGTTTTATTCACTTGACGATACAGGAATATTTTGCTGCTCATCAGTTGAAAGATAACAGGAATGGTTATGATATAGCCATAGCAAACAGCTTCAAACCCTGGTGGGAGGAGGTTATCCTGCTTCTTGCCGGAATAGGAGACAGCACGGATTTAATAAAAGGGTTATTCGACAAACCGGATGACATCTTCGATCACAACCTCATCCTTGCCGGAAGATGTCTTGCGGAGAAGCCGACACTAAAAGGCGGTGTCAAGCTCAGAGAGGTTGTGTTGAAAAAGCTGAAGGGTATTGTAACCGACGGTACGTATCGGTTAAATACGGACAGGGCTATTGATGTCCTGGCTGAGAACGGCGAATTTGGGTTTTTGTTAGGTCTGTTACGCGATGATAAGCTATACAGTGATGTACAATCCCGTATAGCATATGCGTTGGGCAATATTGGTGATTCAAGCATTGTGGCGGACTTGATGGCTATTTTGCGCAATGACAAGACACCCAACGCTGTAAAATCAGGTATAGCAGATGCATTGGGCAATATTGGTGATTCAAGCATTGTGGCGGACTTGATGGCAATTTTGCGCAATGACAAGACACCCAACGCTGTAAAATCAGGTATAGCATATGCGTTGGGCAATATTGGTGATTCAAGCATTGTGGCGGACTTGATAGATATTTTACGCAATGACAAGACAGACGACGATGTAAAATCCAGTATAGCAGATGCATTGGGCAATATTGGTGATTCAAGCATTGTGGCGGACTTGATAGATATTTTACGCAATGGCAAGACACCCAACCTTGTAAAATCAGGTATAGCATATGCGTTGGGTAAGATTGGTGATTCAAGCATTGTGGCTGATTTGATGGCTATTTTACGCAATGACAGGACAGACGACTTTGTAAAATCAAGTATAGCAGATGCGTTAGGCAATATTGGTGATTCAAGCATTGTGGAGGTTTTGATAGATATTTTACGCAATGGCAATACACACTACCTTGTAAAATCAGGTATAGCATATGCGTTGGGCAATATTGGTGATTCAAGCATTGTGGAGGTTTTGATAGATATTTTACGCAATGGCAATACACTCAACCTTGTAAAATCCAGTATAGCAGATGCATTGGGCAATATTGGTGATTCAAGCATTGTGGCGGATTTGATGGCAATAATAGATGAATATGGTATTCATAGGCGCCTTGTACGAACGATTGGCACGCTCGGTAACACCAAGGAACACTGCGACTGGTTGTTAAAGCTACGCTCAAAGAATATAACGAACAACATTATCCTCGACACCATCCACAACGCCCTCTATGATGTAAGCCGCCGGATCGGGATGACCATTGGCAAAGACGGCACGCTCATCGAAACATGAAGGCCACCAGCCAAGACTCTTGCCTTTAATTTCCGAGGCTTAGAGGTACCTGTCGATCATCACTCAGCAGGCTGCAGTTCAAGCCTGTACAGACTCTTTATCGGGAATTTTTTGCTTGCATCAAGCATCTCTATTCCTACAATCTCATTTTTGGCTGTCGTATGCAATATAACACCCTCGGCTATCTCTATGGCTCCGTCAGGTTTTTTCGCTGAAAGCCGGATAAAAGCAGCGTCTACTTCTTTGTCGTAGTTTACTTTCATGTCATTACCTCATGTATTCTGAGCAGAAGAGTATAAGTAGCTATAACAACAGAAGAAAAGAAGGAGGGCGGCTCCGCCCCCTCCTCAGACCTCCCCCGCAAGGGGACCAGTCCCCTTGACCCCATTATTCTTAAACCTAATGTTCTAAACATTTATGATCCGTTATTTATAGCAGGAAGTATATGCACAGGGCTGCGATGATCAGTACAACGAGGGCAATGGCGATGCCCAGCTTCAACCTTGAACCATCGGGGGCAGTAACGTCGGGCGTCAACTGAACCGTCTGGTCGATTTCCTGGGAGCTTTCGTAGTATTCCAGCGTGTTGAGGGGGATGGTCACGTCATCGAGAGTCTTGTCTCTGTCGGGGCTGATCAAAATGTCGTCGTCGTCACTCTTTAACTCCAGCAGGATTAGCGTTATGTTGTCTTGCTTTGACAGGTTCTTTTTCAGGGCGTGCTGCACTATCACCTCACACTGCTCCTGCGCAGACTTATCCGGATGCAGCCGCAGCAACGTTGCGATTTCGTTCCTGTCCAGGGCGTCAGTCAGACCATCCGTACACATCAGAACCCTTTCGCCGTGGCGAAGCTCTATCGGTCTGTCAGAGATGTCAACACGCGGTATTTCCTCCAGGCCGAGGTAACTGGTCAGCATGTTTCTGTTTTTCTTGTTAGCCTCGAGGTCCTCCGTTGATATCTGGTCCAGCTTGTGCTTGACGTCCAGCTCCGCACCGTAGGAGTGGATTTCGTTGACGTCCATCAGCCGCCCCCCGCGGTAGAGAAATATCCGGCTGTCACCCACCGATACCCAAAATAACATGTTCGCCCGCATCACTACCGCCACAAGCGTCGTGCCCATGTCACTGTCCTGCCCCGCCTTGATGTTGGTATCGACGAGCTTTTGGTTGGCGCTTCTGAGCGCATCCCCGAGGGCCTCAGAGATAGACCGTCCGGCGGCTTTTCGCTTGTACACCCCCACAAAGGTGTTGACCGCCAGTACGCTGGCCTTCGCCCCACTGGTGTGCCCACCCATGCCATCGGCCACTACCGCCAAGAATCCACTGTCGGAGTTGACAACCTCACGCACCGGACTGAACGACGCAAAATAATCCTCCTGCCCTTTCCGGTTGCCCTTGTCCTGCTCGTTGCCAAAGTCCAATGTCCAGCTTCGTTGTGGCATAGCTCAATAATACCAACCTGAAAGCGTCAACTTTTATCCAGACTTTCCCAGTTGAATTGCTCCGTACACAAGGGGAGAAAGACAAATGTCGTCTGCCCAAACTGAACCCTGTCGTATGCCGTCAGCTTTGCCGGTTGCCGCACCTTTTCGCCATTGAGCTTGACCGCCTGATTTTTCTTGCGCAGCAGGTAAAAACTGTTCTCCTCGGGGTCGTATTCAATCTCTGCGTGGTCGCGCCTGGAGATCATGTCATCGCCCTTGACAGAGATGTGCAGGTCTCTGGAGTCGTCACGACCAACCTCGTTGATACCGGGCCTTATGCGGTAATCCTTCCCCTTTTCGCTGCCATCTATGCACACCAGCCATCCCACCACGGGATTAAACCCCGCCTTCTTCTTAAAGATGCTCTTGGTGACAACATCGACCTCCTCAGCGGCAGGCACCGGTGGCTTGGGCGCACTGACCTCAGGATTTGGCACAGTGACCTCCTGCCTGGGCGCAGTGACCTTGGGCACGTTTATCACAGGGATCGTCGTCGCCTTGTCATCAACACCGGCATTAGCCATCCGGTTGAATACGCCGGTGCCGATCTTCTCATCCTGTGCATTTCTGCAGTAAGGACATTCAGGGTTTTTCTCAGGATTGTAATAGTGCATGTCGGCAGGACATCTTTTCATTGCCATAAACAATCACTCCTTCAATTATCATACTAAGCGTGTTTCCGTTAATCACCCAATATTATAGCAATATAACAGAAGAATTTCAAGACCTGAAAAAATTGACTATCGCACCAGAGTCAATCCCCCTGGCAACCCGTCCCAAATATTTTTGACAAGGTCGGAAAATTTTTCCTTGACAACAATTGAATGTTTTGACTAATATACTTGTGCGGTTTTATGCTTAAAGATAAAACGAATCTTCTTTATAAAAATAGGGAGGTACTATGAGAATAGTCTTGCTCGGAGCTCCAGGCGCAGGTAAGGGAACGCAGGCAAAGAAACTGATCGATAAGTACGGTATACCACAGATATCGACGGGAGATATACTCAGAAAGGCCGTCGCCGACGCTACCCCGCTAGGCAAAGAGGCCAAGGGATACATGGACAGAGGCGAACTGGTCGCCGACAGCGTGGTCATAGGCATGGTCAAGGAACGCCTGACACAGAGCGACTGTCAAAAGGGATTCATCCTCGACGGTTTCCCAAGAAACACGGCACAGGCTGAAACCCTCGATGCTACATTGGCCTCCGTGGGAATGCCCCTGCAAGTGGCCCTCAGCGTCGATGTGGACTTCGACGTCCTGCTCAAAAGACTCACCGGAAGACGCACCTGTAAAGGCTGCGGGCAAATGTACAACATATACTTCTCACAACCCAAAAAAGAGGGCAGTTGCGATAAATGCCCCGGCGAACTCTACCAGAGAGACGACGACAAGGAAGATACCATCAAGAAAAGACTCGACGTCTATCGTGCACAGACAGAGCCGTTGATCGACTACTACGGGAAAAAAGGAATCCTGAAGAGGGTTGAGGGCACGGGCGACATCGACGAAATCTTCAAAAAGATATGCTCCATTTTATCGTCATAATTTTTAAGGACATACAAAAAAATCATCAGGAGGAAGTTTAGAAATGGCATTAGTTAAGCCGCACGGAAAAGACAAGGTGCTGAAACCTCTCTTACTTACGGGAGCCGCACTACAAGAGGAAAAGAACAAGGCCAAGACCCTTACACAGATCAAGATGGCCTCAAGGGAAGTCGGAGACGTCATAATGCTCGGCATCGGCGGGTTTACCCCCCTGGATGGCTTCATGGGCTATGACGACTGGAAGGGCGTCTGTGACTCCTACAAGATGGCCGATGGCACGTTCTGGCCAATCCCGATCACCCTGTCAACGTCAAAGGACCAGGCCGACGGTCTCAAGACGGGACAAGAAATAGCCCTCGTCGATGAGGAAAGCGGCGAAATAATGGGCACCATGACCGTCAGGGAAAAATACACAATAGATAAGACACACGAGTGCAAGACCGTATTCCGCACCGATGACAAGGAACATCCCGGCGTGGCAATGGTCATGTCCCAGGGCGACGTCAACCTGGCCGGCCCTGTAAAGGTACTGAGCGAAGGTACCTTCCCCACCGAATATGCCGGCATCTACCTGACCCCGGCAGAGACTCGCAAGATGTTTGAAGACAAGGGCTGGAGCAGAGTTGCAGCCTTCCAGACCAGAAACCCCATGCACCGCTCGCACGAGTTCCTCGCAAAGATAGCCATCGAAATCTGCGACGGTCTCCTGATACACCAGTTGCTTGGTAAACTCAAGCCCGGCGACATACCCGCCCCCGTGCGCAAGGACTGCATCAACGCCCTGATAGAGCACTACCTCGTAAAAGATACCTGTATCCAGGCCGGTTATCCGCTGGATATGAGATATGCCGGCCCCAGAGAGGCCCTGCTACACGCCCTGTTCAGGCAGAACTACGGCTGCAGCGACCTCATAGTCGGCAGAGACCACGCCGGCGTAGGCGACTATTACGGCCCGTTTGACGCACAACACATATTTAAAGAAATCCCCGCCGACGCCCTCGAAACAAAGGCTATGAATATCGACTGGACGTTCTACTGCCACAGGTGCGACGGCATGGCATCAATGAAAACCTGTCCGCACGGTAAGGCAGACAGACTCATGTTGAGCGGCACGGCATTAAGAAAGATGCTCTCCGAAGGCACAGATGTCCCTGACCACTTCAGTCGCCCCGAGGTACTGGAGATTCTCAGGAAGTACTATGCCGGTCTGACGGAAAAAACCGAGATCAAACTGCACAAAGCAGCCACAGGCGGATAGCAGAGACATAAAAAAAAAGGGCAGGGGAGCGAATCTTGCCCCCCTGGCTCCTTAAAGAAGGATAGAAGGGTTTTAAGGATTGATGGTTTTATATAGTGGCTTTTTAAGCCATAATGTTATAGTTTAAAAGGAGGTTTTTGTATGCCTAGTTTTGTAATGACTGAGAAGTGTGACGGTTGCAAGGGACAAGAGAAGACAGCATGTATGTACATCTGCCCAAACAACCTGATGAAGCTGGACCGTGATAGGATGAAGGCTTTTAACCAGGAGACCGAACAGTGCTGGGAGTGCTACAACTGTGTAAAGATATGCCCACAGCAGGCAATAGAGGTGAGGGGTTATCAGGACTTCATCCCATTAGGTGGAAACGTAATCCCAATGAGGGGCTCAGACTCAATTATGTGGACCGTAAAGTTCCGCAATGGATCGCTCAAGAGGTTTAAATTCCCGATCAGGACAACGGCCGAGGGATCGGTAGACCCGTACAAGGGCAAGCCGGAGCCGGATTTTGCCACCCTTAAGAAACCTGGTTTCTTCAACTTGGCTCAGGTCAAGACAATTAAATAAGGAGAAGAAAAGAATGGAAAAAGAATCTTGTACGTTTTCATACTGCCAAAAGCCGGAGATAATCGAGCACGAGACCGACATACTGCTCATCGGCGGTGGCATGGCCAACTGCGGAGCCGCCTTCGAGGCCGCTCGTTGGGCTACACCAAAGGGCATCAAGATAACCCTCGTTGACAAGGCCGCTATGGACAGAAGCGGCGCCGTCGCTATGGGACTCTCCGCCATCAATACATACATGGGCGATAACGACCCCGCCGATTACGTAAAATACGTCAAAGGCGACCTCATGGGCATAATCAGAGAGGACCTCGTATACGACGTAGGCAGACACGTAGATGATTCCGTACACCTCTTTGAGGAGTGGGGATTACCCGTATGGAAGCGCGCCGATGACGGCCACACAATGGACGGCGCACAGCCTGCCAAAAAACTCTCCGAAGGCGGTAAGCCGGTAAGAAGCGGTAAGTGGCAGATCATGATAAACGGTGAGTCATACAAGGTCATCGTAGCAGAAGCCGCAAAAAAAGCACTGGAATTCAACAGACAGGGCACCGGCGTAGCACAGAACCTCTTTGAAAGAGTGTTCATCGTCAAGCTCTTACCGGACCCCAAGGATGCCAACAGAGTAGCGGCAGCCGTAGGATTCAGCGTCAGAGAGAACAAGGTTTATATATTCAAGGCAAAGGCCATGCTCCTGTGCGCCGGTGGTGCGGTTAACTGCTTCAGACCACGTTCGGTAGCAGAGGGACAGGGTAGGGCCTGGTATCCAATATGGAACGCCGGCTCAACCTATGCAATGGCAGCACAGATGGGCGCCGAACTCGTCCTGATGGAGAACAGATTCGTACCTGCAAGGTTTAAGGACGGCTACGGCCCGGTTGGCGCATGGTTCTTGTTCTTTAAGGCAAAGGCTACCAACGCCCTCGGCGAAGACTACTGCGTAACCCACTTTGAGGCAACAAAGGCCAAGTACGGCAAGTACTGCAGCGATCCACACAAGCTCGGCACCGCCATCAGAAACCACATGATGATGGTTGATATGAAGCTCGGCAAAGGCCCGATCCTCATGAACACCCACAACGCAATGGCAGAACTGGCAAAGACCATGGATGCCAAACAGATCAAGCACCTCGAAGCCGAAGCATGGGAAGACTTCCTCGACATGTGTATCGGACAGGCTGGCGTTTGGGCTGGATACAATATCGACCCCAGCAAGACCCCCTCTGAAATCATGCCGACTGAGCCGTATCTCTTAGGCTCACACGCAGGATGCGCCGGTATATGGGTTAGCGGACCGGACGACCTGGGTGCACCAAAAGAATGGAACTGGGGCTACAACAGAATGTCCACCGTCAAGGGCTTGTTCACAGCCGGTGATGGCGTAGGCGCCTCCGGACACAAGTTCTCCTCAGGCTCACACGCCGAAGGCAGAATCGCAGCCAAGGCAATGGTCGCCCTGTGCCTGGACGAACCAAACTACAAGCCCGAACTGTCAAAGTCAGTTGACGAACTGGCCGGTGAAATCTACCTGCCATACGAGATATACGAAAAGTACAAAAACTACAGCACAGACCCACATACCAACCCCAACTACATCAGACCCAAGATGCTTCAGGCAAGACTCCAGAAGATCATGGATGAGTACGTAGGCGGCGTATCAACCTGGTACATGACCAGCAAGACAATGCTCGAAAAAGGACTCGAACAACTGATCCTCCTCAAGGAAGACTCCCTGAAAATGGCCGCAGCCGACCTGCACGAGCTTATGAGATGCTGGGAAAACTACCACAGAATCTGGGCCGGTGAGTCACACGCCAGACACATCCTCTTCAGGGAAGACTCCAGGTACCCCGGATACTACTACAGAGGAGACTTCGACCTCGTAGACGATACAAACTGGAAGTGCTTCACCATTTCCAAGTTCAACAACAGCACACAGCAGTGGGAGCTCTCAAAGAGAGATTATGTACAGCTGATCCCTGACTAAGATAAACACTAAATAGCGCCTTACAGGTGCGGTAGAAAGGGTCGCTGCCCTCAGCAATGAGGGGGCCGGAAAGGGGGCCCTCAACAGGGAATGCCCAACAACAGGGACACCCTCAGAGGGATACCCCCCAATGGCAACAGCGACCCCTGCCACATCTGAGACCGTTTAATGTTTGAAACAAACGCGGAGGATTTTTTATGTCAGATAAAAAGAGTATTTTGGTAATAGGTGGAGGAATAAGCGGTATTACCACAGCAATAGAGGCTGCCGAGACAGGTTACAACACAATCATAGTGGAAAAAAACCCCTACCTCGGTGGGCGCGTAGCACAGTTAAACCGTTATTTCCCAAAACTATGTCCGCCATACTGCGGATTAGAAATAAACTTCAAGAGAATAAAGCAAAACCCCAATATAAAGTTCTATACAATGGCAGAGGTTGACAGTGTAAGCGGTACGGAGGGTAACTTCTCCGTCCAGCTGAAGATCAGTCCGCGCTTTGTCAACTCCAAATGCACGGCATGTGACAAGTGCGTAGAGGTCTGCCCGGTAGAAAGGCCTAATAGCTTCAACTTCGGAATGGACAAAACAAAAGCTATATATAGACCCCACGAAATGTCCTTCCCCATGAAATACGTAATCGATTCAACTGTCTGCCCCGGCTCACAGTGCAGTAAGTGTGTCGGAGCATGTAAGTATAATGCCATAGATTTGAACATGAAGCCCGAAACAGTGCAGCTCAACGTAGCCAGCATAATCTATGCCACGGGCTGGACCCCCTATGACGCCACAAAGATGGACAACCTGGGCTATGGAAAGGTCAAAAACGTCATCACCAACATGATGATGGAAAGACTGGCCGCCCCCAACGGCCCAACTAAAGGCAAAATCGTCAGACCGTCGGACTCCAAGGCCGTGACCTCAGTGGCCTTCGTCCAGTGCGCCGGCTCCAGGGACGAAAACCACATGGCTCACTGCTCGTCAATCTGCTGCATGGCAACTCTGAAACAGGCAACCTACCTCAGAGACTCCAACCCCGAAATCAAAGCCACCATGTACTACATAGACCTCAGGGCACCCGGAAAATATGAGGACTTCCTCAAAAAAGTACAGGCCGATAACATAATCGACATGGTCAAGGGTAAGGTGGCAAAAATCGAGGAAGACAGCGAAACGGCAGACCCCATCCTGACCGTGGAGGATGTCCTGGGTGGACAGAAGATCTCACAGCAGGTGGATATGGTAGTGCTGGCCACCGGCATGGAACCCTCCATCAAAAGCAAGGCTGGCAACGCAAAACTCGATGACAATGGCTTTGTCATAGGCGACGGACAAGATGCCGGTATCTATGGAGCCGGAGTAGCCAAAAATCCCAATGACGTAATGACGTCCCTACAGGATGCAACCGCAATGGCCCTAAAAGGCATCCAGTCAACAGCGAGGAGGTAGACTATGGCTGACGATTCAAAAATAGGCGTATATATATGCACGGACTGTGGCATTGGTGAGAGCTTAAACATTGAGGAACTCGAAAAGGTCGCCAAAAATGAACTGCGCGCACCCGTATGTAAAACCCATCCGTTCTTGTGCAGCGACGAAGGCGTCCAGGTAATACGCGATGACATAAACAAAGAGGGCGTAAACAAAATAGTCATAGCCGCATGTTCGGCACGTGTCAATACCGACGTGTTCGATTTCGACCAGTACCTCTATGTGACGGAGAGGGTGAATATCAGAGAGCATGTCGTCTGGACCCAACCGCCAAACACCGAAACAACCCAGGCCATCGCCAACGACAACATGCGCATGGGGATAACCCGCATCAGCAAGGCAGAGGTCCCCATACCCAGAACCACCGATGTGGAACGCACCGTCATGGTCGTCGGAGGTGGCAACGCCGGTCTGACGGCAGCCCTGGAAGTAGCAGCAGCCGGTTACAAGGCCGTTATCGTTGAAAAGGGCGCATCCCTGGGTGGATGGGCAACGAAGTTCTACAAGAGCTATCCCGTAAAACCACCCTTTGATACACTCCTTGCCCCCGCAATCGGCAACAAGGTAAAGGCCGTCGAAGGCAACTCATCCATCAAGGTGCACCTCAACTCCACGATAGTGCAGACAGAGGGTGAACCGGGCATGTTCGACGTCAAGATCAACAAGGGTGGTGCTGAGGAGACCTTCAGGGTTGGCGCCATAATCATGGCCACGGGCTGGAAGCCCTACGACGCCACACCGCTTGCAGAGCCTTATGGTTACGGCAAATTCAAAAACGTCGTTACCAACGTCGAAATGGAGACAATCGCCCTCAAGGGTAAGATCACACGCCCCTCCGATGGTAAACCGGCCAATAGCGTGGTGTTTTTGCAGTGCGCCGGGCAGAGGGATGAAAAGCACGTCCCCTACTGCTCCGTAGTCTGCTGCAACGTCTCCCTCAAGCAGGCCAAGTACGTCAGGGAGTCCAATTCCGATGCCGGCGCCTATATCATATACAAGGACATGAGAACCCCCGGTATCTACGAAAACTTCTACAAGGCCACCCAGGATGACCCCGGCATATTCCTTGCCAAGGGTGAGGTGCGTGCCATCACAGAGGCCCCCGACGGCAGCCTGCTGGTGGATGTAGATAATCAGTTGCTGGGCAAGGACATGCGCATACAGGCAGACATCGTGGTACTTGCCACGGGTATGGTCTCCAGCATGATCCCCGACGGGATGGCCGTAAATGATATCACTCCAGAGTATGTGGGAGAGATCGTTATCAAAAAAACGCAGGACGGCGATATCCCGGAGCTTAACGCATTCCCGCTAGCACTGAATCTCAAATACAGGCAAGGTCCCGAAATGCCGCACCTCAAGTACGGCTTCCCCGATTCACACTTCATCTGCTTCCCGTATGAGACCCGACGCACGGGCATATACGCCGCCGGTGCCGTGAGACATCCAATGGACGGCCTGCAGTCAACCACCGATGCCACAGGCGCTGCGCTCAAAGCCATCCAGTGTATAGAGCTGACGGCACAGGGCAAAGCCGTATCTCCACGTGCGGGAGATGCAACCTTCCCGGACTTCCGCCTGGAGAGCTGTACGCAGTGTCGCCGATGCACGGTTGAGTGTCCCTTCGGTGTCCTCGATGAGGATGAAAAGGGTACTCCAAAGGAGCATCCGTATCGCTGCCGCCGGTGTGGAACCTGTATGGGCGCCTGTCCGCAGAGAATCATATCGTTCAGGAACTACAGCGTTGACATGATTTCGGCAATGCTCAAGTCACTCGACGTCCCGGCGGAGGGTGAGGAGCCGTTTGTTGTGACACTCATCTGCGAAAACGACGCCTATCCCGCTATCGACATGGCCGGTATCAACAGGATGAAGCTCAACCCCAACTACAGATTCATATCCCTGAGATGCCTCGGTGGCACAAACCTCGTCTGGATAACGGACGCCCTGTCACGTGGAATTGACGGCATAATGCTCATTGGCTGCAAGTATGGCGAAAACTACCAGTGTCACTTCATAAAAGGCTCGCAAATGGCAAGCGAACGCCTCAGCAAGGTGCAGGAGACCCTCGGCAGATTGAACCTCGAGGCAGAGAGGGTTGAACAGGTACAGTTGGCCATCAACGAGTGGGATCAGTTGCCAAAGATACTTGAAGACTTCTCGGAAAAACTTAAAGGGTTTGGACCAAATCCATTTAAGGGCTTCTAATCTTAAATAATCAGGAGGTTATTATGGGTGATGGTACGACAGTAGTAACGCCCGATGTGGGGTTCGTAAGAAGTCTGCAGGAGGCCGGCGCCGATACACTGAAGAAGTGCTATCAGTGCGCTACGTGTTCGGTAGTATGTGAACTGACGCCTAAGGATAATCCTTTTCCCCGAAAAGAGATGCTCATGGCTCAATGGGGCATGAAGGACGAGCTTGCCAAGGACCCCGACATCTGGCTCTGCCACAACTGCAACGACTGTACCAAGTACTGTCCGCGTGGGGCACGCCCCGGTGATGTGCTGTCCGTGCTGAGAAAGACTGTTGTAGCAGAAAACGCCTTTCCTCGGTTTATGGGCACCATAGTGGGAAATCCGGCTCTCATTCTCGTGGCCCTAACCTTGCCTGTTATTCTGTTTGGTGCATTCATAGCGATTCGCATGCACTCAGGCCAGCCGCTGTTTCCCGATGGCGATGTGGTGTTTGACAAGTTCTTTCCGATCCACTACATAGACCCGATATTTATCACGACTGCAACGTTGGTGATGCTCTCCTTTGCTGTCAGCATAGGCCGCTTCTGGTGCAGATTAAACGTGCAACCCTACAAGTTGCTTGCATATGGCCAGTTTATGCCGAGCCTTATTGCAACGCTCAAGGAGATTTTAACACACAAGAAGTTCCAGAAGTGTGACGCCAACAACGAAAGGACGCTGGCCCACAGACTTGTGTTCTTTGGATTTATCGGGTTGTTTATAACGACCAACTGGGGGGTCTTTCACATATATGCCTTGAAATGGGAATCCCCGTACTCGCTGACAGACCCCGACATACTGGCGTTATTTAATGGCTCAAAGGAGCTTGTGTTTCTTGCCTATATGGCCTTTAAGGTGTTTGGAAACGTCAGCGCCCTGGCGTTGCTGATCGGTGGTGTCATGATAGTATCCAACAGGCTCAAGGACAAGGGGTTTGTCAGTAAGACCTCGTCCTTTGACTGGATGTTTGCCGCCATCATACTGATCCTGGCAATAACGGGATTGTTGGCCGAAATGCTGAGGCTTGCCGGTGTAGCTATCCTGGCGTACCCGGTTTATTTTTTACACCTGGTGTTTGTGTTTTACATCATTGCGTATCTGCCGTTTTCAAAGTTGGCCCACCTGGTCTACAGGACCGTTGCCATACTATACTCCAAAATGGCTCAACGCGACGTCATGTAAAAAGGAAAAGAGAAGAAGGGGGGCGGCTCCGCCCCCCCCTCAGACCCCCCCTGCAAGGGGTCACGGACCCCTTGACCCCATAATGCGCAACCCTTACTCTGATATAAAACTGGGGGTGCTGTCGTTATGTTTAAGAAAGGACTATAAGAAAAATGTTTGAAGAGTTAGATAAAGATGTATTTGATTTAAATGTGGACAGTGGATTTCGGTTTGATTGTCACAGTGGGTTGTCGTGTTACAATGTTTGTTGTCGGGAGTTGGATATAGTGTTGTCACCTTATGATATAGTTAGGATGAAGAACCGGTTGGGGATAACGTCTGGTGAGTTTTTGTTGCGGTACACCATTACTACTATAGCCAAGGAGACGAACTTGCCGTTTATAAAGTTGGGGATGGATGATGAGGGTAAGTGTCGGTTTGTTACAGAGGAGGGTTGTTCGATCTATGGGGACAGGCCGTTGGTGTGTCGGTATTATCCGTTGGGATATGGAGTTGCAAAGAAGGGCACAGATGGCGGGCATTTTTATTTTCTGATAAAGGAGGATTTTTGCAAGGGGCATGTGCAGGAGAGGGACTGGATCATCCGGCAGTGGAAGAAGGACCTTGAGATCGACCACTACGAGGACATGAACAAGGATTGGGTTGACATAATCCTCAAGAAGAAGTTGTTGAGCAAGGATAGCGTCCCCGATGACAAGAGTATACGGATGTTTTTCATGGGCAGTTACGATGTGGATTCGTTTCGGGACTTTGTGTTTAAGAGTGCGTTTTTGAACACGTTTGAGCTGGAGGATGAGGAGGTTGAAATAATCCGGCAGGATGAGGCGGAGTTGATGAAGTTTGCCCACCGGTGGTTGCTCTTTGCGTTGTTCAAGTCTCCCACGTTGGTGCTCAAGAGGGATGCGGTAAGGGGTAAGTGTCAGGTGTAGGTATCCGTGGAGGCAAGGGGGCATGGGAGCAGAGGCTGACATAAGAAAGTTAGTCAGATAACGGTTAAGGAACTTAGGGATTTGATGAAGGATGTTGTTGAGGAGGTAATAGCCCCTGACTTTGGCTGTGAGTTACGTGATGACTTTATCGAGTCTCTCAAGGAAGCAGAGGACGATATAAAAGCCGGCAGAGTCTATACGTTGGATGAGGTGAAAGCCGAAATAGGGTTGTGAAGGTTGTCCATAAGGTAGCACTCCAGTTCGGCGTGGTCACATCGCTCAAGCACAATAACAATGCCATATTACGAAAAATATCAAAGTGGCTTAAATCCTGGCAACCACGGTTGCTTGTGGTGCTACCTCCAATTGAAATCTGCTATATTTTGCAAGTTAACGTTTAGAGCCAATCTTACCGTTACTTGCCCTTAATGAAAGGATATTTGAATCAAAAACATATATGTTCTTTGCCTTGTTTCTGTGCCTGTCAAGGGCAATCTTTAGCATTTGGCTTGTTAGTTCGGTAAAGGATATGCCGGACTTTTCCCAGAGATAGAAAGACAAGGAACCGGGGATTGTATTTATTTCATTGACGTACAAATCTTCCGTTTCCTTATTCATCAAAAAATCAATCCGCGCCACACCGCCGGCCCCCAACAAGGTAAATACCTGCTTTGATAACCGTTCTATTTTTATCTTTAATGGTTCCGGTATTTGGGCAGGTAAAATACGACTGGTCGATGCCATTCCTTTTGTCTTGCCGCCTTCATATTTATCCGAAAAACTCAGGATATTGCTATTACGTATTGGCTCTTCAATTACCGATACAACAGTGCTATCTCCGTTTCCCAGGACAGAGCAGTTAAGCTCTCTGAGGTTCTGGACAAGGCGTTCAATGAGTATTGACCTGGAGTATTGACCGGCGTTTACAATCGCATTTTCGAGCTCACTGATATTATTAACCGCGCTGATACCAATGCTTGATCCCAAATTGGATGGTTTTACAATAACCGGATAACCTAACCTGGATTCTATCTTGTTGACACAATCGTTCCGATGCAACAACCAATTTTCCATGGATAATTCGACATAGTCAACGGCAGGAATGTCATTGCCTTTTAAGAAGCTCTTGAACAGTATTTTATTCATTCCTATTGCTGAAGATAGCACATCACATCCGGCGTAGGGGATATTGAAAAGTTCCAGCATTCCTTGCAGGGTGCCGTCTTCTCCATTTGTGCCATGAAGAACCGGAAACACAATGTCGATTGACTCAACTGGCTTTCTTCCGAATAACGTTGGATTTGCGTTAAGTAAAACCAGTTGACCGTTTTGTCCGGAGGGAAGGACATTTACGGATTTACCGAGCAGAGACGCCGTATCGGAAAAATTGCCTATCTCGGACAGGCCTTTGCCGATATACCATAGGCCGGCCTTTGATATATAAATTGGTATACCGTTATATCTCTCCGTATCCAGGGCATGGAAGGCCTGAAGGCCGGATATAATAGAAACCTCATGTTCAACGGAAACTCCGCCGAATATTACGCCAACTTTTGTCTTCTTCATTGATTTACCTCATGTGTTATATGTATCGGGAAGGTCATTCTCATATAGCACTATATCGCCACGGGTTAGCATGGATTGGTAGTGCTGATTTGCATCGCTAAAATTTTTAGCAACATATACTTTATTTTCATTGTAACCCTCTGAAATCAATCCTTCCAAAATGGCTTGTGTCTGCACGGATTTCCCCACCAGGATAACGTAATCCACACACTTTGACATAGCCTGACCGAATTTTCTATTTTCCTGTACTTCTATTTCACCCAGCTCAACCATACCGGGTGTAATAACAATTTTACGATTACCTTTCAGATTACAAAGGACATCTATTGCAGAGGCAGCCCCCTTTGGATTTGAGTTAAAGGCATCGTCAAGTATAAATATTCCCGTATCCAGCTTTTTAAGATTCAACCTGTGAGGAACCGGTTTTAGTTGCCGTACAGCAATAAATATTTTATCTCTGTCAACTCCCAACTCATGAGCAATGGATACGGCGGCTAAAATATTGTAAACATTATGTGTTCCAAGCAAGTGAGTTTCAAGTTTAATAAGGCCACCACCCGGTACGTCGATCTTGAAAGAAGTTAAACCTTCCAAATCCATATTTATGTCATATGCGTGATAATCGGCCTGCGCATTTTTGATACCATACCGAATTACACGACCTGGAATTTTGCCCTCTAAACCGGACTGGTTAATATCGTCGGCATTTAAAAAAGCAATCCCTGTTTGCGGCAAAGAATAGACTAATTCAGATTTTGTCTCTTTAATATTCTCAAGAGTTTTAAAGGTTTCCAGATGCTGTTGACCGATTGTTGTCAGCAGGGCAATTCCCGGATGAACCAAATCACAGATTTCCTTGATATCCCCTTTTTGTTTGGCGCCCATTTCCGCAATGAAGAACTCGTGTATAGGTTTTAATTGTTCTCTGACAACCATAGTCACTCCCATCAGTGTGTTGAAACTCTCCGGAGTCATCAGCGAATTATACTGCATTGAGAGCAATTGCTGGAGAATAAACTTTGAACTGGTCTTGCCATAGCTGCCGGTAATACCTATGACCTTGAGTGTTGATAGCTCTTTGATATGTCTTTGTGCATCCTTGACATACAGTTTGCCGATGATTTTTTCCACAGGCACAGCCACCGCATTGACCGCAATTAAAAAATAAGGAAACCCAAACAATAATATGCTAAGAAAAAATAGCTCAAATAAGAAAACATCAGTTTGAATAAACCGGGATAAACCCCACATCATCAATAAAGTACAAATTACAATCAAAGAGATCAGACGTTTTACGCGGGCAGTATACACAAAGGGTTTCTTTTGAGGTTCTTCTTTTCTGAAGTAAAATAAAACTAGATAAACAATACCCCACCAGAATAGAAAACGAAAATCATTGTAAAAAACAATGGCTACCAAAGGCAAGAGCGAAGTAAATCTCAGACGTGCTACAAGGTTTGTGTTCAACCATGCCATAAAACGCTCATTACGATAGGAATTTAATTGCAACATATGAAGATAATAAACGATTTGTTTACTTGAATAAGCAACAAAACTTACAGGCGATATAATAATGCTTGCAACGATTGGCAACTGTTCTATATTCATACCCTTGTTTAGTTTATATTCAGAAAATTACCTGTTACAATCAGGAATTCCCGCATTTTATCGATATGGGAGAAATGTCCGGCTCCTTTTAAGATCACCAATCCACTGTCGGGTATTAGTTTGTTCATTACATGTGCCTGATACAGAGGCGTTTCCATATCATTTTCTCCCCATATCAGCAAGCTGGGTATAGTGATTTCCGGTAGCAATTTTGTTAAATCTTCATTGACGACTTTAATCAATATCTGCTTCATCATTGGGGATGCGTTGATGTAGTCTTTGGAACCGACAGAGGCTTTATATTTTGCCAATAACCGTGGTGACAAGTGTTTTAATATATACTTTGCCAATTTATAACTATACACTTTAAAGTAATATTTTGCAGTTCGTTTCGGTCTTATCCCGGCACTATCGATTAGTATCAGTTTGTCTGCTTTTTTTTTTACTGCAAGCCTTATTGCCACTCTGCCACCAAAGGAGTGTCCAATTATTATTGGTCTAACAATGTTCATTTTTTCCATAAATGCTTCCAAAAAGGTACAGTAATCCTCCGTATTCCATATTTCTTTCGGTTCCCCGCTTTTTCCAAAGCCTGGAAAATCTATGGCGTATACTTTAAATCTGCTGGATAAATATTTCTGAACAGACACAAAACTGTCCAGATTACTTGCCCATCCATGGAGCAATAGCACGTTATCTCCTTCTCCACATGCGTAGTAATGTACATCCTGACCTTTAATTATAGTATTTATGACCTTACCCTCTTTAAATATAAAAATTCCATATTTGAGATGGTACTACTTTTATCTTATCATTGTCAAGTTGTATCTTCTTTATATTTCATGGTAAAGGAAAGAAGGAGGGCGGTTTACGGCAGGGGTGCCTCACCCCCTCCGCCCCCTCCTCTATTTACTTGAACAGGAGTTTAACCAAAATACCAACTACTACTGGTATCAGGGTGCCCATTATCCATTTGATGTATGTTAACTCGCTTTTTACCGTGGTTACGGTATCACTCAAGTTAGTTACTACCTTAACCAGCTCGGCTATCTGCTTGTGCATATCTTCCCGGATGTCTGTCTCCACCCTGAACAAAGTGGTTTCCAGCTTATGCATATCTTCCCTGAGACTGACTCCCTGCTTATTTATTTCTTCCCGGAGGCTGACTCCCTGCTTGTTTATTTCCTCCCGGAGGCTAACTCCCTGCTTGTTCATGTCTTCCTTGAGCCTGGTCATGCCCTCCTTGATCCTGGCCTCCAGCTTAAACATGTCCTCCTTCAGGCCGGCTTCTACCATGCGCAAATCTTCCCTGAGTCTGGAGACATCTTCTTTGCTCGCCAGCTCTTTTCTCGTGTCAAACCCGGCGTCGTTTATCAACCGGATGAAGGCATCCGTCGCCTCGTCGCCAAGCCTCTCACGTAAGACCTTTGGTACCGTTACTATACTCATGTCATATTATACAATATCGCAAGACAAAATTGCTGATGAGAACCTTTCGCTTGAGCAACTATGGATAACTCACCCCAACCCATCCCCACCGGTTCCTCCGTTGCCCTTCCCCATCTTTTTTTTAGGCACCATTGTTTTTTTTACCCGTAATGAATTAATATTTAAGTTCAAACGGTGATTCTGCTCATGAAGCAGAGAGCGGAATGTGGTATTGTCAGGGTAACTATGGGGAGACACTTAAACAAATAGTTTATGAAACTTGGTAACATACTCAAGGCAATACCTTTAGCCTTGGCCGACATACTGGGGGGATAATATCCTTTGTGGGTAGTCCTGCAGAAGTAGTGATGCATGTAGACTAAACCCTCATTATTAAATAGTTCATGTCATTCCCACGAAAGTGGGAATCCATCTTTAAAAACAGCATTAAATGCCTGATTAGGAAAAACCATCAAAGGATAGTATCACTACCTCTACAGGACTACCCTTCCTTTGTGTTTGACAGGCTATACCTCCGGAGGATCATAACTGACCACAACACGTTTAACACAAAGGGGCTTGGCCTGATCGATTCCTTTGCACTCGATCTCGATCAGGTCTTTGTCGAGGTGCGGATCGATCCAGGCAGCAATCCGAACAAGCTGCTGACAAACCTGGTAGAGACCAAGGAGCTTGCCCAGACAAGGCAAATCTGGGACTTCATACGCATCAGCGAGAAGGCACGCAAGAAGGGGCAAAGGGTTGATGGCTATGCCTTGATTGGCCCCCCGGGCTGTGGCAAGACCACCCTGCTTCACAACATAGCAGTCACCCTTGCATACAAACGTCACGGGAGGTATAAGATACGCCCATACGTGCCGATCTTCATCCCAATAAGGCAGGTTGCAAAGGACATCGCAGGTAGCCCGAAATTGAAGAAACCCAAGCCCCTTACACTTGGAGAGCTTGCAAGGGTTTATTTCAGCAACGAGGCACTGTTTCAAGGTCTCAAGCCGCCCGAAACCTGGTTTGATCGCAAACTGAAAAAGGGTGAGTGCATCGTCCTCCTTGACGGCCTGGATGAGGTTGGAGACGAGGGGGACAGACAGAAGGTCTCCGCGTGGGTCAATATGCAGATAAAGGCGTATCCGGAGAGTCTGTTTCTCCTGACGTCGAGGCCGCTTGGGTATAAGGCTGCACCACTTGAGGGCGCTCATGTCCTTGAGGTGCAGAACTTTGATGCCGTACAGGTGAAACGCTTTGTCAACAACTGGTATCTTGCAAACGAGATCAGAAGCGAGGGCAATGAGCTTAACGACAAGGTGCGCGAGAGGGCCTCCCGTGGTGCGTCAGACCTCCTCCAGCGGCTGTATACAACCCCGGCACTCAACGCACTTACGGCAAACCCCCTGCTGCTGACTATGATATCGATGGTGCATCGATATAGAAGCGCACTGCCTGGCAATCGCTCTGAGCTTTATGCAGAGATATGCGAGGTGATGCTTTCTCGTTGGCGGCAGGTGAAAGGGCTTGTTGATGAGTTTGACTCCGCCCAGAAAAGAAGCATCCTGGAGCCTCTTGCATGTCATATGATGAAAGAGAGGATACGCGAGATACCGCGAAAAGATGCCGTTACCTTAACATCAGGGGCCTTGTCCTTGATAGGTGTCAAAAAGGGTGAAGAGGAAGCCTTTTTTGTGAAACTTCAGGAGTCAAGCGGTCTTTTGATCGAACAGGAGGCCGGGATTCTCAGTTTTGCCCACCTCACCTTTCAGGAGTTCCTGACCGTTTCATGCTGGTTGAGCAGGCATGGCAGTACTCATGGTTGGCACAGCCTTGTAAGTGACAGTTGGTGGCATGAGACCTTGAGGTTATATGCGGCACGTGGGGAGGCTACAGGCATCATCAAGGCATGTCTTAAGGCAAAGACGATACCTTCTCTAAAACTGGCACATGAGTGTCTTGGAGAGGCTACAAAAATCAAGAAAACCACCCGTGATGCCGTTGAGGGATTCTTTGCAAACAGCATTGAATCTCCTGATGAAGACCTGCGGAGGCTTGCAATGGAGGTCATCATGAACAGGCAGCTTAAGGCGTTTGTTACGATAGATGACACCCGGCAGATAAGCAGCGGGTATGTAACATGTGCGGCATATCAGTTGTTTATTGACGATATGCGAAAGAAAGAAGAGTATCGACAACCTGACCATTGGCTGGAGTACATATTTCCATCAGGCAGTGCTGATGAGCCAATTGTCGGTGTCAGGGCAAGTGATGCCGTGGAGTTTTGCAAATGGCTTACGGAGAGGTACGGTGGAACGGTATCGTATCGCCTGCCAACGCTTCAAGAGGCCAAGGCTGCCGCAGAAGAGTCTGATAAGATCGCCACATGGTGCGGGGAAACAGGCAGTGAGAGGCTTTTGGGATTGACTGAGGAGATGAAAAAGAGCTTAAACGACAAATTATATATATTTTTAGGCTCAACATCTCTACAACCTGTCGATGTAGATATTATAGACACCCTTGACCTTGCCCGTGACCTTGCCCTTGCCCGTGACCGTTATAATGTAGTGTTTGGCACAATATCAGATGATATTGCAAGCGAAAAGTATAATAGTGCCATGAAAAATATTAAAGCTATATTGTCAGGCAATGACGAGTATATTAAAAGACGCTTTACATTATTGAAGGATATATTGCAGATTGCTATTTCAGAGACGGACGAAGAACGCATTATAGCTCACAGAAAATATATCGCTCGCATCTTTGAATACATTTACATTGGCCTTGATGAAATAATACGTAATATCACTCAACCATGGTGGAAGCGACTGTTAAGAATCAAGGCAAGAAACAATTCCGAAGCAGACCAACACACCGCTTTACGTCTCTACCTGTGGAGTCAGTTGACCCTCGCCCGGATCGAGTGCAAGCTACCGGCGTGGGAGGGGATTCGGCTCATCCGCGAACAGGTCAGGTAGGCCGCGGGGATCGCACGAGGGCGCTTATTTGAAGAATGTCCTCGCCACAAGACCAAGTACAGCTATGACCAAGGCTATCAGGGTACCCATCATCCAACCGTGTTTTGCCAACCTGCCCTCTATCTTGATTACGCTGGTAGTTAGATTATTTATTGCTTCAACCAGCTCGGCTGTCTGCTTGTGCATATCTTCCCGGATGTCTGTCTCCACCCTGAACAAAGTGGTTTCCAGCTTATGCATATCCTCCCTGAGGCTGACCCCCTGCTTGTTCATGTCTTCTTTGAGTCTAGCCTCCAACTTAAGCATGTCTTCCTTTAAACCGACTTCTACCCTGCGCAGCTCCTCCCTGAGCCTGGAGAAATCTTCTTTACTCGCCAGCTCTTTTCTCGTGTCAAACCCGGCGTCGTTTATCAACCGGATGAAGGCATCCGTCGCCTAGTCGCCAAGCCTCTCACGTAAGACCTTTGGTACCGTTACTACACTCATGCCCTATTATACAATATCGCAAGACAAAATTGCTGACGTTTTGATATAATAACGGATAGTATGATATTCCATGTTAAGATAGAACTTGCAGAAGATGGTTGGATTGTGGTAGAAGTCCCTGCCCTGCCAGGCTGCGTCTCCCAGGGTAGAACCGAACAAGAGGCAATAGAAAATATCAAGGAGGCAATAATAGCCTGGCTGTGGGCCGAAAACCAAAAGGCCCTGACCATTGTACTCTCAGGGCATTGATACGTAACGCAGGTTTGACGGTCGATGAGTTCATAAGTATATTGAGTGGCGACTAAATATCACCCCCCTTTCTTTATGGTCGTCTTTTTTTTAGGTACCATTGTTTTTTTTACCCGTAATGAATTAATATTTAAGTTCAAACGGTGATTTTGGTCATGAAAATATAGAAACGAAAAAGGAGACACTTATGCTGATAATCGGTGAAAAGCTGAGCATAATAGCCAAGCGAGTCAGAGAGGCCATGATGAAACGCGACAAGGGCCCCATCCAGGAGATAGCCAAGGCGCAACAGGCCCACGGCGCCGGCATGATAGACGCCAACATCGGTCCCGCCGAGGGACAGGAAGACCTAATGGAGTGGATGGTTACGACCATTCAGGAGGTCGTGCATCTTCCAGTGTGCCTGGATACCACCAACTACGACGCCCTGGAGAAGGGCCTCCGCGTACACAACAACGAGTGGGGCAGACCCCTGATCAACTCCACCTCCAACGACCCCGAAAGACACCCCATCATGGAACTCGCCGCCAAGTACAACAGCGACATCATCGCCCTGACCGTCGGCAAGGGCGGGTTGCCCGCAGACGCCGAAGAAAGATGCGGCATTGCGGCTGAACTGATGGCCATCGCAGGCTCTTTTGGCGTGCCTATGGAGAACATCTACCTCGACCCCCTCGTCCTTCAGATCGCTACGACCCAGGACCAGGCACTGAAAGTAGTCAAGACCATCAAAATGTTCCAGGAACTCAACGACCCGCCCATGAAGACCGTCGTCGGTCTCAGCAACATCTCAAACGGTTGCCCCAAGAAAATCCGCCCCATACTCAACAACCACTTCCTGACCCTCCTGCTGTACGAGGGCCTCACGGCAGCCATCGGTGACGCCGAAGAGATTGTCACCACCGTCAAGACCGTTGACGCTATACTCAATAATACGCTCTACGCACATTCGTACCTGGAGATGTAGCAGGCAGAAACTTACACAGAGCCGACAGTGCAAGAGATAGACAGTAGCTAAAATAAAGAATTAAACCGGAGGGGTTTTTATGGCATTTACACCACCTAAAGAGACGTACACCGGTAAGGTGTACACAACAGCAATAGGGCAGAGCGAGGTCGCTATTGGAGGGGAATCGGTATTGCCGTTTCATTCCTTTGAGGGCGCCATGCCCAACAGACCCGTAATCGCCTGTGAGATTATGGACATCCCACCCACAGACTGGCCTGATACTGTGAAGGAGGCCTACGCGGGTGTCGGCGATGACCCGGTAAAGTGGGCGCTGCACTGCCAGGACACGTTAAAGGCAAAGATGATCGCCCTGCGTCTGAGCGGCACCCATCCCGATAGCGGCGACCGTTCAGCCAACGATGCCGCCAAGGTTGTCAAGGACGTCCTGGGCGCCATTAAGGTGCCGCTAATAATCATCGGCAGCAACCACGCCGAAAAAGACACCGATGTCCTCGTAAAGGCATCCGAAGTCGCAAAGGGTTTTAATTGCATCATCGGCAAGGCACAGGAGTCCAACTACAAGACCATCGCAGCTTCGGCTATGGCCAACGACCACAAGCTCATCGCCATGTCCGAACTCGATATCAACCTGTCCAAGCAGCTCAATATCATGATCACGCAGTTGGGGTTCAGCAAGGACCGGATCATAGTCGATCCAATGTGTTCGGCACTGGGCTACGGGCTGGAGTACACGTACTCGGTCATGGAGCGCATCAGGTTGGCCGCACTGACGCAGAACGACACGATGATGCAGCAACCCATGCTGGCCGATGTCGGCGTCTACGTGTGGAAGATCAAGGAGGTTTCGGCATCCGAGGAGCTGTTGCCGGAGTGGGGATCGCTTAAGGAGCGCGGCATAGCGTGGGAGGCCCAGACGGCGGCTTCTCTGATGTTGTCGGGGGCAGAACTGCTGATCATGCGCCATCCACAGGCCATCAGCACCATCGAGGCCTTTATCGACGAAATGGTTTAATCTTGGAGGATATGACAATATGGCATTAACAGGAGTAGAGATTTTTAAACAGTTGCCAAAGACCAACTGCAAAAAATGTGGGTTCCCCACGTGTCTGGCCTTTGCGATGCAGTTGGCACAGAGAAAGGTGTCACTGGATGCCTGCCCCGATGTCTCGGAGGAGGCCAAGAAGAGCCTGGGTGAGGCATCAGCTCCGCCCATCAGGGGGATAACTTTTGGCGCCGGTGCCCGTGCCGTGAAAGTCGGAGAGGAAACCGTGCTCTTCAGACACGAAAAGAAGTTCGTCAACCCGTGTGTGTTTGCACTGACCATCAGCGACAACGACAGCGACGACGTGGTGGCAAAAAAGCTCGCCGAGTGCATTGCCTCGGAGATCGAGCGCGTTGGACAGAAGCTCAAAATTGACGCCCTGGCCCTGCTCAACGACTCCGGTGACGTCGGCAAGTTTGACGCCCTGGCAAAGACCGTTGCCGCCAAGGCCGGTGACGTGCCGGTGATCCTGGCCACGGAAAACGTCGATGCCGCTCGTGCTGCACTTGCCTCATATGCCGGCAAAAAACCAATGGTCTATGGCGTCACGGATGCAAATGCGGCAGACATGGCCAAGCTCATCAAGGACAACGCCGCCGTTGCCGGTGTAAAGGCAAACGGACTGTCGGAACTATCCGACCTGACAGAGAAGGTTAAGGGCCTTGGTGTGGCAGACATGGTCATGGACTCCGGTGCCAAGACTGGCAAGGAAATCCTCGAGCACAACACGTACATCAGGAGGGCAGTCCTGAAAAAGGGCAACAAGGCCCTGGGTTACCCCGTCCTGAACTCGATGGTCAGGGCAGACCACATGCTTGAGACACTGATGGTTGGTCTGGGGATATCCAAGTACGCATCGATAATACTCGTCTCCGGAGCTGAAAAGTGGCGCAACCTCGTCTCATTTACCCTGAGACAAAACATATACACCGACCCGCAGGTGCCAATGCAGGTGGAGCAGAAGGTCTACGAAATCGGCACCACCAAGGCAGAGTCTCCGCTGTTGGTGACAACGAACTTCTCTCTGACGTACTTCATCGTTGCCGGCGAGATTGAAAACAGCAAGGTGCCAACGTTCCTGGCCGTAATGGACTGCGAAGGACTGTCGGTGTTGACGGCGTGGGCTGCCGGTAAGTTTACGGCAAGCAAGATAGCCGCATTTATAAACGAAAGCGGCGTTGAAGGCAAGATCGCCAACAAGGAACTGATAATCCCCGGCTACGTGGCCATACTCAGTGGCGCACTTGAGGACAAGCTCCCCGGATGGAAGATAACGGTCGGGCCTCGTGAGGCCAACGCTATCCCGAGTTATCTCAAGGGCAGGTCTGCATAGGGGAAGCAATGCTTAACTCCAATGCCCTTTGCGGTGGATTTAATGCTCAGAATAAGAATATGGATGTTAAGGTAAAGTATAAACGATGCACAAGAGAACATGCAATGACTTAAGTCACATAGGTTAGGAGGAAGATTATGTCGAAAATTATAGCATCCGGAGCCATCAGGGGTGCTCACAGGGTGTTTGACAACGCGCAAATGCTTTTGAACAAGGTCACGGCGGACAAGGGCAAGGACTACGTCTTTGAGTTCCCCGACACCGCCTACTACCTTCCAATGATATATGCAATGACGGGGTTTGCTGTAAAGACGCTCAAGGACATGCAGGAGGCACTGACAATGACCAAGGCCTACCTACACCCCGAACCAACCAACGATAAGTGGACACCCTACCTCGGCGAGGCACTCGACAGTGGAATGGCCACGTTGTTTGCAGAGGAGATTTGGTTGGCCTGCCGCTACATAGAGGGCCTTGAGCCGGAAAAAGACCCCGACACCGGCCTGGTGTACAACGGCTTTATTACGGACACGATCCAGAGAAACCTCGGCATCCAGCTTGTTGACGGTAGAATGCCCGGTTTTGCGGCCATCGTCGGTGCCGCACCCGATGACGATACCGCCGTGAGGATTGTCAGGGAGATACAGGAAAAGAACATCCTGGTGTTTCTCTCAGGCACGTCCAATGGCGAAACAATCACCAGACAGCTCCAGCGCAAGAAGGTAGACCTCGGCTGGGACACCTACGTCGTTCCGCTGGGGACGCACACCGAACACACCCTCTACGCCCTGGACTGGTCAATCAGGGCTGCAATGATCTACGGCGGTATGAAGCCCGGGGACTTCAAGGGTTGCCTGAAATACACCAAGGACAGGGTCTTTGCCTTTGCCTTGCCGCTGGGCCCCCTGGACGACGTAAAGTGGGCAACCGGCGCCGGTGCCATCAACATGGGCTTCCCGGCCATCTGCGACACGGATGTACCCGTTATACATCCCACGGGCGTTACCACTTACGAAGAAGTGGACAAGGAACTCAACCACCAAAAACTCGTCGCACGTGCCATTGAGGTCAGAGGTCTCAAGGTCGTGTCGCACAAGCCAAACATCCCCATCGCCTACGGACCTGCCTTTGAGGGTGAGAGGGTCAGGAAAGAGGACACGTTTATCGAGTTTGGCGGCAACTATACACCCGCCTTTGAGTTCCTGAGACTGCGGGAACTTGATGAAATCGAGGACGGCAAGATCGTAATCAAGGGAGACAACTGGAAGGAGCGCTATGAGGCCGGAGGCAAGATGCCCCTTGGCATACTCGTGGAGGTCGCCGGCAGGGAGGCACAGTCGGACTACGAGCCTATCATGGAGAGAAAGCTCCACCATAACATAAATGAAGGTCAAGGCATCTGGCACATGGGCCAGCGCGACGTCAACTGGATACGTATCAGCAAGTCGGCCAAGAACGAAGGCTTCTCCCTCGAGGACATAGCCAAGATACACCACACGATGACGCACAGCAGATTCAAGGCCATCGTGGACAAGGTCCAGGTAACGCTGATGGTTGACGAGCCGGAGGTGCTGTCGTTCAGGGATGAAACCAGACGCATATGGCGTGAGCGCGATGACCGTATCGGGTCGCTTACGGATGAGAACGTGGATACGTTTTATTCGTGTCTGTTGTGTCAGTCCTTTGCACCCAGCCACACGTGTGTCATAACGCCGGAGAGGCTTGGTCTGTGCGGGGCCTACAACTGGCTCGACTGCAAGGCGGCCTTTGGCATCGACCCCTCAGGCGGAAACCAGCCCATCCCAAAGGGCGAAACCCTCGAACCGGTCTATGGCAGATGGACGGGCGTGGATGACTACATCAAGGCATCAACTGGTGGGGCCGTGGAGTCCTTTAACGCATACACGATTATGGAAAACCCGATGACCTCCTGTGGGTGCTTTGAGTGCATCCTGGCAGTGGTGCCGGAGGCAAACGGGGTCATGATAGTGCAACGCGGACATGTCGGTATGACCCCCATTGGGATGAAGTTTTCGTCGCTGGCCGGCACGGTTGGCGGTGGGTTACAGACGCCCGGGTTTATGGGCATCGGGGTCAACTTTATCACGAGCAGGAAGTTCCTCTTTGCCGACGGCGGAATAAAGCGGATCGTCTGGATGACCAGGTCGCTCAAGGAGCGCGTCAAGGAGGCATTCATGCACAGGGCACAGGAAGAGGGCGTGCCTGACCTGCTTGACAAGATAGCCGATGAATCGATCGCCGAGGATGCGGAGAAGCTGGTGGAACACCTCACTGCCGCAGACCATCCGGCGTTGACTATGAATTCGCTGTTTTAGGTCATCCACGTTTGTTATTACAGTTTGTCATTGTCGTACTTGATACGACAATCCACGATGGTGGATTCCTGCTTGCGCAGGAATGACAAACGGATGCAAACAGGATGATTTTAAAGTTTTACGAAAGGAGTGCAGCAATGAATACATTAAAGAACGTAAAGAGCGCCGATGCGGTGGCAGAGGACATCATCCAATGGGCGCATTCACATGGCATGAAGTCGGCCTTTGACAGGGCTGAGGACCTCAAGCCCTGTCCGATAGGGCACAGCGGGGCATGTTGCAAGATATGCTTTATGGGACCGTGCAGGCTTGTTGGCCCCAACGCCGACGAAGATGCAAGGGGCGTGTGCGGGGCATCACTGCCGGTAGTAGCAGCGAGGAACTTCCTCAGAATGTGCGCCGCAGGCACTGCCGCACACAGCGACCACGCAAGAGATATGGCCTTCACGCTTTTAGAAGCGGCTACCGGTGAGGCAAAGGACTTTGAAATCAAGGACGAAAAGAAGCTGAAAAAAGTCGCCGGCATACTCGGTATAGAGACGGAGGGCAAGAACAAGAACGAAATCGGCAAGGAGGTAGCGCTAGCCATCATCGCCAACTTCGGGCAACAGAAGGGTGAGGTCTCATACGTCAGACGCGCCACCAAGAAACGTCAGGAGGTATGGAAGAAGTGGGGCATCACACCCCGAGGCATAGACCGAGAGGTAGCCGAGGCCATGCACAGGACAAACATGGGCGTTGACCAGGACCCGGAAAACCTCCTGATGGCGGCCCTCAAGGTGTCGCTGGCCGATGGTTGGGGCGGTTCCATGTTCAGCACCGATATCACCGACATACTCTTTGGCACGCCAATGCCCAAGCTCTCCACGGCCTCCCTGGGCGTGATGAAGGAGGACGAGGTAACGGTGGTGTTGCACGGCCATGAGCCAACCCTTGCCGAAATGATCGTGGACGTCTCCTCGGAACCGGAGATACTCGCCTACGCCGCCACAAAGGGCGCCAAGGGCATCAACCTCGTGGGAATGTGCTGCACGGCAAACGAAGTCCTTATGAGACACGGCATACCTACCGCCGGCGGATTCCTCAACCAGGAACTGGCTGTCATGACGGGACTGGCTGAAGCAATGGTCGTTGATGTCCAGTGCATCATGCCGGCAATCGCCGATGTGGCCAAAAAGTTCCACACCAAGATAATCACCACATCACATAAAGGCAAGATGGTGGATGCCACCCACATCCAGTACGACGAGCACAGGGCAAAGGACATTGCCAGGCAGATACTGAGACTGGCCTGTGACAACTTCCCCAACCGGACGACCAAGGGACAGCGTTCATCTAAGTCCTCCCCGGTAATAGCGGGCTTTTCGCATGAGTACATCGAGTACATGCAGGGGGGCAGTTTTCGGGGATCCTTCAGGCCGCTCAACGATGCCATCATGGCCGGACGTATCCGCGGCGTGGCCGGTATCGTGGGATGCAACAACCCACGGACATCACAGGACAGCTTTCATGACTACCTGGCCACGGAGTTCATACGCAACGACGTCCTGGTGGTATCAACCGGTTGCGGGGCCGCAGCCTGTGCAAAGGCCGGATACATGACCCCGGAACATGCCTTTGAGATGGCGGGCGTGGGACTCAGAGAGGTCTGCGTGGCCATCGGGATACCGCCTATACTACATCTGGGTTCGTGTGTGGACAACTCCCGCATACTAACGATTGCAACCCACATGTGCGAGGAGGGTGGCCTGGGCGACGACATCTTTGACCTGCCAGCCATAGGCATTGCACCAGAGTGGATGAGCGAAAAGGCACTGGCCATTGGCGCCTACTGCGTGGCATCGGGTATGCACACGATCTTTGGCTCGGAAAACCCCATGGGTGCAAGTGAGACCGTCGTCAAGCTCCTGACCGACTTCTGGGAAAAACGCGTCGGCGGCAAACTGGAATTCATCCCGGACCCCAAGGACATCCTGGAAAGGGCACTGTCCGCAATAGATTCAAAGCGCGATGCTCTGAAGCTCAAGAAGTACGAGCCAGGCAAGTTCGGCGCAGAGAGAGTCCTGATGACCATGGCCGACAGGAGAAAGCTGGAAAAGGAACAGCAGCAGGCATCCTGAGTGCAAAACACTAAATGCGGCATGAATGGGGCGAGCCGGGGTGGTCTGGCTCAACTGGATTCCCGCTTTTGCGGGAATGACATTGGCGCGGAGGAAGAATTTAGAGCGATGGATGATATAAAGACTAATGACATAAACGCAGTGATGAGCGTGGTCAAGGACATCATCTCGGACAAAGAGAAAAAAAAGGGCGTCCTGATCCCGACCCTGCACCGGATACAGACTGAAGAAGGCTATTTGCCCTCAGAGTCACTTGGTGAGCTGTCCAAGACGCTGGGACTGCCACTGGCTGAGATATACAGCGTGGCCAGCTTCTACAAGCAGTTTCACTTCACGCCGCGCGGCAAAAACATCGTGCGCGTGTGCACCGGGACGGCCTGTCACGTGCGTGGGGCGTCCAAGGTGCTTCACGCCCTGGAGGACAACTATGACGTAAAGGCCGGCAGTACCACCGAAGACCTCAAGGTGACTCTTGAGACCGTCGGATGTGTCGGGTGCTGTGGACTGGCCCCCGTTATCACCGTAAATGAAGAGGTCGTAGGGGCGATAAATGCCAAAAAACTAAAGGACCTCATGACCGAAATAGACGAGGGCAAAGACTATGGAGAAAATTAGAAGCATCGAGGCATTCAACAACCTCAGTCTGTTGCTCAAGGACGAGGTGTTCAAAGAGGGCGTACCACGCATCAGGATGTGTACCGGTACGGCCTGTGTCGCAACCGGTGCCAAGAAAGTCGGACAGCAGTTGGAGCACCATAGCAAGGCCGCCGGGCACGACATAGAGATCGTCCACACCGGTTGTCAGGGTTTTTGTCAGGAAGGCCCCGTCATGAAGGTAGAGCCTCAGGGTTATTACTACAACAGGGTCAAGGCAACCGATGCACACGACATAGTGTCAACGACGATATCGGCGGGTTATTCCGTGAGAAAGCTCCTATACAGGCAATCCGTCATGGAAGAGCCGCTGGAGATCATGGAAACTCTGCCGTTTTACAAGAAGCAAAAGAGAATAGCCCTCAGAAACAATGGCCTGATAGACCCGCGCAACATCAATCACTACCTGGCCGTTGGCGGATACAGGGCACTTGCCAGGGCACTTTCGACCATGACCCCCGATGAGGTGCTGGAAGAAGTGGATAGGGCAAATCTAAGGGGACGTGGAGGGGCAGGATTCCCCGCAGGCAAAAAGTGGAAACACGTAAAAAGCTCCGGATACCCCATCAAGTTTGTCATAGCCAACGGCGATGAGGGCGACCCCGGTGCCTTTATGGACAGGTCGATTATGGAGGGCGACCCGCATGGCCTTATAGAGGGAATGCTCCTGTGTGCATATGCCATCGGCGCCCAGTACGGTTACATCTACGTAAGACACGAGTATCCGTTGGCCGTGGTCAACCTCAAGCACGCCATCAAGCAGGCCACGGAAATGGGCTTCCTGGGCGATAACATCCTGGGGACTAACTTCAGCTTCTCCCTGGACACCAGAGAGGGTGCCGGGGCGTTTGTCTGTGGTGAGTCCACGGCGCTTGTGGCCTCCATTGAGGGCGAGCGCGGATTCCCGCGCCCCAGACCCCCAAGGCTCTCCGAGTACGGCGGCGGTGTCTGGAACTATCCCAGCAACCTCAACAACATAGAGACCTTTGCATGTGTGCCACACATAATCGAAAACGGGTCGGACTGGTTTAAGAGTATCGGCACGGTTAACTCACCTGGAACCAAGGTGTTTGCGCTGACGGGTAAGGTCAGAAACACCGGTCTGGTGGAGGTCCCGATGGGGATCACGTTGCGCGAAATTATCTTCGAGATCGGTGGCGGAATTTTAGACGGCAAAAAGTTCAAGGCCGTGCAGACGGGAGGTCCATCCGGTGGATGTCTGCCGGAGGAGTACCTTGACATGGCCGTGGACTTTGACTCGTTGGCCAGCGTGGGGTCGATGATGGGCTCCGGCGGTATGGTCGTCATGGACGAGGACACCTGCGTGGTGGACGTTGCGCGCTTCTTCCTGACCTTTACAAAAGAGGAGTCCTGTGGCAAGTGTCCCCCGTGCAGGATCGGTACGTATCAGATGCTCGATATCCTCAACAAGATAACCGCCGGAAAGGGCGAACCCCAAGACCTCGAACGTCTGGAGTGGCTCAGTAAGCGCGTACAGAAGATGTCCCTGTGCGGCCTCGGTCAGAGTGCGCCTAACCCAATCCTGTCAACCATGAAGTACTTCAGACAAGAGTACGAAGAACACGTACACGACAAGTACTGCCGTGCCAAGGTTTGTAGCGGCCTTGGGCAGTTTACCATTGACCATGCCATGTGTTTCCTGTGTGGTCTGTGCAAACAGGCATGTGCCTTTAACGCAGTCAAGGAGACCAGACGCACGTATTTCATTGACCAGGACGAGTGTACCAAGTGCAAGGCCTGCTACACGGCCTGTCCAATTGGGGCAGTTAAGATCGGCAAGGTACCAAAGCCTAAGCCAGTCGCTGCCGGGAGATAGAGACTATGCCAAAAGAGACTATAACGATGACGGAAAAGACCGAAAAGAAAGAAAAGGACATAAAGGAGATCGCACGGGACGTCGAAAAGTATAAGTGTGCCGTGCAGAAGGCCCTTATGTTCCTGGATGAGTTCATAGATGGTCCGATGTGTGCCCGTTGTCTGCCCTGTCCAATGGGCAGTTACGAAATGCGCATACGGATGCGCAGGTTGGCCGACGGCAAGGCCACGGAGCTGGACGTACAGGCCATCAGGCGGATAGCGCCGCTGATGCTTGAATCCTCCATGTGCAAGAAGGGCAAGGATACGGCCAAGTTTATCATCGACACGATGGAGACATCCCCCAACCTCTACTCGTTGCACGTGGAGGGGGTGTGTCCAGATAAGGAGTGCAGGTCGCTCATCGTCTACAGGGTGATAGCGGACAAGTGCGTCTGTTGCGATGACTGCCGCGTGGTCTGTAAGGACTTTGCCATCGTTGGTGAGCGAAAGAAGTCTTACCTGGTGGGGTACATACCCTACGAAATAGTGGATAAGCGATGCAGCAGGTGTGGCCTGTGCGTTCCGGCCTGCACCTATGGCGCCATAGAGATCGTTGATGCAAAGGCGGCTGCGGTACACTCGGCTGCGTGAGATTGGCATGACAATAGTGTTTATGAGTAATCACAAGAAAAAGGAGACTTAGCAATGTCTGAGCTTGTAACCGTAAAGATAAATGGCAGCCTGCACAAGGTACCAGCGGGTATGAACCTCATAGAGGCTACCGAGACCGTGGGGGTGCATATCCCCAACTTCTGCTACCTCAAGGGGATGAAGGGCATCGGGGCCTGCCGCATGTGCGTGGTAGAGGTAAATGGCAAAACGATGACCGCCTGCATTATGAAGACCAAGGAAGGCATGGAGATCGTAACCGAAAGCGAGCGCCTCAGCGACATGCGTAAGTTCGTCGTAGACCTGATCCTGTCGATGCACCCCCTGGACTGCATGACGTGTACGAAGGCCGGAGTCTGTGAGCTGCAGGATTATGCCTATGCCTTTGCGCTGAAGGAGTCCAATTTTACGCGCAAGTGCTTTAATTTTGCCATTGACGAGGGCAATCCCTTTATCAAGCGTGACCCGGACTACTGCATCCTGTGCGGACGGTGTGTGCGCGTGTGTAAGGAGCAGGGCACGGCGGTGCTTGACTTCATGGGAAGGGGCGTCGGTTCTAAGGTAACAACCGCCAACGACCTGCCGCTTCAGCAGTCGGGTTGTACGTTCTGTGGCAGTTGCGTGGACGTCTGTCCGGTCAACGCGATACTTGAGGCAGACAGGTGGCGAAAGGGCAGGGAGTGGGATTACATCCGGCACAAGTCGGTGTGTCTGTACTGCTCAAACGCATGTGACCTTAATGTCAGTACGTTAAAGGGCAACATCGTCATGATACGTGCAGGAGCAGACGATGGACGGGCGGATTACTTCACCTGTGCCACGGGGCGTTTTGGCTTTGACAGTTTGATTGCCGATACGCGCATTCTTTTGCCGATGAAGCGTGTTGATGGCAAGTTGGTAGACACCACCTGGGATGACGCCCTGCAGTTGGCCGCCTCCAAGCTCAAGGAGTCCGGCAGCGGGGGGTGCGACCCCCAGCGTCAAAGTGGTATCGTCGCCAACGGTGCCATCACCAACGAGGAGGCTGCGGCGTTGAGTGCCTTGGCCGTCGGAGCGGGTGTAGCAAACGTTGATACCACCGTGAGTCTGTACGGCGATGAGGCGTCGCTGTTGGGTGCGGCGGTTGACCCCGAAGATGCCGACCTCTTTGTCGTGGCCGGATTGGCGCCAAATCAGTGGGAGCGCAATCTGCCCGCCCTCGATGCCTTCCTGCGCACCAAGGCCGAACGAAAGGCCAAGCTCATCGTTATCAGCGCCGGGGACGTCAAGATCAGTGACGCAGCCGACGTGGTGATAAAGGCCGATGAGGCAGAGGGTCTCAAGGCGTTGGCATCCGCCCTTGCGGCGAAGGGATTGTCCCTGCCGTCGGGGATTGACGTTGCCGGTGCCTCCGTAACAGAGGAAGTTGATCGTGCGGCGGAGCTTTACAAGGCGGCGGTTAATCCGGTGTTGTTGGCCTCCCCTGACCTATTTGCTGCGGCTGTCAGCGTAGCGGCGATCAAGGGTGCGGCCTTGTCGATACCGGTTGAGGCAAATGCCAAGGGCGTGTTGCTCATGGGGCTTACTCCCAAGGGGCAGTCGTATGACAGTATGCTCAGTGGCGGGGTCAAGGTGTTATTTGCTGCCGGTGAGTTGCCCACGGTAAAGAGGCCGTCGGTGGACTTCTTCATCCTGGCTGCCACGCACATGTCCGATCTGGCGCGGCAGGCTGATCTGTTGTTGCCTGCTGCGGCGTATCTTGAGGACAGTGGCTCGATTGTGGATTACGCCGGCAGGCTCAAGAAGATGGCAAAGGCGGTTGAGCCTCCTGATGATGTCAGGACGATGGCGTCTATAATCGGCGACATAGCCAAGGCTTGTGGTTTGGATGGCAAGGCCTCGGATGTTGAGGCACTCTACAAGGCTAACTTAAAACCGGCAACACCTGGAGCCTTCAAAAAGCAAGCTCTGCTAAAGGTAGACCCCGTTGAAATGCTTAAAGTATTGAACACTAATGTGGTCAATGGCTCGCGGCTATTATGGCTACAGGAAACAGAAAAAGCACTGGCCTGCGCGCAGGTATAGAGAAGAAGAGAAGGTAAGAAAGACAAGGAGGGCGTTTTGTGGCGGGGGTGCCCCACCCCCTCCGCCCCCTCCTTGACCTCCCCTGCAGCACCAAGTAAGGCCAGTGAGGTGCTATGCCATCATCACTGTCAGTTCCAGCGCCGAGGACAGGGTCAGCCTCTGATTGCCCGACAGTGGAACCTTCTTGCCCATTGACAGGCGCACGTCGTCGAGGTATGTTTCGTTTGTCGTGTTGAGGTCTTCGATGTACCAGGTGCCATCCTCATATGTAAACCTGGCATGTCGCCTGGAGACCGTCTTGTATGGCTCGATAACGTCCGCCCCAACTGCTATGCGACCAACAACATCGCCGTCGCGGACGGTTATGCTGTTGCCATCGCTTGTCGTAAGCAGCAGCGTCGGGCCGGTTTCCGGGACTACTTCTTCAGCAACCGGTCGGGCCTCCTCAACGGCAACACCGGAGATGTCCCCAAGACAACGCACACACATCACCTCCGTGGGAGCATTTTCGGCATTGCACGTGGGACATACCTTAACAGATGACAACCTGCACCGCCTCCATATCCGTCTGCTTGGGAATGCCTATTACATATATACCCGTTGGGGCCTCTACGATCTGGAGCTTTCTCTGGTGTGGTCTTCGCTTTAGGTATGAGCTGTATCTGATGCGCAACATTGCATCCTGTGTGATTATGTTGGCGTTCTGGTTGGCGGAGCCTTTCCACACGTAGTCGGTCTCAATTCCCTGCATGTAGCGTCCGTCAATCAGCACGTCTACAAGCTCCACTATGTACTGATACCGCAACCGTAGGGCGTCAAACTGATACCCGCTGTATAGCATGATATCCGTAAAGCCGGCATTTCTAATCCCCATGAGCAACTCAAACAAGGCATCCGGCTGGTCAAACGGCTCTCCCCCGGAGATGGTTATACCGTCGGGTTTAGCGTCCCTGAAGCTGATGACCTCCCGGAGCACGGTGCCTACATTCGTCCTGTATTGCTGCTGCACCTGCCATGTGTGTCGTGCCATGCACCCCTTACACCCAATGGAGCACCCCTGAAACCATATCCCCACGCGCTCGCCAATCCCCAGCACCTGGACGGGATAGTGGATCAGATTTATGTCAATTGGCTGTCTATCGTTAATTTCCATGACTGTCCTTGTCGTGTAACTTCCGTTATGATCAAACGCTTGCTACCCTGAAGCTCAAACAGTGCCCTCGAAAACGGATTTATAAACGCCGATTCCAGCTTGTTACCAATACCGCGTCCACCCATCGACAGGTCAGAGCAGGTTATCTCAACCAGGCTTTGATAGGCTCTCTGTGACAGTGTAACGTCGATGCCGTAGAAGTCCTTTATTTTGTCCAGGACGTTTTGCAGCATCTTGTCCAGTATCAGGGACGCCGCCCCCGCCCTTATGAAGTCAAATACGACGATGTTGTCACCAATCCGGTTGAGTATTTCCGGTCTTCCGATGGTGTACGTAAAGAAGTCGCCGATGGCCTGACGTATCTGTGCATTTATGTCCTCGTATGGCATATCGGCACTGACGCGCTGGAGCCTCTGACCGGTTTCGGAGGTTTCGTAGATTCCCAGGTTGCTTGTAAAAATAATGAGACTCTCTGAAAAGTACACGGTCTCACCCCGCCCGGAGGTCAGTCTGCCATCATCGAGGATTTGAAGGAAGATATCGAGTATCTTTGGGTGCGCCTTTTCGATTTCGTCAAAGAGGATGACGCAGAAGGGGTTGTTTTTAATAGCGTTTGTCAGTTGTCCGCCGACGTCGTATCCGACGTACCCAGGCGGGGAGCCCACAAGCCTCTGATCGGAATGTTCCCTGGCATACTCGCTCATGTCAAAGCGCAGGTAGCTGGTCTCTGAGCCAAAGAGCAGTGCAGTGATGGCCTTTGCCAGCTCGGTCTTTCCAACGCCGGTGGGACCGGCAAAGAAGAGTGCCCCCTTTGGTCGTTGCGAGTGCCGTGAGTACTGGCATCCGGAGAGGTTGAACACGGCCCGTCTGATGATGTCGCATGAGCGTTGGACGGCTTCGTCTTGCCCTTTGACGCGCTCAAGCAGCGTGGCGCAGGAGTTTGCTATCTTTTGCATATCGAGTCTGGACCATGGATTTTCCACGATACCGAGCTTGTATGCCTTGATGGCGTCGCTGATCTGTGCAAAGCGCAATTGTTGTCGTCTGGCCATGGCAACAATGGCCACGATTTCGGAGGCAAAGAGGCCGCTTGTCTGGTCAATGAAGGTTGATATTCCTTCCTGCTGTTTCTGTGCATCGGTCTCCTTAAAGCCGTCGATGGCCTTTGCCAGCGTGTCTATGACGGTCTTTCGGAGGAAATAATCCGGCCTGGGGATGTTCAACATCCTTATGCGGGCATTGTCGATAGTGTACCAGGGGGGGATGTCGTTTTCCTTGTCGAGTACCCAGATGACAAGGTTGAACTTAGGATGCGGGGATTGCCCTGATATGACGGGTGTTGCCCTTTGGGAGAGTCTGAACATCCTGTAAGAGAACTCCTGCATATCATTGGGCGCTATGTCGGCGATCCTTGAGGCAAAGTTTAGTATGATGGCGCTGCCGGTCTCCTTTGAAGAGCTCAACAGCTCTGCAATTTCGGCCATCCTGACGGGAGTGGCAATCAGCGGTGCATCGCCCTTTGTCTGCTCACGGGTAATCTTTTTGAAAACCTCCGGGTCGCCCTCGATGAGCCTGATGCCGTACAGGGGCTCGTAAGCAAGGATCAGGTTGTAGTCGTTTTCCCTAAGGATTGTCCTTATGTAGTCAGTAAGTCTGAGTGTAGTGATGGTGCCATCTCTAAGCTCAATGGGGTATGCGTCGTAGACATTGCCCCAGAGCATGAACTGCGGCTTGACAGACATAAACCTGATGATTTCCCGTGCCCATTTAGGCATAACCTCCGGCTTTAAGACCTCACCCTGATCTACCGAGTTCGACATATATATATTATATCATAAAGTACATTGCAAGTACATTGCACAGGGGGACATAGAAGAGCAGTTTTATGCAATGGTGAATTTGCACGGCAATCAGGTACTATAAAACAGTGGTGCCGGTGGTGTCAGAAAAGAGCATTTCAAGCAGTTTAGGGATCATTGGTTCTACGATGAAATAACGTCTCAGCTTACCATCGGGGTAGTAATCGATTACACGGTGGTCTCTGAGTATGGCGAGGTGTTGGGAGAGGTTTGGCTGGCTTACATCGAGAAACTTTTCTATGTCGCTTACGCACCTTCCCCCCTTGGTGAGCTGCATAAGTATCCTGATCCGTACAGGGTGCGACACCACTTTCAGCATATCTATCTTCTGCTCCAGGGTTTTCATCAATTATACGTGATAGTATACCACTAAGTCCATAAATATGTCATATGGTAACTCAGGCGTGGGTGCATTGTCAAGCCTTTACGCTCGCTCCAGAGCAGGGCAATCGCATTGCAGACATCCAAATAATCTTCTTTTACACCATACCTGAACCTTGACCTTTGCCCACCATTTATGAGAAGATAAGAAAGTATGATAGCGGCAAGGCTTTGTAAAAAAAGCTGGAGGATTATATTATGGACATAGGTGCTATTAAGACTGCGTTACTTAAGCATTCAAAGTGCATGAGGGTCTTATATGCTGAGGACAGTCGCTCTGTAAGGGAGATGATTGCTGATACGTTGAATGATTTTTTTGATGTTGTAGACACGGCTGAAAATGGTGCTGTAGCCATGAACATGTACAGAAGTGGATATTACGATATTGTTATCAGTGATATAATCATGCCCGAGCTTGACGGCATCGAGTTGACCAGGAGGATCAAGGAAATCAATCCTGAGCAGTCGGTGGTGATAACAACCACATGTGATGACGCTAAGTCGATGCAGAAACTAATTAACCTCGGTATTGATAAGTTTGTCATTAAACCTATACACTTAAAAGATATGCTCCTGAAATTATTGCAAATAACCACCAGGATCAATCAGAGAAAAGAAAACAGCAAGAATATAGTCCTTACAACCAGACTTTCGGCAATGACCGAAATCCTGTCAAATATTGCCCACCACTGGAGGCAACCCCTAAACGTTATAGGCCTGAACGTGCAGGAATTGCTTGAACTGGACAACGAAGGTCAGTTAAATGCACAGACTCTGAAAGAGACCATCGACGGGATAATGGCACTGATCATGTCCATGTCTGATACTATCGATAATTTCAGGAAACACTGTAAGCCAACAGAGACAACAGGGGTCTTTAGCATAGTACAGGCCGTTGACAGTGCCATCTTTATCATAAGGGACAACATAGTCTGTAACGGTATAAATCTGATAAAGGTCTATGATAGAGATACCATGATAACAGGCAATGAGCGGCAGTTTTCCAACGTCCTGATCCTTGAGCTTCTCTGCAACAGCATTGACGCTCTGCTTATGCAAATGCCACAAAATCCATGTATCAAGATAGGGGTGACAACCGAAAACGACCGACCTGTCATCACGGTGTTTAATAACGGCGGCGCCATCAGAGATGATATCATGGGCAGGATATACGAACCGTACTTCAGCACAAAATCGGTTGGCTCGGGCAGCGGACTGGGCTTGTATCTGGCAAAGATGGCGGTTGAACAAGACTTCAAAGGCACAATGAACGCTCAAAATATCGATGACGGCGTGGAATTCACGGTAAAGCTGTAAAGAATCTGACGCAATCATATGTTTTTTTACGTGGAGGCAATTCGCCCCCTTGACAATGGTCAATAATATATTGCACAATAGCAATCGTACTGAATGCGGGCAGCATGGCCCTCTGTAAAGAAGGCGCGTAGCTCAGTGGAAGAGCGCTACCTTGACACGGTAGAGGTCAGGGGTTCGATACCCCTCGTGCCTACTTAATAAATTAACCATATGTATAAATATATAAATGATATTACAGTTATACGAAAAAAGATGATAGAACGCTGAAACAGGAAATGACAGTTATCCAAAAGAAAATATTGTCATACATAGAGAAGATACCGGCGTTATCTCCTACGATTGCTAGAATAATAGCAATAACGGGAAATGATAATGCTTCGGCTCGTGACCTTGTAAACGCTATAAAGATGGACCCTGTGCTCACGGCCAAGGTGCTCAACCTTATCAACTCGGCGTACTTTGCCATGCCACAGCAGGTTGTGTCGATCAATCGGGCGATAATCCTCCTGGGGATGAATACCATAAAGAACCTGGCTCTGAGCGCCGAAGTGCTCTCATCGTTTAACCCTGGTGCGGGGGCATCGTTTAATGTGAACAAATTCTGGGAACATAGCCTCGCATGTGCCGTTGGCTGTAAGCTCATCGCTTTACGTGTTATATCGGACCCTGTTAAGCAGGAGGAGTTTTTTATCGCAGGACTGATCCATGATATAGGCAAGATTTTTCTCATAAAGCACTTCCCCAGGGATTACTTTTCGCTGCTCAAGAAGGTCACTGACTACGAACAGTTGGTGATTAAGGAGAAAAAGTTCTTTACGCTTAATCATTCAGAAATTGGCGGCCTTATTGCTGACAAGTGGGCGTTGTCGGGCGAACTTGTCAAATCCATACAGCATCACCATGAAAGCACCATGCAGGATGACAGCAAGATGCCTGCTGCCGTCTATCTGTCTAATCGCTATTGCAAGATCAACGACTATGATGACGGTATCGGTATCCCACAGCCAACGGATTTAACCGATGCCAACTGGCAAAGACTCGGGTTGTCTGTCGAGGCGGAGAGAGATATCTTCAGTACACTAAAAATCAGGGTTGAAGAGGCAAAGGTATTCTTACAGGTGCGGCATACCAGCGTCGGTGACCAACCCCAGAAGTAGAATGATTGGTTTTAAAGACTTGCACACTCACAGATGAATGGAGGAAGGTTATTGATGAAAAGAGTATTGATAATGCTGCTGTTTGTCCTGCTGTCATGCGGTAAGGATGAGGTGAAAATTACCCCTGATGAGTCAAAGATTGCAGCGTCGGTGATGAATGTAATCGATCAAATCAGACAACTGTACCAGGGACACGCCAAGGCTGAACTCAAGGAGTTGTCAACCCCCGAGGGCTATATGGGTTACCTTTCGGCAACGAAGGACTTTGATACAGCTTCTTTGACGTTTACACCCAAGTGGGTCAATGTTAAGGACTCCACTGTCGAAATCAACGTGGCATGGAAAGGAGTATGGAGAAAGGGTGACGACGTAGTTAACGAACAAGGTATCTGCATATTCGTCATGACAAGACAGCCCATTAAGCTGCTCCAGATACTAAGGGAAAATCCCTTCAACTATCCCCGATAGAATACTCTCAATCCCATCGTAGTCAATGTTGCACTGATAACCTGGCAGAACTGTGATATAGTGTCCTTTAGTTGCGCATGGAGCTGTCTCTCCTTGACCCCATAATGCTTAACCTTATCATCACAGAAATCTTTACAGCGAGAAAATTTTTACATTATTATTCTGGTACTGATGAACACGATTACTCTGTGATGGTTGCATTTTTTATTTTTTCTTTCTTTACTACTTAGTGTTATACTATTATTCGGTTATGAAGTACGACATAAGTGTAATAGGCGCAGGCAGTTGGGGGAGCGTGCTGGCCAATATGCTCGGTGAAAAGGGGCTACAGGTCATGCTCTGGAGCCTTGAGCGGGACGTTGTGGAGGGGATCAGAACCGACAGGGTCAATCACCTCTACATGCCGGGACTCAGGATGTCGGAGAGGGTCACTCCCACGGATGACATCAGCGAGGCAGCCGGGGGCGCACCGATCTTGCTCCTTGTTGTACCGTCTCAGTTTGTAAGGGGTGTTTTGCACAATATGCTTGCCCACATGGCCAGTGATGCGATCATAGTCTCTGCCATCAAGGGGATCGAAAAGGGGACGCTACAGACCGCCTCGGAGATTATCCGGCAATACTGTCCGCATGAGAGGGCAGTGCTTTCGGGGCCGAGTTTTGCCGCCGAGGTGGCATCCGGAAAACCCACTGCCATTACCCTTGGAGTTATGGACATCTCGCGTGGACACCACCTGCAGGAGGTCTTTAATACGGATTATTTTCGGGTCTATACGCACGATGACATGTTGGGTATAGAGCTTGGTGGGGCGTTGAAGAACGTCATTGCCATAGCAGCCGGCATCTGTGATGGCCTTGAGCTGGGTCTCAATGCGCGTGCGGCGTTGATCACGCGAGGGTTGGCTGAGATCACGCGCCTGGGGGTCAAACTCGGCGCCACTGCGCGGACGTTTTCCGGTCTCAGCGGCATGGGTGACCTCGTGCTGACCTGCACGGGGCAATTGTCCAGGAACTACACAGTTGGCTTACAACTTGCCAGGGGTCAGACAACAGTCGAAATTGTTTCAGAGATGAACGCCGTGGCCGAGGGGGTAGAGACCTCTCACTCGGCATTTGAGCTGTCAAAGGCAGCCCGGGTGGAGATGCCAATTGTAACACAGGTATACAGGGTCATCCACGAGGGAAAAAGCCCCTCAAAGGCCGTCAACGAGTTGATGAGCCGGCAGTTGCGAAAGGAGTTTTAATGCCGTGGACAGGCATGTTATAGAACAACTGCTTGTGGCATTTAAGGAGGGCAGGTGTACCCTGGATGAGACGCTCAACAGGTTCAGGCACCTGCCATACGAGGACATCGGGTTTGCCAGGATAGACCATCACAGACAACTGGTCAGCGGCATCACGGAGGTGGTCTATGGGCAGGGCAAGGGTGTTGACGAGGTCATCGCAATAGCGCGCAGGCTCTATGACAACAGCGGCCGGGTGCTCATCACCCGCACCAGCGAAGAGGTCTTCAGTGGCCTCGCAATAGAGGGGGCACGTTTTTATCCGCAGTCACGCATTATCATGGCCGGAGTGAGCACTCAGACCAGGGGACACATACTTGTCGTCTCCGCCGGGACATCCGACATAGCCGTGGCAGAGGAGGCCGAGTTGACGGCAACATTTCTGGGCAGCGCCTGTGGCACGGTCTTTGACATCGGCGTTGCGGGGTTGCACAGGGTCATAAGCAACATGAAATTATTTGACGAGGCGCGGGTCATCGTGGTTGTTGCCGGGATGGAGGGCGCCTTGCCTTCGGTCATCGGGGGGTTGACGTCAAAGCCGCTTGTGGCAGTGCCGACGTCCCAGGGCTATGGTACAAACCTCGGTGGTCTGACCGCACTGTTTGCCATGCTCAACTCCTGTGTACCGGGGATCGCAGTCGTGAACATCGACAACGGCTTTGGTGCCGGATGTCTCGCACACAAAATCAACATGATAGGATTATAGGGAGAAAAGGTGAGAACATGACAGGATTGAAGGTGTTGTCAACAGCGGTGTTGCTGTGTCTGATTGGCGTGCCTGCTATGGCGCTGATGGTGGCCATGGAGACGGCGGATTTGACGCGTGGGGCCGACGTTGTGGTTTGCGGCAGGGTCAGTGCGGTCAAGGCGCAGTGGAGTGAGGACGGCAAGCGGATCGTCACTCGGTCAACGGTTAGCGTTGGTGAGTACGTCAAGGGTGCGGGCACATCCGTGGTTACGGTTGAGCAGTTGGGCGGTGAAGTTGATGGCGTGGGGCTGAGGGTATCGGACACGGTCTATCTCAAGGCGGGGGATGAGGTGATCCTGTTTCTCAAGCAGCGTCAGGAGACACGTTCATCAGGGTATGATGTCGAGTTGGGTGTATACACAATTGTAGGTTCTGCCCAGGGCATCTACGTCATAGACGGCAGCGGTAAGGCCGTCAAGGGCGGCTTCTCCCTTGCGGATGCCCCACAAGGCGTGGATTTCAGCATTGAGGTCGGCGAGCTGATCAGGAAGATCAGAAGCGTCAGGGATTAATCAGCAACGTAAAGAGCAATATTTTACAAACGGAGGAGACATGGACAGGTTATCGAAATATGTGTTAGTAGCGGGCTGTATGTGTATGTTTTGCGCTGGTGTTGCCTTTGCCGGTGACCCTGTGATCAATTGGCGTGAGCGCAATCAGCAACGGAGGATAGACCAGGGCGTTAAGAGCGGTCAACTCACCCCTGATGAGGCCAGGAGGCTGGAAAGACGAGAGGCAAACATCAGGCAGACCGAATCAAGAATGAAAAGCGATGGCAAATTGACAAAGCAGGAGCGTAGAAAACTGATGCGGATGGAAAACAGAACCAGCAAGAAAATCTATAACCTCAAGCACAACAATAGACGAGTTCCGGACTGATTAGTGGTAAACGCCGTCAAGGGAGTCAGGGGGTAATCCGCCGAAGGGCCGCCTCCGTGGAAGGTTCAATCTCCGGTGGCAGCTTTGATGGAGGGCTTAGTGGTATTGGCAATATCCTCCGTCACAACTACGAAAATATAGCAGCGCCAGTCATGTGGAAACTGGTGCAAGACGACCTTCCTGCACTGGAAAAAGCATGCCGTGAAGAAATGGCGTTGGAAGGCGAATCCTTTAGGCAGTAAGTTTATCTGTTAATCTCTCCATGCCTTTAAGTCTCAGGTAAAAAATCAATCCGGTCGATTTCGTTCATGACTTTATCGGTTTCGGTCAGGGCGACGATGATGCGTTGATAGTGAAGGATGTCATCGCTGGTTAGTTTGCGGGTTTTGCGGTCTTTCAGCCATTTTTGGGCGGGTTGGTAGCCTCCGATGTAGAAATTCCATGCGGTGAGCGGCACGTTATCGAAATACTGTGCGGGATTGATCCAGACGCGACCAAGGCCGGACTTATCCTTTGCTTCTTCCAAGCGCATAGCGACGACTTCGTGGTTGCCACTTATCGGATATGTCGTGATGAGCGTGTCCAACGCAGGGCTTTCCATCAGGTGCAGTTGTCGCAACTCCGTGCCCTTGGCGGCTAAGGCGTGGAAGGCTTTCTTGTCCTTGGGGTAGGGGATGCGCGGAAAGTCGTATTTCAGAAATTCGGCGTAACGTCGGCGATAGGCACGGCTGTGCAGCACGGCATAGATATAATCGAACAGGCTTTGCGGCTGAACGTCAGGGACGATTTTCTGAATGGCGTTGTAAGTTTTGGGGGCGAGGTTGGGAAGTCTGGAGTCGATACCGCCCTGCATATCATTATAGAGATAGAGAGGAAAAATATAGTTGATGTTGTATGCACTAAACGTTTTGTGTGCGCTTAAATTCCTTGTAAGAAAACCACCTATTTCCTCAAGAGGTTGCTTTGGGACGATAAGCGCAACATTTTCACCTGAAAGAAGATGTCTCATAATCTCTTCACGTCCCCAGTCTACCATCTCTGGTGTGTAGTATATTGCGCGATCATCAAAGGGGCGATAGCAGATGGTCGCTATCTTGTCTGCATGATCAAAATTCTGGATTTTTTCTCTGGCTATTTCCAGTTTCCAACCGCGTGTATCACCAGACAAGTATTTCCATTCTTTTTTCCCGCCAAAAAACTCTTGCCTTACTTGATGAATCGATTTGGCTGGATCGCAGAACGATCTTATCTTCTTGATTAATTCTTCCCGTGTAAAACCTATGACGAGTCCGTCCCGTGCTGTCACAATGCCAGTGACGTTTGTGGAAAACAGCTCATCCAAAGCAAAACCAGCCTGATATTCAGAACCGACATCATGATTCTGTGGGATAAAGAAATAAAGCGGCTCACGAATATCCAAAACCTTAAACGGCATTGTTGCCAGTTTACCGTTATCCAGCGCATCATATTTTATGTTACGGCTTCCCCACAATTCAGCGTAATGCACCTTTGCAAGCGGCTTGTTCTTACCTTTGTGTTGTAACTTTATCGCAACGATAATTGCAACGCCTTGCTGAATATCAAAGACATTCTTATCAGCGGAGCCGTCCGGAGTGGTTTCTTTCTTTTTGGCATTGCCGTGCAGATCGAGAATATAAATATTGTCGAATGTACTTAAGATATGCCAGCGCATTCCGCGAAAGGTCGGATTGTCCAAATATCCGTGATTGGTGATATAGGCAAGAATCCCTTCGCCATTCTTTTCGATATAATGTTCGCCAAGACGGATAAACTGGACGTAATCGTCATTCAGCCAGTGTTTGCGCTCGTTGAAATGAACGCCGTCCACATATTTGTAATCTTCGATTTTATTCCTGGCGATCCAACTATTCATGTTCGACGAAATGCCTTTATACGGCGGATTACCCAACGCAACCATAATCGGCATCTCGCGCTTGATGCGGCCGGCGGCGTTGGCTTCTTGCGACAACCAGTTGGCGAAGGGCAAAAGCGGGGCATTGTGGTGTTCTTCAAGGCTGTTTGTAAGATAGACGCTGAGACGTGGCGGTCTGACTGGATTGGTCGGGCGATAGTCGGTTTCGGTCAACAGCAAATCCAACTTCATGTGGCACATGGCGTATGGGGCCATCAGCAATTCAAACCCATGCAGACGCGGCAAAAGATTTTGTTCGACATAGGCGCTCCACATTCCCTCCTGTCCCTTGAATCGAGCGTAAACCTGTTTGACGATTTCGGCTAAAAATGTACCTGTTCCCGTAGCAACATCAAGCAACTGAATCTTGTGAACTTCCTTGTTAACCTTGATGAATTTGCCATCCGCCTGACCATCGGCTTCTATGTTTATCTTGCTGGTATCGGCAAGGCCGTCCTTGATACCAAAATGGGTTTTCAGGACATCGTCAATAGCGCCAACTATGAAACGCACCACGGGTTCCGGCGTGTACCAGACTCCGCGCGATTTCCGCAGTTTGGGATCGTATTCCGCCAGAAAGGTTTCATAGAAATGCAGAACGGGGTCGTTCTGTCCGGTGGTTGTGCCAAAGTCTTTCAAAATCTCATGCAAATCTGCCGCTCGATACACCTCGCAAAGCGCATCGACTATCCAGACCACGCGGTCGTCAAGATCGGGGCCAGTGACGTATTGGAATAACTGCCGCAGGAACGGGTTGGATTTGGGAATGAGGGTCAGTGCATCGGAGCGTGAAAAATCTCTCACCGAGTTGTCGTGCAACCGCGCCGTAAACAGCCCATAGGCAATCGTCTGGGCGTACACGTCCGCAAACTGTGCCGCGTCCATATAGCGCACCAGCACTTCCTGGAAAGCCTTGAGTTGGTCTTTCAGGCTGCATTCCTCCGTGCTTTCGTCAGTTACGGCCTTGAAAAACACATCACGCATCAGGGCGGATTTACGTGCCATCATTTCGGCCAGTTTCTTCGCCGATTTGATTGTCTGCCCTTGGAACGCGGCAAAATCTGCCAGAAGGTTTTTTAGGCGCATAAAATTTTCAGGCTGAGGAACAATGCCGGATGATGTTGCCTGGGCAATGCGGATTTGTTCAACCCGCTGCCCATTCATGAAAAAGCGGAACTCCAGATAATCGGTCAGGATGATGTTGTCGAGAGATTCCGTATAACGTTTCCATTGATCGTCGTCCTTGCTGCCGCGTTCAACACGATCCAGATCAACTCCGATGTCTTTGGCTTCGATATAACCAATGTCTATCTTTCGACGAGTGAGGATATAATCCGGAGCACCACATTTTTGGCGCTTGGGTTCGTTTGTAACATGCACATCTTTCAGCAAATGCGTCAGGAGAACTTGCAAAGCCAAACGATAACTATGTTCGGTCGCGTTTCCGGCACGGTAAAGATGGTTGATTTCGGTGATGTATTTATCGAACATTACGGATTGCCTTCCATAGTGGCAGACAACGTTTCTCTTATCTTTTCAAACATCCAGATATCCCTCTTTGCATAAACAATCTCACTTATGATAACATTACGGAATGATTTCACACAATAGTTAGAAAAAAATGCACACTAAACATACCATAAACAACCTTGCCGAGGTATCGGATATCGTTGCACGTCTGCGTGACAACCTCAACAGCGTCATCACGGAACAGACGGCAACGATACGGAAATTGATAGCGGCCTTCTGTGCCGGTGGACACGTCCTGATTGAGGACTTCCCGGGCACGGGCAAGACCATGCTGGCAAAGGCGTTTGCAAAGACCATCCATGCCGATTTTAAGCGCATACAGTTCACGCCGGACCTCTTGCCCTCTGACATCGTGGGCATATCCATGTTTGATCCGGAGGTCAAGCGGTTTTCGTTTCGCAGGGGGCCGGTCTTTACAAACATACTGCTTGCCGACGAGATCAACCGTGCCTCACCCCGAACGCAATCGGCATTGCTGGAGTGCATGGGCGAACAACAGGTCACCGTCGATGAACGCTCATATCCGCTGGCTGACCCGTTCTTCGTCCTGGCCACACAGAACCCCGTCGAGTTTCATGGCACCTATCCGCTGCCGGAGGCCCTGCTGGACCGCTTCACGATGAAGTTGACCCTGGGATACGTCTCCGCCGAAAGAGAGACCGACATCCTGACCGCACAACTGCACTCACACCCGCTTACTGCCATAGAGCCATGCGTCTCCGTAAGCGAAGCCAAGACCATCCAGGAGGCCGCAAGGAAGGTCTACATCAGCCGTGAGCTGTGCAAGTACATCGTTGATATCACACACCACAGCAGGGGCGGCAAAAACGTTAAACTCGGTGCCGGCCCCAGGGCATCCCTAGCACTGATGAGCGTCAGCCGTGCACTTGCCCTCTGCGATGGCAGCGATTTCGTTACCCCGGAGCACATCAGGGAAGTGGCCGTGCCCGTGGTGGCCCATCGCATCGCACTGGACCCTCATGCCGTCTTTGAGGGCGCCAGCTCACAAGACATCGTCAAAGACATCCTCAGAACGGTTCCCTGTCCGGCCTGATGCCTCGCAGGCGCTTCACAATGGGTCGATCCCGCTTGTTGTATTACCTTCAATGGTATCTGTCCGGCCTTATCTTCAGGATAAACACACGATTTACAACCGCCGGTAAGTTTGCCGTAGTGGTGATGATTTTTACCGGTCTGCTGGGAATAGATGTCCGTCATATGGTGACATATGAGATATTTACGTTCCTGTTTGTGATGATTGTCTCTTCGATGCTCTATGCCATGCGGTTCAGTCTCACGGTCAGGGTTGCCAGGACGCTGCCTCCACACGTAAGCACTCAGGCCGAATTTTCTTACAAACTGTTGATCGAGTTCGCCCCGTCAACGAAGAAGAAACAACAGAGAGGACTTGAGGTTGTCGATATCCTTGAAGACCCCAGGCCAACGCTCAGGGAATTCCTGGACTCCGACGGCGGGGAACGTTCCCCGTGGCGGCAGTGCGTTGACAGGACAGCGGCGGTTACGGTGACCACTCCCGTTGTCATTGCCCATGATACGGGGGCAGGCAGCGAGGCCACGTTGACCATTACGCCACAACGACGTGGAAAGATCGTCTTTAAGGCCGTGTTGATAGTGCGTAAGGACCCCCTGGGGTTGTTCAGGGCTGTTATCAGGATCCCCCTGGAGCAGTCTCTTATCGTGCTTCCGCAGCGATATGCGATGCCCGATATCTACCTCTCCGGCGGACGGATGCACAACCAGGGGGGCGTTACCATGGCCATGTCCGTCGGGGAATCGGGGGAGTTCTACGCGATGCGCGACTACGCTCCAGGGGACCCCATACGCATCATCGACTGGAAGAGCTGGGCCAAGACCAACAAGCCGGTCGTCAGGAAGTATCAGGAGGAGTTCTTCAGCAGACATGCACTGGTCATGGACACTTTTGGGGAAAAAGGGCTATCACTCGATGACGTCTTTGAGGTCTGCATTAGCATTGCTGCATCGTTGATCGTCTCCATCAACGACCAAGACTCACTGCTGGACCTCATCTTCGTGGAAAACAACGTCTACTGCTTTACCACAGGCAGGGGGCTGACCCAGAGGGTTGACGCCCTGGAGTTGCTGGCCGGTGTAAGGCTGACAAAAGACAAGGGATTCGATGTACTTGCAAACAGCGTCAAAAAGAGACTGGCAATAACCAGCAGCCTGATCTGCGTCTTTATCCGGTACGATAGCGCCAGAAAGCAACTAATAGACTACCTCCTGGCCAGCGGTTTGCCGCTGAGGGTCATCATGCTCTGCGACAAAACAGACGTCATAGAGGAACTGATGCAACCGCCATACAGCTCCGTGGTAACCATCATCGGGACGTCTGACGTCCAGGAGGGCCTGCGGAGGCTGACGGGGGGACGATGGGGATGAAGTTGCCGCTATTAATTGGAACGACATTTGTGTTCTGGGGGTGGCACCAACAGGCGCTTATACTGTCCGTTGCCCTGGGGATAGTGGTTGAGGCGGCCAGATTCGTACCCGTGCGTTTTGACGTCAGCCAGGAGAGGTTTAAGGTGCTTGTCAACATTGTCATCATCCTGTCTCTTGCATTTCTGACGTACCTGTATTTTTCCCAGAGCAACAAACGCATATGGCTCATACCATTTCTGCGGTGGTTGCCCGTGTTTCTAACCCCAATCCTGGTTGCACAGTGCTACAGCGAGCGCGGGAAGATTCCCACACAGGCACTCTTTACACTGCTTGGCAAGAGACTAAGGGACATCCCCACATACAGGGAGATCGACTTCAGCTATGCCATGCTCCCAATACTTGTGGCGTCGGCCAGTGTCTCCGACTACGACTCCCGTGTGTATTTTCCGGGCGCTGTGCTCATATCCCTCTGGGCACTGTACCCTGAGCGCAACCGACGATTTGCTATGGCGCATTGGGTGTTTCTGTCGTTGTTCGTCTGTCTGATCGGTTTTTGGGGGCGAAACGTTATACCATATATGGAATCATATATCATAGACCTTGAGTCAAAGCTGCTGTATAATTATGCGATATACAAGAGTTCCGACCCTGCCCTGACCAGGACTCATATCGGATACGTGGGCAGACTCAAGCAGTCAAACCGCATAATAATGAAGGTCACAGCCGATTCCCCGTTGCTCTTGACCAATGCCGTCTACGACCTCTACGGCGCCCCAAACTGGCACGTCTCCGACAAGCGATTCAAATTGGTAACATCAAGGGCCAACAAGGACGAGCCTGACAAGCAGACCTGGACGCTTGTACCCACGGTATCGTCATCAGACGTACACGTGCTCACCGTAGAGACAACCAGCGCCGATGACGAAACAACCCTTGCCCATCCCACGGGCAGCATGGAGATCAGCGGTCTGATTGCCAGACGCCTGCAGGTCAACGGCCTTGGCACGCTGAAGGTGGAACGGGAGGCAGGGTATATGCTTTACAGTGTTCGGTACGACTCCGGTAGTGCCGGCGCTTTCCTGCCCGGGGCGGCAGACGTTGTCGTTGCCGATAAGGAAAAGGCCATCGCAGCTAGATTCATCGACCACTACAACCTACGCGGACTCAGCCCGGGGCAGTTATTGTACAGATTGCCGCTGATCTTTCACAGCGACTACAGGTACTCACTCGTCAACAAGGACGTTGCAGGTGGCGTATCACCCCTGGAGCAATTTCTCATGGGGCAGAAGTCCGGCCATTGCGAGTACTACGCCACGGCAACAACACTGATTCTCAGGGCGTTGGGCATCCCCGCCCGATACGTCACTGGCTACCTGGTCAGCGAACGTCAGGGCAGGGGGCAGTTTATCGTGCGGCAACGTCATGCCCATGCCTGGACGGTGGCGTGGCACAATGGCAGGTGGATTGATATTGACTCAACTCCGGCGACGTGGTTGGAGTATGAAGAGCAGGAGGCGTCGGTCTTTCAGCCATTGTCGGACTCCTTTGACAAAGCCCTCTTTATCGTTCGCAGGTGGTTGGAGGCAGGCGGGATAAAGCAGTCGCATTACATTGTTTATGCGGGCTTTGGCGTAGTGCTCTTGTATCTGCTTATAAGGAATCGGGCGTTATTTACGTTAAACATACGTGTTAAGCGGTCCGTGGCGGATAACGTTCAACGTCCGGGCAGTGATGTGCCGGTGTCGCCGTTTGCGGAGCTTGAGGAGATGATTGCCCGGCGTGTCTTTCCGCGTCAGGCTTCGGAAAGCCTCCTGGAGTGGCTTGAGCGCATCCGGCAGGGCGGTTACGATGGCATCAATACTGAGGAGTTGGCAGGGTTGGTGCGGTTGCATTATCGTCTGCGGTTTTGGACGGGCCAGGGCAACGACATGGCATTGGAAGAACTTAAAACCGGCGTTGAGAAAGAAAAGGAAAGAATCAGGACGTTTTCAGACGGTTAGGGATATTGTGAACTCTGCTCCGCCGGGGATATTTTTTACTGTCAGGCTTCCACCCATGTTGGCCTCTATGATGGTCTTTGACATGTACAGACCGATGCCGGTGCCCTCTGAACCCTTGGTGGTGAAATACGGCTCAAATATGCGACCCTTTACATCTGCGGGGATACCTCCGCCGTTGTCTCTGATCGAAATAACGATTTGCCCCTGCCGCTCCAATGGCCTGGCTATCTCTAACTCGATCTGACCTTGTACACTGGTGCCGGTGGCTGCACCGGATATGATTGCGTCCTTGGAGTTGTTGAGGATGTTGAGGATCACCTGCTTGAACTCATTGGGATAGCCATTGGCGATCAGACTCAGAACGGATGTGACCTTGATGTTGACTTTTATATTGTTTCTTGTAAAAATCGGACTAAACATCGAAATTAACTCATCTATAGCATTTTTAACATCAAACGCCACCTTCTGCTTGGACGGCTTGAAGAAGTTCCTGAAATCATCTATCGTCTTACCCATGAATGTCACTTGCCCCATTGTTGACTCAATCGTGCTATCTATATAATTCTTGTCGAGTTCGCCAAACCCATAGGCATCCCTGAGGTCCTGGACGATTATAGCTATAGCGCTGAGGGGCTGCTTCCACTGGTGGGCGATCAAGCCGATCATCTCGCCCATGGAGGCCATCTTGGACTGCTGAATGAGCATCTGTTCTTGCATTTGGCGTTTTGCGGTCTCTTCCCGCACCAGGGATGCAAGGTTGACGTTGAGTGTTTTAAGTTCATCCTCCAGGCGCTTGCGCTCAACCGCCAGGGCATAGATAGAGGCAAGACGCTTTATGATATCAATGTCAGCGTCCGTGTAATCCCTGTCGGCGTTTGCCAGGGCAATGTTGCCAATCAGCCTGTCACCTACCATTGCCGGTACTGACAGGTACCTCGTTAACGGAATGTGTCCCTGTGGCAGACAACCCTTGTATGCCGGGTGTTGCGCAGGATCGTTTGTGTAAAACGCCTGCATTGTGTTGAGCACGTGTCCCCAGAGCGCATTATAACCATCCTTGCCCTTGTGGAAGGCCAACCTCCTGTGCCTCGTATCCACGTTGCACTGCCCATCTGACATCATCTCCGTAAGGGTATGACTCACCTGCTCCTCCGTTACACTGTCAATCTCCGATACATGCCCGTGCAGACTGTCCGTCAACCTCATCGCCTGCCGGTTTACCAAAATCGAAATGTCAACGATGTCCTTATCCGGCGACAACAGCGCCTCCAATAACTCCGCTACGGCCCTCTGAAAGTCAAGCTCACGATTCATCGTCAACTGTGCACGCTTGATCTCCGAAATATCATGCAGTAGCGTGAACTTCGATATTGAACCGTCATTGTTCCTGAGCGGGGTATCAAAGTGTGAGTATGTCTTATTGTTTTTGGGACAAAACCACTCCCACGTTATACTCTCTCCAGCAAAGACATCCTCTCTCATGCACCACGGACATTGCCCCATGCCGTCATGAAAGTACTCATAGCATTTGCGGCCATTGACTTCTCCAAACTCCCTCAGTGTCGCTGCATTTACAAACTCTATGTCGTAGTCTACGCTTACTATGTAGATGCAGTCTTGCATTGCATCCATGATCCCCATGAGCTTGTCACGCTCGGTCTTTACTGCTTCAGCCATTTGCCTCTGCTCTGTTACATCACGAGCGGTGGCATATGTCAGACCTGCCTCCGGAACGGGTGACGATCTCCATTGGATGTGTTTATATCTGCCGTCCTTACACAGATATCTGTTTTCAAAGTCTACTATCTGGATTCCTTGAGAGAGCTTTTTGATTTCGTTAAGTGTTTTTTCAATGTCATCGGGGTGGACAAATTCTATAAACGGCCCGGACTTAAGCTCCACTGCCGTATATCCCAGTATCTTGCTGAATGATGGACTGACAACCCTGAAATATCCATCGATGTCCGCAATACACAACATGTCAATAGAGAGGTCAAAGAACCTCTTCAGCTCTTCCTCTGAATACCGGAGCTGTACCGTTGTCTCACGGATACTTTCGATGAGGGCCTCTTGCTCCTTTAACGCATCCTTGAGCGATTCCTCTGCCTCTTTGCGTCCGGTAATGTCGTATGAGAAACCACAGACGCCAACCGTATTGCCCTTTTCATCGCGCAGGGGAAACTTAAACGTCAGGTAATAACGGTATCCGGCACCCAGTGCGGTGTTTTCTATGCCCTCTGGAGCACCTGCCTCTTCGGTCTCTATGCACTGCCCGCTCTGCATTACATACCTGTCATTTTCGATAAGCTGTTGCGCCATCTGTTCGCTAAAGAAGTCAAAATCCGTATACGGACGTCTCTCTAAGTCCGCACGTGTGACGTTGAACAAGTCCTCGGTCTTTTTGTTGATGAAGGTGTAAGTGCTCTGTCTGTCTTTCATGTAGACATAGGCGTCGATACTGTCCATATAGTAGGCGAAGAATCGCTCCGAGTGTCCCAACGTCTGCTTCCTTGCCAGTCCCATACCGCATATCTGTCCGGCAAGACGCAGCAGGAAGTCCATTAACCCCCTGACGTACTCTTCTGTAAAGATCGGCACCCTGGCCAGGGCCTCAAGATATTTATCGCCGTCAAAGCCGAACTCCTCAGCCTGCCTGGCAAAGTATTGCACATCCGGGGGGGCAAAGAAGAACTGTCCGGTGAGGAGATTGCCCATGTGTATGCCATCGATAACAATGGGCACGGCCACGTCAACGAGGCCGTTTTTACACCTGTAGACGTTATACCGCTCACCGCTCTTGAGCATACTTGCTAGTGCAGTATCACTTTCCCTGCATCGCATGGCTGTTTCGGGATGCATACGGTGAAACCCCGTACAGATTGGCTGCCATCCGGTGGCTATAAGGACATTGCCCTCGATGTCGAGCAAGGCGGTGACCGCCCCCGTCAACCGGGTAAAGCTCTCAAACAGTCCGCGCAGTTCCTCTATGTTGAACAGCTCTGATAGCTTGTATGTCATTGCCCTATGTTGTCCAGCGCCTTAGTTATGAATGTAATTTGACAATGTAATATTATAGCATATTAAAGATGATATAATCCTCGAGTTTTCGAAAAACCTAATAAAAAATGTCTTTATTTTATCCATTATATTATGGTACAATTATTATCTATGGGTATCCTCTTAAAAAAGCAGGGTAAAATTTATTTCACGGTTAAAAGGCATGGATTCCTGCTCCCTGTTCAAGCCAGGGACATGTGTCGCAGGAATGACAGTTACAGCCATTTTCCAAGTGTGTCATTCCTGGCTTGACCAGGAATCCAGGATGCGTAAAAGTATAGTTACCATGAAATATAAAATAGGATACCATCTATGGTAAGTTAAGAAAGGGAGACGATATCCATTATGCTACTAGACAGACCACTGAGCATTGAGACCTTATTGGACAATGAAGCGCAGAGGAGACTTATAACCCCAACCCTCTCCCTGATCGCCAACATCGCATCATCCCATACGGGCGGGGTTCGTCTGTTGGTAAAGGGTGACTGTGGGAGCGGCAAGACTACCTGCCTGCGAATGTTGGAGAGCTTTTACAGGGATTACTGTGCCTATCCGGTTGTGTTTACAGACAGGTGGCAGGGGACGACCCCCCTGACAGATATACTCCTGAAGCTGGGAGAACTACAGGGGCTCAATCCACTTACTAAGACCAAACTCAGGCAGATACTGAGGCCAATGCTCACCCACAGTGTGTTGCTGTCTGAGACCTTCCTGAGCAACCTGTTTTTACCCAACAACCACACGGTTGAAGATGCCATCAGGGTGGTTGAAGACCAGACTGAACGACTCACAGCGGAAGGCAGAAAGGTCGTTGGGATACTAAGAGGCATTATCTCAGAGGTCAGGGCAGACTACGAGGCAAGCAAGACCCTCAGCGTTTACAAGAAGTGGCTGCAATACCTCCTGGACTTGCCCGTGGTGGAAAAACAAAAGAGGCTGCTAGTCCTTATCTTGGACAACATTGATGGCGGCAGGTATATTGATGTCATAGAGGCAATCAACACGCACTTTGACGCCGAAGGGGTGTTGGTGGTGGCCGCCGTCAACGATGCAGAATTAGGTCCGACGGGTGTCATGTTGCTTGAGAGGGGGTTTCAGTTGAGCGTGGAGCTTTCACGCACTTCCCTGAGCGACCTTCATCTGACCGGCATAAGGGCCTGCGTTACCCCAAAACAGTTGGCGCACATACGGGCCGTCTTGTCGTCGTTAGACCCCTTGCCTCACAGAAAATGGATCAGGTTGCTTGACAGACTAGAGCAGGAGGTCATCTCAGGGATGGGTAAGGAGCATGAAGCGTTTGAGAAGGTGTTTTTTGTCTCAGCGGTGAAGGAGTTGTTTCCAAGGCTTGAGGTGTTTTCGCGGCAGTTTCCGGGTCTGTTGGATAAGCTCTATGCTGCTGCCACGGACTCGCCTGCTTACCCCGCACTTGCCAGGGCCATCGAAATAGCACAAAGCGACACCACGTACTTCCAGTTCCCCGCCGAAGCATTCAAACGACTAAAGGATACATGAGGTGTAACAATGATTGAAGAGGGAACAAAGGCGCCTGATTTCTGCCTTGAGGGCTTGGATACGGATGGTCAGGTGCGGGAGTTTTGCCTTGGCGGGCTGCTTGAGGGTGGCAGGATGCTCATCCTGTATTTCTACCCCAGGGACAATACCCCCGGATGCACTACCGAGGCATGCGACTTCCGTGACAACCTAAACAGGTGGACTAGCCGTTGCACCGTTGCCGGGGTTAGCCCTGATGCCATCGGCAGTCACAGGAAGTTCCGGGACAAGCACGACCTCAACTTCCCCCTGTTGAGCGACCCCGAGCGCAATGTCCTGCGGATGTACGACGCATGGGGTGAAAAGGTGAGCTACGGCAAAACCTCAACCGGTGTTATACGTACCACCTGCCTTATTACACACGATGGCATAATAAAAAGGCTCTGGAGAAAGGTCAAGGTCAAAGGACACGTCGCAGAGGTGCTAAACGCCCTGTAGTTTACCTTATCGACTGGTCTCTTGCAACATACCCTTTGCGTGTGACAGGAAGTCGTCGTCCTTTTGCAACTGACCATACCAGCGGGCAAAGAAATTCACAGAGCGTTTCCAGCCCCCCGTGTGATATCTTAAATCGTTGGGTTCTTCGTAACTGGGATATTTAAACAAGACGGCAATGTCATCCGTGCAATGCGTTACACGATAGCCTTTTTTCCGGGCAAGCAGACACAGGTCTACTACAAAAAAGATGACGTCATTATCAAAGCCACCAAAACTCTCAAATACATCTCTGTTGACACCAAACAAGAAGACCGGCACAAACTCCGACTTCTTACCTTCCGTGTTTATTGCATTTGGCGTAAAATTAAAATCCGTACCGGTGCCCAATCGAAACGGCGTCAGGTCTGCGTTATATATAGGCATACTCGCAAAGCCGTCTTTTATGGAATCCAGAAAATCATTATCCCTGACCAGGAGCATCCCCGGCAAAATGAAGATCAGATACTCGCCCGATGCTACCTCAAGCCCGCAGTTAAAGAGGGTTGATATCCTGTCAGCATTTGTCTGCACTATGGTCAACCCCTCGGACTTGTCCAAGATATCGGCCTTGATGGTTTCATCGGTGGCAACGACGATATATTCTATGTCTCTGGCTGCGCCACAGTACTTTGTGTTGGACGACAGGTTGTTCATGGTCGCCATAAAGGCCAGGGGGTCGTTGCCAGTTGGTATGATAAAGCTGATCTTGCCGCTGATACGGGGCTTTTTAAAGGCAACCTTGGATGTCGCTCTGGTTTTTTCGTTCTTCACCCTGAGCACATACGATATCACGTCAATAGCACGCTGCACCGACATGCCGTCGAGTTTGTAGAAGACCTTTTCAAGGTACTCCTCGGTGGTGTCGATAATCTCTTGTGGTACGCCCTCCTGCATGGTCTTAAAGAGGTTCTCCCAGTTGCCCACCGGCGAAACGGTCTGGGCCACGTTTATGTCCTTGTAAAACTCATCGCCGTCAACCACGTTATAGAGGTCAAACAGCGGCTTTCTGAACGCCAACGCCTCCACCCCCAGGGTTGTCTTTCCCATGACAACGCAGTAGTCGGCCACAGCAAGCACCTTGTAGGGGTCATATCCAAAGACCACAATGGCCTCTGGCATGATATCGAGCAACAGCTTTTTGATCTCCTCAAAGACGGGGTGTGCCACCTGCGGGTGCCACTTAAAGACACACACGATATCAGGACGCTTAAGCTCCGCCAGCAACGTCGCCCACACCGCCCGCTCTGCCATCGCTGCCCAGTACGTGTTTGGTAAAAAGGCGATAACCTTCTTATCCGACGGGATTGAAAGCTCCTGCTTGATGGCTGCTACGCTTGCCGGTGTCGTGTATTCCTTGATAGCCTCATCTATGTGGGTGTTGCCTACTATTATCATCTTGCTGTAACTGCACCCGTGATTGACCAGGCGGTTTCTGGTCTCCTGTCCCCACAGGAGGTTAAGCATCGAGTACTCGGTGTGTGTGGTCAGGTTTATCAGGGTGTTGTAGTAGTCGCCTTCCTGCAGGGTGATATAGGCCACGTCGTATTTCTTTGCCAGGTGGCCGATCTGTTTGCCCCAGGGATTCATCTCATGCAGCGTGATAAACATGTCAGGGCGTTCCGTCTTTATAAGCTCCTCCAGGCAGAAGTAGTCCTCGACGTTTCTCATCAGCGACCTGTGCTGCTGAAACAACGACCAATGACGAAACCCATGCCAGGTGAAGTTGACCTTGCTCCACTGGCTGAGTAGCTCGTTTGAGGCAGCTCGTATCTGTTGCGTTGTCTGCTCGGTGGCATACTCGATGAGAAACTTACACTTAAAGTTGTTCTTGATCACGTCCTTTTCAAAGGGATAGTCAACCAGCGAGGTAAAGAACATTATCTGAGCACCCTGCTTTTTGAGTCCCTGCGCAACGGGAAAGAGAAACCGACTGTGGTGGGGCAGGGCACTGAAAAAGGCAATCTTGCTGCGCTTTAGCTTAAACATCAATCATTCTCCTGCGTATTGGCACCAATCAGGTTGCAGACCCGACAGTTTCTGCGATAGTGACAGTTGCCTGCATCGGGGGGAAGCTGTCCAAGTTTTTCCATAAGCAGCCTCCTGGCAGCCCTGTGACAGGGGTTGACCTCCAGGCACCTTTGCAGATACTCCGTCCTTCCCTCCAGCCCATACAGGTGGTAGTAGGCCCCGGAGAGAAACTGCTCGTTATAGCACGCCCTTGTAATTTTCCTGAACATTGCGATGGCCTTGTCCTTGTCGATCAATTCAAACTGCGTGGCCGTGTTGTAAAAGACGTGCCAACTGTCATTGTGTTTAAAACTTTTAAACTGTTTAAGCTCCCTGATCTCAAGGAAGGCGGGGATAAAGTCCGCCCACTTTCTGGCAAAATAGGCCTGATCGTGCAGGAAGGTTGAAAACACGGCGGGGGTCTTCTTTATGTAATATCTGTAGTTGTGAATGACCTTGAGGTCCAGGACAGAGGCCACACGTCTGCCCTTCTGCCAGGCCTGCATACAGATGTCGAGGTCTTGCTGATATTTCTTGTAGTTTGTGTCAAAGTGATAATCCTTACAGTTTCGCACCATCAACACGGCACTGCAAAGCGTTGGGACATATATGGAGTTGTCGATGATCTCATCACGTTCCATAACGGCGTCCGCCCAGAGGTGTGATATTGCCTCGGCGTCGATCCAGATGCCGTCGTGGTTGGGCTTACCGCTTTCAAAGACGTGTCGGCATCCCACGATGTCTGCCCGCAGGTTTTCGGAAACCGCATAGAGGCGTTCGATCCAGTCAGGTTGTAGTATTTCGATGTCATCATCAATAAATATGGCAGACATGCCTCTGCCTGCGCAGTAGCCCAACATGCGGTTCATCACGGTTGGGTGGTTGAAACCGCTGTCATAGTTGTTGTCGATGACAAAGAACTCTGCACGGCTGAGGTCGGATGCCTTGACGGACCGGATAGCCCGTCTGGTTATCAGGCGTCTTACGTCGGGGCAGCACATTACGATAACCGTATCTTTCACATTCGGCTCGTATCTATTGAGTCAGCAGATGGCACTGACGGCAGATTATTGGATGATCGCATTTGTTTACAAAGGACGGTGAGGGGTTCACATACAACCGTTGCAGGTTCTGCCGTGCCGGTGAGTGGCAGGGGTTAAACGTCAGACAGTTTTCAAGGTGTTGTCTGCCTCCCTCAAGCAGAAATAGCTGAAAATAAGCCTCTGCTATATAACGTTCGTTAATGCACTCGGCCACCACACGGTTAAACATACTGCTTGCCAGCGTCTTGTTAAACGTCTTTAGCCGCATAGCCCTCTGAAAGAAGTGCGCCCACATGACGTCCTTGCAGAGACCTTTTTCGTAACGCCGCACCTGTGGCATATTGGTCAGCTTTGGGATATAGGATGCCCATTTGTCCGTGAAATAGGCGGAGTCTTCGTTGTATGTATCCGTACAGGAGGGATCTCTGTGCTCGTAGTATCTCAGGTGGTGTATGACCTTCAGGTCAATGGCACAGCCCACGGAGCTGCCCCTCTGCCAGGCCTGCAGGCAGATGTCTGCGTCGTGGTGATACTTTTTGTAAGCGGTGTCAATGCTATAGGCTGCGCAGTTTTTGATGAGCATTACGGCACCACACAGGGCCGGGACATAGATGGCATTGCCTGTGACATCAGCCGGGTCTATCATCATATCCGTGTACGTCCACATGGAGAGGTCGTCGTCAATATAGATACCCTCGTGGTTTGGAAGGCCGTTTTCGTATGTGTGGACACATCCCGTTATATCCGTCCCCAAGTTTTCGGATGCCGCATACAGGCGTTCGATCCAGTGGTAGTCGTTGATCTCCGTATCGTCTTCCATCAGTATCAGATTCTTACCGGTTTGGGCCGCAAAACTTAGCATCTTACTGACAACGCTTGGGTAGTGAAAGTGCTCGTCGTAGTTGTTGTCCATCACGACAAGATCGGCACGACCGAGGTCAGACTCCTTCACCGCACCTATTGCCCTTTTGGTAAACAGCCTGTCAACCGACGGGCAGCACATCAATATAATGGTATCCTTCATACCAAAGCGCAAGAAAAGAAGAAGAAAAGAAGGGGGCCAGCCCCCTTGACCCCTTTATACAGATACGATGCTAAATCATTATTAAAAGTCATTTTTATTCGTCAACGACCTTGTCCTGGTTTCTGATAAACCATGTGGGGTCTGTGATTATCTTTCCGCTGTAGGGTTGCATTTCATCGGTGCCAAAGCGGCTTGCATACTGGGTTGTAAAGCCGTCGCAGATGAATCCTGCGGCGCAGAACATGCACTTGTCGCTCTGGCAAAAACCGTCACGTTTGACCTTGTTGGCTACGTAGAGGTGGTACTCGTCTTCGGATTTAAAGATGCTGCTTATGTGTTCAGGGACGTGGTAGGCTATGTTGCGTGTATCCATGCAGAACCAGCTACAGTAGTCCCACTCGTGGCTGTCGTAGCTGAGTTGGGGGTAGTTGTAGCACTTATTTTCGTGACCCTTCATGATGCAGAATGGCAGATAGCGGACGTTGGCCTCCAGACCTACCTCGTCGCAGTAGTCAAGGGCCTCTTTGAGGTATGGGGTTATTTCGAAGTGTCTTGACTGAAAATCTATATCCATCTTCGTAGACCATTCACCAAAGGGGTTGTAGTTTATGAAGTTTATCACCCTGCCGCCGGCGTTATAGACGAGTTCTGCGATAGTCCTGAGTTGGTGCCGGTTGACGGCGGTCATGGTACAGTTGGCGCGCCACTTCATGTCGATAGCGTGGAGGTTTTCCAGGGCAGTCATGACGTTCTTCCAACTGCCTCTGACCTTGGTCAGGTCATCGTAGGTATCTCCGAGGGCGTGGATGGAGCACAGGAAGTCGTAGACGCCGTATTCTTTAAATTTCAGGGTCTTGTCTTTTTTGGCCAGCGCCTGCATGTTGGTAATCAGCGTGGGGGTCAGGCCGATCTCCTTACAGTAGTCCAGGAGTTCAAAGATGTGTGGATAGACGGTTGGTTCACCGCCAGTGATGTCCACCCATTCGTTGCCATAGACCGTTCTATATTGATGGGCGTCCTTTTTGCATTCTTCAATGGTGTGCCAGTCCTTTGCGGGGGTGTAAGCGTAGTAGCAGAAGACGCATCGGACGTTGCACAGGTACCCCACGTAGAGGACGCCGCGTTTGGTGATGCTGCGTTGTCTGGTCTTTGTGAGGTTGGTGGCGGGATGTATAAAGGGTGCTGCAGAGGGTAGCACTTCAGAGTCCGTACTGCCCAGGGTGGTTGTCTTTTTGGCATTGCCATTTGCGGAGTCCCTGTAGGAGTCAAACCCGATTACCTTGCCGTCATCATATTGATCGCCAAGGAGTTCCTGGATGTACTTTCTGATCTCTGCCTCCCGGCCAAGCGGTGTTATCAGTATTGAGTCTACATCGTGGACATAGTCTTTTAGGGCATTTGGATGTGCTATGGTACGGCCCATAAATTGCTTTCCTGCGAGGTTCTTATCCACGATCAGCTTTACGGTCTCTCCGAGTATGGGCAGCAGGGATGTGGCAACGGTGCCAGCGCCGTAGATGGCTATGGCCTTTTTACTGAGACTGTCTCTGAGGAGTGCCGCGGTTTTGGTGATTATTGCCATTTCGGTGTGGACCGTCATTGTCCTGGCCTCTCTCAGGTGAAACCCCGGAAGGTATTGGACGCCCGCTGAGAACTTAAATGGTCTTATGTAGTCATCGTTACCATCTGTTGTAAGCGATATGGATTGCACCTGGTGTCCCATGGCCTTCAGGTTCAGGCAGAGCGCCTCTTCCGGTGATGCATGGGCATCAGGGGTCGTAAACCACGAGTCTTCGTTGTGCTTGCAGACAAGGTCTCTTATGGCGGCAGCATCTGCCAGGATGGCGTCAAAGGGGGCGACGATTACCGCATTGCCGGTATCGCAGGATTCTGCAACACTCACCATTTGTCTCAACGTTGAAAGACTTGCCTTGTCAATCCCCCGCACCCACAACAGGTACGTGAAGGTTTGATGATAGTCCTCAAGGGCTGCGGCCTTCAGCAGTGTCCTTCTTGTTCTGAGGGCATCGTCGTCGTGGTGGAAAAAGCAGAAGCTCTCAGCGTGAAAGTAGCGGGAGAGTTCCAGGTAAAACTCGTGTACTCTCAGGCGTATCTCCCCTGTGGCATTTTTGTCAAGCACTATGGCAGCGGCTATTTTGATGTCCAAAGGTTGTTTCATATCATTGCCTCGTTATTTTTTTTTAAGTATTTTTCGAGCCACTTCAGCTCTTGCACGGTGTATAAGGAGGTATTAATAAATTTCTGCCACTTGTGGACAAAAATGTCTCTGTCACCGGAGTTGTCAGGTGCAGTGGGGGAGGTCATACGCTTTATACTTATATCCAAAGAGGTTGCTGTCTTTTTACCCATACTCCAGGCCTGCATACACACGTCGGCATCACAGAGGCTGCCCCTGTAAGCGGCGTCAAAGTGTATCTTATCCGGTTGCGCAATAAAGACAACACCATCCGCAACCACGGGCACATACAGGGGGGATTGCATCCCTGCCGGCAGGTCTGTAAGCTGCTCAAATATTGGTCTCTCAGATGGCCTCTCAGGTGGTCTCTCATAGGCACCGTCAGCGGCAATAATCGCCCCGACAAACTTCACGCCTGAGCCTTCAGCGTACTGTTGACACCCCACCACGAGGACATCGGAGTTAGCGGCAATAGCTCGCAATTTCGTAAGCCAGCGCACGTCTTCTATGAGCACGTCGTCAGAGAGCAGCACCAACGGACGACCATCGGCCAGCTTCTTGAATCCCTCAAGGTACTGCCCACGGTTAAAATCCTCACCGTAGGCGACATCCACAATAAAAAGCTCCGCCATGGAAAGGTCGGTCTTCTTCAGGTGCTCAACACACCTCCTAGCCCGTGGATGATTCATATCCAGCGTCTGGAATACCAGCAGCAGTTCCTTCATAATCTCTCACCTATCATAACTGTTCTCAGCAACAAACAACAAGTCTATATCGGTCTGATATAATTTTACCTTTAACCGGACATGGCAATGGTGATATACAGAACGTTTAGAGGCTGTGCATAATTGCGATTGCCCTGGGGTGTGTGGTATTGCCGTAGGTTTGTTATTTGGGCTATAATTAAGATATGTAGTTTGCAACCAGAGATGGATGAGTAACGATAGATGATGTGAGGAGATTTCTACGATGAGGAGTTTTTATTCATATGGCCCGGTTGACTGTCGGAGTAATTTCTGCGTACATCGCAGGGATTTAATAGAGAGGTGTGCCGGGCAGTTGGTTGGCGACATAATAGATGAAGGTGGGCGATATTTTACTATCTGGGCGCCCAGACAGACGGGCAAGACGTGGGTCATGAGACAGGTCAGGGATGATATCCTGGCTCGGTACAAAGACCATTTTATCGTTGGTACCATGTCCGTTCAGGGAACGGTTTTCAAGGACGATGACGACGTAGACCACCTTTTAGACAATGTCCCTATGCTGATCTGGGAGACCTTTAAGCTCAACATAGATACCCCTGATAATTGGCAGTCTTTCAGGAGAATCTTTGATCGTACCGGTGGAATTTTTGACCGCCCGGTTATCCTGTTCATTGATGAGTTTGACAGTTTGCCGCCCAAGGTTATCGACATGCTGGTAAAGATGTTCAGGGACATGTACCTCAAGCGGGATTCGTACCTGTTGCACGGTCTTGCCCTCATTGGTGTACGAACGGTGCTCGGTGTAGAGAGCGAGCGCGGTTCTCCTTTTAACGTCCAACGTTCGATGCACATCCCCAACTTTAGCAAGGAAGAGGTCGCTGAACTGTTCCGGCAGTACGTGGACGAAAGCGGACAGGACGTTGCCCCCATCGTGGTTGATAAGCTCTACCGGGTAACCAGAGGACAACCGGGGCTTGTGTGCTGGTTTGGCGAGCTGCTCACGGAGAAGTACAACCCCGGAGTTGGCACTACAATTGACGATGCGCTGTGGGGCGATGTCTATGGCAGCGCCTTGAGCGTAGAATTCAACAATACCACGCTCAACCTCATAAAGAAGGTCAAGGGGGCGTATCAGCAATACGCAGTGAGTCTGTTTACGAGGGCCGATATACCGTTTAACATGGACAAGGACTGGTGCAACTACCTCTACATGAACGGGGTCATAGATACGGAGGTCGTCGTTGACGACAAAGGTCAGAAGGTGCATGTCTGTCGGTTTTCGTCTTCGTTCGTGCAGGAGCGCATTTATAATGTCCTGACTGACATCTTGGCTGACATTCCGATCTTGCCGATAGGGATTTTGGATGCACTAACGGACGTCTTTGAACCCGATCGATTAAATCTCCCGGCCCTCCTGGAGAGATACAAGGATTACCTGCGACGCTTGAGCGCAAAGGGGATCAACCCCTGGCAGGGACAGCCGCGACGTGCCGACCTGCATTACACGGAGGCGGTGGGGCATTTCCACCTCTATGCCTGGTTGCAGGCCGCCGTTGGACGCCGGTGCATCATAAGCCCGGAGTTTCCCACGGGCAACGGCAAGGTAGACCTGCATCTGAGGTGTGGTGGCGTCGAGGGGATCATCGAGGTAAAGAGCCTAACGAACGTCTCTGCCCTGGTCACTGACAGGGAACAGGCGGCAGGATATGCAGCCGGTCTCGGCAGGGACGCAGTGACCATTGCCCTCTTTGTGCCCTCCGAAGACGAAGACGTACATGCGCAATTATCCGGGGTGCATGTGGTTGGGCAGGTGACGGTGACCGTGGTGTCCATTGGATGTGCAATTTGACACGTCCCCGCTGTCGTGTCTTGATTGTGGATAGGACTCCGGTAACGTGAAACGGGCAGAGATACTGAGCTGGTGTCTCTACGACCTGGCAAGTGCCAGTTATCGTGCCATTATAATGACGGTCGTCTATCCGGTCTATTTCGTGGACAAGGTGGTTGGCAATGCCGGTGGCGATGGTGACCTGTGGTGGGGGCGGGTTATTTCGTTGAGCATGGCCATTGTGGCTGTGATGGCGCCTGTTATCGGCGTTTTTGCAGACTACGGCGGAGTAAGAAAACGCTTCCTGGCTGTATCTACGCTGGTATCCGTGACGGCCATTGCTGCCCTGTACGTGGTCAAACCGGGGATGGTACTCTATGGTGTTGTCCTGGTGGTCATCGCCAATATCGGATATGAGACCGCTATGGTCTTTTACAACGCCTACCTCAACGACATAGCAGAGACGCACTACCAGGGACGTGTATCGGCATGGGGCTTTGCCCTTGGATACCTGGGATCGCTGATGTCACTTGGCATCGCCTGGCCGCTTGTCAAGGCACAGGCGTTGGAGACGCTGTGGCTTGCAACGGCGGCGTTTTTCCTGGTCTTTTCGCTGCCGGCATTTATCTGTCTGCCCGCCGATAAAAAGACCGCCACTGTCATCGGTTCCATCTCCGGGCATCTCGGAACGCTCGCCGACAACTTCAGACAACTGTGGCAGATGAGTCAACTGAAGAAGTTCATGCTTGCCTACTTCTTCTACGCAGACGGCACAAACACGGTTATCGCATTTTCAAGCATCTACGCCGCCACCACCATAAAAGTACCCAACGCTCAACTAATCTACCTGTTTTTGATAGTCCAGGTTACGGCCATCGTTGGCGCCGTGGTCATGGCCAAACCCATTGACAAGTGGGGCGGTAAAAGGGTCATTGTCATATCCCTGCTGCACTGGAGCTGTATAACCATCAGTGCATACTTTATCACGACAAAGCCGGCGTTTTTTCTGCTGTGTGCCGCAGCCGGCCTGGGACTTGGCACCATACAGGCTGCCTCGCGGACGTACTTTGCCGGTTTTATCCCCCACGGCAGACAGGCCGAGTTCTTTGGCCTCTACGCCATGATCGGAAAGACTTCGGCCATCTTAGGTCCCCTGCTCTTTGGCGCCCTGTCGGCACACTTCAAAAGCCAACGACCTGCCATCATCTCCATCACCCTGCTCTTTGTCGTCGGACTTGCTTTCATCCTCACGGTAAAAAAACAAAATTCCCTAGTCTACCCCGTCAGCAATTCTCAGTGAGTTTGCAATGTGGCTTTTTATAAGAATGTTGCTGTGTAAAAAAATTTTCCCCGTAATAACTTTAGAGCATATCGCTTATATATCAATAATCTATAGGTATTTTTAATGAGAACCTCTGATATGAAAAAAAACACTTTACAAAACCGGTCCGTTTATATTAAACTACATATTATAGGGTTGGATAGTAATGCCGGCGGTACTTAATCCGGTGTATAGGCTCTTGCGGATAAGGTGATGCCACCGTAGCTCAGGGGTAGAGCAGCTGATTTGTAATCAGCCGGTCGGGGGTTCAAATCCCTTCGGTGGCTTAGTTTTTTCAGGTCATTCTAAAATTGTTCTAAAATATTTCTAAAATCATCAGAATTTGATTGGTCGGTATATTCCTATTGATCTTGATGCTTCGAGTGTAGGTAGCACTCCAATCAACCGTGGGTGATGTATAGAGTATTGAAAAAAGTGAGTTTATGTGTAATAATATTTGTATGTAATCACACATACAGAAAGGAGCAGGACATGAACTGGATTTTGTGCTGTTGACATGAGCAATAGAATTGTGGTAAGGTTAACATATACATTGTATGTTAGAAGGTATATTGCTCAGGAACACAGACAGCCATGACTCGGCCAACATAGACGAGTACATAAGGGGTGGCGGCTATAAGAGCCTCGAAAAGGGAGTGCTTGAGCTGACCCCGCGCGACATCATAGACGAGGTCAAGGCCTCGGGATTACGTGGCAGGGGGGGGGCTGGATTCCCCACGGGAATGAAGTGGCAGTTTGCCGCACTGGACCCCAAGTTTCCTAAGTACCTCATCTGCAACGCCGACGAGGGAGAACCCGGAACCTTTAAGGACAGACCGATACTCGAAAAGAACCCGCACCTCCTCATAGAGGGAATGGTACTCTCTGCCTATGCGTTGCAATCGACGCAGGGTTACATATACCTGCGCGGGGAATATCCACAGGCTCGGATTATCCTCGAACGTGCCATACAGGAGGCCTACGACAGGGGCTACCTGGGCAACAACATCATGTCACGTCACTTCCGCTTTAACCTGACGGTGCATATGGGTGCGGGGGCGTACATATGCGGCGAGGAGACGGCACTTATCGAGTCGCTTGAGGGCAAGAGGGGGCAACCACGGATCAAGCCACCGTTTCCGGTCAATGCTGGTGCCTGGGGCAAGCCAACGATAATCAACAACGTCGAAACCCTTGCAAACATCCCCTACATTGTCAGTGAGGGGGCCAAGGCGTATACCGGCATAGGAAATAGGGATTGCCCTGGACCAAAGCTATTCTCCGTAAGCGGGTGCGTAAACCGTCCCGGTGTCTACGAACTGCCAATGGGCACAAGACTGCGAGAGATTATCTATGACCACTGCGGAGGGCTCAAAGAAGGCAGGACTCTCAAGGGCGTGATCCCCGGAGGGGTATCAACCCCAATACTGGCGGCAGATAACATAGACTGTGCAATGGACTTCACCAGTCTGCCCAGGGCCGGTAGTCAGCTAGGCTCGGGGGCCGTGATCGTCATTGACGACTCCGTGTGTCTGGTGAAGGTCTATGAGCGGGCAATGGCATTCTTTGAACACGAATCCTGCGGCAAGTGTACACCGTGCCGTGAGGGAACCGGATGGATGAGGAATATACTCGCCAGGATTGAACGAGGACAGGCCACCGCAACTGACGTGGATACGTTGCGTGACGTTGCCGGAAACATAGTGGGCAAGACCTTCTGTCCCCTCGGCGATGGTGCCGCAAACGTACTGTTGACGTTTCTGAAACTATACCCCGAGGAGATCGAGTACCATATAAAGCATAAACGCTGTCCACAAAGCCACAAGCCTGAATAAGAACCGGAGCTTTGCCTTCCCCCACTTGACCCCAATCCAACCCGGAACTGATATTGAAAGACAGCGTAAAATATCAACAACCCATAAACATTTTCCGAGGCACTTGCCCTGCTTACGTAACTCTTGACACAGCGGGGGTATTCTCTTAGATTTAATGTAGACAAAGAAATAAGGAGTAAAGAAGAATATGCCAGTAGTTGATTTTTATAGAAAGATACCAACAAAGAGTGCAGACCAGGTTCGGGAGATTATAAGCGGTCAGCATCGTGACGACTATAGTGTGTTAGATGTGCGCCAGCCACAGGAGTACGAGCGTGGTCATATCCCCGGAGCGATACTAATCCCCCTGGGTGAGATACCGGATCGAATGTCTGAACTTTCAAGCAACCGCCCTGTTATCGTCTACTGCCGCAGCGGTAACAGGAGCATGTCGGCAGCGGCCATGCTCATCAACGGCAACTTCACCGACGTGTATAATCTCGATGGCGGCATAAACGTCTACAACGGCCTTAAGGCACAGGGGCATCCGGAGGTAAAGAGTCTCTTTTTTCCTGTTGGTGCTGCCTTTGAAACCGTTGTCTCCCTTGCCTGGTCACTTGAGGAGGGATTGCGCATATTCTACAGCAGTTGCAAGGACTTATCCAAAAAACCGGAGGCCATCGCCCTGTTTACAAAGCTCGCCGAGGCCGAAGACAAACACAAGGCAAATATCGAAAAACAGTATTCCAACATCACCGGTAAGTACGACATGGAAAAGATCGGTAAAGAGACTCCACACCTGATGGAGGCCCTGCTCAACATAGAAGAAACCATCCAGTGGTGTCAGGGCAAAGACGTCGCCGACATCATAGAGCTATCCATGACTATAGAGGCCAACTCCTATGACCTGTACGCCTATCTTCAGAGGATGGCAGGGGATGAGCAACAACGGACTTTCTTCAGGACAATGGCTGATGAGGAACTCTTACACATAAGGCAGATGGCCAGTGTCCTGGTTGTTTGAGCTGACTATGGGTCTCCCCGTTTATATCGGTTTTCTGTTAACAATGGGAGGGGTTTTTTCCTCGGGTGGTTTTTTGGCTGATGCCGGCGACTTTGGCTCTACTGTTTGTACCTTTGGTAGTAATTCGGTGCCCCTTATTTGATTCATTGACACAATGTCCTGCAAATACTTTGCACCTGTAAAGTCCGTGTTGCCCGAGTAGGGATTTGTATAGGACAAGGTCTGTTCGACCATTTTCCTGTATATCTTTTCATCGCTAAATGGCGACGGGAAGTCAATTATGTACGGGTTCAGGAAGTTAAACAAGTCTCTCATCTGATAGTCAAAGATGCCGTATGTGGAAAAGGTCATTATAATGCTGCCATCAAACGTACCCCATAGCTTGAGCAGACTTCGTAGTAGATTTTTATTCAGCCTGTCAAAGTTTTTCAGGATAATGAGTCCGAAATAACTAAAGGATTCAAGAGGCATATCATCCTGCACAAGGTTCTCACAGGGGATTACGCAAAACATACTTGAGTACATGCTGAAGTCCTCGGAGTCGATGAGCTTGCTCAGGATGTAGTGTGTGTAGATTTCATCTTCATATCTGATAATCAATCGCCCTGTTTGGGCAAACCGGGTAATGTTGTTTACAAACATGGTGCTCTGCGGGTCCTTTGCAAACAAGTCCCTTGTCCTGACGGATGTTCTGGTCGTGCTCATGGTCTTGATGCTACCCTTGCGACCAATGTCTTTGAGGATGGAGTTGGCCTCCTTTACGATGTTTTCCATGAAGGTAAGCAGTCTGTCACTATCCATACCGGTCTTGAGCAGTCTGTTCAGCAGGACGTTTATGGAGGTTTTTTTGCTTTCTATGATGGCCTCGGCAGTCATAAATATCAGGTATGCGATGTATCCAAAGCTCAGGTTTAGCTTATTTACGCTGATCTTTATTTTCTTATCGATGTTGTAGTGGGGGTTGCGGCAGAGATAGGCCAGCAGATAGCCATCAAATAGTTCTATTAGCGATTTCATAAAATTATGCACGTAGAGGTGGTTTATCTGTATAAGGTCTTTGTCATAGGCCATGGTTTCAAGGAACCTGGTCATCTCCGAGTATATCTGGGAAGGCTCCTTGTAGTAGGCATTCATGTTTTTTCTGCCCTTTGCCAGGAGTACCTCTATACCTTTTGTCTCCATATTCATTATGTTATTGGCTATGCCGTTCTGATCCTTATAGCCAAAGAACGGAGACAACTTTGGGAGCATCACGGCCTTTAAGGTCTTGAGCATATCAAAGGAGCTGTCTTCATCGGCCATATCTGACCTGTCATGTTCGATCTTGACGTAATCGGATGAAACCTTCTTGACCATATCTATGCCAAGGCGTTTGATGGCGAAGTCCACGTCCTGCAAGACGAAATCGTCGTCCTTCCTGAATATGCTGGCCTTTTCTGCCACCATCTTGGTCAGTTCGGGGATTTTGTATATCAGGTCTTTTAATATTGCCAGGTTGGTATCCTTGGATTCCAGTTCGGCCATGAGGGTGATGATGGTGGATAAAGACTCCTTGCGTATGAATTCTGTGACAGCCTCGTCGGAGAGTTTGTTTTGTGCCCTGAAGGAAGCGTCTTTTAGACGTCTGACATTTTTCTGTATGTACTGCCAATCGTCAAATGGCGTAAGGAAAGCCAAGCCGGCCTGTTTGTCGTCCTGCCATACAACCCGAACCTTTAGCTGTCTGCCAACCAGAGGTATTACCATCTCAGGCTTTTCAAACATCTCAGTCTTGTTCTTTTTGAGTCTTGCCCCCCTGGAGCTGAGTTCGACAATGCTGCCAGGTGCACCCACGGCTACCTTGTTTATGTAATATCTAAGGTGCTTTCTGCGATTTAAAACTACACTTTCTTCGTTTGTCTCCATATCAGACATTATCCTCCTGTGTCATATTTTTGCTACCCTGGCCTGTCATTGTCTTCAATACATGCAAATACATTCTCCTAAAGTATATAACAACTCAAATGCATTTATCAAGACAATAAAGCGTAGTGCGTAGTGCCAAATTTTGGAACGAACCACCCACCGATGTTAATGTGCAAAAAAATGGCGCAATGGTGCTCTTGACATGGACGCCGGAAGAAATTGCATCAAAACAGAAATATTTACAGGAAGAAAAATTTTAACCCGTCAAAAAAATTCCTCTTGACATTTGTATATTGACCGTAATATAATAAGTTAATGGGGGCTATGTTAGATAGTCTTACTGAATTAAAAAAGGAACTGAATAACGGTAACATAAAGTATTGAGTAGTTTTTGTACAATAGCAACACCAGTGAAGTCATTGGTAACCGTAACAAACAACTCACACACATTGTTGTCAGAAAAAGAAGACTCCGTTTTAGAAAAAGTAAGATGCTCTTTTGTAATCAAAAACACGGCTCACCATAAGTGTAACTATAGAGGTACTATTAATCATGATGGCAGACAAATATCCAGATACAACTACAATTACCACTCTATAGATAAATATATCGGCTTTAATAGTTAATGTTAGGGTATAACAAAAAATAGCTTGATTTAATAGGCTAACAAAATCAACAAGGAGATGTTTAAGTATGTCGGTAGAAGGAACAGTTAAGTGGTTCAGTGAAAAGAAAGGGTATGGTTTTATTACGCAGAGTAATGGACAGGATATATTCGTCCACCACACCTCAATCAAAGGAACGGGCTTCAAGACATTAAACGAGGGTCAGCGTGTATCTTTTGACGTTGTCGAAGACAGAAAGGGTTTCAAGGCAGAAAACGTCGTAACGCTTGACTAAGTGCCTATAGATTTAAGGCTGTAATACCAAAGTCTTAGAAAAACTCATAACAAGCAACATACAAACAAAACAAGACCCTCCGGTGGTAGCAGGTAGCAAAGGCAAACTGCCCAACCGGGGGGGTCTGTATGGCGTTGGAAGATTCGCAGCCACTCAAAGAGATAACGATATATACCGATGGCGCCTGCTCGGGAAATCCAGGGCCGGGCGGATATGCCGCCGTCTTGCTCTACAACAACCTCAGAAAAGAAATATCAGGCGGCTTCAGACTGACAACCAACAACAGAATGGAAATCATGGCCGCTATAAAGGCCCTGACCGCCCTAAAATACAAATGCCGTGTGACTATAAAAACAGATTCAAGACTCCTTGTCAACTCAATAATGCTGGGATGGGCAAGGCGATGGCAGGAAAATGATTGGAAAAAAAATAATAAAGAAAAAGCCCTCAACGCAGACCTCTGGCAGCAACTGCTCGACCTCTGCGACAAACACGTCGTGGAATTTAAGTGGGTCCAAGGGCACAGCTCGGATGAACTCAATGACCACTGCGACAAACTCTGCAGGAATGCAGCAAAACAACCAGACCTCGAAATTGACGTCGTATACGAAAACACTGCTCTGTAATTATGAATAAAAGTCGGCACGGTTGATATCAGTCAAGCCAAGAGTACCACAAACTGCCAACAGGTTAGGCGGATTGGGCAGGTTGGCCAGTCAGACCAGACTAGTGGGCAGGTGGCGACTTATTTCACTGTTGTATGTGGTGTGCATTGCGATCTCTTCCCTGACCAGGGTTGTGCTGACAGTAAAGAGTTGGTCGGTCTTGGATGCGAATGTGGCTGTTGTCATGAAGATATTTTCGGTGGGGGTATTGTTTGATCTTGTGACGATGACATACTTTGCCGTACCGGTTGTGCTCTATATCACGGTGGTGCCACGCCGGGTATTCAACCACAGACTGCATGAGCCGGTGTTTTATGCTATGGGTGTTGCCGCTATATATTTTGTGCTCTTTGTCAGTGTTGCGGAGGTGGTGTTTTTTGATGAATTTGGTGTTCGGTTCAATTTCATAGCCGTAGATTACCTGATTTACACAACGGAGGTTGTAAACAACATACGTGAGTCTTATCCCCTGGGTGCCATTTTGTTTGCGATTGGTCTTGTAAGTCTGTCCGTTTTTATGTGTGTGTACAGGAGGGTTGCAGATGTGTTGCGGACTTCTCAGGAGGGCATTGCCGTGCGGGTTAAATCTGCCGTGTTGTTCTTATTGCTGCCGGTGTTGTTTGGCTCGTTTTTCTCCAAGGCTTATTTCGATAACATATCAGCCAACACCTACGTAAAAGAGATAGCCTCTAACGGGATATATGATTTTCTTGTTGCCCTCAACACCAACAAGCTCGACTATAAGCAGTTCTATCAAACCAGAGACGATAAATTCGTCTCAGAGATGCTCCGCACTCTTGTAAGGGATAACAACAGTGTATTTGTTTCTGCCGATAAGCCATACGACATCGAAAGGATGATCAGGGGTGCAGGCGTTGACGCTGAGAGGTTAAACGTAGTAGTTGTGGTAGTTGAGAGCCTCAGTGCGGAGTATCTGGGGGTCTTTGGCGGCAAAGCAAACCTGACCCCAAATCTTGACAAATTAAGTGCAGAGGGAATGTTTTTCACGAATTTCCTTGCCACAGGCACTCGCACTGTGAGGGGACTTGAGGCCGTTACGCTATCTATACCTCCCACCCCGGGCGGGTCTATAGTAAAGCAGCAGCACAATGAGGAGTTGCCTTCGTCATGGGGGAGACTCATGAAACAGAAGGGGTATCAAACGAGCTTCATGTATGGCGGAGACGGATTATTCGATAACATGAATTACTTCTTCAGTCACAATGGCTTTGATACGATAATTGATCGCAATGATTTTGACAAAGACGAAGTTGTCTTTGAAAACGCCTGGGGCGTCTGCGATGAGGCATTGTTTTCCAAGGCAATCAGAGAATTTGACAGATCATATGCGAGTAAAAAACCATTCTTTACGCTCATAATGACTACATCCAATCATCGTCCCTACACCTACCCTGACGGCAGAATAGACATAGCCTCGCACTCTGGCAGAAACGGTGCCATCAAGTACACCGATTACGCCATTGGCAAGTTCATCAGGGACTCCAGTCAACGTCCGTGGTTTAAGGACACCGTCTTTGTGATACTGGCCGACCACTGTGCCAACTCCGCAGGGAAGACGGAGTTGCCCGTCAGAAATTACAGGATACCGTTACTCATATATAGCCCGGCTCACATAACCCCCATGAGGATTGACAGGCTCTCAAGCCAGATCGATGTAGCCCCCACGCTGCTTGCCATACTGGGCCAGGGGTATCGGAGCAACTTCTTCGGCAAGGACATCCTGAAGTCACCAAAAGGGGATGAGAGGGCATTTATCGGGACATACGAAACACTCGGTTACATCAAATACAACAAACTGGTCATACTTCACCCCAAAGGGAGGGCAGAGGTCTTTGAGCTTGACCATGACTCCCGGCTAGGTGCAACCACCGATGAGCAACTCCTCAACGAGGCCATCGCCTACTACCAGGGTGCATACGAAATGGTTGGCTCACTGCAAAGGAGGGGATTGAAAAAAAGGCACCTTATATTTTAGCCGGTAAACTCTGCCGGCACAGGCAACCTCTAACGTGCGGGTAATCTCACCGGAGCTTCAGTTCAATGCGGAAACAACCTCATCAACACCGCCTGCTCTTCGGTAAATCCCGCTGCCCTGAGACGCTTAACATAAGTATGCGTATTGTAAAGAATCAAATATCAGTGTGTTTTTCATAAACTACCTCCATGCCTCATTATAACATAATAGGCATTTATAAATGTGTCAACAACTTCATCTGCAAGCAAATTATTTCTTTTGGAGGCATAAATTTTCCTGCTGTAAAAAAATACCCTCATGTGAAGAAAAATGCGTATCCTCTTTATATGTCATGGTAGCAAAAGAAAGAAAGGGGCGGCTCCGCCCCCCTTCAGAACCCCCTGCAAGGGGGCCAGCCCCCTTGACGCGCCGTTTTACCATGCTTTTTTACTACCACTGACCCTTCTGGATGTATCTGTATATCTGCGATCTTGACTTGCGGAACAATTCGGCAATCTCCACCACGGGCACCCTGGCATAGAGCATGACGGCGATAGCGCGTAGTTTTAAGTCTCTGATCTGTCTGATTTTGTTAATGTTGATCTTGCGATGTCCAACAAGGGCCTCCCTTATCTCTACCAGTACTTCGTTGTAGTCTTTTGTTAGTCTTTCGTCTTCGTATTGCAGGGTTGCCTCAAATGATGAGTCCTCACGTTTGAGTATTTCTTCCACGTAGATGCAGGCCTCGTTGCACCTGATGTAGTTTCTGCATCTGTGACAGGAGTGTTTGGTGCGACTCGCTACCTGGCAACGGCGCCGAGGGGTCAGCGAGGGGCGAGCCGCCCCTAGCTCAGTCCCCCCGCTCAATCCCGTTGTGCCAGTGTTGCCAGTGGGTCCCGCTACCGGAGGACGTCGGCGCCCCCCTGTCAGAGCACCATTGAGCCGGGGGGGGTCAGCGACCCCTGGCTCAATGTCGCTGACCCCTTTTATGCCGGGGGCGGCTCGCCCTTTTTTATGCCAGGGGTCGCTGACCCCCTCGCTGCCCCCCACAGGGACTAAAATGTCAGCGTCCACTACCTGCCTCCTGTGGCGCCTTGCAACGGCCAACCGCTGTACTCTGTGCAGGATGTGATAACAAGCCCTTTTTAAGTATGAGCACCTTGCCCATCTCACTTATGCGCATGACAACGCTCGTACCGGTAAACTCACTGACGGCGTTAAAACTCCTCTCCACCTCTCCAAGACCGTAATTGCTGATAATGATAAGTGGCAAATTGTTTATATAACGCCTGTTTATAATAGAGTACATGGTCTTCACCGACCACCCGGTAACCTTTTCGGCCATAAAGTCATCCATGACCACAAGGGGCGCACTACAGTACTTGTCATATACGTCCCCCTCGGAGAGGGGGGTCAGCGACCCCCGGCTCAATTCGGGGTTATTAAACGTCTTTCGGATATCTGCAAGCATGTCCGATACGATGGTAAAGATGGGATAACGTGGCTCTATGGGAGCCTCCGAGTAACAGTCCCGGAAGGAGGGGGTGAGCATCCGGATATAAGCCTTTAAGATGGCTGCTGCCAGATACGTCTTTCCCGTTGCGGGCGGCCCAAAGATATACAGTCCTCCGGGGGCTTGGGGGTCAGCGCCCCCCGGCTTAATTTGTTGCGTGTGGGTGGCATCCCCTGACTGAAAGCCGTCACCGCAATGCAACCTCTGCAAGACTCCCTGCACTACCTCTGCAACCTCCCGATTCACCGAAGAGATATCCGCCGTCAAGTACCTCTGCGGCACCCCACAGCTCCTTAACACGCTGTCCATGCGTCCGCTTATCCTCTGTCGCCACTTGCGCACAATGTCCTCCTGACGCAGCATCGTAAGGGACACCTTGCAGTTGTGACACACATCGGAAACCGCAATCCACCGCAATGTAAGCGGATTAAACCACCCCACGTCCTCCCGTCCACAACGACTGCACTTATGTGCATCACCCCTGATGCCCTCAAACAGACGCACGATATCATCCCAGAAGACCTCCGTCCTGTACATGAGGGCCTCCTGGCGTGCCTGTTCAGGATTGTTCGCTAACAAGTCCGATATATAGGTGAGCGTATGGGTCTGCTTCTGCTGCTTTGTTGTTTTCGACACGGGGGCGAGTTTCCTGTGTGTTTGCTCCGGGGTGTTCCCGACCGACGGCGACCCCTGACTTATTGCCATCGGAGTCGTGATGGCATTGCGCATGGTATGTTTGCTCTGCATCGTTGCTATTGTCCTCCTTCTTGTTCTTTTTTGCTGTTGGGCGCTTAATTGAGCCGGGGGTCGCTGACCCCTTGGGCTCCGGCATATGGTTGCCGGATGATCGCTCAGACGTATTTCTTGTATTAGCTCTGTTTGCATGACCGCTAGTATTTTGATACTTTTCCCAGTTACTGATAAATATAACTGAACCCATAGCATTGCTTGTAACATTAATAATGCCATTTTGTTCGAGCCATCTCAGCACGCTTCCGATGGTTTTTTTTGAGGGTATACGCTCTATTCCTCGTTCATAGTGAGCCACGCCTCTGGCTATGATATCGTAACTTGTCACCACCATTCCTGGAGATACCCACATGCCCAGACCGCGGTTGGTTGGCACACACTCTGTCTTCCATCTTGCCTTCTGACGCAGGTAATAAAAGATGCGATGATACAACGGTGGCATCTGCCACACCAGGCTGTCTAACTCCCTACGCCATGCCAATGTAAAGCCTCGTTCCATACTTTTTCTATGCTAACACATATATTATCACTTGTCAAGAGAAAATATAATACCTTAAAAAATTTTTTAAAAAAATCGACATATGTGTTTTATCAGTGAAAATTATTCTTTATTTATGGCTTGTTTCTGGAACCAAATACACGCATAATTGCGGTAATGTGCATACAATTATTCTTGTAAGTACCTGGTGATATCTCATGTAAATTTTGTGATGTAATATTTATTATACTAATAATGCAACATAAGTGTATAATAGATAACTTTAGTTGTGTAACATAAATAAGTAAATATTAAGCAATAGTTGGACAGTATTGGAACATTACTGTTTGAAGTCAAGGCTACCTGGGGTTAATGTTGAGATTTTATGCACAATTTGTTGTCTCAGAGGTGTTTCTCCGGCGTTTACCTGCGACACTAATAACCTTGTAAATAAAGGATTTTAGTGCTATCAATGCGAAATTAAACTATATGTAGCACGGAGGATATAGCACATGGAAAGCGATAAAAATCAAGGGGGTACGCCCCCAGCGGTGGCAATGCCGCCTGACCTGACACCGGTAGCCCAAAAGCGGCAACCAAACCGGAGCAGACGCAGAGGTAAACTAAAGGGTGCCCAGAAGGTGCTTGAGTCTATGGCCTTTGACCCCATTGCGGCAATGGCGGTCATCGCCGACGACCCCGACGTTGACGTTGCACTGAGGGCCAAGCTCCTGATGGAACTTGCCCAGTACGTCTACCCAAAGCGCAAGGGCGACCAAACCGAAGAAGGTACCACGACAGAGACCTACGAGCAACGACTCAGGCGGATACGTGCCCTGGCCGACGAAGCAGGAGCGTACTAGAGCATGGCAACCAGGAGCGTCCTGGAGCGAAAAAGAAAATGAAAGCAATTGAGACAATAGAACAGGAGATTTGCAACGTCTTTAGTATCTACGCCGGTGCCTGTCTGAAGGTGCAGAGCGACAACGGGCAACTCCTGCCGTTTTTGCTCAACGAAATACAGCGGCTTCTGGAAGAGATAATCCGCGACATCCGCAACCAGGGCAGACTCGTCAGACTGCTGATCCTCAAGGCCAGACGCGAGGGGGTCAGCACCTGGGTGGCAGGACGCTTCTACTGGAAGACCACCACGCACTTCAACCGCTACGCCGCCATGTTGACACACGAACCGGAGGCCACGGAGTTCATATTCAATATGACGCGGCGATTTCACAGACACATTCCCTGGGAGTTTCGTCCCGCACAACTGCACAACAACAAAAAGGAGATCGAGTTCAACACGGCATCGGGGCTGGGGCTTGACGGCGCCATCAGGGTGGGAACGGCGGGTAAGACGGACTTTGGCAGCGGACAACTGATCCACTACCTGCACCTGTCGGAGGTGGCAAAGTGGCCGACACACACGGCCTCTGACCTGCTGACCTCCCTGCTGCAGTGTGTCCCGGATCAGCCGGAGACCGAGGTTATCTTTGAAAGCACTGCCAAGGGGCCGTCGGGTGAGTTCTACGAACGATTCTTCAGTGCCCGTTACGTCTATGAACTCTACAGGGACGCCACCGGCAAGGCGCAGTTTAAAAGCCGTATCAACGAACGCTCCAGTGTCAGCAACGTATACAGTGCCGTTTTTATCCCGTGGTTTGTCTTTGACGGTTATCGTCTGGATGGTGGTCAACCACTGGAGGGGTCAGCGAGGGGCGAGCCGCAATCTTGTCGCAGCGGGTCGCACCCGCCCCTGGCTCAGTCCCCCGGCTTAATATTGAATGAAGATGAATCGGCGCTGAGGGACATCTGCGGTGTGGACGAGGCACAGTTGCTGTGGCGCAGGCAGGCCATCGAAAACCGTTGTGGGGGCGATATCCTCCGATTCAGGCAGGAGTATCCGGCCTCTGCCGTGGAGGCATTTGTCAGCACCAGTGCGTCGGTCTTTAACACGCAGAAGATTCTGAGACTGATGGCCGATGCCAGGGAGCCTGCGCAGAGGTACGAGTGTGAGTTGGGTACGGGGCAGTGGCGTCCGGCAGCCGATGGCAGGTTGCGTGTGTGGGAGGAGCCTGTTGCGGGCGGGCAATATCTGATCAGTGCGGATGTCTCCGAGGGGCTTGAGGGGCATGATTACTCCTGTGCCGAGGTCATCTGGCGTCCGGTATCAGGGGGTAAAGGGCAGGTTGCGCATATGGCCAGACAGGTGGCCGAGTGGCATGGGTTTATCGAACCTGACCTCTTTGGCGTGCTCCTGGCACATCTGGGTGGGCGCTACAACAATGCATGGTTGGTGCCGGAGAGGAACAACCACGGCCTTACCACCATCACAAAGCTCGTGGAACTCAACTACCCACGCATATACTCGGAGATGGTGCTGGTGCCTCCGGTTAAGCCAAGGAGGCGGCTGGGTTGGCTCAGTACCAGGACCAGCAAGGAACTTATCATCAACAACCTAATCGCAGAAATCAGGGACGACTGCCACGGCATTGTCAGCAGGGAGGTCTTTGAGGAGATGCTAACCTTTATCAGGACTCAGGGTGGGCAATGTCGTGCACAAAACGCAATGCACGACGACCGTGTCATGGCAATGGCCATTGGCAGGTTTGTCTGCTCAAAGCTGCCACCTCTGACACACACACAACAACGCGGGGTTGTTATATCGACAGAGGCATGGACATGAAATCACTACGGGCGTATCTCCTTTATATTTCACGGTAAAAGAAAGAAGGAGGGCGGCTCCGCCCCCTCCTCAGACCTCCCCTGCAAGGGGGCCAGCCCCCTTGACCCCATTATTCTTAACCCTAATGTTCTAAGCATTTATGCTCCGTTATTTATTATATGGAGTCTATGCCTGTTATTTCGACAAGCTTGTTTTTTGACTTTTTGCCTTTGATAATCCTGATATCGGATTTTTTGATCCTTGCGGAGGCGTCCCTGGATTTGATGTGCTTACAGAGCAGTTCGACAAGTAATTTGTTGGCCTGTCCATCGACGGGGGCGGCCGTGACCCTGATGCGCAGAACACCATCAACACAGCCAACAACCTCGTTGCCGGCAGCACGCGGGATCACCTTTATACTCACAACAATGCCTGTAGCACTCTTGTTATAACACGGCTGCATGTTAAACTCTGACACATATCACCTATAATTTTGCACTTTTCGGTTTATAAAAAAATGCGAAAGTACAGGATTGTATCATAAATTCAAGAATTGTTTGTTGTCCTATGTTACACCCAGAAGGTGTTTTAATTGATTACGAATCAGATATTTTCGTTCTTCGATAAAGTTCATGAAATTACTTAAGGAAAGATCAACATCAGGGATGTAATGCCGTTTCCTATAGCTATCTTGCATATCTTTAGTTGGGTTATTCCCTCCAAACCAATCCGCAAACGCTGTATCGTTTTTTTCCTGATTAGGAATGCCTTCCAGAAGTTGCAGATTTGGAAGTGTGTTCACATGCTCAATGTAAAGCTCTGTATCATTGTCACGAATTCCCCGTCGGCGTAACTTGGTACGAGTAAAATGACTAAAGGGATGAATATGATCGATATGGAAGTTGTTCCTAAAATCCAATGAAGGATAAAGCAAAGCAAGGGTCGAAAATGTGTAAGTTTGATCGTATCTATAGTCAAGTATGAGTTCTATATCATCATCCACGAAAGATAGAGACTTGTTTGTTCCTTTGAATTTATCTATGATTTCAGTTAATGGGAATCCGTTATGGGTCTCCTTCAAAATTTCTCGTATTGGACGTAGAACCGAATCAGGCGTACCACCGAAAACCCGCTTTATCAATGAAAGAATTAACCATTTCTGGATTGCTTTACGCTCCCCTGAGTACTTTTGGGCTACATCAAAATTTGCCGGAGAACCAATCTTTTTCATATAATATGCTATCGGTATGACGGCATAGTTTGAGGTAAGCGTATTCCGGCAATATCCAAGACCTGACACCAGAGTAACCGCTTTAAGTAAGGCTTGTGTTATTTCATCCCATTGTTGTTCAATCTTTCGCATATTGGTCTTGTTGAAATTATCAACTTTAAATGCAATTTCTGTAAAATCGCTTAAGACAAGACTGCTCTTGAGAACAAAATCCTTATCAAAATTGAAACCGTCACCGATGTCATTAAGTTGGTCTACCAAAGCGGTTACTTCCTCTCTCGCATCTCGCTCTTCCCATTGAGCAGTTGCCGTTGATAAAAGTAAGTCAGAGTAACTTAGAGTGGTACCTCCGCTGTTGATCCTTATAAAGATATTCAACACCTTATGTAAACTTGTATCTCTCTCGAGGAAATAATTAATCACTGGTTTTTCGTGTATTATCGACCATAGCTTGAAAAGTGCCTCATTGGCAAAAATTGCCTGCTCCTCTGGTCTTTGCATGAGTTGCTGGTTAATCATGTACGTATTAACCGATGCTTGATTTTTAAAGCTCAAGATATGACCGACCATGAACCAGAAAGCCCCCTCGTCATGTTGATTAGCTTCTTGATCTGTAAGAAATGCGAAATCAAACTGCATGTCGATTTGATCGTTGCCCTCGTATGGAGATAGCAGGTTTAGGTAGAGCTTTCTGGCAGGAAAAGCCAAAGGATTGTTCCATCTTTTTCTCGGTTCTTTATAGGCATAAGAACCCCTAAGACCAATGTATAGAGAAGTCAAACGCTGTTGACCGTCAAGAACTCCAGTGATGTCATCCTGCCCGTTTAGATTAGCTTTTGCATTATGACAATTGTCTCGTTCATGATATTCACGGACGAATTCATAGAACTGATATTTGTCAGTATTGTTTCTTGTCACATACCAAAAGAGAAAAGAACCGATTGGATAGTCGCGCATCAATGAATCGAATAAGCATACTATCTGGTCAGTATCCCAAACAACCTCTCTTTGGATAGCAGGGAGCAAGTACTTCTTGGTATGAATGTTATCAACTGCTTCTTTCACTGTTATTGGCGTTTGAAATGCCATAGACATCCTCCTTAAGTTTCAATTACGTTTTTACACTTCCAGGGCTAATTTGTTCTCCGTGGCCGTTGCCCATCCCACCCTCCCCTAGCCCCTCCCATAAAGGGAGGGGGATTGCGCTAGTGTCTCATAAATTTCCCTCCCCTTGTGGGAGGGATAAAAGGGAGGGGGTCATTCTAAAAAAACAGCCTGCAATCTTGATCTTCAGACAGAACAAATTAGCCCTGTTACACTTCTGAGTCTCTTGAAAATATGACACAAAAGCAATTATCATACAAAAAAATACCGTTTATTATCAGTGATTTCTAATATATGGGTAGCACCACAATCAACCGTGGTTACCAGTATTTTAGCCACTTGTATATTTTCGTAGTATGGCATTGTTACTGTGCTTAAGCGATGTGACCACGCCAGACTGGAGTGCTACCCTATATTTTTGCACCTTTCATAATTAAGATAAACATTGTGCTCAGGGTAACATAAAAAATAATCTGTTGTCAACAGTCAGTCACGGTTAATTTGTTCTCACGTCATGCCCTTAAAGTATGTGACGAATATTGTGATCAAGTTTTAGTATTTTCTTTGCTACACAACGTATACCCTTCGAGTTTATAATACCAACGGCAAATCGTCTAAGGAAGGGGTCAAGGGGGCTGGCCCCCTTGCGGGGGGGTTCTAAAGGGGGGCCAGGAGCGTCCTGGAGCGACAAAGAAGCGGAGCCGCCCCTTTCTTTCTTTGTATTGCTACAACATCTGTGCGCGGCTCTGGACAACGTAGTATGTGCCCTTGCAATAGGCACCCTCTATGTCCTGAGGCGATCCCGTGATGTCTTCAATAGATATCCCTATCTCTGCAATGGCACGCATTAGCCCCTCCTGAAATTGTTTATCCCATAGCAGCGGCTCATCGGCATAGTCGAGGACGACCTCCCTGGATGCCGGTAACAGGATGCTGTCATACAGTCCCGCCCCCGCATACCCCATGAGGTCTTCAGCGTTTGTGTCGGAGCGAAATATCAGTCCGCTTCTTTTTCGCTCCAGGACGCTCCTGGCTCCATACAGTCCTACCCCCTTGCTTGGGTAAAAGATGGGCGACAGGGTCTTGTCTGCCTTGTTGCAGGTAAAGCTCAACGCCCGACCCGGGAAGTTACCCACCAGCGTTTCGCCAAGCCCCAGGACGACTTCGGCATATAGCTCATCTCTGCTGTTGTTTAGGGGGTTTAGCGTGTGGATGACAAATGCGTACTCTGCCTCGATAACCCCCTGGATGAGGACGGCCATGGAGAGTGCCTCATGCGGTATGCCCATGTTTCTGCGACTGAGGTATGCACGCTCATTCCATGCGGAGGCATAGACCTGCTTGATACAACGCCATCCTTCGGTCCAATCATCGGGAGGCGATATCCCCTCTTGCTGCATTGTATCAGTGAGTGCCTGAAAGAGGGCATCGGGTGGGGTTAGCGACATGATGGTTTGCTTGATGGCGTCCAGGGCTGCCGTTAAACACTGGTCTGTTGTAGCCAGGGCGTTCACCTGGTTGTCGTAGAGCCTCTTGACGTCGGCATTGACGGGGAGTTGCATCAGGTGATCGAATATGCCAAAGGGGATAACCACAGATGCCGGTGTGTGAATCCAGTTTGGGAGTTTGTCCCTGAGCGCTGCAAGGTTGTTGGACTTGAGGCCTGCCGTTGCGGCGCTGAATTGCCCGGATGTCAGGGCGTATGTCTCAAATGCGTTATTACGTGGAGTCAGCGATATCTGGTGGCGTGCCTCTGAGTGTTGTGCAGAGGTGGCATCCGGATTAAGCCGGGGGTCGCTGACCCCTGTCGCTGTATCCTCAAATAATACCTCTCCGGCAGCCGTAACCAGGAGGTTCAGGCAATGCCCCTTAAACGACTTCAGACGCTCTATGACATCTTTATTGTAGCAGGTGGCAAAGAGCACCGCACCGTTTCGTGCCCTGACCCCAAGGTGGGAGACAACATCTATGTTATTGGCCGATATAATGGCCGTTACCCCCTTTGGAATTTCCTCGTCCCCTACCACCTTGTCGGTTATTATAATCGTGGATGAGTTAAAGGTCGAGTGTGTGACCCTGTGCAGGGTGTCAACGACTTCCACCGTACCAACGGCGTTGTGTCGGCTGATGACCTGCCACTGTGGAAGTATGCCCTGCTTCAGGAGTACCGTTTCAAGGTACTGCAACAGCAGCGACAGGGCAAAGATCAGGCGGGTGCGTATGACTTCTTCCGTAAAGAGGTTAACCGTCCAGGAGTCGGCGTTAAAGGCCTTGCCGAGGAACTGGGCGTTGTCGTGAAACATCCTGTAGTATCTGTCAATGAAGCTACCCAGGAGGCGCTTGAGGCGTTCCAGGATGGCAAGGCAGTGATACCGCCACATTGAGCCAGGGGACTGAGCCAGGGGCGGGGGCGCCCCGCTGCGACAAGATTGCGGCTCGCCCCTCGCTGACCCCTCGTTGTCCTGAAACGACAACCTGCCAAGGTGTCTGGAGCAGGCCCTGAGTTCATCGGTTGTGTTGGTAAAGAGGATGTTTTCCACCACTATGCCAATCAGGCGTGTAAGCTCCTCTATGCCCATGTGCTGGTTTACGTTTCGCTCTATCAGCATCCGGAGGTGTTCCTCCAGCGCCAGGGATAGAAAAAGCAGGTCTCTGACCCGTTTGCGGTCCCGTTCGGTATTCAGACGCAGGGCGATCTCTCTGCACACCTCCGTGATGGCAGAGGCAACACTAAACAGTGACAGTTCTCTGTTGTGCAGGATTGAGTGCAGCTTGTGTTGGGCGCTATGGTCGAAGAGGTACAGGGCTGCATTGGTTGCCCTGTAGAGGTCTGTGCCTGAGTGAACGGCCTTGAGGGTATTGAGGTAGTTGCCAAAGTCGTGCAGCAGGGCATCCTTGAGGTGTGGTACGAAGTCCGGGGGAGTTTTGATGGGGCGTTCGAAACCGGCAAGCCTTTCCCTGTTGATCCCGGCTGCCATGAGCGTGGAGTAGAACACGTCGTGGTTGCCGTTGCTGTGGAGGAACTGTATGTACGCCTCACAGATGGCGATGTCATCGGCGGTTGTGTTGTTATGCAGCTTCTGGTGCCACTCTTCGAGGAAGTGTCCCGTGACTTCTTTTATTCTGTGTCGGTGCATGATCTGCAGGATTTCGTCACGGATGCGTTGTCCGTCTCCGCCGGCGCCGAGTGTGGTCATCATCAGTGTGATGATTTCGTGCAGGTCTGATTCGTTTATGAACTTCTCTGCCAGTTTGAGTGTCAGACGCTCAACGGAGTGACTGAGTTCCCTGGGTTGGGTGTTGTAGTTACGTTGCCAGTCTAGTTGTCGGAGGAACGAGTAACGCAGCCAGACAAATAGCAGGCTGAAACCCACCCCGCGCAGGCCATCACAGAGGTCGTGGCAGAGGTTGAACCTGTGCATGAGAGTCCAGGAGTGGTTGCCCATTTCGCCGTTTATGATCCGCTCGGCGATGTGCAAAAGCCCTTCGTCCTTGAGTGTGGACCCCGTCTGAGTGTGCGATACAAAGGGGACCTGATAGTTCTTGCCGTGGTTGTTGTCCCAGCGGTTTTCCTCGGGGAAGAACAGGACAAAGGACAGGACGCTAAACCCCATGTCCCTGGCAATCCTGATGGTAAGTTTACCCCCGGAGTGGTTGGGTTGAAAGGGGCTTTGTATGGCCGTGTGCTGGAACGGTACGCTCTCCTGCGGCCAGTAAGGTTGCGGTGGCACCTGCCACTTGGCCCATCTGTTGGCACACAGCCCCCAGTGCAGGAGACACTTGCGCGGGTACTGCAAGGACAGCCGCAGTTCAATGTGGTCATCCAGCTCATGACTCTCAACTAGCAGCTTGATGGCCCTGTCAATGTTTATTTCGTGTGACGTCGTCATATAACCTTTCTTTTGCGCATATCGGGTAAGCTAACTATTTTAGCGGTTAATAATTACCGTAGTCTCAAATTCCGTACCCTTACTTATTTGTCTCTGAATTGATTGGCGATTTTGATAAACGCCTCCTCCTGAGCCACAAATGCATCCACCACATCGGGGTCAAACTGAGTCCCCTTTCCCTGGACGATGATATTCTTTGCCTGTTCGTGTGTCATGGGGGTCTTGTACACACGCTTGCAGATCAGTGCATCATAGACGTCGGCAACGGCCATGATCCTTGCCAGGATGGGGATATCATCACCGGAGAGGCCATCGGGATACCCCCCGCCATCCCATCTCTCATGGTGCGACAGGGCGATCTCCTTGGCAAAGCGCAAGAATTCCACCTCCGTACCCAACCTCTGCTCTGCGTCCTCTATGGCCTTCTTGCCCAGTACCGTGTGTGTCTTCATGACGGCAAACTCGTTGTCGTCGAGTTTTCCTGGTTTTAACAGGACGTTGTCGGGGATGCCCACCTTGCCGATGTCATGCAACGGGGCAGTCTTAAATAGCGACACGATGTTTTTGTCGGTCAGAAACCACCCAAAACGCGGGTTTGTACGGAGGTGATTGGCCAGGGCGATGACATAGTGCTGCGTGCGGCGGATGTGGTTGCCGGTGTCGCTGTCGCGTGTTTCGGCAAGGGAGCCAAGGGCAAGCACCGTGACATCCTGGATGGCCGTAATCTCTTCGGTGCGACGTCTGACCTCCTGTTCAAGGAACTCGTTCTTTTGCCTCAGAAAATCGCGCATGGCCTTCAATTGCAGGTGATTGCCCACGCGCGCCATCACAATGGGCGGGCTGATTGGCTTGGTGATATAGTCAACGGCCCCCAGGGAAAGCCCCAGACGCTCATCCTCGACTTCGGCCTTGGCCGTGAGGAAGATCACCGGTATGTCACCCGTAGCCGGACTGGTCTTCAACCTCCGCAGCACCTCATAGCCGTCCATCTCCGGCATCATTATATCAAGCAGGATCAGGTCAGGGGGAGAATCGGAGTTGGCTATCTTTAATGCCCGCTCACCTGAGTTGGCCACCTTGACCTTGTACTTGTCCTTTAAAAGACCGCTCATCAGCGTGAGGTTATCCGGTGTGTCATCAACCACCAACACTACGTCCCTCTTTATCTGTTGCGTCTGTTCGTTCATTGCACCCTCCTGAGTATTTACCCGTGCTGTCAGTTAGCTCCTTTCAGATATAAATTCATGGTTTAATTTTACCAGAAACTCGCCTCTTTTTGGAAGTGTCATTTAACGCTGGAACTATCAGGGGGACGTGTTACCTCACGTAAAAAATCTATACACGAAACCAGGTATTTTTATAACGACAAGAATTATGGTATAATTGAGCCTCTTGCAAAACTCCTAAATTTTAATGATATTTTAGCCCTCCCTATGATAAAATAAATCTCGTAAAAACATCTTAAATCATAAGGAGAACCCCAAGAACGGTGAAACTTTGTTTTTAAAAATATGTTATAATATGCTAAACAGATGCCAGAGGTGAGCAGATTTTCAGGAATCGTTATTATGATTTATTATAAGGACCATAATCCGGCACATTTTCATGCCAAGTATGGAGAACAGACTGGTGTTTTTACCATTGATGATCTAAGACTTATTGAGGGGTATCTCCCTGAAAGAATTGCATCCTTGACTATTGAATGGGCATTTGAGCATAGAAAAGAGCTTATGGAAAATTGGGAACTCGCAATGGCTAAAAAACCATTACGTTGCATATCACGTAAGGGATAGGAGGTTTGTTATGAAATTTGTGAGAAAGGTATCGTATATATCGGATTATAAACTTATGATTACCTTTGACTATGACATTGTAAGATACGTTGATTTAGAGGAGCATCTGGACGGTGAGATATTTGAACCATTAAGGGATATAAGCTATTTTAAGACTGTTTGCGTTAACCGTGATATAGATACTATATGCTGGGATAATGGAGCAGACATGTCACCGGACTTTTTGTATGAGATAGGGGTAGAGAAGGAAGACGAGGTACTATCGGTCAGGTAATGAGCCGGGAGATAAATCTCATGTTACATCCGTTGATATTGTTCAGCTAATAACTGGTTAGGCCGTGACCGAATCTATTCACACCGTAAGGAGGTTTTCACAATGGACATTCCACGAATATTCAACATCACTGAAAGTGCTCACCGCATCCACAACCCGATCACACCCGAAAAGCTCGCCACTCTCGGCGTGGCACTGCGTCTGGAATCGGGGTCCCGAGTGCTCGACCTCGGCAGCGGTTCGGGGGAGATGCTGTGCACCTGGGCACGCGATCACGGTGTCATCGGCACCGGCATCGATATGAGCCAGTTGTTCACCGAGCAAGCGAAACTACGTGCTGAAGAACTCGGCGTCGCCGATCAAGTCAAGTTCATCCATGGCGATGCTGCCGGCTACGTCTCTGACGAGAAGGTCGATATGGCAGCCTGTGTCGGGGCCACTTGGATCGCCGGGGGAGTCGTCGGCACTATCGAGCTTCTGGCGCGGAGCCTGCGCACCGGAGGGATCATCCTCATCGGCGAGCCCTACTGGCGGAAGTTTCCGCCGACAGAAGATGTTGCCAATGGGTGTCTTGCCAACTCAATCTCCGACTTTCTCATGCTTCCTGAACTTCTCGCCTCTTTCGGCCACCTTGGCTATGACGTCGTTGAAATGGTTCTGGCTGACCAAGACGGCTGGGACAGATACGAGGCGGCCAAATGGCTCACCATGCGCCGATGGCTTGAAGCCAATCCCAACGACAAGTTAGCGAAAGATGTTCGAGCCAAACTGACCTCGGAACCCGAGCGCTACGCCGCTTACACGCGTGAATATTTGGGCTGGGGGGTATTTGCGCTGATGCCGCGTTGATGCGTTGGCGCATCCGGCGGGATCGTTAGTTGAGCCTCGGCAACTCACTTGTCATTTGCATGACAGGGCGATGCGCAGGTTTTTGAGATTGTCCTGCATGATGGCGATGTAGTCCTTGCCGTCTTGGGCGTCGTCCGTGGTTAGGCCCTCGCAGGGGTTAAGCGGCAGGGTCACCGCTCCCGTTTCGGAGGCTATCGACTGCGCTATCTTGGGGCTGACCAGGGACTCAAAAAAGATGTGCCTGATCCCCTTGGTCTTGACGATCCGTGCGATCCGGGCAAGTTTGCGTGCCGAGGGTTCCTCGATCGGGGATAGTCCTGCCAGCGTCAGGGTTGTAAGGTCATAGCGCCTGGCCAGGTAGCTGAAGGCGTTGTGGGTGACGACTATTTCGCGGTGTTGGCAGGTCTTGAGGCCCTCTCTGAAGGCGGAGTCCAGGGCAGTCAGCTTTTTTATGTATTCCTCAGCGTTTTTCTTATACGTAGATTCATTTTTCGGATCGATCCTGCCGAGGGTATCGCTGATGAGTCGCACCTCTTCGATGGCCAGGACGGGGTCAATCCAGAAGTGCGGGTCGTCGTGTTTTACCAGTTGGCAGGCCATGCACAGGGTGACCACGCCTTTTGCACTGAGGTCGTTTTGTAGCTTTTCTGCCCAAGGGTCAATACCCCCGCCGTTGAAGATGAACAGTTGGGACGCAAATGCACGTTTGATATCCAGGGGCTTTGGTTCAAACTCATGCGGTTCAACGCCCGTTGGAGTGACGTTTGTCACATGCACGAGGTTGCCACCCACCTGCCCCGCAAAATGCGCAAGCGGATAGAAACTAGCCGTGACCTGCACCTGTGCCATTGCAAGTGCGTGGCTCAGGAGTAATACAACAGTCAACAAAACGGTTCTCGTTATAAGCATACTGCATTGATTATAATTAATTCAATCCGCATCTGTCAAGGACGGTTAAAACTTGTCTTTATAGCAGATTTCAGTCGGGATAGCTACTGTAATCGATCTGCATCCCGCAGTCAATACATTGCGTGAAGTCCTCTCCTTCGCATTTAACGTAGATGATAAGCCCGCAGCTACCGCATACGACACGCAGACCGTCTTGGTCCCTTATGACTGCCGACGTTACGTTATTGCCTCTTATTGCAATGACGGAGATTGGATATCTGCGTATATCGAGTGTTTGTCCGCAGTGGGTACATTGGTTGTGATGACTCTCTATGGATATAACGTTATTGGTCAAACAGTTTGAGCATAGCGTGTGGTAGTTATCATCCAGGCCGTATCTCAGGCAGTATTTGTCTATATCCAGCTCCAGGTTATCTCTGTACAACATTACGGGCCTCTTTTTCTTTCATAAACCGTTCTTTTTTTTGAAAGGGGGATGGCTCACCCCCTGGCCCACCCCCGTTGCAGCTAAAGAAGCGGAGCCACCACCCTCATTTCTCTTTAACCTACGTTGACACCGTAGCTGCCTGCCATTGCGGCGTGTCCGCCGGAGAATCCCTCCCCTATGGCCTTGAACTTCCACTCGTCGTTGTGTTTGTAGAGTTCACCAAAGAGCATGGCCGTCTCCGTGCTGTAGTCCTCGGACAGGTCATAGCGGGCAACCTCCTTGTTGTCGTCCTGGTTTACGATACGAATAAATGCGGCACGTACCATGCCAAAATTCTGTTTGCGTTTATCGGCGTCGTAGATCGTCACGCCAAAGACCAGCTTGGAGACATCGGCAGGTATCTTGTCCAGGTCTACTTTTACCATCTCATCATCGCCCTCGCCGGCACCGGTGAGGTTGTCACCCATATGTTCAACTGATCCCTCGGCCGACTTCAGGTTGTTAAAGAAGATAAAATCGGCGTCACTGCGCACCTTACCGTTGGCGCCAAGTAAATAAACACTGGCATCCAGGTCAAAGGCAGACCCGTCAGTTATACGGGCATCCCACCCAAGCCCTACAAACATCTTCTTCAGCCCCGGAGCACTCTTGGTTAATGATACATTACCACCTTTTGTCAGACTAATAGCCATTGTCAAACCTCCTTAGTTTTTTTATTTGAAGTATAAACATTATTCCAAAGCCCTGCCGGCTCAAAGGGCCTGACGCATAACCGGCATCAAGTCCTTGAACGTGCGTCCGCTTGCGTTTTCGCCAATGGCTTGCATCTTCCACTCGCCGCCGTGACGATAGACCTTCGCCATGACCTGTGCCGTGTGAGACCCCTGCGAGCTGAGATTGAACCGTGCCACCTCCTTGCCGTTCTGCTGGTCTATGAGACGGCAGAAGGCGTTTTCCACATCCTTAAAGCTCTGTCCGGTAAAGCTGTTGACTACAAACATCAACGTCTTGACGTTGGCAGGGACGGCGGTGAGATCAACGATTATCTGTTCGTCGTCGCCCTCACCGGCACCCGTGCGATTGTCGCCCGTGTGTGTGATGCTGCCATCCTTGCTCTTAAGCTGCTTGAACCACACCACATCGACCTGTTCACCGGCCTCGTCAAAGAGCACGCAGGAGGCATCCAGGTCGATGGTCTGACTCTTTTGACCAAACCCCAGAAATCCACCCGACTTTTTGACGTCCCAGCCAAGCCCCATTATCACCTTTGTGAGCCTGCCGCCCGCCTCCTTCTCTAACGATATCTTCTGTCCCTTGGAAAGATTGACAGCCATAGTTACATCCTCCTTATAGTAAGTATTTACAGTAAGTCTCTGGAGATATTGATATTGGAGCCACTGCCTCTGCTGCTGCCAGCGGTGGGCAGACTTGAGGCAATCCAGCCCAGGAATCCGCTGCGGTTGCGTGAGCACACGTAGACCTTTCCATTGCCGCTGAAGCGATTGACGACGCCCTCACCGGTGGTCACACTGCCCACAAGGTTGCTCAGGAATCCGCCCTTGGACGTAGAGAGCGATATGTTGTAGTTGAGATTCCTGTCCCAGGCAACGACGTGAAAGTTGTCCACGATGACGTCCGAACCGGCCTTGACGTCCAGCCCAAACATCGTTCCAAACCCTGACACTGCCAACTTGCCCTGACCCGAGGTCTCCATGATAAAGAACCCACCCGTTCCACCAAATAACGCCTGGCCGATCCCCTGAGACTTAACGCTGATCTGTACGGTGTCTGAGGCCGCCACAAAGGCTCCGTCATTTAAGCGGTACTGGTTTACGCCAACATCGAGGATTTCAATATCCCCCGGCAGGGTGGGCGATAACAGTGCCTGTCCCTCTCCGTGGGTAGCCTCCAGAGACTGCTGAAAAAAGGACTCCCCCGACGTAAATTTCCGCGCCAGAGAGCTGAAAAAACCTCCGGCCATCTTGCCCTTAAGCTCCAGCACCGCATCCATTGTGACCATTGCGTTGGACTCGGCATAGATGCGTTCTCCCTTCTTGAGCGTTATCAGCAGAAAGGGGTCTACATTTCCCACTACTTGAAATTCAGGCATAGATACACTCCTTCTTTATTATTTTTAATGCCCCTGAGATAGCAGGCTTTGGTCTTTTGCAAGTGCAGGATAACTACCCTCATCAGGAGGCCCTTAGCTCTTGGGCTGTCAGAGACGGGGCATCCAGCCAGAGCCGCTCCAGTTGATAGTAGTCCCTCATCTGCGGTGTAAAGACGTGTATGATCACATCGTTGTAGTCCATCAATACCCACTGTGCGTGTCTGAGGCCCTCGATGCTTAAGGGTTTAACGCCGGAGTCTCTCAGGCGTCTCTCCACGTTGTCTGCTATAGCCTTTATCTGTGGCGGATTTGTACCGGTGCATATCACGAAGTAGTCGGTGATGGCCGTCAGCGATTGCAGCCTGAGTATTGAAATGTCTTCGGCCTTCTTGTCCTCCAAGGCGTTGACGATGGTCTTTAGTTTGTCTGCTATTGTTATAATATCTTACCTCAGCATAAGTTTTTTCGCTCTGGCATACGACCAAGATTGACCTACGTCATCCGGCCTGTAGAAAATACCTGTTCTATTATATAATGACTGCATGGTTTTATGCAACAGGGAGGGGTAGCGCTCCACGGTGAATTTATTCTGGTTGAGAGAGCAAGGCGACATCAGCTTCTAAAAATACTTCTGGACTTTTTTCGGGTGCATAAATTTTTGGTGGCATCAGGCTGCAACCTTTAGATGTGTGACAATATTGCTCCATCGTCCAGATAGATATAATGCTCTTAGTGATACCATAGGTTGGACGTTTTTCTTGTTCCAATGCATGCCCGATTGTTTCATTCTGCTTTGCACTATAATACGATGGGAACTCTCTATAACTCCACTGCCTATATCAATACCATCTTGCCGATACTTGCCATAATTCATTCTAAAACGATTATTCCGATAATAACGCAAGCAATCTACAATTTCCTTGTGTTTTGGCATTTTTTCAAGAAACAAGATTATCTCGTCAATTTTACCTTCCCATAACCAATCTTTTAATTGTTTGCCTTGCTCTTCTATTTGCTTGTTTTGTTTGTCATCTTTAGGTTTAATGGCATTTATCGCATTGCCTAAATATTCATCTGCATGATAATAATCTAATATCTGTATGGCATAAGGATGATAGATAGAGGCATAATCCCATATCCACGGCGCACCATCCCCCAAAATAACGGGTTTAGCATAATTGTGAAATCCAAATTTGTATGCCTCTAAGGTAGTCCTATTTTTAAAAGCATCCAGAGAATTTTTCCCATCGTTAAATACTGAGAAATATTTCTTCCGATATACTTCGTTATGGTTTTTGTCTACTTCAAATCTATCCTTTTGGGCAAATAGTACTCCATTTCTTACTTCTTTCCAACCTTCTTCCCTTGTTTGTACCATACTGCCATCTAATTCCATATACGCTATATCATTTACTCGTTCACCGTCTTTCCAATCTTTCACATATCCATTGTCATTTATTTCGTTTGCTACTATTTCCATTTCCTCTTTTGATATCTTTTCACCTGTACCCTCCACCAATTCCTGTATGCTTTCATGACTTATCTCTACCTTTAATAGCTTTTTAATGTAAGAACTCGCTTCTTCAAATGGTATACGCTGACCTAACAACACCATCGCTTCTTTAACCTCTAATGTGATTTGTCCCGTATTGCCGATTATCTTATCTAATGGTCTTTCATAACGGTCACACTTGTCACAATAAAACACTCTGACCTGTATATCGTAGTCCACTAAACCCTTTATCTTTCTGTGTTTTTCCCCCTTACTTCTCATCTTGTTGCCACATTCTTTACACTCTGTATGTTCAATATCCATTTGTTGGAATATTTCTTCCGTCACTTTCTTGCGAAGTATCATGAACAATTCTGTAAAATTGCTTTCCACCGCATTTATATCAAAAACATCTCCCAACATTGCTTGTACAGCGCCTTTTAACATATCTCCTAATTCTGAGATTAGTCTATCCCTTGTTTCTTCTCCTATGTTTGTTATATTATTCATATAGCCCTCCAGTGTTTTAGGTTTTTGTTCTAACTATATTCTAAAACATTTGTGAGGGCTAAAAAAACCGCCACTACTTTTTTATGCACCCGCTTGCATTAATTTTAACACTATATTTATAATAATATTTATAAGAGCTGGATGAAGGTAATTGTATGATTTCGTTAAGCTGATATGCTAAACTACAGGTAGAGACCTTAGCTTTTATTTTATGAAAAGCATTAAACACTCAGAAATGGAGCTAAAAGGAGGGAACGAGATGATAACAACATTTGAGGTTAGAGTTTTACATGGCGTTCTGGAGCCAATGGAACCAGTAGATTTACCAGAGGGTAAGAAGTTTAAGGTTATCCCATTAGATGAAATAGAGAGCAGTCAACCGGAAGAAGCCGTTGATTTAAACAGTAACGATATTTGGGAAAACGACCCTTTATTTAGATTAGCTGGGATTATTAAAAACGGAGAATATGATTTATCAGAAAATCACGACAAATATCTCTATGGTTTAGTAAAAAACAATAAGTAATTACAAACAGTATGTTTACAGTCTTTCTTGATACCAGTGCCTTGCCGGCGTTTTTTAACAAAAAAGATAAAAACCATACGGCAGCAATGGAGGTCATGACAGTTATAAAAAAACAAAGAACAAAAATGGTATCAACCAATTTTATTTTTGATGAGGCTCTCACTTTGTGTTTAGCCAGAACTAACCATGAAATAGCTGTAAAAATGGGAGAGTTTGTTTTAAGGTATCCTCTTTAAAAAGCAGGGTAATTTTTATTTCACGGTTAAAAGGCATGGATTCCTGCTTTCGCAGGAATGACAGTTACAGCCGTTTTCCAAGTGTGTCATTCCTGGCTTGACCAGGAATCCAGGATGCGTAAAAGCATAGTTACCATGAAATATAAAGAGGATACGTTTTAAGCAGTAATGTAATAGAGTTTGTGTGGCTTACCGAGGAACTTCAAAAAGAAGCATGGGGGTATTTTAAAAAGTATAGCGATAAAATTTATTCCTTTACCGACTGTACCAGTTTTGTTTTGATGAAAGAAAAAAATATCTTGGAGTATTTTTCGTTTGACGAAGATTTTAGACGGGCAGGGTTTACGGATTTTTACGAAAGATGTAAAGAAAGTTAAACTTATATTAAAGCCCGACTTTACCAGTTACATGGCATACCCCCTTGATAATAAACAAATTACATAAAAATTTGTAGACGTAATTATCTGTACTGATCTATCGTTCTATAGAAATAATTTGCTTGCATTATTTTTAACGCTATGTTTATAATAGTCTGACGAGGCAATTGTATAATGTCGTTATAAGGAGGTGGTGTATTATGTGTTGATGTATTGTGAGCATCGACAGTTGTGTTGCAGTTTCGTGTTATTAAGCAAGATTGGTGACATTGGTACCCCTTGGCATTAGTCGGGGGAATGAGCAATTTCATTGAGACTTAAGGAGGTTACGGAACATGTTTAAGAAAGGTTACAGAGCAGGAAGTATTTTTTTGACACTCCTCGCGTTTGGCATGGTTTTTGCTTACGGGGGGGGGGTAGCAAGAGGCGCTGACCAATACGAATATGCCTGGACAAAAACCCTATTGTCCGGGTGGAGTAATGGCGGCAACGACTGTAGGTTTGATACAGCGACACAAAACCTGATAACGGTAGGTTTTTTCACACAGACTATCAACTTTCATCCGGCAGGGGGCAGCGATAGCCGCTCTTCAAGTTCATTTAGGGACTGGTATGTATGGAAGATGGATAGTGATGCAACATACACCAAAGGTGGATGGTCGAGGACTGGCTATAGCGGCTCGGTCAACGACTGGCTCACTAGTGTAGTATCAGATTCAAGTGGTAACATTTATACATGTGGCGGTGAGGATACCGGTTCATACCCTTCAGCTTGGGGACCAGCGGGTATTATCACTAAATTCAGTCCTGACGGTACCAGAGGTTGGTCTTTGCAATATGGAAGCCTTAACAATTACGCTCCCTGTAACTCTATAGAGCTTTCAAGTGATGGCTATCTATATGCTACTGGTGGATTTCAGGGAACTGTGACATTTGCTGCCGGTATAACCAAGACATCGGTCGGAGCTCATGATGTCTATCTCCTCAAGGCAACGAAAGACGGTACCGTGGTTTGGGTACAGACGTTTGGTGGTGCGTATACCGATTATGGTAACTCCGTTGCAACAGATGCTCAAAACAACATTTACCTGGGTGGATATAGTTATCCCTCAAGTGATGTTACAAATGGTTTTTTGAGAAAGTATGACTCCAGTGGTAACATGTTGTGGAAGACTGATTTCACTGGTGCAGTCACCTCTAAGCCAAACTTTGTTCACCAAGTAAAAGTAAACTCCGAGGGTAACGTTTTAGTTGGGGGATATTTTTCAGGGACTCTAACGATTGGTACGACTACTCTCACTTCTTCAGTAAATAACTCCTTTATATCAAAGATATCACCGTCAGGTCAGGTTACCTGGCTCAAGTCTTTGAGTGGTAGCGGGAGTAACGGGTTAGCTAAGATGATGTTAGATGCCAATAACAACATTTACCTTGGCGGAGCTTTTCAGGGGACGTTTGATCTGGACCCTGGCTCTGGTGTAGTCAGCAAGACGGCAGTTGGATCAAACGATTCATACATGCTTAAGCTGTCTAAAGATGGCGATTACCTATGGAGCCGCACAATTGGTTCAGCTTCAGGTACGGTAGGTCTTAGCGGATTTTGTTTGAATCCTGCAAACAATGACATATACGTCACAGGAGAATTTAGCGGTACCATTAATTTCAACACCGATACAGGCGGTGAACCGGTATCGGACCCTGCCGTTGATTCTTCTATGTTTGTGTCCAAGTATAAAGCTACTTCAACAACCATCCCTTTAACACCAGCTAATTGGAATGAATACAAAGAGTGGGTTTTCGATAGCACTGGCAATATGTCAGTGACATCAGACGGGCTACAATTTAATGGTTATGGCTACCGTGTAGGAGCTGAATTAGCATCAAAGTCTACCTTTAACTTTATAGGCTCTGAGACATATATAAAGTGGAAGGCTCATGGTGCAGGGTATATGGGAGCTGGTATTTTACTATGGAATACATCCCCACCAACTAAAGCTATTTCTATTGGATCTATGACGACACATCACTCTTGGGAAGGTTCTGTTGTTATATCTGATGATACCTGGTATTACACTAGGATTAAGGTTAACAGCGATAACACCTACCAATCAGTAACCGCTACGGGTAACTATGATAACAATGGTGGTACTGTATTTCTGACTGTACCAGGTACTATCACCAACCAGAGTGATTTCCAAAATGGTGCTATCTCTGCACTGTTAGGTGATAATTATGGTGGCACAGCATCATATGTAACCCTTGGAGAGGTTAAGACAACAGCTACATCCGGTGTTACACCCACCCCAACCCCCACCTACACCTACACGGTAACGCCGTCAGCGGGCACGGGCGGGACAATAACCCCGTCAACGCCTCAGACCGTTACCTCCGGCGCGACAACGCAATTCACGGTAACGCCAAACACAGGATACTCCATCGGATCAGTAACCGGATGCGGCGGCTCTCTATCCGGCAACACGTATACAACAGGCGCTATCACCGCTAACTGCACGGTAATGGCAACGTTTTCGATCATCCCACCGACAACTTACACCGTAACAGCAACAGCCAACACGGGCGGCTCAATCTCCTGCACGCCCACAAGCGTATCAAGCGGCGGGTCATCCACATGCACGATAACGCCGAACTCCAACTTCAACCTGTCAGCACTGACGGACAACGGCGCAAGCGTCTTTACCGGTGCATCCCAAACTACCTACACGATAACCAACATCACCGCAAATCACACGGTAGTTGCAACGTTTACACTCATCCCAACGCCACCACCTACACCAACACCAACGCCAACGCCATGCACCTACACAATCTCTCCGACAATCAAGTCATTCCCCGCAGCAGGCGGCAGCGATACCGTTAGCGTGGCCGTAAACAGCAGTTGTTCATGGACGGCAACGAGCAACGTATCATGGATAAAGTTTGCATCGGGGAATTCAGGGGCCGGAATCGGTACAATCGGTTACACCGTTGAGGCATACACGGGTACAACCTCCCGCACCGGTACGATAACGATTGAGGGAAAGACCTTGACAGTGACCCAGTTGCCACCTGATTGTGCCATAACAATCAATCCAACGAGCAAAACCTTCACATCACCATCCGGTGATAGTGGCAGCTTTAGCGTAAGCAGTGGTTGCACATGGACAGCGACAAGCAACAACACCTCATGGCTGACTGTAACTACCTCCGGCACCGGCACGGTCAATTACACCGTTGCGGCAAACACGGCTACAACCCCTCGCACCGGTACGATAACCGTTGCAGGACAAAACGCTACAGCGACCTTTACTGTAACGCAGCCTGGAAGTAGCAACTGCACCTATACAATCACCCCAACTATCAAGGATTTCCTTGCAACAGGCGGTACCGGTGATGTAACGGTAAAGACCTCAACAAGCGCCTGCCAGTGGACTGCAACAAGCGGCGTTGACTGGATCACCGTAACATCAGGCAGCGCGGTAACCGGCGCAGGTGTGGTATCCTATTCCGTTGCGGTAAACACAACCCAAGCCTCCCGCACCGGCACGATAACTATCGCCGGACAGACATTTACTGTGAATCAGGAACCTGCCTGCACCTATACAATTGCCCCTACGAACAAAAAGTTCAATGTATCTGGTGGAAAGGACAGCGTCATTGTCACAGCAGCAGGGAGCGGATGTTCATGGACTGCGGCAAGCAACAACAGTTGGATAACGATAACCTCCGGCAGCTCCGGTAGCGGCAGTGACACGGTGTACTATTTAGTGGCAGCCAATACAAGTACAGAACCGCGACTTGGTACGATGACCATAGCCGGGCAGACATTCACGGTTACGCAGGACAGTGGAGGTGTAACTCTCACCCTCAAGATAACCGGCAACGGCAGCGGCACCGTAGCAGCATCCACCGGAAAACTCAACTGTAGCAGCGATGGCAAGACATGTCTGGCATCGTATGTCATAAACGACGTTGTTATCCTTACCGCGACCCCAGCACAAGGCTCAACTGTAAAGGGCTGGACGGGTTGCGACACAACAACAGTCACAGGAGGCAGCCAATGTACGCTCACGATGTCTAAAGACATGGACGTCAGCGTCGAGTTTTCAGTCCCCATAACGCCGATATACGATTTTGACGGCGACGGCAAGAGCGACGTCATCTGGCGTAGCAGTCAATCCGGCGATGTCTTCATCTGGCTTATGAACAAGTTCAGTCTGACCGGCGGCGATTACGTCGTCAAGGGGATCACGGCGGATTGGGACATCAAGGGAATAGCCGACTTCAACGGCGACGGCAAGAACGACATAGTCTGGCAGCACAAGGACAAGGGCGATGTCTACATGTACATCATGAACGGCACGCAGATATCGGCCCACGATTATGCACTGAAGGGTCTGCCCAAGGAGTGGGAGTTCAAGAAGGCCGGCGACTTCGATGGCGACGGCAAGGCGGACATCCTGTGGCAGAGCACCGAATCTGGCGACGTGGCCGTGTGGTTGATGAACGGCAAGGACATCAAGAGCGGCGGATTTATCGTCAAGGGGATGAGGCCGGAGTGGACGATCAGGGCCGTGGCCGATCTCGATGGCAACAAGAAGGCCGATATCATCTGGCAAAACACCGACGGCGACATAGTTGTCTGGCTGATGGACGGCACGACGATCTCAAAGATGGATTATTCATCACGTGGTATTCCAGGCAGTTGGCAGATAAAGGCGGTCGTTGACTTTGATGGCGATGGCAAGGCCGACCTGCTCTGGCAGGACATCGTATCGGGTGACGTTGCCATGTGGCTGATGGACGGGTTCAAGATAGTTGGCGGCGGTCTTGTGAGTCATGGGATGCCCAACGTCTGGCAGATACTCAGCGTGGCTGACTACGACGGCAACGGCAAGGCCGACATCTTCTGGAAGAACACCGGCAATGGCGACGTGTATGCGTGGTTCATGGACGGCGTGGCTATATCCGACAAGGGTTACGTTGTGATGGGTATGCCCCCGGAATGGCAGGCTAAATAGTGGCAGGCTAAGTAAGTGACTAAGTAAAAAAAGAAGAAACTGCAAAGGGAGGGGTTTACCCCATTACACCAGGGGGTGCTGCCCCTCCCTCAACCCCCAACAAATACCTGACAAGGCGTGAAGCCACTGCACAAGTATCCAAGTTATACGATCAGCGCTCAAATCATCAGGCAAAGCTGTCGTTACTTTGCAAATGCCCGAAGGATGACAATCATAACTGCTATCTGCCCTATCCAGAACAGAAACATCCACTTGGTGATATCTGCTTTAGTCTCTGAGAGTTTTTGCTCTAATTTGGCGACTTCAGTGGTGATACGCTCATTGAGTCTTCCTTCCAGCGCCACCATCTCTGTCCTCAATGCCGCTGACTCGGCCTTCATCTCAGTCCTTAACGCCGTTGAGTCGGTTTTCATCTCAGTCCTTAACGCCGCCATCTCAGTCCTCAATGCCGCTGACTCGGCCTTCATCTCAGTCCTTAACGCCGTTGAGTCGCTTTTCATCTCAGTCCTTAACGCCGTTGAGTCGCTTTTCATCTTACCTTCCAGCGCAACGAATTCAGACTTTAACGAGTTTTCCAGCGCCACGATGTCGGCCTTCAACGCCGTTGAGTCGGTTTTCATCTCAGTCTTTAACGCATTTGAGTCGTTTTTAATCTTGCCTTCGAGGATAATCAGGTCGGCCTTTAATGAGCCTTCCAGCGCCATCAGGTCGGCCTTTGTTGCCATCTCGGTTTTTGCATGTTCGGCCACATCGTCAATTGCATCGATGATGGCAATAGTCCCATCTTCCCCAATTTTGTCCTTGAGCAGGTTATACAGTTCTATCTTTCTATACATAGCATTTATTGTACAATACTTGGTATAAAAAATTCAAGTGCAAAAAATCGGTAGCACCACAAACAACCGTGGTTGCCAAGATTTAAGCCACTTTTATATTTTTCGTAGTATGGCATTATTACTGTGCTTAAGCGATGTGACCACGCCGAACTGGAGTGCTACCGGTAGGGGGGCGGCCAACAAGGGAGCCAGCCAGCTCCTCTTTAAAAAAACAGGAAGGTATGGTGTGAACCACCACTGCGGGTATATTCCAACCATACCTTCCCGGGACTTCCTGATCTAATAATCAACTATACCAATAAGTGTCTCATCCACGGGGGATTAGCACCCGGCGACTGCTTTTCTGATGGTCTTCTTTCCGTCCTTTTCCTGTACGGTAATCTCGGTGCCTTCCGATACGGGGGTCTTGACTTCGCACTCACCAGCGCCGCAGGTCACGGTGACGTCCTTACCAGACTTCTTATCGGCTACCACTACGCTTTCGACTGCATCACCTTTTTTGACAACACTTTTTACCTTACCGGATATCTTGTCTGATGCGATAAGCACGGTTACTGTCACAAAGAGAGAGACTACCAGCATCATTGCTGTTAACTTTTTCATGTATTCACCTCCTTTTAATTTAGAATAAGTTTTATTATCGTCCTAATATGGATTAGCAGATTGTATCATAAGTTTTTTATTCTTGTCAATAGCAAAGTTTGCTGTGACATAGCAACGTTTGTTGTCATTAGTTTAACCCCAGTCAGGGCGCTTCACAGTGCTGTTATTAGTTGGTAGCAAGTTTCTTGCCAGAGGTAAACAGCTCAATATAAGACGACCTTGCCTCTATGACACCGATAAAAGTTCCCCATTTGGGGTGGTTGTCCTCATATGGGGATATTTTTACCCCCGCTTGATTACCTTGACAATGTCATATTCCAATCCTTGCAATTAAAGATGTCTGAACCACGATTTAACGGATTAAGAGATTATCAGGATTTTGCTAAAAAAAGGTCTTATCTCTTTTTCCTCTATACTTTCGCACTTTTTTATAAACCAGCATTTTATGCAATTCTTGAAAATGGATTCCCGTTTTCACGGGAATGACAGTAAATGGCGATTTTGGCTGTTCTATGTCATTCCTGCGTAAGCAGGAATCCAGAAAGTGCGAAACCATAGTTTCCTGTAAATCCTTTAATCTGTGGAATCCTAGTTCAGACAATCCCTATGTTTACTTGTGACATTGTCAAATTAGGCGTACAACGGGTAGTGCCTATTTCGCATTGCCGGTTTTTGGGGTGCTCACATTGCCAAATTTCATAAACAGCTCCATCAGCATCTCCTGGTTTATTTTCAGGATGTCATAGGAGATAAACATGCTCTGCCTGATGCCGTCTATAAGTATGGCGTTAATATTACACGTTTGAGCCGCCATCACATCGCACAACTTGTTAAAGGTCACGATGTTTTCAACAAAAACTGACATACTGCCGGGTGCCGTCTCCTCAATTACGACGTCAGAGCCAGGCACAGTTTTAGCTTTGACAGCAGTCACGTCATCGGCAGTCTGCACCGGCGTCTCATCGACAACTGAGCCATCGACAACGGGCTGCATCGGCAACGACTGCATAGGCACCTCCGGAATCAAAACCGCCTGCAACTCTATGACCCCTGCTGCCACCACAACCGGCGGAGGTATCACCACATTGTCCTGTGCCGGTTTAGCAGGTGTGGGTTTTTTACTTTTTGAGACCTTTTTTGCCGGTTTTTTGGCAGAGGTCTTCTTCTCCGCTGCAGGTGGGGTCAGTTGCTCCTGAGTTGAAATGTACTCCTGTGATTGCCCTTTGGCTTTGTCCTTCTGTCTGCCTTTAACCATGTTTTTATTTCTCCTGTGTCTGTAGGGTTACAGGCAATTATAGCTTAAACGACATACAAATTTGCAAATCGGGTTTTGTCATTAAAAAAAAATCACCGGGTTTGTCCCATCGCCTTTTCCAGATTTGCCTGTGCTATCTTGTAATCGGTTATTGCCTGTACGTAGGCGGTGTTTGCGTTTCCGTAGGAGACGTCGGCATCCGTTACCTCGATGGGATTGCCCACGCCGGCGGCATATCTGCCGTTTGCGATGTCGAGGTTTTCCCTAGCCTGTCTGACCGTCATGGCGGCAGCGGAGATGGCCTCCTGCGCCGACATGAGCTGGAGGTAGTACTGCTGCACCTCCACGATAATGCTCTGCCGCAGGGCAGCTTCGTTGGCCTTGAGGACGTTGAGGTTTGCCTGTGCTTCTTGTATCTGATGCTTGGTCAGGTAGCCACTAAATACTGATATCGACGCCTGAGCACCAATGTTCCAACCGCTGTTAAGAGGAAAGGACTCTCCACCCCACGTGTAGCCGGCACTGCCCGAAATGGTTGGGTAGTAGTCCTTCTTTTTGAGTTCGATGGTCTGTCGGGCGGCCTCTTGCTTGGTTATGATGGTCTTCAGGTCTGCCCTGTTCTTAAACGCCTGCTCGATTATGTCGTCGAGCGTGACTTCATAGGGTTGAAACACATTGAGCCGGGGGTCGCTGACCCCGAGGTTGTCCTCAACCAGATAGTCCCGTGCATATGGCAGTCCCATTGCATTGTTGAGGTTGATCCGTGCCAGTTGCAGGGCGTTTTCTGCCTTTATGCGGTTGAGTCTGGCGTTGCTGAGGTCCACTTCGGCCTTTGTGACGTCAAACTTTGCTTTCTCCCCCACTTCGTAGAAGCCTCTGGCCTGTTTCAGGTGCTGCTGGAACTGTCCAACGGTTTCATTTGCAATATCGAGGTTCTTTATTGCCTGAAGCAGCGTGTAGTAGGCCTGTTTGACGTTGTAGACGACCTGCACGGTGGCACTCTTGAGGTCTGAGTCAGAGGCATCGGTGTTAAGACGCTGGATGTCTGCCTGGGTCTTGATCCGTCCGAAGTCGTAGATGTTTTGCTTTGCCGTGGCGGTGTTTGTGAACTGGTTATACGACCCTGACGGGCCTCCGCCGGAGACGGGTGCGTATCGGCTGTAAGCGGTTGAGACATCCACCTGGGGATAGTTTCCGGCCAATGCCTGGGCTATCTTGCTCTGGTTTGCCATAACGGTGTATGAGGCGGCAATGATGTTTGGCTGATTCTTGATGGCTATGTCGATGCACCTGTCCAAGGACAATGTCTCTCCCGCTGAGATAACCGGTGCCCCACCGCCGTCATTGCGCCGGGGGGAGTCACGGTCGGCAGCGTCCGCTAAAAGGCACACTGGCGGCGTCAACAACATCATGCCCGTTAATATCAATATGTATACGCTTGTAAGTTTCACGTTGTCATCTTCTTAAACATTCACCATATATAATAAACAGGTAAACATTATCGGATTGATTCTACCATATCCGTAAGAATTTTGTGTACATTATGGTTCTTTCTTAAAGTGAATGGGTCCCCCTCCCTTTATGGGAGGAGCTAGGGGAGGGTGCTCTCACAAGAGGAGGCAAAGTTACCCATATGAAATGAGAAGGAACCATATTTATGTTTTGCTGTTTACTTTTCCCTTATAAACTCATAGATGTTGAGGTAGTGTTGTGCGGGATTGTTCCATGAGTAGTCGTAGTTCATACAGGTAATCATGGCCTCTCTGAATCGCTCAGGGAACTCGTAGTATAGTCCTACGGCGCGGTGCATGGCGTGTTCGAGTGCCTCGTTGGTGGCTTCGTAGAAGACGTAGCCGTTGCGTTCGTTTTCGGGTCTGTCGGAGTGGTTGATGTCAAAGACGGTGTTAGCGAGTCCGCCGGTGCCCCGGACTATGGGGATGGTGCCGTACTTCATGGCGATCATCTGCGTCAGACCGCAGGGTTCAAACATGCTGGGGATGACTATCATGTCTGCCCCGGCGTATATGAGGTGCGACAAGGCGTCGTCGTAGGATATTTCGAGGTGACAGTCGGGGTTGTCGTTGAATGTGCGCTTGAGGTGGCAGAACTCTTCGTTTACGGCATGTTCCGGGCTTGAGCCCAGGAGGACAAACTGCCATCCGCAGTGCATCGCATAAAACAGGGCTTGCTTGATGAGGTGAACGCCCTTCTGGTGGTCAAGACGTCCGATGACACAGATGATCGGCTTGAGTTCGTCCCTGAGCAGGAGTCTGTGTCTGAGGGCTGCCTTGTTGTTGTACTTGTCGTCGATGTTGTTGACGCCGTACCTGGATGGTATGTGCGGGTCGATTTCGGGGTTCCAGATGTCGTAGTCGATGCCGTTGAGGATACCTCCGAACTTACCCTGGTGTGAGTGCAGGGTGTGTCCGAGGCCGTATCCCTGGTCGGAGTGTCTGATGTCCCAGGCGTACATGGGCGAAACGGTGGTGACAAAGTTGGAGTAGACGATACCGCCTTTCATGAGATTTATGGCGTATGGATTGTGGTCATCCTGGATGCGGTCGCTTCTGTGGTACTCACCCGGGTCGAGACCGACTTCTCTTAGGATGTGATCGCTGGTTGTTCCCTGGTGTTTGAGGTTGTGCAGGGTATAGCACACGCGCGGATGAGTCATGCCCAAGTGTTGGTAGATGCCGTACAGCAGCACGGGGACCAAACCGGTTTGCCAGTCATGGCAGTGAATGATGTCGGGGTGCTTGCCGGCCTTGAACATAAACTCCAGGGCGGCCCGACAAAAGAACGCAAAACGCTCGGCATCGTCATAGTGCCCGTAGAACAACCCACGGTTAAAGAAGTTCTTGTCGGCGTGCGGGTCTATGAAGAAACACTTCCGCCCATGGACAAAGCCAAAGTACACGGTGCAGTGTATCCAGTGCTCAAAGTATGGCACCCACAGGCCGTTAAAGACCTCCTGAAAACCCCATATCTGGTCATACCACATACAGTCGTACTTGGGCAGGATGATCTCCACTGAATGGCCCCTAATCTCAAGCTCACGGCTTAACCCATACACCACGTCCGCAAGCCCTCCCACCTTGGCTACAGGTGCGATCTCCGGCGATATCATAACTATATACATAATAAGTTGGCTCCTTTTACTGCTTACTTAACTTGCCTTGGTTCTTCGTGTACTACACAAAGCAATTTATTATATACAAACTCAGGAGTATAAATAAAGGTAATTTTTTCAGAGAAGACAGGGCTTGACATCAAAATCACGGAGATGGAATTCATGCCCCTGTTAGCCGCATAAATCGAACAGAGGTCGCTGCTCCCCCCTTATGTGGAGCAAGCATATAACTTGGCACTTACTAAGGAGGGGTCAACGTATACGCTTCATAATGTCTGCAACGTTGTCTGACTTGCGGATATACTCTTTTATCTTTTTTAGGGTAGCAATGTTATCGACCTTTTTTATCTGTTCCAGCAGGGCCAGGCCATCATCACCAAACTTAATATCAAGCGCAAGCTCTATACCTTCCACCAATCCCTTCTTTTCGCCCTTCTTTTCACCTATTTTTTCGCCCTTCTTTTCGCCTATCTTTTCGCCCTCTGCCATCCCCTTTGCCATCCCCTTTTCCATCCCCTGGCGAAACCTTATATCCCTCTCTATGTCATATGTTAATGCCATCTTCTCTATCTCCTTACATATATACTCTTGCAAATCCCTTGTCAGCGACATTACCTCTATCTGTTTTATATACTTACTGCGAAGCGTTTCCTCACTTACGAAGTCCCTGATGCGCTGAAGCAGTTCCGTCAAATATACCTCGGCTCCCTTGCCCTGAAGATTACACAGCATCGATATGATCATCTCCTTAGGCCTGGTTGAATACAAAAACTGCTCACAATCAATCTTTCTCATATCTATCAGATTATACCGATAGTTTACATCCGGCTCAACGATTATATCTGACATCGTTAGCGGCTTGTTCCCAATATAGAAGACATACTGTATCACGGGAAGTTTATGTATCTGCGTCATGTGACACCAGTATCTCAGCATCCTGTAGACCATATCTGCATCATTGGTCAGTTGAAACTCTATGTGAATAATGACAGTCTCTCCCTGCACCGTAACCACCCTTAACAGGAAGTCGGCCTCCCTCTCATCGGTAACCTGCATCTTGCTATCTATGCTGGTGACACTTACAACGTCTATCTTCATCACCTTTGAGATCAAAACGTCAACCACATCACGCATGGTCTCCTTGATTATCCTGTCATACTGCCCTGACATCCTGTCTATAGCATACACCATTTGCACCTGCTTTGACAACCACGGTGAGTCTGGTGCCAACCATTCGATGTGGAGAGACCTCAAAATGAATTTTTTTACACATCATAGATGAATTTATGTTATACTCTTTTGTAAGAAAAAGATCGCATGATTTTGTAAAAAAGAATTTTTGTATAGCGAGTAAAATATCGAGAGCATTGATTTGAAAGGAGGCTTATTTTAATGCCAGAAAGCAGCAACATATCATATGACAAGGTTCCAACGGGTATAAACATCCTGGTCGTGGAAGACGAGATCGTTATAGCCAGGGATATTGAGTCCAAGCTCAAGAAGATAGGTTATAACGTCCCTGCCATTGCGGCCTCGGGTGAGGAGGCCATTAAGCTGGCAGGAGAGGTTCACCCGACCCTGATACTTATGGATATCATGTTGGAAGGCAAGATGGACGGCGTGGAGGCAGCCGGCCAGATAGACAAACTCTACGGTATCCCGATCATATATCTCACCGCTCACTCAGACCTTGACACCCTGCACCGGGCAAAGATAACCGAACCGTTTGGCTATATCCTCAAGCCCTTCTCACAGCGCGACCTGCTGGTGACCATCGGTATGGCCCTGTACAAACACAGAATGGAGGCCAAGCAGAAGATTGTAAACACCGTCCTGCGGGTATTTCTCGAACCCATAGACCTCAGCGCCAAACTGGAAAAGACCCTTAAACTACTGGTGTCTATCCCACGTCTGTTTCTCCAGACCAAGGGCACCGTCTATCTCGTCGATAACGACAGACCTGACATGCTTGTGGTAAAGGCAGCGATAGGTACACCCGTATGCACGACTGTCCCATTTGGGCAGTGCCTCTGCGGACATGCTGCATCGGATAATGCAATAATCTTTGCCGACAGAATTGACAAACGTCACGAACTCCACCAGGATGGTATGCCACACGGACACTACTGCGCCCCCATCAGGGCAAATAACAGGGTTGTCGGCGTCATCAACACATACGTCATGGAAGGTTACAAGAGGGATGTCTCCGACGAAGCCGTACTGAGCACCGTAAGCGATATTATTGCAAATTACCTGATTGCATCGGGAACTGTCAAATAAAACAGGTTAATGATAGATATACATGCGTAGGAAGGGGTCAAATGGGTGTGACCCCTTTGGAATGGGTTGGATGTGCTCTAATCCGAGGGCTTGGATTACCAGGTGATGCCCTTGGCCCGTAAGATGTCTTGCGCGTAGGCATCCCCAAGCTGCGCGCCTTTCTTTAGGGCAGCTATGGCTTTGTCCGGTTCTCCTTTTTTACCCCAGGACAGCCAGAGGCCATAGTACGCCAGAGAATATCGGGGATTAATCTCTACCGACCTGTTGTAATCGGCTATAGCCCTGTCGTAGTCTTTCTTTTTTCTCCAGGCCGTGCCACGAGCGGTGTATGCCTCCGCATAGCGTGGGATTATCTCAATGGCCTTCGTGAAATCGGCAATGGCCATGTCATAGTTGCCGCTTTTATGCAACTCAAGACCCCTGTTGTAGAATGTCGCCGCATCTTCAGCATAAACAACACCGCCATGCGTATTGCCATCCCACGGATATCCCAACAGGCTGGCGATTAAGAAAATCAGCGTGCAGATGATTCTCAAATTTTTAAAATACATAAGTTTCCCCCTAAATTTAACACACTAAACGTCTTCCGATGGCTTGTCCGGTAATTCCCAAGTCTCCTGCCACATCACGATCCTGTTTCTGCCGCCTTGTTTGGCCTTGTACAGGGCCTGGTCTGCCCTGAACAGGTGCACATCCTTGTTGTCAATCAGATTGGCCACCATCACGCACACCCCAACACTTACGGTAACATAGTTTGACACCTTTGACATGCGATGCGGTATACACTGCGCCTCTATAGCCGCCCTGATACCTTCTGCAACATTTAACGCACCAGCCTCATCGGTCTCGGGGAGGATCACGGCAAACTCCTCTCCCCCATAGCGTGCCGGGAGGTCCTGCGGGCGCTTGAGTGTCTGCTTTATGGTCTGTGCAACCCTTGTAAGACAGACATCCCCTTTGGTATGTCCGTAGGAATCGTTATACTGTTTGAAGAAGTCTATGTCCATCATAATCAGGGCCAACGGTGTACCATTTCTCAGGGAACGCTTCCACTCGGTATTGTACGTATCCTCAAGACATCGTCTGTTGGCAACGTCGGTTAGTTGGTCAACAGTGCATAGGATAGATAGCTTGTCCGTTACAACATTAAGGTCTCGCTGGAGGTTGTCTGCCATCCTTACGATTCGCTTTGTCTGCCTTAAGAGCTTTTTATAGGCGCCGGAGAGCTTGTCAAAGTGAGGCAACAACGCATTGCCTTGCCACTGCGCCGAGTTGAGGATGTCATCTGCCTCGCTTACCATGGCCTCTTCCTCTTCAAACAGACTCATAATAAATGTGTATAACTGCTCATCATCATCCATTGCTGAGGGCTTACTCAAGCTCTACAAGGTTAAAATCAAGGGCAGGGGCATCTTCCTTAAACTCCTCCCCGCACTCCATGGCCGTATCGTTATCGGCATGGTACTTCCAGTTGACGATGATAGTTCTGCCATGCAGGTAACGCTCAAGCATACTGAAGAGATTCAACAGGGCCTTTGAGCTGCTACTGTTGAAGTAGAGCAACTCTATGTCAAAGACCAGGGGCTGCGATTGCCCTAAAGACAGGAAGGCCTCCAGCCACGCAAAAATGGGCGTGAAAAACGCAGCAGCGTTCTCAGGATAGCACTCACCCTTGATGGTAAATGTATCCGAGTCCGGGTCAAAACACACATGAGGAGTGGATTTCGTGGCCTGTATGCAAAGTTTTTCCATATTTGCCTCCTTTATCTAAATATATACCGTCACGGATAAAAACGAAATTGCCTCATCCACCGTGGTATAGTCTATCTCAATAGGTTGACTGGCCTTTCTGGCCATCTCTATGAACCCCAAACCACCCCCCTTGCTACCCTCGGGAGACGGCTCTTTGCGGCGCCGGCGATAGAGAGCCTTTAACTCTTCACTGTTGAGACCCCGTAGTTCGTCCACCTGTTCCCTGATCATGTTTAACTTATTGTTGCGTATCTTGTTACCGCAGCGTACATAGAAATGCCCGTCTTTAAAGCCGACAACAAATATCCCGATACCAAGGTCACTGCCATCCCGCTCCTGAGATATCCGCTCTGCGGAGTAGTTCATAAGGTTCTGCATCTGCTCGACGAATATGGAAAATACCCTCTGTATGGTGTTTATATCCTGCTCCTCGATCTCCATCTTGAGCTTCAGGGTGGCCCCTATACCCTCTACAACATGCTGTGACACGGGACCGCTAAAACAAATGACTATCTTTTCCCTCAACATTTGCTGGTAAAGTTCATACAGGTCCGTTAACATATTATATTCCTCCTTGCATATTTAAACTCTAAACCCTATCACCGTGATGTCATCCCTTTGCTGTTGTTGGCCGCGGTAAAGCTCAAATTCCTCGGTCAACAGTGCCTGCTGTTCCTTAAAGGGCCTTGTGCTGTGCCGTGCGATCAACTCCTTAAAGCGTTTCTTTCCAAATGGGAGGCCTTGTTCTCCGCCGATCTGGTCACTGATGCCATCGGTCATCATGTAAAAGGACATGGCGCTGTTTGTGTCGAGTTTGTGGTTGGTAAAGACGTAGTCGGGGTCTGAGGTCTGATATCCGATGCTGTGGCGGTCGCCCCTGATCTCCTTTACGGTTGCTCCGCTGACGCAGAAGAGGGATATCTTTGCTCCGGCAAAGGTCAGACTCCCGGTCTGTTTATCCACATAGCACATGCCGATGTCAAGGCCGTTGTCATGCAGTCCTCCACCGCCCTCACCGCTTAACATTTCCCTGACCAGCTTGTTCATGTTGTTTAAGATGGCTGAGGGGTCTGTATAGCCCAGTTCGTTGACCACCCGGCTTAACGTAGAGCCGGCTAGCATTGTCATAATGGCCCCGGGGACGCCATGTCCGGTACAGTCGATGATGGCCAGCATGAAGTTGTTGTGTTGACCATTGAAGCAGTAGATGTCGCCACCGATGATGTCACGCGGACGCCATATCACAAAGTAATCGTCCATGTGGGCGCTCAGGCCATTGAGGTGTGGCATGATGGAGCTTTGGATGTTGCTTGCGTAGTGGATGCTGTCCATGATTTGGTTATTTGCGGCCTCAAGTTGTTCATAACTATCTGCGAGTTTTTCTTCGGCCTTTTTTCTTTCGGAGAGTTCACGGTTCAGGTCCCGCTGCGTTGCGTTTAAGATGATGTTTAAGCGGAATATATATAGCGAAAAAAAGACCACAAGAATAATGAATATCGCAATGCCGGCAATTGTCTTCCAGTGCTGACGCAGTATATCACGCCACGTCACCTTGCCATAGTCCTCATAAGGGCTGATACGGAGTCCCTTGAGGAGGTTGTCTACGGATTCGTAGTTAAGGGGTATTGTCCAGCCTTCGATTTTGGCTGCTTTGGCTGCGGGGCTGTCTTTTGGCAGTTCCAGGAGTGCTGATGCCACCAGCTTTGCCAGTGCATCCGGGGTGTGTCTGACCTTTGCTATCGGCCACTCAGGATACAGGGGCGTGCTCAACAGGAACGGGAAGTCTTTATACCCCGGGCCGGTACCCTTATAGGGGATGACCTTGAATTGCCTGATGTCTATTTCCTGTTTTGCAGCCATCCTCTCAAGCGTATCCGTTCTGACGGTTGCGGCATCCACCACGCCCTTTTTAACGGCATAGACGACGTCCTGGTGGTTGTTGAGAAACTCAAGGGAGGCAAAGTCCTTTACGGGGTCTATGCCGTGTTTTTTGATTTCACCCCAGGCCATGTGCCAGCCTCCAAGTGAGGTCTTGTCCACGCCCATGAATCTCTTGCCGCGGAGGTCTTTTATGCCGTTTATATCGGAGCGGTCGGCCCTCGTGAATATGACCCCGCCAAAGACCGTATGGCCCTTGCCGGAAAAAGACAGATTTTCCATCGTTGCAATCCTGCTTACATAGTGCTTCACCTCCATCTCTATGTAAATTGAGGGGTTGACGATGATAAACTCCACCGAGCCGGTTCTGACAAGAGTGTCTATTTCGTCAAACGTCATAGGGATGAGGGTAAAAGAGTAGCCGCTCATATGAGAGGACAGATAATCCATCGTAGGTTGCCAGCTACTTTTGCAGATTTCCTGACCCTTGTGAGCCAGCACGCCGATCCGCACTTGCCGGGATGACTCTGAAGTTGTCGCCATCGCAGGCAGTGTCATTGAAACCACAAGGGTTATAACCAAGATTATTCTAAATAACATTCTCATATCGGTCGCTCACGTTGGCCTCTCTAAATGGAGCAGAGGGCAGAGGATTTGAGCTAATGCCGAAGAGGGGACTCGAACCCCTATGAGTTTCCCCACACGCCCCTCAAACGTGCGTGTCTACCAGTTCCACCACTTCGGCTTAACTATGTATAGCATACTATAAACGTATCTCTGTTTGCAAGTAAAAAAGTTGACGGGTGGATTTTTTTCTCAACTTCGGTATTTACTCGAGTTGTCGAAAGATAAATCTTAACAGTGGCATATACATTGCTTGACTAAATACTTGAGTTAGGGTACAATAAAGTGATAGGATTGTCAGGATGAAAAATTAAGGAGATGTAAAAAAAACACCACATGCCTGGTGTCCTGGATAGACTTCCTTTTCCATATCAGTTATGGCATACTTGGTGACACATGAGCTGAATAACATCTGCAAGAGACTGATTGACTTCCTGCCCGAATTCTGTCCTGGGAGTGAGATGTACGTTGTAGGTGGTACGGTCCGTGACATCCTGATGGGGCGTGTTGTCAAGGATGTTGACATTGTCCTTGGCGGAGACCCTATTGCGGTAGCGCGGGCGTTTGCCGGTGAGGTGAGAGGCAGCTTTGTGTGGCTCCATGAGGGGGATGGTATACCCGGCAATAAATTCTCCCCTACGGCCCGGGTTGTCAAGGGCACCGGCATCGTTGACTTTACTGCCTTGCGTGGAGGCTGTCTTAAGGACGACCTGTTGAGCAGGGACTTCACACTCAACGCTCTTGCCATGCCCCTGAGCGCCCTGTCAAGTGACGCCGTCGGCGACATGATAGTGGACGTCACCACGGGACTGGATGACCTCGGAAGCGGCACCATCAGGATGATCAACAGGGAAAACCTCGTGGAAGACCCGCTGAGACTCCTGCGAGCATATCGTTTTAGCGCACAGTTGGGATTCCGGATCGAACCGGACACCCTTGAGGCGATCACTGAACTGAGGACACTGATCCACAAGGCTGCAGCCGAAAGGATATGGAGCGAGTTAAAGGGGGTCCTTTCTGCGGAGAGTTCTGCCGGTGTTATTGGCTCGATGATTGACAGCAGGCTCCTGTTTGAGCTGCTCCCGGAATTGCACGCCACAGAGGCAGTAAAACAAAACGCACACCACAACCTCGATGTCTTGCAACACACGCTGGCTGCATACCAGGCAGCCGAAACCGAAATCAATGACCCCCAAGGCAGGGGTCTGCCATTCCCCGAAGGCTTCAGACAGTACATCGCTCACCCACCGGGGACACTATCAATCCTCAAACTGGCCGTCCTGCTCCACGACATCGGAAAACCACTGACACGGGCAGTTGGTAGCGATACCCGGGTTACATTTCACGACCACGCCAGGGTCGGAGCCGAAATGGCCAGGGACATCCTACTGCGATTTAAGGCATCTCAGCGTGAGGTGGAACTTACATGCAAGTTAATCGCACACCACATGCGGCTCTGTCATGCCTCCTGCACGGAACTTGTCGGCAACAAGCGGGCAATGGTACGGTTGTTAAACAAGATCGGAGCAGATATCCATGCCCTTATAATCATCGCCCTTGCAGACAGCCAGGCAAAGACGGTGTCCCACAGGGATGAGATTATTCATATGGCCGCAGACATACTGGGGTTTTACAGCGGACAGTACTTGTCCCGTCTGCGTGCTCCGAGGCTCATCACTGGTTATGACCTCATAGATGGCTTTGGACTGAGGCCGTCACCGGAGTTCAGTCTGATACTGGAGCACATACACAACAAGAGCCTTGAGGGTGCTATAAACTCAAGGCAAGAAGCCCTCTCAGAAGTGAGGGCATATCTGCAGGGCAAGAATCAGCGGGGATAACAGATGACATCATAGTGTTGACATAGACACTCATGGGGTGTTATTATACAGTCATGCACCAGAAATTTGATATAGCATTAAAGGACATCATCAAAGATGTGCCGGGGACGTTTTTGAAATTGCTGACGGGGTATGAGACGGGTAAATTCATCGATGTTCAATTCCCTGATATTCAGTTGAGGGAGGCCGATATCGTAATTGAGGCGCCCGATGGTGAGCTAATCCATATAGAGATACAATCGACAAATGATGCCATGATGTTAGAGCGCATGTATCTCTATTCTGCGTTTATATACAACCAACACAAGAGGTTGCCGATACAAATTGTCTTATATGTTGGCAATAAGCCGCTGAACATGGAACATAGCATGGGAACTGGATTAATCAATTATGCCTACAGATTGATAGACATACGCAATTTTGACGGTGACCCGCTCATTGACAGCAATGACCCCAATGATAACGTGTTGGCTATTCTGTGCAAAACCAAAGATACAGATGTCACCATCAGGAGGATTCTTGCCAAGTTTTCCCTGCTGTCACCCAGGGAAATGGAGAACTATATCAGAAAGTTGCTATATCTTGCGGGGTTGGGAAATTTGGCCTATAAAGTAAAACAGGAGGTACTGAACATGCCGATAACAATTGATCTGGACGAGTACGAAATCTTTAAGGATGTCTTCGTAAAGGGTGAACTCAAAGGCAGGATGGAAGGCGAACTCAAAGGCAGGATGGAAGGCAGGATGGAAGGCGAACTCAAAGGCAGGATGGAAGGCAGGATGGAAGGCGAACTCAAAGGGATAGAAGGTATGCTTGAAATCAAGTATGGCCCTGAGGGGCTTGAACTTATGGAAATGGTCAGGGGTATTGACAATATAGACAGACTGGATGAGTTCAGGGAGCGTATTAAGCAATCCGGCTCGGTAGCTCAGTTGAGATTGTACCTGCATGGCAATGCCTGACGTAGATTGGCCTCTTGTGTACGGTTGCGCCCATGACCTCTCGCACGTCAGAGATGGTGACAAAGGCGCTGCTGTCTGCTTCGCTTACGATGGTCTTGAGCTTTGAAGGCTATGAGGTAGACCGGTAGCATTCCAGTCCGGTGTGGTCTCATCGCTTAAGCACAGTAACAATGCCATACTACGAAAATATGAAAGTGCCTTAAATACTGGCAACCACGGTTGATTGTGGTGCTACCAAACTTTATACAGAGAAATAAATTTTGTCTTTGCTAGCCTTAAAGATTATTGCCCCATGTTCCGATATTGCCATCATGTTGTGTAGATTGGGGACAATGTCACCGACAGGGATGAGCAAAAAAGAGTTGGCTCAGAGATGCCATGCTTTTGGTATAGTTTTTGTTTTATGCGCCTGTCTTGTGTGTAAGCTTTATGTTCCGTCTACTGGCCTTTCTTGTCCGATCCTCTGGCAGGCAGCAAGTCCTGTACTGCGTTCCCCACCATGATGATCGCCGGCGATAAAGGGACTGTCTGAACCGGGATTACACAGATTAGAGGATTATGCAGGATTTATGTACAGAAAAACGATTAAGGTCTGCCTTTAACCTAATCTTGACAATCCCTTAATCCGTTGAGTTAAATTTACTCCCTACGGTCGCAGGTGTGGTTCAGACATTTTTACCGTGAACATGAACCGCAAACCTAAAGGAGAATAAAAGGATGATTATAGCAAGCAAAAAGTTATTGGCAACAACGAAAATGGTTACGTTAATAATCGTCTTGGTGCTGGTATCGGTGGCAACGTTGATGGCCGGAACCGTAAGCCTGCCGCAGACCGGGCAGACGACGAGCTACGCCACAGGCGACAACGGGTCGATCAGGGCGGGTGCGGCTTGGCCAAGTCCGCGCTTTACCGCCGGCGCCAACACGGTTACCGACAATCTCACTGGGCTGATGTGGACCAAAGACGCCAACCTTCCAGGTACTGGTAAGACATGGCAGGAGGCCCTGGACTACGTTGCCTCAATGAACAGCGGAGCAGGTACATATGGCTATACCGACTGGCGACTGCCAAACATCAACGAGTTGGAGAGCCTGGTTGACAGTGGGAGATATTTGCCTGCACTACCGTCTGGCCATCCATTTATCAATGTGCAGTCTGACTACTACTGGTCGTCTACGTCCTATGCTGGCGCTACGTCCCTCGCTTGGCTCGTCGTCATCAACGGTGGCGACGTCAACGCCGACGCTAAGTCCAGCAGCTTCTATGTATGGCCGGTTCGTTCTGGACAAGCCGGTACAGTGAGCCTACCGCAGACTGGGCAGACAACGAGCTACTACGCAGGCGACGATGGCGCACTCCAGAAGGGTGTTGCCTGGCCGAGTCCGCGCTTTACCGCCGGCGCCAACACGGTTATCGACAATCTCACGGGGCTGATGTGGGCCAAAGGCGCCAACCTTCCAGGCACTGTTAAGACATGGCAGGAGGCCCTGGACTACGTCGCGGCAATGAACACCGGAGCCGGTACATATGGTTATACCGACTGGCGACTGCCAAACAGGAAAGAGCTTTTTAGCCTGGTTAACCTTGCAACATATAACCCATCGCTTCCATCCGGCTACCCCTTTACCAATGTGCGGTTTGGCTACTACTGGTCGTCTACGTCCTATGCTAGCACTACGTCCAGCGCGTGGTTTGTCTACATGGGCGATGGCATCGTCGTCTCCGGTGATAAGTCCGGCGGCAGCTATGTATGGCCAGTTCGCTCTGGACAAGTTGGTTCCACAGAGGAGCAAGGCCCCGGCGGCAACGACCCCAACTACGACGGCAACGGCGATGGCGTCCCCGACAGACTCCAGGGCAACGTGGAATCATTCCATGCCGCCAACTCACAGTACATAACCGTGGCGGTCGATCCGTCCGTTACTATCAGCACCATCAGCTCAGTTACAACCCCAGACCTCGGCGGCCTGGGCCTGACCACAAACAACGTCAGTGCAAGGCTGCCAGTTGGAACCATATCATTCACCCTAACGGGCGTCCAGACTGGCGCGGTCAATCAGGTGAAGTTCTATCTGCCCCATGGGGTCGTCGTCAATTACGTGAAAAAGTACGGCACCTCCGGATGGTACGACTTTGGCTGCAACGGTAATTTCAGCGGGATTCCATGTGGCGAGATAAGCGGCGTGAGAAATAATCTGGTTGTGACCCTCTACCTGATAGACAATCAACTTGGAGACAACGACAGCACTGTCGGGACGATCCAGGACCCCGTGGCGCTTTTATCGCCTGCACAGGTCACCTACACACTGCCATACCTGCACACAAACCCCGTCAACGTAACCTACTGCGTCATATCGAACATGACGGCAGATACCTCAACGGTAGGCGTTGAGCTTACAGCAACTGCCGCCGGTAACATGTCCGGCCCAACGAATGACCTGATATCGACAATGACAACGGCTAATAAACAAATCAACGCCTATCAGACACGGATGCTAACCTTCAATGGCAAAGACATTTCACTGGATACAAACGTGATAGGTAGCATACCAGAGGTGGCCCCTAAATCAAGCCTGTATGGTGCCTACGGTGCCTCGATTGTTATCACAAGCGAGAGTACGGTAGACCCGGTTGGTCTGAGTTGTGGCAGCGTTCCGATGGCCTGCTTCCAGGGAGATACGCTTCCCAAGCGCAATCTGGTCGGCTATCTCTGCAAGTCAAACAACTTCGGAGCGTTGGGCGGCACGGCTATGTTCACGTACTAGGCGCTCGTGGCTTTGACGGCAATGGGGGTATTACCTGACCCTAACCGCACACCTCAGATAAACCCATGTAGTCTTAGTTCCGTGAGGATGTCCGCCCTCACCGTTTCGTCAAAGAGTACCTCTACGTGATTCAGGGGATAGACGAGGTGTCTGTCGGCGTAGGGGAGGCGTGAGCTTCGTTCGCTGACAATGCCATCACCCAGGCCGTCTGTTATCTCCTCCGGGACAAGGCCATCAGGCAGCAGCGCGGCCAGTGTCTCAGGGAAAGACAGGACCCTCTTGTAGGTCAACGTTCTGTTGCCATTATCGTGACATGGGGTCGCCTGCACCTTATATAGGGAAAACAGTTCTGCCCTGGTAGTTCCAATGGTCAGCGCAAAGAATTTCTTCGATGGCTGCGTGGCCAGGCAACGCAGGAGTTCCGACCCGGGCAGCATCTCATCAACTGCCTTACTGCTGAGGAAACTGAAGCTCCGCCTGAGTTTGCTCAAAAACGACCCCCTCTCCGCCTCATCGAGATAGGGCATAACAAACGACGTAAATCGTGACAACACGGTTGCCCACTTAGCGAGCATTGACCCCCCGTGAGGAGACGATATGGTGACAACACCCAACACGGGCGCTTCTGCAACGCTTTCGGCAAACCTCCTGGCAATCACCCCGCCCCGGCTGTGGCCAACGATAACGACACCGTGGCGTGTATAGTCCCTGCAGCAATCCAGTACGCAGAGCAGGTCGCTTATAGCGTAGGATATCGTGTTGGCAGGACGTTGCAAGGTAAAACACAGACAGGGCATATCTAAGGCCATCAGGTCGTGAAACAATGTCCTTAGTTCACCTCTGTTGTGTTGCCCCGTGGTTATAAACGGGACCGGCTCACTGGATGAGACCTCTCTGCTTTGTGGCTGCCTGCAGAGCATAACATCAACGGGATAACTGCCGGCAAGCACCTTCGACCGCTCAGGACAGACCCAGACGTTCTTGTCCATTCCAAGCCCGTGCATAAAAACAAACAAGGGATATCCCTTCATGCCCTCATGGAAAGATACATCAAATGTATTAATGTCCATTGTTAAAAAGAGAAAAGACCGGGGAAAGTTCTGCTATACAAGGTCATGGTTATTATTGGTGATCCATTCACATGCCTCGACATCTTTTTCTTTGTGCAGTATCGGCGACTCCGAGTACTCAAGTATCAGGTACTCCATCTTACGTTTGACCAGGGCAAAGAGTTCTTCCCTGACCTCTTCTCCCGTCCAGAAATCGATGGGGAGTTTTATGAGTCCGCCGCCTTCTGCAATGCCCAGCGCCGACGTCTTGGAACCGCAGTTTGGCCCGAAACGCTCTCTCAAAAACTCGTTCAACGGCAGGGACAGGTCTGTACTCCTGGCCGATATCCGCACAAAGGAGTTGTCCACTATCGCCCACGTAACGGCCAGTTGTATCTCCGTCATGCGGATGAGGTTGTCTGCGATGATTGCCAGTTGGTCGGCGTCTTTGGAGGGTATAAACCCGATGCTCGTTACCAGTATGGCCTCTTTTATCTTCCAGCCACAGATGGCGTCCTTGAAATATTCAAAGTATCGCTGAGGCAGGGGATAGTTGAAGAAGTGCCGAAAGATATCCTGGTCTGCATATTCCAGCATCCTGGAGTAGGCAGAGATATCTCTGTCCGTAGCATTTAAGAGCATCTTCGTGTCACTGAAGACGCCAAGTACGGCAAGGGTAGCCTCCTGACTGTTCTTGGGAAAATTAATATTCAGCATAAAGGCCATTTCTACAAGCAAAGTCGTGGCCGCTCCGACCCTGTCTATCCACATAAAACGCTGTTCGGCCTCATCTTCTTTAATTCTTGCGTCTATCTCGTGATGGTCAAATATGACAATAGGATTTATAGTGCGCCCATGCAGACGTGCGTCATTTATCTGAGAGGAATCTACCAGGGCACAGGTCTGCACGTCTTTGGGCATATCCCTTATGGGAAGAAGCATTGAACCCAGATCGTACAGCGTATAAATCACACGGTTTTGAGGGTGCCCAAAGTTCCCGCAGTAATAAATATCCACCTTTATGCCAAAGGTAATGGCTATATAACGCAGGAGCATTGCCGAACCAATGGCGTCAGGGTCTATCTGCGTAATGACTATCGGTAGCGAGGTCATCCCTGTCATTACTTTCTTGAATTTTTCCAGTCTCTCTGTCATAAAAAAAACCCGTACGCCTATAGTTAAACACAACAAAAGCATACCTGTCAACAGCACAAAGCCCTCTCACAAAAAATATGTACGCCAATTATCTTTTCAGCTCCTGAGCCAACCTTTACAGAGATTGACAACAAATGCACTATAAGTGTATCCTTAAAAGACACTTATGATTAAATTTTTAAGAGAGGGATAAAATGAGGAGATTATTACAAGGGCGTGGTATTTTGGTTATTGCTGTGTTGTTTGCATGGATATCGGTAGTGATTTCATGCACCAAGAGTGAGGAACCCAAGCCGGAGATACCCATTAGTTCACAACAACTCCTGGAAAACAAAAATAAGCCCAAGGAGACAACACCACCCCCTGCACCGGAGGTCTCACCGGATGGTCATACCGCTCATACCAACGGCGATCAGCACGCATCCGGCAACGATCCGCACGAGCATGTGGCCGACAGCGAGCAGCACACATCCGGAAATGCGCATAAGGCTGATGACAGCGAGACCCGCCACAGCGCCGAAATAGTCGTTCCCGACAGCGTCAAGGGTAAGTGGGAATCGGTCAAACTGTCGATTACTGACAAACAGGCCAAAAAAAGCCAGATTATAAACATCAAGCTCGGCTCCGAGTATACCATACATGGCTCCAGCTTAAAGCTAAACGTTGGGGAGTTTCTGCCGGATTTTAAGATGGATGCCCTCACGATAACATCCATGTCTAACGAGACAAAGAATCCGGCCGTCAACGTCAAGGTCATCGAGGCCGGTAAAGAGATATTTAAGGGATGGTTGTACTCGAAATACCCCGAAATACATCCCTTTCAGCATGACAGATACGGAATAATCCTCATGGAGGGGATTAAAAAGAATTGATCCCCAGGCTCAGGGGACAGGACAAGGTGCAAAGGTTATGAAGATACTCGTGGTAGGTGGTGGAGGCAGGGAGCACGCCATTGTGTGGGCGCTTTCAAGGTGCAGACGTGTTGACAGGATATATTGTAGTCCCGGTAATGCCGGAATAGCCGAAATGGCCAGTTGCCTGAATATAAACGCTGATGACATCAAGGCACTGGTGGACTTTGCCAGGTACGAGTGGATAGACTACACTATTGTTGGTCCCGAGGTGCCGTTGGTTGCTGGCATCGTGGATGCTTTTACCAGGGAGGGACTCAAGATAATTGGGCCTACCAGTCAGGCAGCCAGACTTGAAGGCAGCAAGGTCTTTGCCAAGGACTTCATGAAGCGATATGGCATCCCCACTGCGCAGTATCGGGTTTTTACGTCTTACCTCCATGCCGAGGAGTACGTCAAGCTCATGGGCACGCCGGTGGTGATAAAGGCCGACGGTCTGGCTGCCGGCAAGGGAGTTATCGTGGCCTGGTCGGTAGATGAAGCCATTGATGCCATAAGGCTCATCATGAAGGACAGGGCATTTGGCGAAGCCGGTGACAGGGTCGTCGTGGAGCAGTGCATAGAGGGACAGGAGGCCTCCTTTATGGTATTCACCGACGGAGACCATGTGATCCCAATGGTCAGTGCGCAGGACTACAAAAGGGCTTTTGATGCCGACCGAGGGCCTAATACGGGTGGCATGGGGGCAATAACCCCGGCCTCCGTTATCAACAGCTCTCTGCATCAAATCGTAATGAACAAGGTGATATACCCCACGCTCAACGGCTTACACAAGGAGGGCATGGTGTACAAGGGGATACTGTATGCGGGGTTGATGATAAAAGACGGCGTGCCATACGTGCTGGAGTTTAACTGTCGCCTTGGCGATCCGGAGGCACAGGCAGTGCTTATGCGCCTGGATACCGACCTGCTCGATATTATGATAGCCATACATGAGGGATCGCTCAATCAACTGGATGTCCGTTGGAAACCCGGGGCATCAATGACGTTGGTGCTTGCATCGGGGGGGTATCCGGGGAGTTTCAACAAGGGCGTCGTCGTTAACGGGCTTGAGTCCTTAAAGGCAAAGGATGACCTGTGCGTATTTCACAGCGGCACGACCTTTGACGGCAACAACGTGGTAACAACTTCCGGCAGGGTCTTGGCGGTTACTGCCGCCGGGCCAAGCATCAGCGCAGTGCGCCAAAATATCTATGAAAACGTAAAAAACATCGGCTTCGACGGCATGTTCTACCGCAACGACATAGGGGCATGAGTGCCCCACCCCCTTGACCCCATTTTACCATGCTTTTTTAAGAGGATACCTATTTTACGTGGTGCGATTGAAATCCTTGACAAGTGCTTAATCTTAAAATTATAATGAGTGTGGGAAAAGATTTATGATCGTGCATTTGAAGGACCTAAAGGAAGAGGGGCTTGTTGTTGATCTCAAGGCAGAGATATCGCCCGACGACGTGCGGATGCGCGGGCCGGTGTGTGGTAGCCTCCTGATCCACAGGGCCGGCGATAGCGTGTCGATCAGCGGTACGGTACGGCTGGAAATGATACTGACGTGCAGCCGGTGTCTGACGGAGTTTGACGACAACCTCGATATCGACATCAATCTGACGTACATGCCCCTGCAGGATGAAGCCACAGAGGACGATGACCTGCAGGTAACCGACATGGATATCGGCTTTTATGCGAACGACGAACTCGACATTCATCAGATTGTAACGGAGCAGATACTTTTAAACATACCGATGAAGATAGTGTGCCAGGAGCAGTGCCTGGGGCTGTGTCCCACGTGTGGGTTAAACCTCAACGATGGCCCCTGCCGGTGTAACAACGGAGTTGCTGCTGCCGCACACAACGAAACAGACTTCAAGACGGAGGGCAGTGCAAACTACCTCGACAGACTCAGAACAAAATACAGAGTAAGATAAAGGAGTTATCAGGCGATGGCAAATCCAACATCAAGACATTCAAGGGCAAGAAGGGATAAGCGCAGGGCAAACTGGAAGGGTGTAATACCGCATCTGATAAAGTGCCCCGACTGTGGAGAACTGAAGATGCCTCACAGGGCATGTGGCAGTTGCGGCATGTACGATGGCAGAAACATCTTAGAGGTCGTAGAAAAAGAGTAATCTTATGATTATAGCGTTAGATGCAATGGGTGGTGACAAGGCGCCGGAGGTTACGTTAGAGGGTGCAATTGAATCTCTCAGACTGTACAAGGATATCAGTATCATACTTGTCGGAGATGAGGAGATAATCAAAAAGCACCTGCACGGCAAGAGTTACCCCAGGGAGAGGTTGAGCATCCGTCATGCCTCACAGGTGGTTGACATGCAGGAGACGCCCACTGCGGCGTTACGGCAGAAGCGCGACTCGTCCATACGTGTTGCGGTGGAGTTGGTCAAACATGGCGAGGCAGGGGCCGTGGTCAGTGCCGGCCACTCCGGGGTTGCGCTGGCAACCTCCCTGACGCTTTTGAAGAAGGCCCCCGGTGTGGACAGACCTGCGATTGCGGCCTTTATGCCCACACTCAAAGGACGATTCCTGTTGATAGACGCAGGGGCCAACGTCGATTGCAAGCCGATCAATCTGCTGCAGTTTGCCACCATGGGCAGTGCCTACCACAGTGCAGTCATGGGGATAAAATCTCCTAAGGTTGCACTGATAAGTATCGGGGAAGAAGACTCAAAGGGCAACGACCTCACAAAGGAGGCTTTTAAGATGCTGAAGGCATCGGGTCTCAACTTCGTGGGCAACATTGAGGGCAAGGACATCTTTAGGGGTGCGGCTGACGTGGTGGTCTGCGACGGCTTCATTGGCAACACCACACTGAAGATAAGCGAAGGCCTCGCCGAAGTCATACTAAAAATGCTCAAGGCTGAGATGTCAAACTCGTATGCGGGCAGACTTGGCTATCTGCTGATGAAACCGGCCATCAGGAGTTTCAAGAAGAACACCGATTATGCAGAGTACGGTGGCGCCCCGCTGTTGGGCATAAACGGTACCTGCATCATCTGCCATGGACGCTCATCCGCAAAGGCAATCAGAAACGCTATAAAGGTCACCAATCAACTGGTTAAGGTAGACATAAACAGAATAATCTCCGACGCAATAGAGAAGTCTATGCAAGACATGCACGGGCAGGGATTAATTGAGGGCCAAGGTTGAGGGGTAAGATTTGAGGGCTAAGATTATATCAACGGGGTCATACCTGCCTGAGCGGGTTCTCACCAACCATGACCTCGAACAGATCGTCAACACCACCGACCAGTGGATAATCGAACGCACCGGGATCACAGAGCGGCACATAGCCGGCGATACCCAGAGCGTCTCAGACCTTGCTGCGGAGGCGGCCATGACGGCCCTCAGGCGTGCGTCAATCAGTGCCGATTCCATAGACCTCATCATCGTGGCCACCATAACAGGGGATATGCCCGTCCCTGCCACTGCGTGCTTTTTGCAAAGGAGCATTGGTGCCGTTAATGCGGCGGCCTTTGACGTCAATGCGGCATGTTCGGGGTTTATCTATGGTCTGTCGGTGGCCAATGCCTACATACTGGCCGGTCTGTACAGGCGGATATTGGTCATAGGGGCAGAGACGCTTTCAAAGGTGACCGATTGGGAGGACAGAAACACCTGTGTCCTTTTTGGCGACGGTGCCGGGGCTGTGATCGTGGAACCGGTGGAGGGAGACAACGGTATCCTCTCCATCGACATATATTCCGATGGCACGATGGCCGAGATGCTTCAACTGCCCGGTGGAGGGTCGAGGTATCCCACCACCACCGAAACCATAAATAACCACATGCACTATATCAAAATGAAGGGCAACGAAACATTCAAGGTTGCAGTGCGCACGCTGGAAAGACTCGTTACCGACGCCCTGGCAAAAAACAACCTGACAGCCTCCGACCTGGCCCTGCTTATCCCGCACCAGGCAAACATGCGGATTATCTCTGCAACCGCCGACCGCCTGGGTATCGGCATGGACAAGGTTATGGTCAATCTCCACAAGTGTGGCAATACCTCGGCAGCCTCCATACCCATTGCCCTGGATGAGGCCGTGGTAGCCGGCAGGGTTAAGGCCGACGACGTCATACTGCTTGAGGCCTTTGGCGGCGGGTTGACCTGGGCATCTGCTCTTATCAGGTGGTAGCAGATGTCATAGAAAAACGCCTGCAATATCAAATATAAAACTCATTCTCACGCGTGAATGGGTTGCCTCACTACACACACACTGCGACGGGGTCAAGGGGGCTTCTTCGTGCCCGGGGTGGCTCACCCCTCCCCTTGCAGGGGGTTCTGAAGGGGGGGAGTCGCCCCTTTCTTTCTTTGTATCACATGCAATCGAAAGGCGCTATGAATTCACGCACACAAAGTCTGTGGAATTTGCTAAGATAAGACTATGCTGTTTGCAATGTCAAGGGTCCTGGTACATGGCAGAAGAAAAACGGTCTTGATTCCTTAAACGATGACTGCCAGGAGACAGTTTTTAATACAGTTGGTGCGGGTCTTTTTTCTGATCTGTCTGGATGTCCTGGCCTTTTATACGTCGCTGTTTGCCGCCTGGTACATCAGGGATGCCCTGTTGCCTCTGGTGTTTAAGGGGTTGACCGAAAACTTTACCTTTGGCATGTACGTGGGGTTGTGGTGGGTGCCGGTTACTTATGTGTCGTTCAATGCCTATAACGGGATGTACGGCACCAGACTGCCCTTCTGGGATGACACCAGGCGGTTGATCACAAGCCTTACGCTGAGTATGTTGATTGTCATGGTGATCGTCAATATCGGGCAGATGTCGGCAGAGATATCACGTGTGATCCTGGTGCTGCTGTGGTGCATATCGCTCTTTGTCTTTCCTGTATACCGGTTGTTGGGCAAGAGGGCGCTTTTTAGCTTTTGCATCTTTAAGACCAGGGCGCTCATACTCGGAGCAGGTAACACCGGCAGGCTTATAAACCAATGGCTGACACGTGAGAAGGCCATCGGCATTGAGGTTGTGGGCTTCCTCGATGACGACCAACAGAAGATAAACACCCTTGTCGATGGCAAGATGGTCTTTGGAGAGATATGCAGCTATACGCAACTGATCAAAAACCTCAAGGTAAGCACGGTAATAATAGCCCTGCCCTCACTTGGCCCCAAGCGTATCGCCACGCTTGCATTTGAACTGCAACTGTGCATAAAGGACATCATGATCGTGCCCGACCTCTGTGGCGTGGCGCTGTTGAACACGGAACTGTTGCACCTGTTTTATGAGGAGATATTCCTGCTGAAGATCAGGAACAACCTCAAGTTTGTCAAAAACCGTATTATGAAGCGATTGTTTGATATTGTTTCGGGCATTGTCCTGTTGCCGGTGTTGTTGATTATGGTTGGGGTTATTGGTCTGCTCATACGGCTTGAGTCACGGGGGCCTGTCATCTATTCGCACCTGAGGATCGGCAAAGGAGGAAGGCCCTTTAAGTGCTACAAGTTTCGCACGATGGTCAAGGATGCCGACACCATGCTTGCCACCCTCCTGCAGAGCGACTCCAATCTCAGGGAGTGGCAGCAGCACTACAAGTTGACAAACGACCCCAGGGTCACCAGGATAGGCAACTTTCTGCGAAAGACATCGCTGGATGAGTTGCCACAGATATTCAATGTCCTCAAGGGGGAGATGAGCATCATCGGCCCACGTCCTGTGACCGAACACGAGGTGGAGACCTACTACAAGGAGTTAGCCGAGGCATGTTTTTCCGTGCTGCCTGGCATCACGGGGCTGTGGCAGGTATCGGGCAGAAACGACACCACCTACGACTACAGGATCAGACTCGATAACTGGTACATTATGAACTGGTCCCTGTGGCTTGACATCGTCATACTGATAAAGACCGTTTCGGTGGTGTTCTTTATGAAGGGGGCCAGGTGAAATGCCGTATTGCGTAACGTTGTCAAACTATCCGGGGATGTGCTAAACTATAATTATTAAGACGACAGGTAGCATGGGAAATTGTTAAAAGTATGGCAAAAAAGAAAAGAATAGTGTTCATAAGTCATTGTGGGACCGACACTTGGGTGGCAAAAAAAGTAGCGGATGAAATAACCTCACGTGGGGCACAACCTTTTCTTGAAGAGGTTGATGGATATGTTGGAACAGAATTTGAGGAAGGAATTCGCAACATGCTTGAAAAGACAAGTGAACATTTAGTGTTGTATACTCCCCGGGCTATTAGTCGTCCATATATCTGGGCGGAAATTGGAGTTTCCTGGTCACGGCGTATACTGATTGCTGTTTTGCTGTGTGGACTGACAAAAGAGGAATTTCTGTCTAATGTTAACGTACCTGTTTTTCTAAAGGGAAGAGATACTATCAGTATCAACGACATCGATAGATATCTTGATGAATTGCACCAACGAGTAAATAACGTTAAAGGAAGGGGCAAGAAATGAAAGAGCAAATTTTTATCTCCAGTGCAATGCAAGATAGTGAGTGGGTTTCATTGTTCTTTGATGAATTAAGGCAGACAGGGGTAACTGTATGGTTTTTCACGAAAGATAAAAATATTGTTCAGGGAAGCAGTATCGTAGACTTAATGGAAAAGGCTTTAAGAGAGAGCAACGTCATGGTGGTAATTATCAGCAAGAACAGCATTACCAGTCAATGGGTTTTCTTTGAGATAGGGGTTGCTATAGCAGATGAAAAGAGAATCATCCCAGTTGTTATAGATGATGTGCCATATGAGAGTTTTCCTGTACGTTTAAAGGCAGCAGCTTGCTTTCATGAAAAATCCCCCTCAAAGGCCGCAATAAAGGTGGCAAGTTTTCTGAAATCTGAGTCTAAGACAGGACATCACAAGCAATTGATTCATTAAGTGGATAAGTACCTTCTAAGGAGGCTCTACAACGGTCTTAAGCTGCGCCCGCTTAAGATTGCCGCCGTCAGGGCACTGGAGGCCTTTAACCTCCCCGTCTATCGCCTTGCCATCGATACCAACAACGCCTGCAATCTACGCTGTATCATGTGCTATATGTCTCGCAAGGAGTTCAGGCAACAGTTCAGTGTGATGCCCCTTGAGATATTTGAGTGTCTTGCCAGGGACATCTTTGGGATGGTGCGAGTGCTGGAACTTTCCTGCGGGTATGAGCCATTTCTGACCAGAAATTTCATGGACTACCTGAGAGTTGCCAGGCGCTATTGTCACGGCGTCATCAGCGTGTGTACCAACGCGACCCTCCTGGATGACAACACCATCGGCAGCATCGTCACGGAGGGCTTGCTGGATGAACTCATCATCAGCATCGATGGCCTGACCGAGGCAACCTACAACCGCATCCGGCCAAATGGCAACTTCAACAGCGTCCTGGCTGCACTGAGCGCCATCAAGACTCATCGCGGCAAGGGCGGCTCCCCAGTGGTCAGGATAAACTACACCATGCTGCACTCAAACATCGAAGACTTAAGCCACATGTATGACTTTGCCAGAGACTATGGTGTTGGCGTTGTGCAGTTGAGACACGCCAGGCTGGCACGACCATTTGAGGAGTTGTTTGAACAGTCGCTGTTCTACCACCAGGAGCTGTATGACAGGACGATCAGCTCACTGAGGCTCAAGTTTGACATCAACCCCTCGGATGTTGTGTTGTTACATCCGCCGTTGTTTTCGCAGAGACAGTCGGTGCCCGCCACCAAATCGCAGTGTGCCTATCCGTGGTTTTACTTCATCATCGCAAGTAACGGGGATGTCAAGCTCTGTCACAGCAGCGTTGTCGGCAATATCAATGAGCGGTCCTTTAGTGCGATTTTGAGGTCGGATCGGGTCAGAGACATTCGCCGTCGTCTGCTAAGGGGTGAGCACGGGGCGGTCTGCGGCAATTGTCTGACAATCAACGACGTCAGTGACGTCAATCAACCGGAGACCTTCATCCGCCCCGATAAAGACTTCAGGCCATATACATAGCTGACATTACATGCCGGCAATCTTGCAAGTCAAGCCAATCATTAATCCGTTACAAGGAACGTCTCCAGCACCATCATCCCCTTGTAGACCCTGGCACCCCTGTCTGTAAGCACGTATGCCCTGCTTGCATCCTGCGTGATAAGGCCGCAGTCCTTCAACAGCTTGAGGTGGAATACCAACCGTGTGTGGTCAACCAGGGAGAGTTCACGATTTAGCTCCATAAAGCGCATGGACTGATGATGAACCAGCTTGATCAGCTTGCGTCTCAACGGATTTGAGATGGTGCCCAGGACGAAATCCATATCAATGGTGCTGATTTCCTTGCCAAAGTTATTTGAACAAATCTCGCGGTTTACGATTTTTAGGAGGGTTTCAGCCCTAATGGGTTTTTGCAGATAATCTGCCGCCCCATGTTTGATAGACTCTATGGCATCTTCAATGGAGGCCAGGTCAGTGATAATAACAACCTTGGTTCTGGGTTTTATCTTTCGAAGCTCTTTGATGGTCTCAATGGCGTTGATACCTGGCATTGCGGCATCCATCAGGATAATGTCAAAGTCGTCCACGGAGGTCTTGCTGATGGCCTCTTGTGCACTTGCGGCATCGTCTGTATAATAACCGGCAGCGGTCAGGATTTCAGTTATTCGATTCCTGACATCAGGGTCATTGTCTACAACAAGGAGCCTTTTCATTGCCCACCTACAGCAGGCAAGATTGTAGTGTTCGTTTGGCTGCTGCCATAAAACCCCAGATCGCAAAAACGGCTGCCGTTTATAGACTCATCATGGGATTGCTTGATTTTTAGCCCAGAAAACCGCAGGGCAAGGCTTACTTTTGTTAAATAATTACTTATCTCCCGGGCTAAATGACATAATACACTTGTTGTACGATTAAAATTGGTTTCATCCTGCTTACCCTCACACCCCCTCACCACACCACACAGTTGAACAGCGTAAGGTATAACTTCACGTTTTTTAGTATTAAATAATCCATGTTTTCTTGCCTTCCCTGCATAATTATTTAATGACTGAAGTATATATAAAAGAGTTCACGTTTGTCAATAGGACGAAAATCCCCCCTGCTTTTTTTGCGTTTATCACTGGAAAGAGAAGTCTGCAAAGACGTCATTGACGTCTATCTCCAGCCCTTCAATGACCCTGGATTTGACGATTCCTTCTCCTTCGGCTGCTGAAAAGAGCTTGTATCTATCCCCTTCGATGGTAAACACCTCTATGGTTTCAAGCTCAGGGAAGACTATCCAAAATTCAGGCACCTTATAACGCTCATATATATCCCTCTTTGTCACCGTGTCTTTGACGTGAGAGCCTTTTGAGACGATTTCACACACCATGTCCGGTACGCCTCTTATCATGGGAGGGGTTAGGGGAGGGTGGTAAGTGTACAATTATCACTACTTGTGTAGGACTACCTTTTTATATTGGGTAGTCCTGCAGTGATAGTGATATTGCCATCCCCCTCCCTTTATGGGAGGGGTTAGGGGAGGGTGGTAAATTTACGATCATCACTACTTGTGCAGGACTACCTTATATTGTTACTCGGTTTCGCCTGTCAGGCGATAGTACTTGATAGTAAGGTTGACCAGCTTGCTGGTTGTGTCTCTCAGCCTCTCTGTGAGGGCCTTGAGGATGATGCGAAAGTCCTCGGAGGTCTTGTTGATTTCGGTGTCAAGATAGTCTTTGTCAAACAAGCCGACCTTGACGGTGCCCACCGCCACTGCCGATGCAGAGCGTGGTTGGCGGTCTATGAAACTCATGTGTCCAAAGATATCCCCTGCAGCAAGATGTGTAACCGTTAGATCAACGCCGTTGTCTTTTACATTGATCGCAACCTTACCTGAGAGGATCACATAAGTACCTTCGCCAAAGGAGCCTTGTTTAATAATATGTTGACCATCCTCATATATCTCTGTAGTGGCTATTTTTTTCATCTCTTCCTCCTGCGTTTAAGTTTTTCTGTTGCATCCCACTGTATGCCATCCCCATACGGAGTGGGGGATAACAGGGGAGCAGTCTAATAGCGTACATTATTTTAATAGCACCGTCGATAAACACGCCTGTGGAGTACTATTGATACTCAACTCCTGTGCCCTTGATGACCTCACCTATGATGTTGGCCTGCTGGCCGGATTGGCTGAGTACCTCCAGCGCCCTTTGTGCGTCCTCCCGGTGGGTTATAAGCACGTAGCCGATCCCCATATTGAAGGTCTTAAACATCTCCTGGTTATCGACATTACCCATTTTTTGTACCAGTTGGAATATGGGTGGGACGTCCCATGAGGAGTGTCGTATGCGTATCCCATGGCCTTGGGGGAGGATGCGAGGGAGATTGCCGGTAAGCCCGCCGCCGGTTATGTGGGCCATGGCCTTGATTTTGAGGGTTTCTCTGGCGTTGAGTATGGTCTTGACGTATATCTTTGTTGGGGTCAGGAGTTCCTCACCGAGCGTCTTGCCAAGGACTGGCATGTGGGCGTTGACATCGAGCTGATTGATGTCCAGGAAGAGCCTCCGGATCAGGGAGTAGCCATTACTGTGCAGACCGGTTGAGGCAAGCCCTATGACACTGTCACCTGCCTGTATGTCGTTGGGGTCAACGACGTCACCCCTGTTGAGGATGCCAACGACAAAGCCCGATATGTCGTACTCGTTTTCGGCATAAAATCCCGGCATTTCGGCGGTCTCTCCACCCACCAGCGAGCACCCCGCCTGGAGGCAGCCCTCAGTGATACCCCTGAGGATATCCACAGCCACGGCCTTGTCCAGTCTGCCCACGGCCAGGTAGTCGAGGAAAAACAACGGCTCTGCCCCTGCCGTCAGTATATCATTTGCGCACATGGCCACCAGGTCGATCCCGATGGTGTCGTGCTTGTTGAGCATAAAGGCGAGTTTGAGTTTTGTACCCACGCCATCGGTGCTGCTGACCAACACGGGGTCATTGTACCTGGTCAGGTCTACCCTGAACAGCGAATAAAATGCACCTATGTCACTGAGTACCTCCTTGCGAAAGGTCCTCCTGACCATCGGAGTGATTTCGTTTATAAAGTCATCGGCTTGGGCTATGTTAACGCCCGCATCTTTATATGTAAGTGGTGTGTTGTTCATGTGTCTATGACCATTATATCAGGTTCTCTTTCTTGTGCAGTGTCTGAAGTGCTGCACAGGCTGCGTTTATTTGGGCGGTTTTTTTGCTTTTGCCGGTTCCCGTTGCCAAGGGCTGGGCGTTTAGACAGACCTCGTAGACAAAGGTCTTGTTGTGGTCGTCACCGGTCTCACTCACCAGCCTATACTCGGGCAGGGTTGCAAACAGTGTCTGACTCAGCTCCTGGAGGGTTGTCTTGTAGTCGTAGGGGTGGTGTTGGTTTATGGCCTTGTTGATGGTGGAGGCGTACAGGTGTGCGATTACGTTTTTGACCACTACGTAGTCGCTGTCGAGGTAGACCGCACCGATAATGGCCTCCAGGGTATTTGCGATCAGCGAGTTTTTTTTTCTGCCACCGGTTAACTCCTCGCCCTTGCCCAGTCTGATGTATTGTCCGATATTCATCTCCAGGGCCAGTTGGGCAAGAATATCCCTTGAGACCAGGTAGGACTTCAGCTTAGACATCTCCGCCTCCGACAGGGATGCGTTTTCTCTAAAGAGTATATCCGTTATAGCCATTCCCAGAACGGCATCCCCCAGGAACTCAAAACGCTCGTTGTAAGCGCAGCTCTTGCCGGGACTCTCGTGAAAGTAGGAGCGATGAGTCAATGCCTCTATGAGCAACCCCTTGTCTCTGAAGGTATAGTTCAAGAGTCCTTCAAGTGTCTCAAGGCCACTATCTACTGGCTCTGACTGTATTGAGGGTTGTCCTGACTGCCCATTGGTTTGGAACTTAGGCACAGGCTTTATCGTAGAGGAGTCAGAAGTCATCCTTGTATTTCTTAAACACCAGACATGCGTTGGTACCACCGAATCCGAAGGAATTTGACAGGGCGTAGTTTATCTCTGCCTTGCGTGCCCTGTGAGGGACGTAATCGAGGTCGCATATGGGGTCGGGCTCATCGAGATTTATGGTTGGTGCAATGATGCCATTATATATGCTGAGGGCACAGATGACCCCCTCGACACCGCCTGCTGCTCCGAGCAGATGACCTGTCATTGACTTTGTTGAGCTGATGGCCACCTTATAGGCATGTTCTTTGAAAAGGTTTTTGATGGCAATGGATTCCAGCTCATCGTTGATTTTAGTAGAGGTGCCGTGTGCGTTTATGTAGTCTATGTTTTCCGGTGCGATCTGTGCGTCATTGATGGCGGCCTTCATGCACCTGTATGCACCCTCTCCCTCGGGGGAAGGGGCGGTGATGTGGTAGGCGTCTGCGCTCATGCCGTAGCCTACTATTTCACAATATATCCTGGCGCCTCTGTCGGTGGCATGTGAGAGACTTTCTATGAGCATGACCCCGCAGCCTTCGCTCATGACAAAGCCGTCTCTGCCAAGGTCAAAGGGGCGACTTGCCTTTTGAGGGTCGTTGTTTCTGCGGGAGAGTGCCTTCATGACCGCAAAGCCCGAAATGGCCAGGGGAGTGAGCACTGACTCTGCTCCGCCGGTAAGCATGACGTCGGCATCGCCTCTCTTGATCAGCCTAAATGCCTCTCCTATGGCATGATTGCCCGATGCACACGCCGTCACAATGGCAGAATTAGGACCCTTCATACCATACTTCATAGAGACGCTGCCGGCAGCAAGGTTTATTATCATCATGGGGATAAAGAAGGGGGAAACCTTTTTGTAGCCACCATCGAGGTATGCCTTGTAGTAGTGTTCGAGGGTTGGCAGACCTCCCATGCCAGAGCCTATGATTACGCCACAGCGGTCGGAGTTTTCCTCCGCCATTTTAAGCCCTGAGTCTTTCATAGCCATCTCTGAGGCGCCCATGGCAAAATGGATGAAGCGGTCCATCTTTTTTATTTCTTTGGGATGAATGTAGTCTTCGGGGGTAAAGTCATCCACCTCGCCGACTATCTGCACGGGAAGGTCAGGGTCGTTGAACCTGGTTACCTTGCCTATACCGCTTGTGCCCGCTAACAGGGCATTCCATGTCTTGTCTACCCCGGTACCTACAGGGGTTATCACTCCTAGTCCGGTTACTACTACCCTGTTTTTTTCCATGACATACTGCTACTTATCGCCGAGTTTTTTGGTGATATAATCTATGGCGTCACATACTCGTGTGATCTTTTCGGCCTCTTCATCGGGGATTTGTACCCCAAAGGCCTCCTCAAAGGCCATTACAAGCTCCACCGTGTCGAGTGAATCGGCCCCAAGGTCCTCTATAAACGACGCCTCCGGCTTTACCTGCCCTGGGTCTATACTCAACTGCTTTGCTATAATTGCCTTTACCTTTTCGTCTACCATTTAGATAACCTCCATCATGATGTTTCAACTCTATCGAGCTTATGTTGAATTACAATAATCATTTGTTTGTAAGAAAATAAACGGCTACAGGGGTGGTATACCCCCGCTGCTTTACATATACATCCCGCCATTGATGTGGATGCAGTTGCCGGTGATATAGCCAGACTGCGGGGAGGCCAGAAAGGCCACGGCATTGGCCACGTCCGTGATTTCACCGAATCTTCCCATCGGTATGGCGCCAAGCATCTCCTCCTTGACCTTATCGGGAAGGGCATCGGTCATGGCGGTAACAATGAAGCCCGGGGCAACGGCATTGACCGTCACGCCTCGCTTTGCGTACTCCTTGGCCGCCGTCTTTGTAAGTCCGATGATACCGGCCTTGGAGGCGGCATAGTTGGCCTGACCGGGGTTGCCCATGAAGGCCACCACTGAGGCTATGTTTACGATCCTGCCGTAGCGTTGCCTTGACATTATCTTTATGGCCTCCCTGCTGCACAGAAAGACGCTCTTGAGGTTTATGTTCAGTACGGCGTCCCAGTCTTCATCTTTCATGCGCAGGATCAGGGCATCTCGCGTAATCCCTGCATTGTTTACCAGGATGTCAAGTCTGCCAAAGCGTTCAGATATGGCTGCAAAGGCCGTTTCCACCTCGGCGCCGCTGGAGACGTCAAACTTCATCGCCACGGCCTTTACTCCCTCAACGGAGCCTTCTGTTGCCGTATCTTTTTCGATCTCCCGGGCGGTTTCCTCTGCCTGCTGGAGATTTACGTCAGAGATTATGACGCTTGCACCTCTGCGCGCTAACACCCTGGCTATCTCCTTGCCAATGCCTCGTGCCGAACCGGTTATCAGAGCCACCTGTCCATTCATAACTATCTTATTTTACCTCCTTATACTACTTGGAGTAATTTTAGCAAATGGACTCATAAATAATCCAGTCTTTTTTTTGCGTTGCCCTCAGGCTGGTGGTGATTACGGGCACTCAGAAGAATTTTCCTGATACCGGGCAAAAATTTCCTGCCCCTGCCTACCCTCCAACGTGCCTCACCCAGGTGTTTGCTGCATGATACCACACACTATGTCACTGGCATGACAACTGCAAGACCATAAGCGGTCTAAATAATTTAAACTAATCTTATACGGAGGTGCACAACAGATGAAGACAACAAGGTTATTAACAGGATTTTTGATGGTGGCGGTGCTGGCGGTGGTGCTGGTGTCGCTGTTTAAGGGAATGGGGGCAGGGATGCTGCTAAACGTTGACGCATTCGTGATAGTCATTGGTGGTACGTTTGTGGGGTCCCTCATAGGGTTCCCGATGCGTAGGATCAAGGCCACGTTTGCTGACGTCATCAGTTCGTTCAGGGACAAGGGCGATAAGGACTACATCGTCAGGGAGATTCAGGAGTGTGCGTCTATTAATCGCAATGACGGTTTGCGTGCACTTGAGGACAAGGTATCCGAGATCAGGGATGACTTCCTGCGCTTTGGTATCAACCTGGTGGTAAACAGCTACAGTGACAACGCAATCAGGGATATCATGGAAAGGGAGATGAACAACAGGCTTGTCAACCTCAACTTCAGCCAGAACGTACTAAAGACCATAGCGCGTCTGACGCCGTCGTTGGGTCTTGCCGGTACGGTGGTGAGTCTTATAAAGATGTTCAAGAGCTTGGATTCAGTTGAGACCCTGGCCCCGATGATGGCCGTTGCCTTGATGTCTACGTTCTATGGCGTGATTGCCTCAAATCTCATAGCGATACCGCTGTGTGCAAAGCTCAAGGAGCGGGCGATGATGTTGGAGGCTCATATGGCCTTGGTAATTACCGGTACCATGTGTGTGAGCGACCTGGAACACCCCACAAAAATTGAAGAGAAGCTTAGGCAGTACGACGACGTAGAAGAGGCCGTGGGCTTTAAGGGTCAGTTGAGAACGATACCGGCAAGTGGTCTCTTACGTTAAGAGATTTGCCGTATAATATGAAGGATATGGGTTGGTTATGACAAGCAAGGCTAAAAACGGGATTGACAATACAAGGGGCATAATGAAAGCCTACCGCGCACGACTATTGGAGAGGTCGGGTTCGTCCTCGGAGGACAACCTGTGGCTGTTTACAATGACGGATGTTATGTCGCTGTTGCTGGTGTGTTTTGTCATGTTCTTTATAATAACGAACAAGCACAAGGTAACTGCTCAGGAGTCGAAGGTCCACAAGGCCGTCGTGGTTGAGACCAAGGAGGAAGGGCTGCAGAGGGACATTGAAACACCGGTCTCTGTAGCAGACGATGCCACGGTAGACGTGCCCGTAGCAACAACCGAGGTTGCCATAACGGGCGAAATAGCCTCGCTTATCAGGGAGCTTGATCTCCAGGATGATGTCAGTGTGACAGCCATGAACAAGGACATAGTTGTAACGATGAGGGAGAATGTCAGCTTTGCCCCTGGTGCGGCCACTGTGCTTGCCCCCTCAACTCCGGTACTGGACAACATCGCCGAAATCATCAACCGGTATCCGGGGCTTATGGTCGAAATTGACGGACACACCGATAACGTGCCGATCCGTACTGCCCTGTATCCCTCAAACTGGGAACTCTCCGCAGCCAGGGCAACCAGCGTGCTAAGGTACTTCATCGCCAAACACGACATAGAACCCTCCAGGCTCTACGTAAAGGGCAACGCCGACAGTCGCCCCATCACCCCAAATGACACGCCGGAGCACAGGGCGCAAAACAGAAGGGTCGAAATCAGGCTCAAAGAGGTATCATCCTAAGACGACAACAGAAGAAAAGAAGGAGGGCGGTTTGTGGCAGGGGTGCCTCACCCCCTCCGCCCCTCTTTTTTTCTTCCGGTCAAATGCGATTACCCTGCTTCTGTCCATGGGCTTATTGCATTCTGATTGACAGATAGTTTAGAATAAGGACATGTTTTCTATAGATTTTACATTGCCGTTGCGGCTAAAGAGGAAGACCAGCCATTGGGTGGCAACATGTCCTGTGCTGGATATTACGACACAAGGTGACAATGAGCAAGAGGCTAAGACCAACCTGATAGAAGCCACAAATTTATTTCTCTCAACCTGTATAGAAAAAGGCACTATTGACGATGTACTCAAGGGCTGTGGATTTACACTTATACGTAAAAAAGCAACCGTTAAAGAAAGTCGATGCACAAAGAAGAATCAATACACAGTGTCGTTACCGTTTAGGGTACGCACTCAAAGTGAGTGTCACGTCTAACACCAATTAACTGGAAAGTACTTGAGTGTATATTTCAGGAACTTGGTTTTGTATTTCATCGTCAGGATGGTTCACATCGTGCTTACTGGAAAGATGGTATTATCAGGCCAGTGATTATACCGGTTTACAATCAAATAGAGGTAGATATTATCAAAAGTAATATGAGAACAGCCGGTCTTGACAGAGAAACATATTTTAAGTATCTCGATAGATGCAAAAAACGAAGTTAATCTTAGGGACACTCCTGCCGCTGCCCATTTATGCTGTCAGTCCTTAAAGAAGCTCCCGACGATGAAGACCCCAAATGCCACCAGCACAATGGTACCTCCACTTGCGATGTCAAAGTAGTAGGACAACAGCAGGCCCGATATCACTGACAGCAACGAAAACACCACCGACAGTAGCAAAGTCTGCTTAAAGCTGCGTGCAAACTGCATGGCCGTCAACACGGGAATGACCATCAGGGCGCCAATGAGCAACATGCCCACGACACGGATGCAGGCCGATATTGTCACTGCGGCAAGCACCACGATTATGATGTTGAAGTTTTTGGGTTTGATGCCGCTTGCCTGGGCATATTCTTCGTCGAAGGAGGTTGAAAACAGGGGGTTGTACAGGGCAATCACAATGCCGATGACGACAACGGCCAGTATGAGGATGTATATCAGGTCTCGTTGCGTTACTGTGGTGATGCTGCCAAAGAGGAAGCTGAAGAGGTCTACGTTAAAGCCCTTTGCCAGGCTGATGAGGACGACGGCCAGTGCCATCCCTGCCCACAGAAACAGCCCCACGGCGGATTCCCCGTAGACCTTGCCCCTGCTCTTTAGCTGTTCGATCCCAAAGGCCGTTGCCACCGACACCAGCATTGCCCAAAGCTCCGGATACGTCTTTGTCAGCAGTCCCAGGGCCACGCCAACCAACGACACGTGCGCAAGCGTATCGGCCATCATCGAATAGCGCCGAATAACCAGGTACGTCCCGATCAGCGGGGCCATCACCGCTATGACCACCCCAGCGGCAAAGGCCCGTCGCATAAACCCCAGTTCAAATATCTCTAACAAAAAAACACCTTATTTACCCAAACAGCTTTAAACGTAGTTCGGTCAGTGGAAACAGCGGACCGGGGTCAAATTTCCTGCCTGGTGCAATGTCGTCATGGCCAAGTATGTCCTTAACGGAGGGGTAGTTCTGCTTTATTAGGTGGCACAGGTCAAGCACTGCCTCTGTCTGGGCGTCGGAGTAGCTCATCCAGAGCCGCTTGGTGTGTTCATGTTTGTGCGTTGCCTCTGAAACGTCCTCTGCTGCAACCGGTTGGTTGAGTTCGCTGCGATAGGAGCCGTCGTCCGTCTTTTTCACGTATCCGGCGTTTATGATCTCAATGCCTGCCGAGTAGCTGTTCAGGCCATTGTGTCCTCCCCAGTAGCTTATGCCAGCGTGCCAGGCGGCATCATTGAGACTGACGAGCTGCTCTATGGTGCCATCTCGATCTACGACGAAGTGTGCGGATGTCTGCCTGGGTGTCATGAAGAAATCAACAACACCCCTGAAGCCAAGTCCAACGGTATAGTGAATGATGATGTACTCAAGGTGTCCCCTGAGCCTGTTGGCATAGACGTTGGGCGACGATTTACCCTTAAAACAGGGTGTGACCAAACCCGTTGCCTTGTCCAGTTTCATGTCCATTAGGTTAAGCATACTCCTTTGCTTGCCTGTATTTCGATTGCTAAAAGCAACCTTGTCTTAGTGTTGATGACTGAGGGAGCTGACCTTTCTGCCGTATGCCTCCTCGATCAACTGTTCGTGAGTGAAGTCGTTGGGTGGACCGTGACAGAACAGGCGTTTGTTGAGGCACATGATGTTGCGCACCTCCTTGGAGATGACCCCGATGTCGTGGGAGACAAAGAGGACCGTGATACCGAACTGACTGTTGAGGTGTTTGAGAAATGCGTAGAACCGCTCCTGCGAAACGATGTCAACGCCCACAACCGGTTCATCGAGGATGAGTACGTCGGGTTCACCGGCAAGGGCGCGGGCAATAAAGACCCTCTGGCGTTCTCCGCCTGAGAGCGTACCGATAATGCGGTTGCTGTAGTCATCGAGTTCCGTGATCATCATGGCACGTTGGATGGCGTCGCGATCGGCCTTTCTGAACCTTCCAAACAGGCCCATTCTGGCCGTGCGTCCACTGGCCGTTATTTCGTAGACGGTGGTGGGGAAGTAAAACCCCTGCTGGGTTGCCCGTTGGGAGACGTAGCCGATTTTAAAGCGTTCGTTAAAGGTCTCACCGGGTTGTCCAAAGAGTTTGATCTGGCCGCTGGTGGGACTGAGCAGGCCCAGTATCAGCTTAAGCAGCGTGGTCTTACCGCCGCCATTGGGGCCTATGATGCCGAGGTAGTCGCCCTGTTCCACGTCCAGGGTCACGCTTTCAAGCACCCTGGTGCCGTTGTAGTCAAAGCTCAGTTGCTCTATCTCTATGCACGCCCCTCGCTTCATTTGCATGACAGGGCGATGCGCAGGTTTTTGATGAGGCGTACCTCTGGTCGTGGTTCAGACTCGTGTGATTCAACGCCCGTTGGAATGACGTTTGTCTCCTGCACCTCAACCAGCGCAAGCGCATGGCTCAGGAGTAATACAACAGTCAACAAAACGGTTCTTATCATAAACATACTATATTGAGCCTCTTGCAAAACTCCTAAATTTTAATGATATTTTAGCCCTCCCTATGATAAAATAAATCTCGTAAAAACATCTTAAATCATAAGGAGAGCATATGTTAATAGAGAGTATATCATGGCTATTAGGAAAAGTGCAACGACTATTGTTCCCAGAGCTTGAAGAGATTTGTACCGACCCCATAACCGAAAAGCAAAAGCATTTAATTACAATCCTGGAGATAGTTCAAATAGAAAAGTATATGTGGTGGGTAGATAATCAATGTAAAGGGCGTAAACTTAAAGAAAGATATGCTATTGGCAGGGCATTTGTGGCTAAAGTCGTCTATTGTACTGTAACTGTCAATATTTTTCAAGCGACTTTTTTTACTCTCCACTATCTGTATTTATGATATAATACAACCGAGCTGTTATAGAAAAAAGTAAAGACTAAAGATGAAACAGACAAAAATAACCGCTGTCTTTGAGATACCTGGCAGCGCAGGGATGAAGGCCCTTATCCCATGCATTATGGCCAGGGATGTATTGTTTCAGCGAACACAGGACTATGGCCTGGTTTAAGCGCTCAAAAGACATCAGCACACAGAAACGGGTCAACATTCCCGAAGGACTCTGGGTCAAGTGCAATAGCTGTAAGGAGATAGTCTATCGTAAGGAACTGGCAAAGAATCTGAGAGTCTGCCCAAAGTGCGCCTACCACTTCAGACTAGGCGCCCGTGAGCGTATCAACATGCTCATAGACAGCGGCACGTTTGTTGAGCTGGATGCGTCGCTGACAAGTGCCGATCCGCTTGAATTCACAGACACCATATCATACAATGACCGTCTCCTTAAGAACCAACAAAAAAGTAACCTCAAAGAGGCCGTTGTCACTGGCACGGGAACCATTAACCGACTGCCCATAGCAATAGCCGCTATGGATTTCTCTTTCATGGGGGGCAGCATGGGGTCGGCGGTGGGGGAGAAGCTCGTGAGGGTCATCGACGCTGCCGCGGAGGGCAACACACCCCTTGTGGTCTGCTGTGCCTCCGGAGGGGCTCGGATGCAGGAGGGCATCTATTCACTGATGCAGATGGCGAAGGTCTCTGCGGCCATAGGCAGGCTGCGCAACAGGGGGCTTGTCTATATCGCACTGTTGACCGATCCGACCTTTGGCGGGGTCAGTGCGAGCTTTGCCATGTTGGGCGATGTTATAATCGCAGAGCCAAAGGCCCTTATCGGATTTGCCGGGGCAAGGGTCATCCAGCAGACCATCAGTCAACAACTACCCGCTGACTTTCAACAGGCAGAGTTCCTCCTCAAAAACGGACAGATAGACATGGTCGTCAACCGCAAAGACCTAAAACTCACCATTACAAAGCTGTTGAGGATTCTGAAATCGCTTTAAGGAGAAGCCTGTGATCGGGTTTCCTTGTAGAACGGATACTTTTTTTTGTTACTGTAAATATTTCTGTGATGATAGAAGGTTACGCATTATGGGGTCAAGGGGACTGGTCCCCTTGCAGGGGGTTCTGAAGGGGCCAGGTGCGACCTGGAGCGACAAGAAGCGGAGCCGCCCCTTTCTTTTTTTTGAAACGTGCTATATATCATCACAGGATTTTTTACAGCAGGCTTTTTTTTAATGAGCGTGAGACAAACTTTTATTAATTGATTTTGTTGAAAGTAATAGGTTAGTATAGGGTATAGATATTGGAAAATACAACTATATAAACAGGTGAGACAAATGAGAGAAAGAATCGAAATCAATCCGAACATTCACTTTGGTAAACCTTGTATAGCGGGAACAAGGATTACCTTGCAAAATGTCCTTGAACTGATAAGGGAAGGCTTAAGCTTTCAAGAGATCATACATGATTATTATCCCGATCTTCAGCCTGAGGACATTCGTGCCTGTATACAGTATACTATCGATTTGGTGGCCTCGGAAGAAATACATATAACAGCATCGGTATGAACTTTCTGTTAGACCAGGATGTGTTTGCCGTTACCAGTAGATTTCTTAAAGAATTAAAGCATGATGTTATTACAGTTTCCGACATAAATATGTCCAGGGCATCCGATATAATACTGTTAAAAAAATCTCAAGAGCAGCAACGGATTTTCATAACACGAGACAGAGATTTTGGCGGGCTTGTTTTTGTAGAAGAATTAGGCTGTGGAGTTATCTACCTTCGTGTATTGCCTTCAACTATAATTTCAGTTCATAAAGAAATTGAAACAGTCTTGACCTCTTACTCTGAAGATGATTTAAAATCGGCATTTGTTGTGATAGAACCGGCACGACACAGATTTAGAAGAATTAAAGAAAATCATGATAAGATATTGTAATCGTTCAGTCAAGCCTGCACAAGAAGGGGTCAAGGGGGCTTCTTTCTTTTCTTAGATGAGTTACGATAAAGCAATAGATTATCTGTATGGCCTGCAAAAGCACGGGATCAAGCTGGGTTTGGCTAACATTTCAACCATTGCGGAGGTACTGGGGCAACCGCAGCGGGCGTTTTACTGCGTGCACGTGGCCGGAACAAACGGCAAGGGGTCAACCTCTGCCATGATAGCAAGCATCATCAGGGCTAATGGCCTTAAGACGGGGCTTTTTACCTCCCCACACCTCGTTCGGTTCACCGAAAGGATACGCGTTGACGGCGTGGAGATAACCGAGGAAGAGGTTGTATCGCTGACTCGGGAGATACGGGAGGCTCTACGCAGTGAGCAGGGATTGCGGGTGACGTTCTTTGAGTTCGTGACGGCAATGGCATTTTTGCATTTCAAGAGCCAGGGTGTCCAGTGGGTCGTCCTTGAGACAGGTATGGGCGGACGCTACGACGCCACAAATATAATAACGCCACAGTTGACCATCATCACCTCCATCAGCGAAGACCACAAGGAGTTCCTGGGCAATAGCATAGCAGATATAGCAGCCGAAAAGGCCGGCATCATAAAGCCCGCCGTTGAGGTCATCACGGCCTGCCGCGATGAGATTGCCCTTGAGGTGCTCAAGGCAGCCGCCAGGGAGAAGGTCAGCGATATTGATGTCTACGGGACGGACTTTGATGTCTCTTCGGTGAGGGCCGGCGTCGATGGTACGACCCTTGATTACCACGGACATGGCACCTACAGGCGTATGGAAGTGCCGTTGGTTGGCGCCCATCAGGCCGAAAACGCAGCCTGCGCCATCAGGGCATGGGAGGTCCTCAGCCGCAAGGGGCATCTTGCCGGGGATGAGGGCATCTTACGTCGGGCATTAAAGGGCGTGGCGTGGCCAGGCAGGTGTGAAATGACCTCGTTCGATGGCGTGCCCGTCCTGTTGGATGGCGCCCATAATCCAGACGCCATGCGTCAGCTTGCAGCAACGCTGAGGGACGTGTTCCTAAACCCCAAAGACCAAAAACCACCTTTTTTGCGGATCATCCTCATTATCGGAACGATGTCGGACAAGGACAAGGACAACATCATAGTGCCAATCCTGCCCGTAGCACACACGGTTATCTTCACGTCGGCCAACTACCCCCGCGCAGAGAGGGCAGAGCGCCTCCTTGCCATTGCACAGGCCATGTTACCGGAGATGAATGGGGCGTTTCACTCCACTGACTCGGTGCGGGATGCCCTTGCGTTGGCCCGGACGTTGTACCAGGCCGGTGATCTCGTCGTAGTTACGGGATCGTTCTATACCGTCGGGGATGCCAGGGAGGTCATCGGAGGGGAGGTCGTATCTCTGAAGAGCCTCACGGAATCTACGGGGAAGCAGAAGTAATGTGAATAACTTCCAGGAAAAGGCAAACTTCATCGAGCAGGTTGCAGATGACATATTACGCGAGACGTTCAAACGACACGAATACGGGGACGTAATCCTGCCGTTTGTTGTTCTCAGACGCCTGGACTGTGTACTTGAACCCAGAAAGGATGCTGTAATTACAACCTATAATAAGTTCAAAGATAAGCTCGCTGACACTTCCCCTGTTCTATTAAGTGAAAGCAGTGCAGGGTTTTTCAACACCTCTGTTTATGACCTCCGGAGACTCTCTCAGGATTCAAAAAACCTTGAGCTTAATTTCAATAATTATATAAACGGCTTCAGCAAGAACGTCTCTGACATAATGGAGAACTTCCAGATAGACAAGGTGATAGCCAAGCTCTCCAAGGGCAACCTGCTTTTCATGCTGATTAAAAAGTTCACCGAAATAGACCTTCATCCCAAAAAGGTTTCCAATCACGAAATGGGGTACATATTCGAGGAGCTGCTTAGGAGATTTTCCGAAATGTCAAATGAGACAGCCGGAGAGCACTATACCCCTCGTGAAGTTATCCGCCTCATGGTGAACCTCCTATTTGCCGAACATCGGGATGCCATCAAGGGTACGGGCATTGTCCGTTCCATTTACGACCCTGCATGTGGGACAGGTGGTATGCTCACTATTGCGAAGGAGTATATACTCTCCATAAATCCCAAAGTTGAGACATACCTATACGGGCAGGAGATAAACCCTCAGTCCTATGCAATTGCAAAGGCAGACCTCCTTATCATGGGGGAAAAAGACGAAAACATAAAGTTTGGTTCGAGCTTTACGTATGACGGCTTTAAAAGTAGGCGGTTCAGCTTCATGCTAAGTAACCCTCCCTTTGGTGTGAGTTGGAAGAAGGAGCAGGAGACAATAGAAAATGAGGCTAAGGACCCTCACGGGAGGTTTTCCGCCGGACTTCCCAGGGTGAGTGATGGGGCATTGATGTTTCTCCAGCACATGATCTCCAAGGTGGATAAAACCGGAAGCAGGATAGCCATTATATTCAACGGTTCACCTCTGTTCACAGGGGATGCAGGTTCGGGGGAGAGTAACATCAGGAAATGGATCATTGAAAACGATTGGCTTGAGGCCGTCATTGCCATGCCCACTGAGCTTTTTTACAACACGGGGATTGCCACCTACATATGGATTGTCACCAACAAAAAGCCTAAGCATCGTAAAGGCAAGGTTCAGCTTATCAATGCCGTGGGATTCTATGAAAAGATGCGCAAGAGTCTGGGTAACAAGAGAAGCTACATCTCTGATGAACATATACGAAAGATAACGGAGATATACACGGAGTTTAGTCAGGACAGGTACTGTAAGGTATTCAATAACAACGAGTTCGGGTATACGAAGGTCACCGTAGAGCGTCCGCTTATTGAAAATGGCAAGGTGGTAAGGGATAAGCATGGCAATCCTAAGCCGGATAGCTCCTTAAGGGATTCTGAGAAGGTGCCTCTTACCGAAGACATAGACGAGTATTTCAGGCGTGAGGTGCTTCCCCATGTGCCTTATGCGTGGATGGACAGGGGCAAGGACAAGGTGGGGTATGAGATAAGCTTCACCAGGTATTTCTATGAATATAAGCCCCTCCGGTCACTTGAGGATATAAAAAGGGATATCCTGAAACTTGAGGCAGAGACCGAAGGGATGCTGAAAGAGATTTTAGAAGAATGAATCGTTATCCGAAATACAAGGACAGCGGGATTGAATGGCTCGGAGAGATACCGGAGCATTGGGAGGTGAAACCTCTGAAACATATTGCAGATATTGTTTTAGGAAAAATGCTTACACCAGAAGACAAGGGTGGTTATTTATTAAAGTCATATTTGAGAGCACAAAATATTACATGGGAGTATGTTGATACTACTGATATTAAGGAAATGTGGTTTTCCAAACAAGAACTAAAACAGTACCTAATAAAGAAGAATGATCTTCTAATCAGTGAAGGGGGAGAAGTAGGTAGAACTGCTATTTGGAACGATGAGATAGATGAATGTTACATTCAAAATTCTGTTCATAAGGTAAAAATTAATCATCCAAGTAATCCAAGGTATTATTTGTACCATTCTGAGGCATATGGTAAGGGTGGATATTATGAAACACAAGTAAATAAGGTTAGCATAGGCCACCTTACCAGAGAAAAATTAAAGGACATACGATTTCTATTTCCACTTAAAGATGAGCAAACCGCCATTGCCTCCTACCTCGACCGCAAGACCCAGCAGATAGATAAACAAATTGAAAATGAAAATCAATCCATTGCCCTCCTCCAGGAATACCGCACCGCCCTAATCTCCAATGCCGTTACGGGCAAGATAGACGTAAGGGATACGGTAAACACATGAGTTACCGAAACTACATCGAACAGGACTTTGAAGACCACATAGAAGAAAGCCTCCTGTCCTCCGGTTACCACAATCGCCTGTCGAAGGACTATGACCGTGAAGCCTGCCTCTTACCTGCCGAGGTCCTGGGATTCATCCAGGATACCCAACCGAAGGAATACGAAAGGCTCCAACTGCAATACGCAACAGAGACACCCACTAAACTGATATACCGCATAAGTACGGAGATATCCAAAAGGGGGACGCTCCATGTCCTACGCAAGGGCGTCTCTGACCGGGGGGCAAGGTTTAACCTTGTATACTTTAAACCAAGCAGCGGGATGAACCCTGAACATACAAGGCTTTACCAACATAATCGCTTTTCCGTAGTCAGACAACTAAAATACAGCGCCAAGAACAAAAAATCAATAGACATTGTGATCTTCATCAATGGACTGCCCATAATCACGATGGAACTTAAAAACTCCCTCACAGGTCAGATGGTAGATGAGGCAAGGCAACAGTACCGGAAGGACAGAGACCCCAAAGAACCGCTCCTACAGTTTAAGAGATGCCTTGTGCATCTTGCGGCAGGCAATGAGCAGGTATTTATGACAACAAAACTCCAGGGGAATAAGACCTTCTTCCTGCCCTTTAACAAGGATACGGAAAACCCCGTCAATCCAAGTGGGCATAAGACGGCCTACCTCTGGGAAGACATCCTGACCCCTGACACCCTCCTCAGTATTATACAGAACTACCTGCATATCCAGAAAAAGACCGAAAAATACTACGACAACCAAAAAGGACTTCAGGAGCAAGAACACGAGGCATTTATATTCCCCCGATACCATCAGCTTGATGTAACACGAACCCTCATCGATTGTGTTAAAGCGGATGGCGTGGGGAAAAGCTACCTCGTACAACACTCGGCAGGTTCTGGGAAATCAAACTCGATAGCATGGCTTGCCCATCAACTGGCAAGTTTCTATCAGAAAGACACGGACAAAACGCGCCTCTTTGACTCCATTGTTGTTGTCACAGACCGGAGGATACTTGACAGACAGCTCCAGGATACAATCAAGCAGTTTGAGCAGGTAGAGGGCGTGGTCTGTAAGATAGACGTCAATTCCACACAACTGAGAGCGTCCCTTGAAGCCGGAAGGGATATTATTATAACCACCCTCCAGAAGTTTCCGATGATTTCTCAGGGCATAGCTCAACTGAGCGAGAAGCGCTTTGCGGTAATCATAGATGAGGCCCATTCAAGTCAATCCGGCGAGGGGGCTAAACACCTGAACAAAACCCTCTCCACCACCATAGACAAGGCAGAGGATGAGGACAAAGAGGATTTCGATCTTGAAGAGGAGATCATAAAGGAGATTAACGCACGGGGTAAACAGGCCAACATCTCATACTTTGCCTTTACCGCAACCCCAAAGAATAAGACCCTGGAGCTATTTGGCAGGAAAACCCCTGAGGGTGGCTTTGAGGCTCACCATATATACTCCATGAGACAGGCAATAGAGGAGGGGTTCATCCTTGACGTGCTTGGCAACTATACAACCTTCCAGAGATATTTCAAGCTCAAGAAGAAATACGAAGCAGACAAGGAATACGAAAAGAAGAAGGCCGTTGCACTTCTTACAAGCTACGTAGACCTTCAACCACACGCCCTGGGAAAAAAGACGGCCATTATGCTTGACCATTTCCTCGCACATACCGTCGATGCCATACAGGGCAGAGGCAGGGCAATGGTGGTAACCCGTTCAAGACTCCATGCCGTGAAATACTACCTTGAGTTTAAGAGGCAGATGGAAGGCCGTAGCCTTACCTTCAAACCCCTTGTAGCATTTTCAGGAACGGTGAAAGACCCTGACAGCGCCGCTGAATATACCGAGACGGCCTTAAATCAGCTCTCCGCTAAAGTAAGCATCCCCGACGCCTTAAAAACCCCTGACTACCGGATTTTAATCGTTGCAGAGAAGTTCCAGACCGGATTTGATGAACCCATGCTTCATACCATGTATGTGGATAAAAAGTTGGAAGGAGTTCATGCCGTCCAAACCCTGAGCAGGTTAAACAGAACAATGAGAGGGAAGAGCGAAACCATTGTCCTGGATTTCGTAAATGATTCCGAGGATATCTCAAAGTCCTTCCAACCCTACTATCAAACCACCATGCTTGAAGAGGAAACCGACCCCAATAAGCTCTACAACATACAGGCCGAGCTTGAAAAGTTCAACCTGTACACAAAGACCGATGTTGATGAGTTTGCCGCAATATTCTTTAACGAAAAGGCAACCAAGGAGCTTTTGCAACCGATACTTGACAGGGCTATAGAAAACTGGAGACAACGCACTGACAATGAACGTGAGGATTTCAGGGGCAGACTCAAGAGCTATTTCCGGCTTTACGGTTTCCTGTCACAACTGATTACCTTTACGGATACAGACCTTGAAAAGCTCTATGTCTTTACCAGGCTCTTAAACAGGAAACTTCCCCCAAGAGATAACAAGATACCTTATGAAATACAGGATGCCGTAGACCTTGAATCGTTCAGGATACAGCAGACCTTCAAGGGTAAGATTGCCATAGAGAAAGGAGATGGGGAGGTCAAACCGGCAAGCACGGATACCCCTGCAAAGAAAGAATCAGAAAAAGACCTTCTCTCCAACATCATCAAGACTCTCAATGATGCCTACGGTATCGAGATCACGGAAGAAGACAAGGTTGATGTTGAAAACATGTACCGGAAGTACCAGGAAAATCAGGAGTTGAAAGCGGTCATAGAGGCCGACAATACCGAGCAGGATAAGGAGTCAAAATCAGACACGGTGATAGAAGCTCTCCTTATAGATTTCATAAACACCAAGATAGAACTCTACAGGAAACTCTCCCAACCACAGGTCAAGGCGCATATAAAGCGAGAATGGTTCGACCAAATCGCCAATCTTAACAGGCAAGGCCATTCAGTCTACCATGTTACACCGTAAGTCATTGAATTCTTTAGTTTAGAGAAAGCCGAGCAGCACTACGATCAACTTTTTTTCTATTCCGCTCAAGTGCGATTGTCCTGGTTGTTTAGCCCCCTTGACAATGACACCTCCGGATGTGGTATGGTAGAAAATGTGACATTGTCAATACATACCGGAACCTTAATTAACGACTTTCATAATCTGGAGGAACAATGGCAGCAGATGAGCATTCATTTGACATCACGTGTGAGGTAAACCTGCAGGAGGTTTCAAATGCCGTTACACAGGCATTGAAAGAGCTATCGACGCGGTTTGACTTCAAGGGCAGCAAGAGTGAAATAGACATAGACAAGGCAAACAACGTCCTGAGTGTCGTCTCCGATGACGAGTACAAGCTAAAGAGCGTGCTGGACATCCTGCAGACAAAGCTCGTAAAGCGCGGTGTTGCCCTGAAGGCCCTTACCTACGGCAAAATAGAGCCGGCAGCAGGGGGAACCGTACGACAGAAGATATCCCTCCAGCAGGGTATCCCCATTGAAAAGGCAAAGGAGATCACCAAGCTCGTCAAGGAACTTAAACTCAAGGTTACAGCCGAAATCCAGAACGACCAGGTACGCATCAGGGGCAAGAAGATAGACGACCTGCAAAATATCATCTCCCGCATCAAGGACAAGGACTTTGGCATACACATCCAGATATCCAATTACAGATAACGCAGCAGATGTCATGCCAACACCAACCCCCCCGACAACCCCACTATATTTCAGATGAGGCAATTGGGACACTCGTCAGAGTAAGGGCGTTTATGTTATACTGAACCTAATAATATCGTTAAGGAGTTGACACGTTATGACAGAGACGCTTAAGTATGATGACAAGGGGCTTATTCCGGCCATCATCCAGGACGCAGAGGGTGGTGAGGTCTTAATGGTTGCCTATATGAACGAGGCCTCATTAGCTCAGACGCTGCAGAGTGGTTATACCCATTTTTGGTCGCGTTCGAGGCAGAAGTTCTGGAAAAAGGGCGAACAATCAGGGCACGTCCAGGAGGTAAAGCAGGTGCTGGTTGACTGTGACAACGATACCCTGCTGATCAAGGTAATCCAGCATGGCCCCGGGGCCTGTCACACCGGGCACAGGAGCTGCTTCTACAAGGATATCAACGGGCATGAGCTTGCCGCAAAGGTCTTTTCCCAAGAACAGGTCTACGGTAAATAGCCCGGATGTTTAAGCAAGGGGGTTTGACATGAAGAGGTTTGTGGTTTTAATCGTGGCGCTGTATTGTTTTTCGGCAGTGGTGCTACATGCCGATTGTATCAAGGGTAACTGCAAGGATGGCGTTGGTACGAAGGTCTTCCCCGATGGCAGCACGTATGAGGGGGAGTTCAAGGACTCGCAGATGGATGGCGCCGGTACCCAGACGCTAAAGGACGGCAGAAAGTACACCGGCACCTTAAAGAATGGCAAGCGAGAGGGTAAGGGTGTTTATCTGTTCCCCGATGGCGGCAGGTTTGAAGGCGAGTTTGTTGATGACAAGCGTGTAAAAGGCAAATTTGTCTGGGCTAACGGCGATAAGTACGATGGTGAGTTTAAAGATGATGCCATTACCGGCAAGGGTACCTATATGTATGCCGATGGGATGAAGTACGAGGGTGAGTTAAAGGACGGGAAAAAACACGGAACTGGTACCCTTATCTATCCCGATGGCAAGAAGATTACCGGCCAGTTTAAGGACGACAAAAAAGAAGGTAAATTCACCGTAATCTACCCCGGTGGTGCTCAAAAAGAGCTCAACTACTAACCCCCTTTTTGACCTCTCCTGACAATATGTGACAATAACACACACAACGAAAATGTATACACAGGGCACCGACATTGAGCTACAGGGTCAGGTGGAGCGGCTCACCTACTGTAACGAGGAAAACGGGTTTACCATAGCTCGGCTTACAGTGCCGGGACGTCGTGACGTTGTCACCATCTCCGGGGCGCTTCCGGGGATTAACGCCGGAGAGGAGTTGCGCTTAAAGGGGGAGTGGGTTAACCACAAGAAGTACGGGATGCAGTTTAAGGTCAACTCTTACCAGTCGGTCACCCCGGCCACGACTGAGGGGATAAAGCGCTACCTGGGGTCCGGGTTGATCAAGGGTATTGGTCCGGTGCTGGCCAAGAGGCTGGTTGATCGGTTTGACGACGAAACGCTCAACGTCATCGACACACACGCAGAACGTCTGAAGGAGGTTGAGGGCATCGGTGATAAACGCGTGGAAAAGATTCGCTCTGCCTGGGCACAACAGAGGGATATCAGAGATATCATGATGTTTCTGCAGGGCCACGGGGTAAGCGCAACCTATGCGACAAAGATATTCAAACAGTACGGAGGCAGCGCCATCAAGCGTGTCAGGGACAATCCCTACCAACTGGCCACCGACATACACGGCATCGGCTTCATCACGGCAGACAAAATAGCACAAAAACTGGGCTTCAGCAAGGACTCCGAACTTCGTGCCGCTGCCGGCATTCTCTATGTCCTGTACGAACTCTCAAACGATGGCCACGTGTACTACCCCTACGAGCTATTGATGGCCCACTGTGGCAATGTCCTGGAGGTCGGAGGCGAAATACTCCTGGAGCCTTTTGACGCCCTGGTCGGCGACAACAAGTTGATCGTTGAGAGTTTAGCCGCCGCAGACCCTGCTGACAGTCACCGGGGGGTGTATCTGGCCAGGTACCACGTATCAGAGTGCGGGATTGCCGCCGCCCTGCTGGGACTAATGCAGGTAGCCAAGTTTCTGAGGGCCTTCTCCGTTGACAAGGCCATAGCGTGGGTTCAAAGCGAGCTTTCCATAAGTCTGGCCGATAACCAGGTAGCGGCAGTCAAGGCCGCCATTGCCCACAAGGTACTCGTCATCACCGGCGGTCCCGGCACCGGCAAGACCACCATCATCAACGCCATCATAAAACTCTACCAGCAACTGCACCAGCGAGTGCTACTGACCGCCCCCACTGGCAGAGCTGCAAAGCGTATGCAGGAGTCCACCGGTTGCGATGCCAGGACGCTTCACCGGTTGCTGGAATTCAGCCCCAAGAGCGGGACGTTCAAGCGCAATGAGCAGACCCCCCTTGACGCCGACCTCGTTGTTGTTGATGAGGCATCCATGATCGACACGGTACTGATGTACCACTTCCTGAGGGCGGTGCCAAGACGTGCAACCCTGATAATCGTTGGCGACACGGACCAACTGCCATCCGTGGGGCCTGGCAATGTCCTGGCTGACATCATCAGTGCCGGGACGGTCCCAAGCGTCAGGCTCAAGGAGATATTCAGGCAGTCGCAACAGAGCCGGATCGTCGTAAACGCTCACCGCGTAAACATCGGCGAAATGCCATCCCTGAGCGGCAATCTGACCCCTCAGCAGGACTTCTGTTTCATAGAAGCCGAAGACCCCGAGGTAATACTCAAACACGTAGTGCAACTGTGCAAGGACACAATCCCTCAGAGGTACAGGCTCGACCCCATGAGCGATATCCAGGTGCTAACTGCCATGCACAAGGGCACACTGGGCGCCACTACACTCAACGCACAATTGCAACAGACACTAAACACCTCAACCACCGAACTCATACGCGGAGGCAGGGTGTTTAAGGTCGGCGACAAGGTCATGCAAACCGTCAACAACTACGACAAGGACGTCTACAACGGCGACATAGGCGTCATACAACGGATCAAAGCCGTAGAGCACGAACTCATCGTGCAGTTTGACGGCAGGGACGTGACCTTTGACTTCATAGACCTCGATGAAATAGTCCTGGCCTACGCCATCTCAATCCACAAGGCCCAGGGCAGCGAATATCCTGCCGTGGTAATACCCATACACACGCAACAGTTTATAATGCTCCAACGCAATCTACTCTATACCGCCATAACCAGGGCACGACGCCTTGTAGTCCTGGTTGGCAGCAAACGCGCCATTGCCATCGCCGTAACAAACAACAAAACAAAGAAGCGTTACACATACTTGAAAAATAGATTGCTGTAATGGTTCAATGTAAAAATACCGGAGGTTACCCCATGGGGGGCGGCTTATGGGGGGCGGCTTTTTAACTCTGCATCAGTCAGCAGACCTAAAAGCCATCAGCTATGTTTTCCAGGACACTATAGGCATCATCTTTAAAGTCTTTGACGTCAAGGACATCTATGTGCAGGTCTGTCAGCACTTTTTCGTGTGTCTCTATAAAGTCATCGTCGGTCTGCACAGGAGCCGTGCCCGAATAACCATAAGAGAGGCATATGTGTTCCGCCAGAATCAGGATTGCCCATAATTGTCTGATTTCTTCGTAGTTTGCAGTACTTGTTGAAACGTCTATCTCTCTGGAGTGATGATTTCTTATTACCTTGAAATACTTATCTCCGATCCCCCACGTCTTTACTATCAAGCTGCCTATGTCTGCATGGTTTGAATTGTACTTCTCCTCCTCATGCTCAATCACTTCAATGGCGCTGGACATGGCATGATCGGCAATAGTCTCATAATCCGGAAATCTCTTCAAAAACAGAGGGATTGCACAGTCATGAAATAACCCTACAAGGTAAGCACTGTCAACGTACTTAGGGGCTCGCTTACTCGCAATGTAGCCACAGACCGTAGCTCCGGCAACAGAATGTTTCCAAAACTTCTCGCTGACAATACCGGAATCCTTTAAAGAACTTTGCATGGCTACGGATAATACCATGTTGGTAAAGGCATTCAGCCCCAGGACATTCAGCGCCCGTTCTACACTGTCTACCTTGCCGGAGGCATACACCGGCGAATTTGCCAACTTGATCAACAAGGCTGAAATGGATACATCCTTCTTTATATGCTCTATCATTTTGGTTAAAGATGGCTTTGGTTTTTTCAATTCACTGTACAGCTCGGTGACAATCTCAGGACAGGGCGGTATCTTCATGTTCGTTATAGATACTTGCTGACCCTTTGGGTCCCCAGGTGGCCTTTTCTTGATTTTTTCAAGGAATGGTTTGAGTTTCTGTTCTATAACGTGATTTTCAACCGGTTTCATGATATATTCCGTCACGGAGGCATTGAGGCAGACCATAATACTTTCTCTGTCACGGCGCTGGGTAATGATTATGAAAGGTACATTTGAAATCCTTATGTCCTGTCTCACCCGGACAAGCAACTTGTGGCCATCGACATATTCATAGTCCCAATCGCTCACTATGAGTTCGTAGGTATTGTTCTCTGCCAGTTTTTTAATGGCGTCCGTATCGTTATAGACGATATCAAAGGCTACATCTGGAAAGCTATGTTTAATATAACCCTCTATAGCCTTGATAATTGGCATTGAGTGTGACACTATCAGCAGCATATGATAATCTCCGGTATTAAAGTAATCAACGTTGAGTTTTTGTCAAGCCTTTTGCCTCCAGGGGCAATGGTGTCATTATACAATATGCAAAATCACCCGTAACGTCTGCTAAAACAAATCGGCCTTTCCACCACACAGCTCTATCAGGTGAGACATGGCCTTGCCGACCTTTTCGGCAGAGTTTTCAGAGTTGCATATAAAAATCGCACTTTCTTCATTGGCTTCTGTTTTAACGCCTCGTTTGTCGTCCTGATAAGAGACATGTATTGCTTTTACGGATTTTTTCCTTTCTTTTTTATCCTCTTTTGAGTTGAGTTGAACGCCTACATTGCTAAAATCAGTGTATATAACGAGTATTGGGTCAATACCATTTTTAACCATAGCAGGGTCCATCTCTTTTAAAGGTACTATGTATTTTCTTTGCAGTTGTCCAAACTGATTGGTGATTTCCACGATAAATGTGCAGTCGTCCTTTTCATCGAGGTAGACCCTGCTTATTACATTGTTTGCAATCTTCATATTGTCACATTTTTCCTGAACAAAGGCAATAGTCTCTTTTTTTGTCGGCTTGTCTTCAGTAAACGCAGCCGCAGAGCAATAAAGCATAAGGGCCGCGGTTAATGGGACAACTCTGAACAAAGCCATATAAAGACTCTTTACATTTGCACTTTCCATACAAACCAAACTCCTTTAATATTCAAGCGTGTCGTTTTAAGATACTAAACCTGTACCTCTAATGCTATTGTAACATGTTGTCTCAATATAGTCAAATGCCCCGGACTATCACAGTGGCGCTATCAAAAGAACATTGACATCACGAACAATACAGTCAGGGCTACCATTATTATAGTGGTAACCCATGCGATCCAGTTAAATGCCCTGCCGTTTACGTAGTCTCCCATCAGGTCTTTTTTGTTGATGAGCATCAGCATAAAGACCAGGACAAATGGCAGCAAGATACCATTGACCACCTGAGACATCCACATGACGGCTATAAGCGGGATTGTCGGCACCAACACGATCATGGCGCCAATGACGATAAATACGGTATACAATGTCATGAATATGGGTGCATCACGAAAACTCTTGTTGACGCCGGCCTCAAAGCCCATTCCTTCGCAAATGGAGTATGCCGTTGCCAGGGGCAGTATGGAGGCAGAGAACAGGGATGCGTTGGCCAGGCCAATCCCGAAGAGGATCGACGCATAGCGTCCGGCCATGGGTTGGAGGGCTATGGCAACGTCCTTGGCGGTTTCGACGTGGACGCCGGTCTTAAAGAGCGTGGCCCCACAGGTGACAATGATGAACAATGCTATTATGTCAACCATGAAACAGCCAAAGACAACGTCTATGCGGGATGCCCAGTAGGTTTCTTTTTTTATCCCCTTTTCGACCACGGAGGATTGCAGGTAGAACTGCATCCACGGTGCTATTGTGGTGCCGATCATCCCGATTAGCATCACAATGTAGGTCGTGTCAAAGCTGAAGGATGGCCTGAACATCTCCGTTGCCACTTGCGACCACTGTGGTTTTGCCATAAACGCAGCCGGTATATACACCAGGTAGACAATGCATACGGCCAGAAAAATCTTTTCGACGACCTGATAAGTTCCCTTCACGACGAGCAGCCAGACAATCAATGCCCCTACGGGAACGGAGATATACTTGCTGATTCCAAACAGTTCGTTACTGGCGGCCCACCCGGCAAACTCTGCTGCCGTGTTGCCGATGTTGGTCACAGACAGGGCCAGCATGAGCCAGAAGGTTATCTTGACGCCATAATTTTCGCGTATGAGTTCGGCCAATCCCTTGCCGGTAACCACTCCCATCCGTGAAGACATCTCCTGGACCACGATGAGCGCTATTGTTATCGGTATAAGAGACCACAACAGGGAATAGCCAAAGTGAGCACCTGCAAGGGAGTAGGTTGTAATCCCACCGGCGTCGTTATCAACGTTGGCCGTTATGATCCCTGGGCCTGCGATTGATAGGAGTATTATAAAGTTTCGCCAACGATTCGTCATAAAAATCTCACTTGCCGCGATACAGAGTTGACCTCTCTGACACAAAGAACCAGCGATACTATGGTGATGAACATGGGGGTGCATTGCTGAAGATACCCGGCAGGAGCGAAGAATCAGGCGAGCATTTTATTAATCAGATTGACAGCAAACAGCACTCCCTTACAGATATCGGCATACAGCCGGAACTTTATGTCCGTTTATAGGTCGGCCCTCACTGCCATCCATGGTTCTTACCTCCTATGAATTCTTTAATACTAACTCTGATGTATGTTACAAAAAGCAAACCAATAAAGTCAAGGAGAGGTCTCTCGTCTGTCAGTGACAATCCCCCTGACAACTGCAAGTCGTGCTACCCTTTGATTTCGCAAACGCCTCCCTGCCCTCCCTGTAAGATAGGATTGCTATCCCTACAGCACCGATGGAATCTATGGCTCCAAACCCTGTGGTCTCATAGCCAATGCTTGAAATGATAAGTACCACGGAGAAATACATACACGCCTTTGAACAATTGGCATCCGCTATCAGCGCCTGGGAATTATATTGCCTGCCGATTTTAGTCTTGTAGTGGATAAGCAGCCACATTGACATGATCGACACGGCAGAAACAACAATACCCCAGAAAGTAGTCTCAGGCTTTTTCCCTGTATAAATATCCACAGAGGCAGTAGCGAGCAGTCCGACAGCCAAACAATAAAATGCCCAACCCGTGATCCGAAGGGCCGTTTGTTCAAAGGCATCATGATTACTGACGTCAGCTTGCTTCATGCGGTACACCATATGCCATATCCCAACCCCTGATATGACCTCTACATATGAATCCATGCCAAATGCAAATAACGCAAGCGTCTCATCCTGCAGGCCAAACAGTACGGAGACACAACCCTCAATAATATTATAGACTATGGTAATGATGGCAAGAGCCGCAGCCCACTTGTAAAATGCGTCCTTTTCATTTACTGCCTGCTGCAAGACGCTATCCTGCGGCCAGTTTCAGGATGGCGTTGACTGTGGCAGCGGCGATGCTGCTTCCGCCCTTTTTGCCCACGGAGGTGATAAAGGGATGCCTGCACTCCAGCAGCATGTCCTTGGACTCCTCGGCGCTGACAAACCCCACCGGCATGCCAATTATAAGGTCTGGCGGGCAGGTGCGACCTGCAGCGACAAAGAAGGTGGGAACGTCATCAATGATCTCCAGGAGCTTAAGCAACGCAGTTGGGGCATTGCCGATGGCCACGATCCCGATGTTAGAGGGCGCCGAAAACGCACGCACCATCGCACACTCAGACCTCGTCAGCGACAACCTCGTCGCCTCAGCCGCCACATCGGGGTCTGAGATGTAGCACACCACCTTGCCGCCAAAACGCTCAAGCAGCCTCTTGTTTATCCCCGCCTGCACCATATGCACGTCAACCAGGATGTCCTTACCGGCACGAATCGCACCTATACCGGCCTCAATGGCACGGGGATGAAACCGGATGGTGTCCTCAAAGCCAAAATCACCGCTGGCGTGTATAACCCGCTGGACGATGGCAAGCTCCGCCTCCGAAAACGAACGCCGCAACCCGGCCCGTATAATCTCAAAACTTTCATGCTCTATCTGTGCACCCTTGTATGTCATACGATCTCCAGTCTTACATAGGAAAAATACTTGGCCATGGACACATCCGTGTCCTGATTGGATGATATCTTCAACGTAACCCGTTGCAGTTTGCCACCCCTGAGGCGGTAGAACTTGTTGGATGAAATGAGGTTCTCCGTCTTGTGTCGTGAAAACGTGTTGATGCTCTCCCTGAAGAGGATGTTTCTGGCGTGACCACCCATGATGACGTGCCCGTCGGAACCAAACAGGAATATCTCCTGGTCCTCCCGGAGGTCGTCGATGTTTTCGGCTATCTTGTCCCAGCCCCAGGGTTGACCGTTGCCGTCCTGTAACACGCCATCCTTGATAATCATATATCCGCCGGCTATCCGGGGCAACCGGTCAGTGGTAAAGATGCCGTTGTCCAAAAACAGCGTCTCACCGATGTGTCTGATTTCGCCGCGTATGAAGCCGTTGTGATGGGCAATGTGCACCCACTTTTCCACGTACTCCACCGTGCCGTTAAACATCCCCTCGCGGATGTACATCATGCCAACCCGTTCTATTGTACCGTGTATAATGCCACTTGTGACTATATTGAGATTGCTCAGGGTGCCAATGTTACCCAGAAATAACGTGTTCTCCACCCACAGAGAACCGTCACTGAGCACCTTCTCTCCTACCTTCTGGATGTTCAACAGCTTGTCCTTAAAGGAGATTATCCGGTTTTTGAGAATAATGCCGCCATACACCGTGATGTCGTCACCCGATACCGTTACCTCCTTGAAGTTACCAAAGCCGGAGAAAAGCAAGACCTTTTTTTTCCTGATCTTCACGTGTCTGGGGGGAAACACCTTCTCCAGTTGTAGCAACGTGTTCCTGAGACTCCTTGTATCTATCTTGTCTACCCACGGCAGGAGACTCCAGAGGTAGTATAACAATAGTATTAATCTGTTAAGTAAAGCCATATTAACTCCATTGATTCATTATAGTATATTTCTGCATTATTTTAAAACACCAGGGAATAAATGGGTGCATAAATTTGGTTCCTTCTCATTTCATATGGATAACTAAGAACCCTCCCCTAACCCCTCCCATAAAGGGAGGGAGGATGGATACGCCTCGTATACCCCTCACTTTTTGACTCTGAAGAGGCGCTGTCCACACTCAGACGTATATGGCCGAGGCTATGGGGATTGAGTTGTCAATCGTTACTCAGGAGGTTCTTTTTCTAAGCTGATCGTTAAGCATTTCGGCATATCGGTTGATCTTTTCAAGATGCTTTTTCCGTAGTTCAGCGGAGGTCTCAGAGAGGGCTTGCCTGGTAGTTTCAAGCATTTCATTAACAAGCTTAACATTTTCTTTGTTTATTTCCTCTGCGGATTTACTGTTGATTATCGCATCGTTTTTCATCTGCCTCGATGTCGATACAATCATCTTATGCTTATACAGAGCCATTTCAATGCCTGAACGCAGGTCACGCTCGTGAAACGGCTTTAGAATGAATCCGAAAGGTTCCGTCAACTTGGCTCGTAGCAGGGTGTTATCATCAGAGTTAGCCGTAAGATAGATCACGGGGACCCTGCCCTCCTTCTGTATGGTCTGAGCGGCCTCTATGCCATCCATGTCTCCTTTTAGCCTTATATCCATCAGCACTAAATCGGGATGCTTATCCTTAGCCTCCTTAATGGCAATCTCACCCGTTGATACCACTGCACAGACAGCGTACCCAAGCCTTTGAAGTCTGGTCTGTATCTCTAATGCAACAATGCCTTCATCCTCTACGACCAATATCCTGACCTTGTCTGCTTTTTCGTCAGAGATACCTTTGACGGCTTTATAAAATTCACACTGCTTACAAGTTCCAAAGGCCTTAACACAAGGGACTACTTCCTTTTGTCCGCTAAGAGTCCCCACTACAAGCCAGCATCGCCTCTCTGCATTCTGTATCACAGCCTTACAAAGACGCATTATCTCCGCGGGACAGTTTAAGAATTCCCAACACTTAACGCCCACTTTCTTTTCCGTGCCTATGCCGTCAGCCAGACTATACAGTTCTTTAAATAAACGAACCAATTTATCAGGGTTAAACCTGTTGTCTTCCGTCATACTATGAATTCTCTCCATTTCTTTTTTGCTCTCTGAACGTTACCCTAAATTCAGTCCCCTTGCCTCTGTTAACCTCTAACGTACCATCAAGCTGCTCTGTAAGTGTGCGTACAAGCTGGAGGCCTAATGACGCCGTGTTGTTATCTATATCCATATCCTGTGGGATACCCACTCCATTGTCGCTTACCACAAGCACGAGGGAGTTGTTGCCTTTGACGGACATCTCTATACGGATTTCTCCCGATATGTTATCGGCAAAGGCATGCTTTAAGGAATTCGATACAAGTTCGTTTATGATTAGACCACATGGTATGGCCGTGTCAATACCCAGACAGATATTGTGGCTGTTGAACACAAGCCTTATCTTGTCGTCTTCTATGCCGAAGGAATAAAAGATATCCGTAGCAAGCTCCTTTATGTACTGACCAAAGTCTATAGTTGATATGTCCTTCGATTTATACAGTCTTTCATGTATCAGTGCCATAGACATTACGCGATTGCGACTTTCAATCAGGGTTTGTCGTGAACTGGGATCGTCAACATTGACAGATTGCAGGTAGAGCAGGCTGCATACTACCTGCAGGTTGTTTTTAACCCTATGATGCACCTCTTTCAGAAGCATCTCCTTATCCCGGAGGGTCGCCAGGATTTGAGTCTCTGCTTCCTTTTGTTTAGTCATATCTATACCAATTACTACCACACAGGGTTTTGCATCTATAACGACTAATGAACAGACGAAATAATAGGGAATATGTCTGTTATCCCCTGTATAAAGACATGCTTCATATGTATAGAGCCATGGTTTATTGTCCAGTGTAGTATCATCAATAACATTATCGATCACTTTCTGTGTTATGTGTCTTACACGATCTCTATCCTCCTCAATAATCAAATCAAGCGCACTCATAGCGTTTATATCATTGATCTGGTATTTTGTCACTTCTTCCAGGTTGTTATTCCACATCAACACGTTATTGTTGTGATCAAAGATATAAAAGATACCTGGCAAGGTGTCAATTATCACCTGCAGTTCTTTCATCTTCTTATGTAATTGCAAACGCGCATGATTCAGTTTATCCTTCATTTGATTTAATGTGTTGGACAATATACCTATCTCGTTATCAGAACTCACCTCTACCGTATGAGACATATCACCCTCTGCAATACGTGATGCCATTTTCGTCAAATCACTTAACGGATGTGTTATATGATTAACAAGATAAGTTATTGCCAATACAATGAATGCTATCAACAGAGTATAACCCATAATAATATAATTCCTTAATCGGATCAAAGGTTCCATAAATTCCGACCTGTCAATCTTAACAACAAGCCCCCAATTCACCCTTTCTAAGTAACGGACAATACCAATTACTTCCACCCCTCTATAATCACGTGCAATAGAGAAGTTGGCTTCTTTCCTGGACAATGCTTTATTTATAAGGATTTGCGTATCCAATTTTGATGCCTTACGGATAAAGGCAGCTTTTTTGTCATGTCTGAGGGGCACTATAAACAAAGCATCTCCATTTTCATCCTTTTTACCTAATACCGTCTCTCCAGTTCTACCAAGTCCGGTATAATCGTTTGTAATACCAAGCAGGTCTACCCCGTCCACTATTGCAGCAACAACGCCAACTAGCCTACCTTCCATCAGCATTGGACAAGAGTACCAAAAGTCAGGTCCATTGCCATTAAAGGTATCAATATAACCACATTTCTTAGTACCTTCTGTAAAATATTTTGATTTGTTATCAATATTGCCTATCTTTGAGCTGTCTGTTGAAAAAAGAATTTCACCTCTCGGATTCAATATTGACACCTCATGAAACAATGGAATGTTATCTGTCACTTCATATAACACTGCCATTGTTTCAGGCATTAATTCTTTTTTTCTTGTTTTATCATACATATATATCATCTTTTTTATATTTGGTCTATACGACAGCATCTTGATATTATCCGAAAACTTGTCAAGCAATAAGTTAATTCTTGCCTCCTGCATGGATGCAACTCCTTGAAATTGATTTTCAATAGATTTCATCAGAGTATTAGAAACTAACCTATACTTTATTATTCCGTTTAAGGATATTGGAATAATCGATACTGCCAATATCACAATGATGAATTTATTCCTCAGCTTCATTGCCTGACTAATATACCTTGAGATAGTGTACAAAGAAACGGTAGGATTGTCAAGGTACAAAGTTAAGACATGTCAGAGTGTCCGCTTGATGCGCCAATCCTACTGAGGCGTGAGCTGATGATCACCAACAACAATCGAACCTGCACGTACTTTTGGCGGTTCAGCTATTTTATTTTCCAGTCTTTCATATATCCTGTTCACACGATTAACCCAAAATCTGGCAGACTCCTCATTACCAACGAATCCAAGGAAATGTTTTACCGGTTTTTTTTGTCTCCAATGCAAAAGAGAAATTCCAAACTTACCTTCAATAAGTTCTAACTCAAATTTTATGACACCAGATGGCGTTAGCACAAACCCGTGAATTCTATCATCTCCCTCCCCTTCACAAAGGGTAACCAACCCATCAATTGCATGAACAATAATTGCATATGGCGTATCCTCAAGATGAATAACGCATCTGTTTTCCTCAAATGTTAGTTTCTCTATATTTTTTTCTCTAACCATACTTTTTCTATCCTTGTGTGGTACGATAGCCCCATATTGCTTTTTCAACATACTTAAGTCGTTTAGGGTGGTCACAGGTTATAAAACAGTCATTCTCTTTTGATTTTACAAGTGTTTTTATTGCCCAGGATGAACAGTTATCATCCCTGCTTCGCTGTAACCCTACACCGACACTCATTTCTTCTATCTTTTCATCCATACTGGTCATCCTTTAAGATAACAAGCTTGACTTTACCTCTTTATTATAATACATGTTATCTATGAATAGTCAAGGTACAGTTACCGGCAATTTTGCCGATGAGACATTGCCAGGTAGCTCACCCCTCCCCTTGCAGGGGGATCTGAAGGGGGGCGGAAGAGGTGGGGCACCCCTGCTACAAACCGCCCCTTTCTTTCTTTTCTATCGCTGCCAACAGCTCATTCCTGGTTCTTGGCGTTTTCGCCATGCCGCTAAAAAAGCCCTTATTTCTCAGCTCATCGCAGACGGCAAGGACAAACGGCTTCGATATAACGCCGTCCTGTAACAGGGCACCATTGCTGAAGACCTCTGCCGGGCTGCCCTCCGCTGCCTTTGTGCCATCGCAGATGACCACGACGTTGTCGGCCCAGGCATAGGCCAAGTCTGCGTCGTGCGTGGACATCACCAGTGTTACCCCATCGCAGGCCAGGGCGTCGAGTATCTCAACGAGCGATCCAACATGGGCGGCATCGAGACTGATGGTAGGCTCATCCAGGACGATTACCCCGGGCTGCATGGCAAGGACTCCGGCTATGGTTACCAGCTTCTTCTGGCCAAAGCTCAACAGATGTACGGGTTTGTCCTTGAGGTGGGAGATACCCGTTGCCTTTAACGCCCAATCCGTGCGCTCTGTTACCTCCTTCACCGTCAAGCCAAGGTTCATGGGGCCAAAGGAGACGTCTTGCGCCACGCTGGCAGAGAACAACTGCCGGTCGGGGTCTTGAAATACCACCCCTACGCACTTGCGCAACTGCCTCAAAGAGTTGCGGTCATAGCCGAACTCCTTGCCTTTGAAGAACAGCTTGCCTTCTCTTGGCTTTAGTATTGCGTTGAGGTGCAGCAGGAACGTGGATTTACCGGCGCCGTTTGGGCCGATTATGGCCGTCTTTTTGCCGACTTCCAGGGCAACGGTCAGACCCCTTAGGGCCGCTGTGCCATCGGGGTAGGTATAGGTTAGGTCCTTGGCTTGAAGGATGTATTGGCTCATTTGATATGCTCCGCCGAAAAAGAAGAAAGAAAGGGGCGGTTTACGGCAGGGGTGCCCCACCCCCTCCGCCCCCCTTCAGAACCCCCTGCAAGGGGGCTAGCCCCCTTGACCCCATAATACTCGCTCCTTATACTCAGTTTAACAGGGCAACGGTTATCAATATTCCGTCTATACTCATTATCGCAATTATGTTTTTCCATGACACTTTATAATTTCGCTGTAACACATTTAAATCCCCTGTATACCCCCTCGACTCCAGGCTGATCTCAAGTTCCCTGGCATATCTCAACGTCCTTACAATCAGGCTTGACAGCAGCAGCCCTAACGACCGGTACGACGTCTTCGCTTCTACGTACCCAAGGCGGGAGTCCTGGGCAACGTAGACCCTCCTGACTGTCTCCAGCAGCACGTATATAAAGCGATACGTAAGCCCTGCAAGTTCAACAACTATTGCGGGAACACGCATCATCTTCAATACTGCCATTGCGTCAACGATGGGTGTGGTCAGGGAAAAAAAAAGAGGGCCGACATCGATGCAACGGTCTTCAGCACCAGCAGGGCGGCCTCCTTCGCCGTGGCTATCGTGATGCCGATGGTCTTGCCAAGTAGAGTTACCCCAACGGCTGACTCATCCCCGGGGACTACAACGCCCACCGCTACCCCAATCCCCCCAAGCAAGACGAATGACAGCGGCAGACAGAGCGCCTTGGCGTAGAACCCAAGCGGTATCCCTGCCTTGTACACCGTTGCGGCGGTCATGATGGTCACCACCAGAAGCAGCACTAGCGCCGAGTGGGTCAGCAGACATACAAGCACGGTCAGGAGCGCAAAGGAGAGCTTCTCCGCCGGATGCACGTCCCTGAGGGCATTGTTGTAGGCGTAGATGTCAATCATGGCTTCCGAGACGCATTCTTGGCGGACTTAAGCCTCATTGTGCGTTTATAGGCAAAGTAGAAAACTATGAATATCATTCCGACGGCTGCCTGCAGGGCAAATATCATGGCCTCGACCTTCTCCGGCGGACTCCACAGCGGATGAATCCACGGCATATAATCGGCCCTGATATCCCCTATCGCTTCCGTGGCCAGGTCGTCAGTGCCTTTGAACTCCGCCGTTGTGTGGATAAACAGCGGGATGACCGTAATGGCGATGCACAACAGCAGCAGTGCGATATTTCCCGGCAGGATGTTTTTTTTCATCTACGCCTCCTTGTTTGAGAAAAACGGCAGCGCCCTGAGGTCATCGGTGCTGTATGTGGACAGTGCGTTAAAGACGATTAGCGTCAGTAGTCCCTCACACACGGCCAGGGGTATCTGCGTGACGGCAAAGATGGCGAGGAACTTTACCGCCGATGCCATAAACCCGCCATCCTTGGCCGGAAAGGCTAAGGCCATCTCCATTGCGGTGACAACATATGTGCACAGGTCTCCCAACGTGGCGGCAAGAAAGACCCCCGTCCACTGTGGCAGTCGCAGGCGGTTTGATGCCCTGTACGTCAGCCAGGCGACCATCGGACCGACTATTGCCATTGAGAGGACGTTTGCCCCCAGCGTGGAGATGCCCCCGTGTGCAAGCAGCAGTGCCTGAAACACCAGCACGATGCTGCCCATAACCGTCATGGCGGTGGGGCCAAAGAGCATGGCGCCCAGTCCCACGCCCGTGGGGTGCGAACAACTGCCCGTGACGGAGGGGAGCTTTAGGGCAGAGAGGACAAACATAAATGCCCCGCACAGTCCAAGGAGCATCTTGAGGTTGGCCTTGTCGGCTATGGTTTTCTTTATTGACCTCAGTCCTAGCACAAAAAACGGCACAGACACCCCATACCAAAACACACACCACCAAAACGGCAGAAACCCTTCCATTATGTGCATGGCAAATGCCGGCGTAGGTACGAACATGAAGCACAGGAAAAAGAAGATAAGAATCTGGGGGCCAGCCCCCTTGACCCCATCATTTGCCGTCCTATTCATTATTAGTAATACCTTAATATTTCCAGCGATCTCTCGATGCGGTTGACAAAACATCTTCGGACGTCTTTATAGAAGCCCAGGGCCTTTGTAAACTTGGCATCCATGTACTCGATGGTGGGGCAATCCACTGTGATGCCGTTTTGTTGGAGGTCGGCTTTAAAGCTGTCTTCTTTGCCCATGAGGTCATTTTCCACGTGGATTCCGGCTACGTACATGAAGGGGATGATGCGAACCTTTTTGGGTGCCCTGGTGTGTTCTATGTGAGCGATGAGTTTGTTGAGAGAGCCTTGACGTTGGGGGATGCCATCTACGGTGGCCAGGAACACGTTGTCGTATCGGTTTTGGAGGTATGACTCCAGGGCGATGTAGAGAATGTTTGCGGGGTCTGCGCACAATGGAGTGCCGTGTGCCACCACGAGGTTTATGCCGTCCTCTTTGGGGAGGAAATCCAACGCTATGGCGTCAAAGACCTCGTTTACGAAGTGCCACCTGTGTAGCAGGCTCTCTCCGGCCACCACCCGGATGCCCGGGAAGTCCAGGCACGTCTCCATGAGTTCCTGGTACTCGGTGCCGGGGAATATCTGTAGCGGTTGTATGACGGCCCTCCTGTAGCCTTCTTCTTCAATCTTGGCAAGGGCTTGCAGGATGCCCGGATAGCCGGTTTTTTCCCTGATGATTTCGGAGGTGTATGCCCAGAGTATTTTGAGGCCATCGAAGCGCTCCTTCAGGATATTATCCAGCAGGTCATAGACCACCCTACCGTTGGTATTGGTTCCAAAGGCGGCTATGACAATAGCGGGGGCCTCTTTCAGGCCTCTTTTTTTAAACTTTCTTTCTTTCACGTATCCACCCGCGTGGCAAACTTTCTCTGCAACAGGTCTTCCGGCTTAGGGCATCAACGGTACGCTCTTACGCATCACACTACCGTACACCTACTCACCCGCCTTCCCGACCAGGAGACACGGTCTCTGATACAGTCCGATACGAACCGTGCCATAACCGAACGACCCTCTTGTCAGTGGCTCTCACGTTGGTTTAGCTCAATAAGCTCTTGCCAATGCGTGGGTTTTCGTTCCCAATCACGGCTGCGGGGCAGCGGGAGATTCTCACTCCGTTGTCCCGTTGCAAGTCGTGTTGTAACATCAATGCACTATTATAAACAATTCATTTGGTAAAAGCAAGGGGGCGAATTGCCTCATCTAAAATATAGAGGATACTTGTATTTCTTATTCCTGCTTGCCCAGGGCCATGTCAAAGGCTTGTTTCAGGCCTTTGTTCCAATTTGCTATGTTGTACTTGTCTTTCACGTCTTTCCGTGCGTTGCTGCCGAGCCTGTCACGCAACTGCTTGTTTTCAATCAGAGCGGAGAGACTTCCGATCAGGCCGTTTACTATCACGGGGTCCGGCTTAAACATGTGTGAGTAATCCTCTTTTAGCATCCCCGATTGCGGGTCTATCCAGGAGACCTTTCCGTAGCGTCCCTTTAGGACAATGCCGTTGTAACCGTTGACGACGTACTCCTCTATGCCCCAGCCATCGGAGACGACCACGGTCATTGCATTGGCCATCGCCTGCAGTATGGATACCACGTGTATCCGTGCCGAGGGCAACACATATATATCACCCTGGTCAAGGAGTATCTGCATCTCCCTGTTTGAGAGGTAGCTGTCAATGAGACGCACGTTGCAGCCGTTGATGATGTCCACGTAGCGCTTGTCCATGTTTGACAGGAGGCTGGTTCTGAGTATCAGGTGCACGTTGGGATAGTGCCGGTGCAGAACGCTGTAGGCCTCCAGCAGGTCATGCCCTCCCCTGAGGAAGAAACTCTCAGGGTTCTGGTGCCACGAGGTCGTAAAGAGCAGATTTACACAGTTGGAGCTTTTACGGATAAATAACTTCTGCGGTATCTTGACCCCCAGGGGGATATAGGTCATTTTCTTTGCCAGGTGCGGGTTTTTAAAGATCACCGGGATGCTCTCGGCGGTAGACTTCACGTGTGTAATTATCCCCCGGCAACTGCCCAACTCCAGCATTGCTTTGAGAATGGGGTAATACGGGGACGTGGTGATGTCAAGCTCTGCCGTCCTGCCGTTGTGCAGTGAGGGAAAGAACATCGACGTGGTGTCCTCGACCTCCATGACCCAGGGGGTTTGTCCGTATGTAAAGGGCACACTGGGCAGAAAAACGAGTTTTGAGTTGTGCGGCACCATCAGTTGAGAACGTACACCACGGTTTGAGATAAACTCAAATATGTGCCTGAGCCTTGCCCCGCGTATCAAGGAGGCAAAGAACAGCTTCAGTACCGGGATTATCATCAATAACGCCCGCCAGACCTTGATCAGACGGATCAGCAACAGGTCCAGGGCGCCGGGGAGTTTTTCGTTTCTCTGGTGCCTGGAGTACACAAACTTGTAGCCATCCGGGGAGGACTCCAGGTGTCGAAACTGCGGGTGATTGCCGCAATCGCCAAACCTCCTGAATATGGGTATCCAGCCGCCGTACTCCACCTCAGTCAGACGCTCGTTTACTATGTTCTCCTGATGCATGCCCTTGCCGGCAGTGGCCGCGTTGTTATCGTCGTGTTGCTTTTGCGCACAATCAGCATCTCCGGGAAGGTGATCTTCCGTTTCGGCTTCGGGGGATTGGGCAAAACAGTCCCCGAGGTCATCTATGAGGCGTTCCAGACCGCTCTGGGTCTTTGCCTTGAGCACCTGTATCCTGTTCCTCTGAGCGGCATCAAAGAGATCAACGTACCCTACCGCTTTAGGCAGACCATAGAAACACCTTCCATATCTGATTATCTGGTGGTCCTTGTACGTCGATATCACCCGCAAGGTTGAGTCATCGACCATGGCCTTTATCTCTTCCTCGGTATCTGCCGTTTTGACTGAGGGGTGATACTTATGCTCTCCCCTGGTGAAGTCGATCTTGCCGGCCCCGTGCGGGATGGCATAGAAGCGGTTGAGGTACGTGACGATATTATGTCCGTAGTATGCCATCAAAAGCGTGGGGTGATTGATGAGCTTTACCTCTTCTATGAGCTGTTTACCTTTGGCGTCGATGAGTTTTTTCAGTTTGTCAAGGTTCTTGTCCTTCAGGATGCCGGGGAAGTAGTTGTGTTCGTCTTCCTTGAAGTCAACCCTGCCCAGGACAATCGGCATTGCGTAAAACATATCGTAGAACTTTATGATATGAAACTCCTCATAGAGACATATCTCTACGGGGTCTTTCCACACCCGGACGTTTTCAGAGGACAGGCTTGCCCTTTTGGTATCATCCGTATCGTCATCGTCCCGTGCAAATGATTTATATATCATTCCCGCCCCTTTTGAGTCTCCCTCTGCCTGCGAGGGTAGAGAGGAGGGAGGGAACAGACTGCAATAGCGCCAGTCTTTAATGTGCTCAGGGGTTATGAGCTTGTCCTTTAGCGCATCAAAGGTCATGTTGCTGTCTATACGCAGCGCCCTGATGGCCTCGTTTTCAACAAACGGTTCAATTTTGCCTGTTTGCAGATTATGCAGCGCCCTCAGGGAGATGCCCTTGCCATCGTGTACACCGGCGTAGTCGCCATAGCCCTGATGGCCGGGGTGCCAGGTGTGGTACAGAAACTCATCCTGGAGCCAGACCTCCTTCTTACCGGCGTTGAGGAGCCTGAAGGTCATTTCGTATGCCCCGCTGACGTACCCAAGGTAATCAACGTGCTGGTCGGCCCCACCGATGTTGATCAGTCCCTGGCGAGCGGCACACATACATGCGTCGTAGTGCAGGGTATGCAGGGAGTCGTCCTTGTCGTTCAGGCCCGTGGTGGTGCCGTTTTCCCAGTTGACACCGGTGTTTTTTATGTCATCGACGGTTGGATAGTTAAACGGGTAAAATCGTCTGTCCGTACTGCATACCTTATCCAGGTGCAGCACAATATCGCCATCCTTGCTGAAGGCATCAAGTATGCCCTTTACAAAGTCTGTCCCGCAGATGATATCCGACTCACAGAAGGCAACAATATCGCCACTGCTTGCCACGATACCTGCGTTGTACATCAGGTGTCTGTGGTACACCATGTCATCGGGCATGTTGAGCGTCAGCCACTTGTCAACAACGGGGGGTTTACCGGTCTGCTTGGTTTTTTTCATGGCCATCTCTATATCAGGCAGAGCACCGTCATAGTACTCGATCCAGATGATTTCATACCGATCCCTGCTGACGGACTGGTCATTGAGGTAGTGCAGGGAATGGATGCTCTGACGACACGACCAATCGATCAGGATTATGCTCAGTGCCGGTTTGTCCGACCTCCGGTTATATGCTATGAGGGTTGGTTGTTTAAATATATCTTCCATTTTCATTATAGCAGCGAGATTTCATATATTCTGAGCACCATCGGTTCGGGGTCGTTGCCTTTATTGAAGCTGAAGCGATAGAATTTGTGGTTTGTCGGTTTTGTGATATAGTAGGGTCGTTTTTCATTTACCTTCCAGTCCTTCTGGTCTGCCTGAGTGTCGAGGTCTACCCAGTTGGTGTCATCGTCTGATGCCTGCAACTGCCACTCTCTGGGCATTCTTGCCGGCATCTCTCCGGTTTGCAACTCGTATCCTTTTACTTCTGTGGGTTGCGGATATGCGATTTTTATCCACTGTGGACAACCGATGGCCTCCCAGAAGTCATTTGGAGCGGTGCTCTTGTCAAATGCCTTGTTTACACCGTGCCCTTCGCCCGCCATTGAAGCGCTGTAGGCAATGCCATCAATCTGGACACTTGCACCCTGTGGTGCCTTGTTACCCTCAACCGTCTTCTTACTACCAGCCACACCAGGGGTACTACTGGCCGGTTGACCACCCTGACAGGATGTAAATGACAGTGTGACGGCTATTAAACATAACATTATCGTTATCCGTTGAAGCTTCATAATATTGCATCTCCTTAGTATCAAACATTAACTCAACAGTCCTATTGTACAATTTCTATGGCTCCATAAACAATAGCAGGAAAATGGTAGTGAGAAATTTTTTTCATGGTTTCGTTTGACAGTTTCCCTGATGGGGGGCAGTTGTGATTGGGGGCGTTGATTCTACGGGTGTGATCTTGCCCAATCCGCTCTTCATGGTCAACGCTGCCTGCCTGTTGCTTTACCTCAGGATTTTCGGATAAAATAGAGGATGCAGTTTGTAGACGTACGAAACGATATAGCGTTTAAGAAGATATTTGGCAATGAAAACAAGAAGGAGATACTCATATCCTTTTTGAATTCTGTGCTGGACCTATCAACATATAGGCAGGAGTTGAAGGATTTGGAGTTCAACTTTATCGAGTTGCCCAAGTTTACCAGGACTGAGGATGAGTTGGAGAGCATAACAGACAAGTGGATACATTTTATAAAGAACGCTGTTTCCCTGCATATGGTACCTAAGTGTGCAGACTCTGTGGAGCTACAGGAGGCCTACGAGATAGCGACTTTGACGGCCAGTTAGATTAGACCAACCAGTTTTGAAAAGCAAACTTGCCATTTGTTGGTAAAAAACTATCTTTCTTATCAGGGGTTTATTTTTACAAAAAAGTGTGTTGGTTGTGATAATATTAAGGCATAAAAAATAAAAATGAGGTAAGACAGATGAAAGTAGAATTTGTGAATCCTTTTCTGGAGAGTATTGTCAAGGTGCTTTCGACGATGGCCAATACCCAGGCCAAACCAGGCAGACCGTTTTTGAAGCAGGAGGCGTCGGCCAAGGGTGATGTCACTGGGTTGATAGGTCTTGCAGGGCAGCAGACCAAGGGGTCTCTGGCTATAACGTTTACGGAAGCTGCGATACTGCATATTGCCTCTCAGATGCTCGGAGAAACCTTCACCACGATCAACAATGACGTGGCTGACACCGTAGGCGAAATTACCAATATGGTAACGGGCGGGGCCAAAAAGTTGCTTTCTGAGCAGGGATACAAGTTTGACCTGGCCATCCCGTCAGTCATTGTGGGCAAGGGTCACATGGTCTCACACAAGACCAAGGGGCCTATTGTCATAGTGCCATTTGAGACGGTGGCCGGCTCGTTCTTTGTAGAGATATGCTTTGAGAAGTAGTTAGCCCCCTTAAGCCCCCTTACAAGGACTCAGGATAATCCAATGCGCAGGGCTAGTTCTCTGGCCCCTTTGATCCTGTCGCGCAGGAGGGCGGCCCTTTCGAAGTCGAGATTTTTGGCGGCCTCCCTCATCTCTTGCTGGAGTGCAAGGATGGCCTGTTCATCCAGGGGCATGGCCTCCGGTGCATCAGTGGTAGCGGGGACTGTCCAGTAATCGGCCTCGTAGATGGAGGCCAGGATGTCTTTGATGTTGTTTTTGACGGTGGTTGGGGTAATGCCCATACACTGGTTGTAGTTCAACTGCAGGAGGCGTCGGCGGGTGGTTTCATCTATGGCACGCCTCATGGAGCCGGTGATTTTGTCGGCGTATAGGATGACCCTGCCGTTGACGTTTCGTGCGGCGCGTCCTGCCGTTTGGATGAGTGAGCGTTCGCTTCTGAGAAAGCCCTCCTTATCGGCATCCAGGATGGCCACCAGTGATACCTCCGGGAGGTCCAGCCCCTCGCGCAGGAGATTGACCCCGATGAGAACGTCAAAGACCCCAAGACGCAACTCGTGCAATATCTTGACCCTGTCCAGGGTGTCTATGTCGGAGTGCAGGTAGCGGGTCTTGAGGCCGAGTTCGTTGTAGTAATCAGCCAGTCCTTCGGCCATCTTTTTGGTAAGGGTTGTCACCAGGATGCGTTGGGACTGTTGCGTGGTCTCTCTGATCTCTGCGGCGAGGTCATCGACCTGCCCCGCCACCGGACGGACAAACATCTCGGGGTCAAGCAGGCCCGTTGGCCTTATGATCTGTTCAACGATGCGCCCCTTTGACTTTTTGACCTCATACTCTGCCGGGGTGGCGGAGACGTATATGACCTTCTTGATGCGCTCATCGAACTCGGCATACGTCAGCGGGCGGTTGTCCAGGGCCGAGGGAAGCCGGAAGCCGTAGTCGATGAGGGTCTGTTTGCGAGACCTGTCGCCTTCGTACATGCCCCGCACCTGTGGCACCGTAACGTGAGACTCGTCTATGATGGTCAGAAAATCGCCGCCAAAGTAGTCTATAAGGCTGAAGGGCGGTTGTCCGGGTGCCCTGCCGCTGAGGTGGCGTGAGTAGTTCTCTATGCCGTTGCAGAAGCCAAACTCCCTGAGCATCTCCATATCAAACATGGTGCGTTGCTCTATACGTCGGGCCTCAATGACCTTGCCCGCCCTGAGGAAGTGTTCAACGCTGGTGAGCATTTCGCTTTTGATCTCCTCAAGGGCGGCCTCGATCCTGTGCCGCGGGGTGATCCAGTGGGTGTTTGGGTAGATGGCAACCGATCGGAGGCGTCGCAGGCGTTGTCCGCTCAGTGGGTCGAACTCGTATATGCCCTCGACGTCGTCGCCGAAGAGTTCGATGCGTATGGCCATGTCGCGCGAAAAGGACGGAAAGACCTCTATGATGTCCCCGCGCACGCGCAACGTACCTCGTTTGAAGTCGGATTCCGTGCGGTTGTACTGTATTTCGGTGAGCTTTTCGACGAGGCCGTTTCTTGTGATGCGGTCGTTTTCGTTGATAACCATGTGCATGCCGAGGTAGTCCTGGGGTGAACCGATGCCGTAGATGCAGGAGACGGAGGCTACGACGATGGTGTCGCGTCGTTCGAGTATGGCCATTGTGGCTGAGTGCCGGAGTCTGTCGATGTCCTCGTTGATCATCGAGTCCTTTGCTATGTATGTATCGGTGGTGGGGATGTATGCCTCCGGCTGGTAGTAGTCGTAGAAGCTGACGAAGTACTCCACGGCGTTGTCGGGGAACAGCTCTCTGAATTCGCCATACAGTTGGGCGGCAAGGGTCTTGTTGTGTACGATGACGAGCGCAGGCTTGTTGACTCTGTTGATGACGTTGGCCACGGTAAAGGTCTTGCCCGATCCCGTGACTCCCAACAGCACCTGTGCCGCACAACCGCCCTCGACCCCGCGGGCAAGTTCGTCTATGGCACGGGGCTGATCTCCCGTTGGCAGAAGCTCGCTGACAAGTCTGAACTCATCCACCATTGTAATGTAACATAATAGTGATGTTTTCTTCACATGGGACAGCACAGACAAGCGGGGTTGTCAAGGGGACTTGTCCCCTTGACCCCATTATTTCACACTCAATTATCATACCTGAAAAAACCCGTGTCATTTTAGTATATGCACCCGTGGTGCTACCGACCATTGACAAAAAGCGGGCAAATGTGCCAAAATTGTGGAATTAAAAGCTTTTTGGGATAATCGTGCAGATGAAAGACGAATTATACATAGACATAGTAAGCAAGACGATTATAAGCAAGCTCTCCGATGAGATAGTCAGCGGCATAGGGGGTCAGGCAAGCGATCTGATAAGGGAGTTGTTGCGCAATGAGGTCTCAACCCTGCTGCGAAACTCTGACGATGAACTGAAGAAATACATATATGACAGCATAGAAAGCCATCTGAGAACTCAACAACAGCACAGGGAACCACAGATTGATGCGGAGGAAATAAAACACATCAGGGCGGAGATATCCTCCATAGGGGAGACCTTGCGAAAAATTGACAAGACACACACCGCACTGGAAAAGACCATGACTCAGGTGGTTAATACCTTGTCTGAGGTAAAAACATACATTGAAACCAAGACTGAATCCGGCTCAAAGATTGACAATGAGCAGATGGACCTGCTGAGGAGGTTTCTGGGGGTTCTCAAAAGCGAATTAACAGAGACACTCACAGTCAGTATGGATGACAGGCTAACGCGGATGGAAAAAACCATCAGGTCGCTGATAATGAGTATTTGGCATGAGGCGAAGACATACATTGGAGACAGGGGCAACCTCCAGCCAGGTACCAGTAGCGAGCCAATAGACTTACTCAGCATGTTTGTTGTAATTCTCAAGGGCGAATTGACAGAGACCCTTACAGCCAGGATGGATGACAGGCTGGCACATATGGAAAAAACAACCAGGTCACTTATCATGGACTATACCAACGATATAAGAAAGTATATAACCGAAAACATAGAGAAGTATGTAGACATCAAGACAATTGCCCAGATATGGAGAAAAGGAAGGTCACAGGGTGATCGATAGCGACAGGCTAAAAACAAATGAGTTTTTGGCTAACATTACGACTATCCTGTATCGGATAAGTGGCCTTGGCATAGCACAGTTAAACAGGAGGATAGCAAATCTCGAAAACAACATAGAGGCATTCTCAAAGAACATCATAAAGTGTGGCCTGGTTGGTATCACCAGCTCCGGAAAGTCTTCCCTGTTAAACGTCCTGCTTGGTACAGGGGTGAAGGTACTGAAGGAGCAGAGCAAGGCCACAACCAACATGATCGTGTTCTGTTCAAAGTCTGACGAGCCGCAATTAGAGATACACTTTGAAAACGCTCCCCCGATCAAAAAGCGCGGTCAAAACGCCCTTGAAGATTCCATATGGCAATATACCTCCGAGGACGAAAACCCTCAAAACAGATACAACGTAAAATATCTGAGGATTGGCCTGCCGACGTTGCTCCTGGATAAAGGCATCGAAATAGCGGATACCCCCGGACTGGATGCCTACGGGTTAAAGGAACACGAGGACCTGACCCTGCGTGAGTTCCTTCCCCAGGCGGACCTCATCATCTACCTGTCGTCCATAAGAAGCCCTATGAAGGAGACGGACAGGAGGATACTGAATCAGATAATGGATGCGGAACAGCGAATTATCTTCGTACAGACGTGCAAGGGGGCAGTTGTTGAGCAGACCTATGGCGATGGCGCCTCGGAACCTGTCGTTAAGCTGCTTGACAACTATAAGAATGACTTTGAAAGGGCTATCAATCCCTATTCAAAGCTAAAGGACGCTCCCATCGTGCAGGTTGAGACAACCACCGCCTTTAACTATCTCAGAACCGGAGAGCTAACCCAATGGCAGGATTCAGGGATGGAGGACCTCGTCTACGTTGTTAAAAGTGTAACGAAAGAGCTACAGTCTGAATTTACACTAAGAAACTTACGAAAGACCATAGATGAGACAAAGACGCTAAATAATCTCATAAAAAGCACAATAAAACAAGAGAGCGAAAAAGAGGGATATGCAGAAGAAAGAACCAGATATCTGAAGGTACTTAAAGACTATCATGGCATAATAGTCAGTGACAAGAACACGGTAGTGTCACATTGGACGGACAAGCTGTCCTATACGGCATTGTATAACAAATACAGTTCCGAACTTTCAAGGCTGTTCACCTATCGGTACGACTACAACCCTATGCACGACAAGGGGTTTATAGCCAGGGCATATGCCATTGGTGAGGAGATCAAGAAGATAAAGACTGACTTTCTCAACGCCCTCGACAATGCCAGGGACATATACAGGCAACACTTCACAGACCTTGGCCTGGAAATAAGGCGGACGGATATTCAAAACCTCAACAAGAGCAGTTTTTTTCTCCCTAACGTGCAAAAAAAACGCATAGCTGAGGCAATCGGTGGTACAAAGAGTCCGACAAGGCTGTCCTTCTGGAGGGAGCACAAGGAAGGGGATGGCGAATATATAGACAAGACCCGGTACATTGATGACCTCCTGGTGTCGTTAAAGCTATTCTTTGAACCGCTGCTAAAGCATCTTCAGTGGTGGGACAGCATGATATTCTACACCTTTATTACCCCCCTGCAAAGCAAGATATCCGCCATAGAGGATGATATCAGCAAGATAGAGAGAGCTCCTACGTATGCGGAGACGCAGTGCAGAGGCCTGGAAGCCATCAGCATGGATATCGACAAACTCCTTGAGGATATATCCTGTCTGCATAATGAAAGCAAACAGCGCCTCAGCATTGGCAGCAACATCATATATGCCAGGAAACCTTCTGCTGAGAGGAAAAAGGCGGCTCACAGAAGCCTGTTCATACAGCTTGGGAATCGTTTATTTGAGGGGCTGTTTCATTTCTATTATCTCAAGTGCCTCTCCGGGATATCCGGCAAAGAGCGCAAGACCGTTGTCTTTGTTGGAGACGACTACGATACTCAGGTCAATTTCCTGAGACGTCTGATGAGGCTGACTGATGAGGCGGTCAGCCCCCTGACGGAGACGCAACCCCCCTTTGCCTTAAACGTGCAGGACAGCGACATTGATATCAAGGTCGTCACAATCGACGGCGAACTCAGCAACAGGGTATCTTTCTACGTCCTGGGCAACGGTCTTAAATCCCTTGAGGTGGCACGGGCAAACAACCTGTGTCAACGGGCAGATGTGATACAGCTATTGGTGAACGACCTCCACAGGGTTGGCTCTGCGCTTACCGACATTGTGGAGAGGAACCTGTTTTTCAATCTCATACATCAGCACAGAGACAAGCTGTTGTTGCTCTACCCCGGCGCCGCACACTTTCAAAAGGACAGGCTGCATATCATGTTTGACGATGCCATCAGTGAAGTCAACAAGATATTTCCCCCCGGTGGTGTCAAGTGGTTTATATATGAAAACTTCGAAATAAGGTATAATTACTTCAACGAATTTGCCCAAAAGATACTCCGCGAAAACCTCAAGGCAGACCAATGTATCAGAGATTGGAGGTATCAGGGTATCCCCCTGGATGACCCCTTTGATGAGTATGTATTAAAAGAACAGTTCGAGCTTCTGGCAAGAAAGTAGCCGGCCTGGATAAATAACGGAGCCGCCCTCCTTCTTTTCTTCTATTTTCTTGTATTGCACGCAATCGAAACTCGCTGTTAAAATTTATGCCCTATAATTTTTAAGCATAGCCAGTTGTGTCTTGAGGTCTCTGACGTGTTCTTTTGTGAATGTCTTGTCCTTGTAATAGAGGCGCTCAAATTCGAGGACGAAGACTGTTGCCGGTGTTCTCAGTTCCTCTTCCCGGATGGTCTGTACGAACTCCTCAAGTCCCTGAGATGGCAGGCGCTCATATCCATAGCCCTTGAGTGTGCCGGTGAAAGACTTGATCAACCTGACTTCCACAGACCTGCGATTTCGCAGCAGGCGGTACAGCTTAAACAAAACGAGCAGCGTGGCAACACTGCCAATGGCGATAACGGCCGGCTTGAGCCTGTGAAACGAAAGATTCAGCCCCTTCAGGCGTGTGCTGTGGTATATCTTCTGAAACAGGGATAACTGCTTATCAAGGTTATAGTTGATGACCATGGAGTTCCACAGGTAGTTGATAGAGTCAAAGAGGAGCCTGAGCTTCATGAACATTTTTTTGTCATCGGCAGCCATGTCCACGGAGTTTGCGGCAGTGGCGTCAAGCCTGACCCAGCCGGTGTCCTTGAGGTAGGCCTCGACCCAGACGTGGGCGTTTTTCTGGAGCACTATGTAGTACCCTCCAACGGCATTGTAAAGACCGCCCTTGTATCCGCCGACGACGTTGGCAGAGATACCCGATGCACGAAGCATCACGGCAAGGGCGGAGGCAAAGTACTCACAGTTGCCATACTTGTGCTTAAATAGAAAGTCCACCAGGGGGGTGGAACTCTGTGGCAGTTTCTCTGTCGAATACTTGTACTGACCATCGCGCAGATACCCCACAAGTGAGGCCATTGCCTCTTTTTTGTTCATCCCGGCGGTGAGCGTCTTTGTCAACGCTAGTATATCGGGCGATAAATCATCAGGTAGTTGCAGGAATCTTGTTTCGTCGTCTTTTACGCCATAGTCGCGCACCGGTAGGATGGATACAACATCGTAGCGCACCTTTGACTTTATGTCATCGGGGGCCATTACGACAAAGTTCTGGTAGAGGGTTCTGTGGCGATGGTAGACAATGATTGGTTTATCGAGGGTGAACATGTACTTGTTGCCGTAGGGTTCGAGGTATATAGTCTGTCTGACCATTCTGCCCTTGATGGGCATGTTGTTTAGCGCCCAGACAGGCTCCTGCTCCGTAGCCTCCCAGGAGGTTCCGTCAAAGTGGTCAAAGACGATACCGCGCCAGTAGAGGTGTTCCCTGCCGAGGGGTTCCATCTGTGCCCTGAATATGATGCTTGAGTCCAACTGTATGTTTGATACGTCACCCAGGAGGACGTTGTCTGCAAAACCTGCCCGCCCCACGGATGCCCGGCCCAAAAAACCGAGAAAATGAAAGTTCGTCCTGGGCAGCACCATAAATATCAACGCCGTAAGCGGTACCGACATCAGCGGAATCAACATCGAACGGCTTATTATCTTATACAGGGCATCCCTGTCCAACCGCAGAGACGGAGACTCCGTGTGATAGGTCAGGAGCACTACGGAGATTGAGACAAGGAAAAAGATCAGTATGAAAAACACCAGAAAGATAAAGTCTATGGATAACAGCGCAGAACCGGTAAGCAGAAACACGCTGATCATATATATCTGCATGTAATCCCTGAACTTCTTTTCCTCCATGAACTTGATTGCCAAGAGTATGGCAAGGGTTTCAACCGTAGGTTCGAGCAGGTCTTCGGCATAGACGCGATACAGGGAGAGCACTATTACCGTTACCGACAAGGCGTTGACCACCCACCGGGGGACAAAGTATCCCTTGACGTACTCCAGGTACACCGACAGGGCCATCAGGGCTATGAAAAGTGCGCTGTAGACCAACCCGATATAACGACAGACGGACAGATACGCAAAGGTTGCAACCACATACGTTACGACCTTCAGGAGGCGTTCTACCTCGATTTGGCTATGTCCCTTAAAATATGACGTTATGGTCATATAAGCTCCTGCTCATAATTCGGGCAAAGAGAAAGAAAGGGGCGGTTTGTGGCAGGGGTGCGCCCCCCTTCAGAACCCCCCGCAAGGGGAGGGGCGAGCCGCCCCGGGCACAAAGAAGTCCCCTTGACCCCATAATGCTCAACTCTAAGTTTTATATAAAAACTTTTATCCATATCCTTAATTTACAGTCTTTTTTGGTTACGGACGCTAAAGTGCATCTCTTCTTCAAGCATTTGGGTGATAACATCCGGTTGAACGGGGGGACTGAATATTGGCCCCTGTACTTCGTTACACCTGATGGTGCGCAGGAACTCCAGTTGGTCCAGGGTCTCCACTCCCTCGGCTATGACCCGGAGGTTGAGTGTATGGGCAAAGGCAACTATGGCCCGCGCAATGGCTGAATAATCGGCGTCAGTGACGATTCTCTGTACCAGCGTCTTATCCATTTTAAGGGCATCTATAGGGAAGCGCTTGAGGTAACACAGGGAGGAGTGTCCGGTTCCAAAGTCGTCAATGGTTATATTAAACCCTTCATCCTTAAGCCTCCAGAGCACCTTGATCGACTCATCGAGGTCCCACATCAGTGTATCTTCGGTCAGTTCAATTTCCAGGTTGGCAGGTTCAACGGCGCTGTCCTTAATGGTCTTCGTGATAATCTCCAGTATCTGTCTGTGTTTGAACTGACTGCCCAGGAGCTTGACGGCCATCCGGATGTGATTGAAACCCTCTGCCATCCACAGTCTGTTCTGCCTGCAGACCTTTCTGAGCATCCAACTGCCCAGGGGTACTGTAAGGGCTGCCTCTTCGGCCACTGCTATAAACTCCGATGGGGATATGTCACCCATCTCAGGCGTGTGCCACCGTAAAATCCCCTCCATGCCCTTAATCTGTCCCGAGTATATGTCAACGTGGGGTTGATACAGCACGTCAAGACCGTCTCTGTCAAGTGCCTTGCGCAGGAGGTTCTCTATGCCAAGACGTCTTATGGCCTTTTCATTCATGCTGGGGCAATAGAACCGGTAATCGTTTTTGCCATGGGTCTTGACCTGATACATTGCTATATCGGCGTACTTAAGCAGGGTTGCCGTGTTATCTGAATCGGTTGGGAAGATACTGATACCGATGCTGACTCCGACAGAGCACTCATGGTCATTGAGATAAAACGGTTCAGACAGCGCCCGGATTATCTTCTTTGCCACATTTGTAACGGCTACGCTGTTGCTTACGTTGTTGATGATGATCGCAAACTCATCCCCTCCCATACGGGCCACCGTGTCGGAGCGACGGATACAGCGTCCCAGGCGGACTGCCGTCTCCTGGAGCAGCAGGTCTCCCACGTCGTGGCCCAGGGTGTCGTTTATCGTCTTAAACCTGTCAAGGTCCAAAAACAACACGGCCAGCTTCTTGCCGCTGCGTAGGGCCTGCTCCATGGCCTGAGTCAGACGGTCGTTAAACAACATGCGGTTGGGGATGTTGGTCAGCACGTCAAAGTGTGCCAATTGTTGCAGGCGTTGTTGTGTTTCGTTTCTGACAATGGCGTTGATAAATATGTCGCCTGCCATCTTTATGAGCATGATGTCTTCTTCGCTCCATGCTCTTTCATCGGTGGTTGTAGCAAACCACAAAAATCCTGCCACCTTGCCGCCACAGGCCATCGGCACTACGACCGTTGACTTAATGCCCATAAGCATTAGCGCCTGTTGCTCGGTCTGCGAAGACACCTGCGGCATCGAGCTTAACGCAAAAAAATCCCCCTTTTTGACCATCCCCATAAGCCACGGAAACCGCCGCCGTGTCATCCTTTTCACCAGCCCAAGGCACGGCTTGACACCATGGGCAGTCCATTCATGCACGTAGGTTGCCACGGCCACATCAGCCATTTCGCTGATAAACACGTACCCCCTGTCCACCGACAGAAACCTGCCAATCATGCCAATGGTTGCATTGATTTCGTCAAAGAGGGCATCGGCTGCAACTTTTATGAACCGGGTTGATATTTCGGCCTTGAACCTGTCTATCTCTATGTGACGGCGCAGGGCAAGTTCCACGATCCTGTTGTCCGTCACATCCCTGGACGTCAGGGCGTATCCCACCTGGCTTCCGTTGCCATTGTGGAGGGCCGATACCTTCGACTCGATATAGCGGATGTTCTTGCCTCGTACCTGCTTGTAGGCATACATGAAGCTCCCCGTGGTTCTGACGGCCTTTATCCCGGCATCAAACCACGCCATGTCCACCCCCCGGCTGTTATGGATGTCTATGACCGACTTGCCAATCAGCTCACCTGCCTTACACCCAAAGAGGTGCTCCCCCACCCGGTTACAGTAGGTTATGACAAACTGCAAATCAGTCGCCACTATTGAAATGTCTATCGATGAACTGAGTATATCGCCAAGTAAATCAGTCTGTTCCATTTTTAAGTCAGTCCTTAGTCTTTTAGTGTACCCGTGACTTTAGTATAGCATATTTCCGATAAGCAAAGTTCATTGACAACATTTTATCCAGGGCAATCTCATCTGACCATTAAGAGAAAAGAAAGGGGTGACTCCACCGTGTCATTTCAGTGTATAATTTAAGAACATACCGTATAAACGATAAAAACATCTGATGAAAAAATATCTTGACATTTGATTTTGATGATAAGATTGTGTTAGACTTAAACTGTAATGTTGGTGTAAAGTTAAAAATTGATACAATGGGAAGGGCTATCGCAAAATCCAAACTGGCGATTTTGCCTATAAAGAAGGGAGGCAATGATGGATATCGATGAGAAAGACGGTGATTTTCGTAGTACAGAGCAGTTTAGTGAGCGCAGACTCGAGATTGAACATTACTACATTGGCAACAGAAGACCTGATAGCATAGTAGGGTGTCTGGTAAGAGACAAGGGAATGCCGGTGGACGAGCTTGTTGAAGGGTTAAATAGGTTTGTGCAAAATGCCGAGCTTTTCTTGGGGAATGTAGAACGATAGCATAGATAGACATAAAACAATGAAACATCGCTTTGTTGTTTTATGTCTTTTGTTTGTCTTAGGGGGTATATTGTGGAAAATATTGAGACGTATGTTAGTGGGGGAGTTGGAAATACAGCCCTGCGAATTATATTGTTAAAAACAATTACCGGATATGAAACAAACGTATACAATGAATATGCCAATTTTTTAAACGTATATCAGAATATCGGTATAAAAAATTGGTGTGGATATAAAATATTTGGTGAGTATGATTTATGCTTTATTATTGAGAGGGAGAATTTAGACCATGACGTGATGTACTCGGGAACAATAGAAGGTATAACCTACAGTACTGAAATCTTATGTTATTCCTATAATGAGTATAAACCTGAAGAGTTTTATTACCGATGTAGCAAATTTCCACTGATATCTATAAGTATAGTCAAGTTTGATCCGGCTATTTTAAAAAATAAAGGGCGTATTGGTGCTGAAACCGAGTATCTACAAAAAATCAACAAACAAAAAGATTTGTATAGTTTCGGTAGTTTTGGATGGGGCGAATATGTTCTTATCTACCCAGCGGCAACATTTAATACCATTTATTCAACGTTCATAAGAGATACCTTTATTTCTAATACCCATGCGTGTATGTGTACCATCAAGTCATTTTCTATGTTAGGTGTAAATGGTAAACTACTTTTTTTGCAGAAAAATGATAATGGGAAAAAGTCACTCGATATAGAGCGAATCAAAACATTGCTTTATGAAAACCTGAACGAGAAGATTAAACAAGAAGACGGTTTTTTCCCATCGTTTTATGTTTCATGTAATCCGATGGAAATAGAGCTACTCTGTAGACGTCTACATAAGGTTCTGTTATCTAATGATATATATATAGGCGATAATGATAACATTGTAGCGTTTGGTGTACATGATTTTATTGTAGACATAAAAGAAAGTACCTGGAACAATTTTTTATTGAGTATTTTACAGTTTCGTGAAGAAAGCAAAGAGTTAATATTTGGAACATATATTCGGCTGAAAAAAGTGCATAGAATACCACATCCTACAAACGAATCATCTGACGATAATAAAAAGATCATTCCAAATAAAGTTATTGTAGAACTCTCACAAAATGACGTAAATGAAATAGCCAAACTGGGTCATCCTACCCAAGAAACGATTGTCAGCACTATCTATACTTTCAACCAATATTTGCAAAACGATATGTTATATGATTCTGTCGAAGACCTTGTTAAGTATGTCAAAAAGATGAAGGACAAGGCAATCGAACCTGAATCTCTTGATGAGGAAGCTACTCAAAACTTAAAATACTTAGAAGAAATGCCCGATCTGATAAAATCAGCTTGCAATCAAAGACTAGCCGGATATTTATTACAAGAAGCAGGTGAGGATTTTTCGCCTTTTAAAGGTGGCAAACAGATGCTTATAAAGGCAATTACTACCCTGTGTGTTGATATTATAGAAGGCATTGGAATTAGGAATTGGGTAGGTTTTGTTTCTATTGGAAGAGATAATGTTTATTCTCATTTTTATGATACATTAAGTATTCCTGTAAACGCAGTATTTCATGTTGATAGATATTTTGGTGTCTTTCATGAAATAGGACATTTGTTTTTACTGAAAAACAATATATTCATAAGAGATATGACTAAAAACGATAAAGCTAAAGATATCACTAAGGATAGTGAAATAAAATATACACAAACTGTGGAAGAAATATGGTGTGATCTTTTTGCCCTAAAATGTGGATTCTTAAAAAAACTTGAATTATTCATGTACTCTTTTATACCATATATAGGTGATCTTTTATCCAAACAGTGCTGCGATAAATACTCTGTTATAGAGCATGGATTACGACTTATGGGAACAATAGAATATCAAAATAGACATTCTCGTGTTATACAAGGAATAGAAGAAGATAATGTATACTTAAAAGACTATTTGTCTCATTTTAAAAAGCCACGTTATGATGAAGATTTTCTTAAGAATGAAATATTGAAACGCTATAGAGAATCAAAATCATTCTACGATCAGACATTTAAATGGTATAATGACATTGAAAAAGCATACGAATTGGAAAAATATGTTTCTGATAGAATTACTCTATCCCACCAGATAGAGATAACAGAGCTGTTGAACGGAATAGTGGTTAAAAACATAGAATATCCTCATCTTGTAATCATTAAATTGCTTAAACATAAATATGACAATAAAATAGAAGAATTATCATTTAGCACTAATGTTGCTACCATTTTATCATTTGTCAACTCTCACTATGAAAAAGTGAAGACAAAGAACATAAAGGATAAAGATAAAATCTTAAGTCTGTTAAGAAATCAGGACTCAAATGAATTAATAATTGCTGAAATTCTAAAAATACTCTATCAAACAGATACTGAAGTTCTATATACTTCTCTGTCAAATGAGGATGAAGTGATGTCATCGCTCATTAATCAAGATAGTACCAAAAGAGTGCAGTTAGAAGAATTAGCAGATAAATTACTAAAACTGACATACGACATCGGAGTCGCCATAATAGCATGTAAGTTGTTCGAGTGGTTAGGTAAGTAGTCGGTAGGAAAGGTCTATTCCCTCAGGATAGTTTACAATAGCAGGTACGGGCAACGTAAACAATGAGATATTGCGGTACAACATGAGGAAGGGTCTCCGACGTGCAACGGGATAGCGTCAATCTGCTGAGGGAGCTGTACGCTGCTGCGGTGGAGGCTGTATCTCCGTATGGGACGGTGGTTGGGCACGCCGACTACTTGCGCCGCATGTTTTACGCAGGAGGCTTCAGGAGGTTGTACGTGGCGGCCATCGGCAAGTCGGCATACGGGATGGCCAGGGCCATTGAAGATACACTCGCTGACATCCTGGCAGGCGGTGTGGCGATCACCAAGTATGGTCACGTTGACATCCACCCTCTTGGCAAGATAAGGGTCTTTGAAGCAGCCCATCCCACCCCCGACAAACACGGCCTGGAGGCAACACGATACCTACTTGGTCTTGCACGCGGACTGGATAAACAGACACTGTTGCTGTGTTTGCTGTCAGGGGGCGGATCGGCGCTCTTTGTCTGCCCTCCCGATGGCGTAACCCTCCAGGACAAGCAAACGACTACCAGGCTGCTCCTAAATGCCGGGGCCAATATAGCGGAGCTTAACGCAGTCAGAAAACACCTCTCCCTCGTTAAGGGCGGACAGTTTGCGATGATGGCCTATCCTGCCAGGATTGTGTCGCTGATTATCTCCGACTGTGTGGGCGACCCGCTGGACGTTATAGCCTCCGGCCCAACTGCCGCAGATACAACCACGTTTGCAGACGCCTTGGACGTGTTCAGGAGATACGAACTCACACACCAACTGCCGGCATCCGTTGTGAACCACCTGCTGGAGGGACAGAGCGGCCTGCATCCCGATACCCCCAAAGACGGCGATGCGGTACTCAGGGGCGTTGAAAACATCATCGTTGCCAACAACCTCAAGGCCCTCAACGCCGCACACACAAGGGCAACCATCATGGGTAATGACGCACGGATACTGACCGATTCGCTCACCGGAGAGGCACGTACCGTTGCCCGGTGGCTGGCCTCGCAGCTCAGACAACAGCAACGTCCCACCACCAGCCCCCTGTGTCTGATCAGCGGCGGTGAGACCACGGTTACCGTCAGGGGCAACGGCACCGGCGGCAGAAACATGGAACTGGCACTGGCATTTGCTATTGAGATCGAGGGGCTTGATGGCGTCACACTCCTGTCAGCCGGCACCGATGGCACCGATTGTGTGGACAGTGCCGCAGGGGCCTTCGTCGATGGTTATACCACCATAAGGGCAAAAAACATGGGCTTGGACCCCCTACAATACCTCAACAACAACGACTCCTACAACTTCTTCCACCGACTCGGAGACCTGTTTGTAACCGGCCCGACACAGACCAACGTTATGGATATACAGTTAATCAAGCAACTACCTGACATATAACAAAAAAAAGCCCTCCGTGCAGGAGATTTGCACGAGATTCATAATATTATAAGGAGACATAACATGGCTATGCTGACGATAAAAGAGGCCAGGAGCCGGGGTGAGATGCTGCAATTTATCAGATTCCCCCTGAGGCTGTATAAAGACGACCCGTATTACTCTCCGCAGTTGACACGGGACTTGCAGGTGGAGTTTTCAAAAAAGAACCCGTTTTTCAGATTCAGCAAGGTCAGGTTTTTCCTGCTCTACAGCGGCAAGGAAATAGCGGGTCGTGTGGTGTCGATAGTGAATCGCCGCCACCTGGAGAGACACAACGATGGTGTTGGCTTCTTCGGGTTCTATGAATCCGTGGATGATACCGCCGTGGCCACTGGGCTCCTTGACGTTGTGCAGGAGGAGCTAAGGGGTAGCGGTCTTGGGATAATGCGCGGGCCTATGAACTTCTCAACAAATGAGGAGTGCGGCTTTTTGATCGACGGCTTTGATACCCCACCTATGCTCATGACGCCCCACAATCCACCCTACTACAAGACGCTCATGGAGGGGTGCGGGATGTTAAAGGTCAAGGACCTCTACGCCTATGCCAAGGAGGTCCCCCCCGACGGTCCCCCTCAGAAGGTCAACCGTGTTGCCGACATCGCTCAAAAACGCGGTATCACCGTCAGGTCTATCAACATGAAGGATTATAAAAACGAACTGTTACGCTTTAAGGATATCTATAACAGTTCATGGGCAGATAACTGGGGATTTATCCCCTTTGACGATGCCGAGTTTGATTTTATGAGCGGCAAGTTAAAACAAATAGTGGTCCCGGACCTGGTGCTTATCGCTCAGGCAGGGGAGGAGGTCATTGGATTGCTGGGGCTATTTCCTGACTTTAACTTCGTCCTCAGAAAGATGCACGGCAAACTAACCCCAATAACACTGCTGTCGGCGCTATATTACTCCAGAAAGATCACGGGTGTACGGCTGATGCTCTTTGGTGTCAAGCCGCAGTACAGATTCAAGGGCGTTGATGCACTGATGACCAGGGAGATATTCCGCAGGGCATGGGAGGGTGGCTACAAACTGTCTGAGTTCTCATGGATACTGGAGGACAACGAACCGATCAAGAAGATCATTGAGCTGGTTGAGGGGAGGCTCTACAAGACATACAGGATATACGAAAGACCAATATGAAGATATTACACTCACTTACACGATGACGGTATCCGGTATGGTACAACCGTTAAATTCCGAGGCATAGGACGTAGTATACGCCCCGGCGGAGAGTATGAGCACAAGGTCGCCCACCTGTGGTTCAGCCAGTGAGACGTTTCTGTCGATCACGTCAAAGCTGTCACAGCTTGGTCCGGCCAGAATCCAGTCTTTTATGGTGCCGGTACCGGGCGTTGTCTCAACTACATACGTGTACCTGATCCCGCCAACGCTCTCCATCAGACCGTTAAAGACCCCCACGTCAATATAGAGCCACTTGCCGTCAAGCCTGTCCGCCTTTCCCGTGACACTGGCCACGATAACGCCCGCATCCCCGACAACCACTCTGCCAGGTTCGATAAAAACCGCCACATCATCGGCAAACCGCTCCCTGATAAGGACGTCGATGTGTCTTTCGATGGTGTCAATGGCCAGTGCGTCCCTGGTGTACTTCACCGGATAGCCGCCGCCAATGTTGAGCAGCGACAGGGACATGCCGGCCTCCTGTGCCCGTGTATACAACAGACGCGCCTTATCGAGGGCTATGTTCCAGTTGTAGATGTTGTTACACTGTGAGCCAACATGAAAGGTAATGCCGCATGGTTCCAATCCACGGCTTTTGGCATACAGCAACAACCGCAAGGCATCGTCTATTTCGACCCCAAACTTCTTGCTCAACGGCCACTCGCTACCCTCATTGGGAATGGAGAGCCGAACGTACACGCTGCATCCGCCACAGTAACGTGCCAGCTTGTCAACCTCCGTGCCGGAGTCAAAGGCATAGTGCCTTATGCCGTAATCTGCCGCCTGCCTGATAAACGCCACGGTCTTGACAGGATTGGACGATATGATCCGCTCCGGGCTGACCCCCAACTGCGCCAACACCCGCAACTCGCCATCAGAGGATATCTCGAATCCACCGCCTAAGCCATCTATCAGCCTCAAAACCTCAACTGCAGGATTGGCCTTAACGGCATAAAACACCCTGCTGTTTCTTACCCTGCTGCCAAGCAGACCAAGATTTCTGACAACCCGCTCGCCATTGACTACAAGACAGGGCGTCTTGACCACCCCGGAGTCTATGTAGTTAAAGACCTTCAATAAGGTTGACTTGTCAACTATCCTTGCAACAGACGGCTCTATCTTAAATGTCTTTACCACTGCGTCATTATTATAACAAATTAAGGCTCTATGGGGTGTATAAAATTTTTATGCAACATCAGCACGTTTTACCGTAGCGTGTTGTTTCGTATAGATTTTAGATGAGGCAATTGGGACCATTGTAAAAAATATCCCATTTACGTTAAACTAAACACGGTAAAGGTTCTTATAACAATACAATTACACAGGCAATAAAACAGTATAAGGAAGACGAAGATGATTGAAGCTATAGATACATACCATGAACCAGGCAAAGGAAGGGGTCAAGGGGTGTTGCTGCTCGTGCTCCAGGTGATACTGCTTCTTTCGTGTACGAGGGAGATTCGGTATACCGAGGACGAAATAAGCGGGTTCAGCCCTAAGGCCAGGGAACATATCAGAAACGGTGAGATAGCCTTTTTCATGGCGCCGGAGGAGGTCAGATTTGCCATCGGCTCTCCTACCGACATATTGGTGCTGCCGCCAACATACGATGGCAAGGAGCGCGTACAATGGATTTATAAGAAGTGGGGAGGGGTTATTACGACAAACCTCGTGTTTGTAGATAACAAACTAATGGAAATCACAAGCAATGACCAAAATCTAAAGAGAAGATGAAATCTAAAGAAATAAGAGACAGTTTTCTGCAATACTTCCAAAGCAGGGAGCATGAACTCGTAAAGAGCGCCGCCCTGCTGCCAAAGGGCGACCCAACATTGCTGTTTACCAACGCCGGGATGGTGCAGTTTAAGAACTATTTTCTCGGCGCAGACACGCCCCCCTACACAAAGGCCGTCTCCTGCCAGAAGTGCATGAGGGCAGGGGGAAAACAGAGCGATATTGAAAACGTCGGTTTCACGGCAAGACACCATACGCTATTTGAGATGCTTGGCAACTTCTCCTTCGGGGACTATTTTAAGCGCGATGCCATTGTCTATGCCTGGGAACTCCTCACGCAGTGGTTTAAGCTTCCTATAGATAAGCTCTACGCCTCCGTCTACGAGGACGACGACGAGGCTGCCGACCTGTGGGTGCAACACACGTCCATCGCACCGGAGCGGATCAGACGCCTGGGGGCAAAGGACAACTTCTGGCAGATGGGCGACACTGGCCCCTGCGGTCCATGTTCGGAAATCATCATCGACCAGGGCGCCCATATGGGGTGTGGCAAACCCAATTGCAACGTGGGCTGTGACTGCGACCGATACCTCGAACTATGGAACCTCGTTTTTATGCAGTACGAAAAGGACTCCAACGGCACCCTCACTCCGCTGCCAAGGCCAAGCATCGATACCGGCATGGGCCTTGAACGCATAGCGGCGGTGATGCAACAAAAGTCCTCCAACTTTGATACCGATATCTTTGCCCCAATCATCGGGGCTATCAGCACTGGCACTGGCATCCCCTACGGTAACAACAAACGACATGACTCCTCCATACGCGTGGTGGCAGACCATATCCGTTGCCTGACCTTTCTGTTGAGCGAAGGCCTCCTGCCCGCCAACGATGGCCGCGGCTATGTCCTCAGACGGATAATCCGCCGCGCCAGCAGACATACAAGGGTTCTGGGGATGGACAGGGCATTCCTCTACAGCCTTGTGCCAGCCGTAATCGAGGCAATGGGCGAGGTCTACTCAGAAATTACTATAAACAGTAGCCGTTCGCAAGATATCCTCAAGAGCGAAGAAGAACGCTTCTTCAGAACCCTCCAAAAGGGTTCCGAAATCATAGACGACCTGATCAATTCCCTGCGGACATCAAATCAGGACGTTCTCCCAGGTGGTGAGGTCTTTCGCCTGTACGACACCTACGGATTCCCCCTGGAGTTGAGTGTGGAAATCGCCCGGGAAAACGGCATGACCGTCGATGAGGCAGGCTTTGCGCAGGAGATGGAAAGACAAAAGACCCGCGGGAAGGCCTCCTGGACCGAGGAGGGTCACGGACTGTCGGCACTGATGACGTCCCTGTACAACAGCGTTGCAAAGATAAACGGTGAGACCTGCTTCCTCGGCTATGAGCTTCTGGAATCGGAGGCCGAGGTGCGTTGTCTGTTGCGGGAGTCCGAAAACGTCGATGCCCTCCTTGTAGGACAGCAGGGCGAGGCCATCCTTGACAAGACCCCCTTCTATGGCGAGTCCGGCGGACAGGCCGGTGACACCGGGATTATCACAACAGATGACGCCCTCATCGAGGTAACGGATACCAAAAAGACCCCGAACAACCTCATCATCCACAAGGTGGTGGTTAAGCGTGGGCAGATACGCCTCGCTGACAGGGTTGTCTGTCGCCTCAACGAACAGGACAGACTCGCCACGATGAAAAACCACAGCGCCACTCACCTGCTCCACGCCGCCCTGAGAAACCTCCTGGGGGAACACGTCAAGCAGGCAGGCTCTCTGGTATCTCCAACGCGCCTGAGGTTTGACTTCACACACTTCTACCAACTCAGCGCCGCCGACAAGGACGCCATCGAGGACATGGTCAACGAAAAGGTCATGGACAACATCGGAATTAACACACACCTGATGGACCTCAAGGATGCGATATCCTATGGGGCAACGGCGCTCTTTGATGAGAAGTACGGTGACATGGTACGCGTTGTTGAGATGGGTGACTTCAGCAAGGAGCTTTGTGGCGGCACCCACTGCACAGCCAGTGGCGAAATCGGGCCGTTTGTCATCGTCTCCGAGGCCAGCATTGCATCGGGCGTGCGCAGGATCGAGGCGCTGACAGGAAAACAGGCATTGACTCATATAAGAAAAAACACCCAACAGCTACATGCCATTGCACAGACCCTCAAGACGGACAATCCCCTGGATAAGGCTGTAATCCTGTCGCAACATGCCAGGGAACTTGAAAAAGAACTGGATCAACTAAAACACAAGGCAATGGCCAACGAAACGTCAACGTACCTCAGCGGGATCGTTGAGATCGACGGAGTCAAGACGCTTGTAGTCAGAAAGGACGGCTTTAATCAAAAAGAACTACGGGATTTTGCCGATTTCCTTAAAGGAAAACTGGGCAGTGCCATTATACTGGTGGCTTCGACCCTCGATGATCAAACGAACTTCCTCTGCATGGTGGCAAAGGACCTGACCGCCAGATTTGACGCCGGCAGGTTGTTAAAGGTCGTTTTATCGGCAGCCGATGGCAGGGGCGGGGGCAAGAAGGATATGGCCCAGGGTGGTACCAGGCAAAACGAAAAGGTCAATGATGCCTTAACCAAGATATATGACGCAATAAAAAAGGAGGCTACGTAAGTGATACTGAATTCGTTAAAAAATGCCATGTTTGCAGCACTTGGCGCACAGGAGATGGTAATGGAGCTGGTAGACAAGCTGGTGCAAAGGGGGCAGCTCAGTGAGGCACAGGGGGTGAAGTTGGTCAAAGAGTGGACCGACAAGATCAATCAAACCGGCACGGATATATCCTTAAATTTGGTTGACGTGGTGCACAAGACCCTAGAGAGGATGAGCCTGCCAACTAAAGAAGACGTCGATGCCCTTGCCAAAAAAGTGAACTTCCTCACAGCGAGGGTCGGCGAACTCGAAGACATAATACAACGCCTTACCGCAAAAGATACCAAAGACGTATAGACATAGATGCTCTCTGAACTGCTCAGGATCCGCCGCACCTACAAGAACATAAACCGGATCAGCCAGATTTTAAATGTGTTTATCAAGCACGGGTTTGGGCAGGTCGTAGAGATGCTCAATCTCAGCCGACTGATCCCGTTTCGCAAACGTCTCAAGCTCCTGACCGAGGGCGAACTTATCGAGACAACGGTGGCCGAGCGTCTGAGACGTGCATTTGCCGAACTGGGGCCGTCGTTTATTAAGTTGGCGCAGATACTCTCCTCACGCCCCGACCTCATAACCGAAAAGTATGCCGATGAGTTTGAAAAACTCCAGGACGAGGTCCCACCCTTTGACTTTACCGATGTGCGCCGGATAATCGAAACCGACCTCAAGGTGCCAATAGGTGACATCTTTGACTCCATTGATGAGCAGCCCATAGCCGCTGCATCGGTATCGCAGGTGCACAACGCCACACTCAGGGATGGCACCAGGGTGGTGGTCAAGGTGCAACGTCCGGGGATCAAGGAGATCATTGAGACCGACATCAGTATCATGAAATTCTTGTCTACGCTGATGATAAAGTACCTCCCCGATGCCGACATCTTTAATCCGCTGGGCATAGTGGAGGAGTTTGCAAAGACCATCAGGAAGGAGTTGAACTTCACTGAAGAGGTCAGAAACATCGCACGTTTTGCGGCTAACTTCAAGCACTCCTATGCGATAAAGATACCCAACACCTACGACAAGTACATCTCCGACAGGGTGATTGTGATGGAGCGGATCGAGGGCATACGGATGAGCGATCTCGGCGCCATGGACGCAGCCGGACTGGACAGGCACGACATATCGGTCAAGCTCGTCAATGCCTACTTTAAGATGATCCTCGATGACGGCTTCTTTCACGCCGACCCCCATCCGGGCAATCTCTTTGTCCTGTCCGATGGCAGGGTGGCCATAGTGGACTTTGGCATGGTTGGCTGGATCACCCCGGATGTTATGGAGAGCATAGCCGCCATCCTCCTGGCGCTGATCAACAAGGACTTTGATTCCATGATTGACCAGTTCATCGCCCTTGGCATGGTTACGGAGGAGATTGACCTTGACAGGTTCAAGCATGAGTTCATGGCCGACCTCATGGAGTTACTCCTGCCCTTGTACGACTCCGCCCTGGCCGATATCAACTTCGCACAGTACCTCGACACAATAACACGCCTGTCGATTAAGCACAAGCTCAGGATACCGTCCTCTATGCTCTTGATTGACAAGTGTATGCTCATCATAGACAGCATAGTGCGCGACCTTGACCCGGAGTTCAATTTCATTTCGCACGCAACCCCCTACACCTCCACGCTGCTGAGGAAGAAGTATGGCCCCAAGCGTGTCATGGACAAGTTCCAGCGCAACTTCACCGAAGTCGCCGACTCGATCATTGACACCCCAAAGAAGATGCGGGTGCTTCTGAGGCGTCTTATAAACAACGAGTTTACCACAAAGATATCCATTGTGGGCATTGACCGTCTGATCAGGGACCTTGACCGCTCCACTAACCGTCTCTCTTTTAGCATCGTCATAGCCTCGATCATCATGAGTTCGTCGATCCTGACCGTATCGGGCGTGGGAGCCAAGATATTTGACATCCCGGCCATAGGCACCCTAGGTTTTATGATCGCATTCTTCCTCGGCATCTGGCTGATTATCTCCATCCTACGCTCAGGCCGCCTCTGACGGGAAGTTGAAATTTTTTTTCCTTTAAGTTATACTTAATTTATATTATAATTCTTATAATTGGTTAAATCTTGATCATGAAGGTAGAGGGTGTGCAATGGATGATATTAGTAATATAGACGACATCTATAAATATTATGAAATCCTTGGTGTTGGTATAGACGCCACCGAGGAAGAAGTAACTCAGGCATTTAAAGATATGCTCAGTATATGGCATCCTGATCTGTTCAAGGAAAACCCTATATTCCAAAAAGGCGTGAAGGAAAAAACCATAGAGATCAATAACGCATACAAGAAGGTCATAGATTTTATAAAGACTCAGAGGGCTGATGAACCCGCCGCCCAAACTACGGAACAAACAGAAACGGAACAAACAGAAACGGAACAAACAGAAGAAGAAGACAACGCACAGCAGCAGAGATATAGCATACTGCAGGCGGGTATAAGCAAACTTGAGGCAGCCACCAGTATGCTGGAGGAGCTTGCCGCCATAGAGGAACTCCCTGACATAGAAGAGCTGACCACCATAGAGAACGAGGCCCCTGTCGGACAACCGGAAGACGCCGACTATGATGGAGATGATTCAGACATACTGAAACAGGTCGAATCCATATACGAAGAGGACATAAGCACAAATGATGTCGTCCTGGATGAGGAGGCACACACTACTGTACTTGATGAGGTAGCCGCCATCTTGGAAGACGAGCCTGAGACACAGCAAGCGGATGTCAACACGCAGGCAGAAGACATTGCCAGCACGCAGGTTGATTATGTCGTACAGCAAGAGGACGTCATCCAGGAAGACGAGGGCGTTGTCGCCGTGCAGGAAGACGAGGGCGTTGTCGCCGTACAGGAGGACGAGGAGCCTGTCGCCGTTCAGGAGGAAGAGGAGCCTGTCGCCGTTCAGGAGGAAGACTCTATCGTTGTGGAAGACGAGGCCATTGCCACCGCACAAGAGGAAGCCGCTGCTGCCGCACAACAAGAAGAGGATGCCGCAAGTGAGAACGACTCCGTTGTCGGGGAAGAGGACACCGATACAGACAGCGCTACTGGTGTTGAGGAGGATTCAGGCACTCAAGGGGCGCTGGCAATTCCAGATACGTATGTAGGTCAATGGCGCCACGGTAAGTACAACGGACAGGGAACCCATACGGACCACGACGGTTCTACGTATGTGGGCCAGTGGAGGGATGGCAAGAAGCGTGGTCAAGGCTCTGTGAACTTTGCCGATGGCAGGAGCTATGAGGGCGAGTGGAGAGACGACAAACCAAGTGGACATGGTGTTTATACGTTCCCTAATGGGGAGACTTATGCCGGTGAGTTGAAGGATGGCTTGGCTAATGGCTATGGTACTCATTCCTATGCCGATGGTACGACCTATGTGGGTAATCTCAGGGATGGCCTGGCCTACGGACAAGGGGCCTATACGTTCCCCAATGGTGAGACATATGCAGGGGAGTTGAGGGATGGGTTGTTCAGCGGACAGGGAACCTATACCTATGTTGATGGTTCCACGTATGTGGGCGAGTGGAAGGACGGCAAGAAAGAGGGCCAAGGCACTTATATATATTCTAACGGGGACAAGTACGTTGGTCTGTGGAGAGATGGCCTGGCTAACGGACAAGGTACATATACATTTATTGATGGTGCCACGTACGTGGGTCAGTGGGTGGATGGCTTGACCAATGGCAACGGCACCCTGACCTTTCCTGATGGTGAGAAGTACGTCGGCGACTGGAGAGACGACAAGAAAGAGGGCCAGGGTACGCTGGTCTATCCCGATGGTGAAAAGTACTCCGGCGAATGGGTCGATGGCAAAAAGGAGGGGCAGGGTACGTTGACCTACCCCGATGGCGAAACCTATGCCGGTGAGTGGTTAAACGACAGAAAAGAGGGTCAGGGCACCCAGACCTACGTAAACGGTGAAAAATATGTCGGCGACTGGAGGGATGACAAGAGAGACGGTCAGGGTACCTACACATACCCCAACGGTGAGACGTATGCCGGTGAATGGGTAGAGGACAGGAAGGAAGGCTACGGCACCTATACGTACATAAATGGAGAAAAGTACGTGGGCGATTGGAAGGACAACAACAGGGATGGCCTGGGCACGTACACGTACAATGACGGCTCCTCATACGCCGGACAGTGGAAGGATGGCAAGAAGGATGGCCAGGGCACTTACACCTACCCAGATGGCTCATCGTATGTGGGGCAGTGGAAGGATGGCAAGAAAGACGGTCAGGGCATTTATACCTACACGGATGCAACCTACGAGGGGCAGTGGGTGGATAATAAGCGCGAGGGGCAGGGGACGTTGACCTTTGTCAATGGTGAGAAGTACGTCGGGCAATGGAAAGACGGCAAGAAAGACGGCGATGGGACGTTGACCATGCCTGATGGCAGAAAGTACACAGGCCAGTGGAGAGACGGCAAAAAAGATGGTGAGGGTTCGCTGACCTTCCCCGATGGCTCATCGTATGCCGGGCAATGGAAAGACGGCAAGAAAGATGGCTATGGTACAATGACCAGGTCCGATGGCACCGTGATAAGGGGCTTCTGGAGAGACGGCAGACTCGAGGTCAGAGAGTCAACGACCAGACCGGATGACAGGAAGATGCTTGAAACGTAGGTAAATATAAAAATTTAGCTGGACATTTTTCCGACAAGGTGGTACACTAAAATTAAGCGGGGCCATAGGCAACCGTGATCCATAAAAATTACTAAGGAGGAGACTCAGATGAAACGATTTGCAGTAATTTGGGTACTGGTGGTGTTTTCTGCAACGGCCATAGTGGTTAGTGCACATGCCCAACCCAGGTGCGGCAGAGGTAACTACAGTGGCTGGGGTTGTACGGGTCAGGGCCAGGGGCAATATCAGAGGATGTATAACCCTCAGACGGTAGAGACCGTTTCAGGCGTTGTGGAAGCGGTCGAGCAGTTTACTCCGTTAAAGGGCATGTCCTACGGGTTACATCTCCGCCTCAAGACACAAGAGGGCAGCGTGGCGGTGCATGTCGGACCGGCAGGGTATGTCGAAAAACAGGCAGTAAAGCTCCAGGTCGGCGACAACATTGAGGTAAAAGGTTCAAAGGTAACGTTTAACAATGAGCCGGCGATAATCGCTGCCGAAATCAAAAAGGGCGACGCCGTGTTAAGTCTCAGAAACGATAACGGTATCCCCAACTGGGCAGGCACCGGCGGCATGGGCGGCAGAAGAAGATAAGCAGAAGAGTATAAGTAGCTATAACAACAGAAGAAAAGAAGGAGGGCGGTTTACAGCAGGAGTGCCTCACCCCCTCCGCCTCCTCAGACCTCCCCCGCAAGGGGAGGAGCGAGGCGCCCTAGCCGAAAAGAAGTCCCCTTGACCCCATCTATTCTTAACCCTAATGTTCTAAACATTTATGCTCCGTTATTATTAAAACTGTGCGCATAAAAACCATTGAGACAAGAGGGCAGGCTTACAGGTAGTTGTTTTCAATCCGCTGAAAAAGTTTCAACCGTCAACGTATCGGCAACATGAATCCCGTCAGAAAAAATTCCTGCAACATTCACGATTTTTTCACACAGATATGTTAGCATATAGACATGGTAGAAGATTATAGACATAACTTGCAATGTTATAAAGGAGGATACTAAGATGTTAGAGGATTTGGGATATCGAAGACGACGGCGCCCCATAGCCGCCATGACGCTATGGATAGGGCTACTATTAATGATCGGCATTGTATTTCCTGCCATGAGTGAGGCCAACAAGACGTTGACTATAAACAAGTCACCATCAGCAGGCGGTGATGTAACAGGCTCACCATCTATCAACTGTGGGGCCACTTGTTCCTATTCTTTAGCTAACTACGCTGATGTAAGCCTAACCGCAACGCCGGCGGCCGGATATGTTTTTTCAAGCTGGTCCGGGGCTTGTTCAGGGACGTCAACCTCATGTTCCTTTAACATGAACAACGCGTCAAAGACTGCCACGGCCAATTTTGCATTGGCTGCAACACCGACTCCAACGCCAACTGCAACACCGACAGGTAGTCCAACACCAACACCGACTCCAACAGCAACACCGACGCCGACAGCAACACCGACTCCAAGCCCTACTCCGTCACCAACTCCAACGCCTGTCTGCCCAACACCTGCACCGACCTCAACGCCAACTCCAACCTCAACCCCGGTGCCGATAAGCTCAACCACCACCTACTGCGCATCGCCACCGTTTATGCCACAGACGCTAAAGCCAAACCTGTTGCTGATGCTCGACAACTCCTTCAGCATGTATGACCCGGCGTATTACAGCACTACGTCCTTTAACTCGAACCCTACAACGGGGATATATCCGGGCTATGATAACTCGTATAACGATGCAACGACATATTACGGCTACTACAACTCAACCCAGTTGTATGAGGCAACGGGTGGAACGACCTTTGCAAACGATGGCAATTGCTCGTATTTCACGACCTACGCAGGCACCTTGCCCAATGCATCATGCACGTATATCAATACGAATTACCTCTGCCTCACCCTCAACGCCGGCTGGACTGATGTCACGACCTTCAGGGCAAGCGGTAACTTCCTCAACTGGCTGGCCATTTCCAAGATGGACGTACAGAAGCTGGTGCTTACCGGAGGCAAGTACGATAGCAGCTACCAAAAGCTGGTCGCCGAGACAAGGGGCTGGAACGGCATGAGGTACCTCAAAGAGGTCAACACGGGTACAAATGCCGTGACATTTGGCATCCGTGGCCCAAGTAACGGAAAATATCCGGACTTTGGAAGCTCGGATGGCGGAACAACGAGGATTGACGTGTTTTTAGGGAACTTTGGCAGCACCGATTGTATGCAGGCCATCTGGGAATGGCTGTACGGCAACCTCGGACAGGCAAAACACTATACTCAGCTATGTATCCCGGACCCCCCTGCCACCGGTGCCAACGCGACATTGCCAACGTTCAATCACGTGATGCAGTCGTGCTGGTTCTGCGGTACCCCATGTACGGCAGCCGCTATCAGTAATGGAGAACAGACGAGGATGGAGAACGACTGTGAGCGTTACTATGATACGCTTAACCCTATTGCACCACCCACCTATGCACAGGCCAACACCCTGGCGTCAGTTTGTGCCATAAGCCCAAATGCCGGTTTGCCTTACGTTGGCGATTGCTATAACGGTGGTCCTTGTATCATTGGCGCCTCTAATCAGAGTCATACCTGTGATAACTGTGTTGCAACGGGGATAGCCAACTACTGTAACGGCGTAACGGCATTCCCCACCGTGGACCCAACCGGGGATGCACTCCTGACCCAGGGCGTTAATGGCGCTGGCACGCTTCCGGCCTTTCTGCTCAACGTTGGTGCGATGGCACAACTGGGTTACCCGATAAAGACGTATCAGGGCAGGATCGATAAGTCAGCCGCACCAACAGGGCTTATCCATGACTTCTATAACCTGATAAAGTTTGGCGTTATGACATTTAATACGGACGGTTCCGCTTCAGAGTGTGCAACGACCGCAAACATGACCTGCCCCACGGGGACAAACTACGATGGGGGCAAGATCGTCTCCTACATAGAGCCAAGCGACGACCAGGCCACCCTCAATGCGGCCAAACAACCGCTCATTGACAGCATAAACGCTATAAGGGCCTCCACGTGGACACCTTATTCGGAGTCCTTTTATAACGCAATAGGCTACTTTGCCAGCAACGCGAGTATGCGTCTGAATGCCACTGACTTCAACACCACTCCGGCCCCCGTAAACTACACCTGTCGGCAAAACAACATCCTCATCGTCACCGATGGTGTCTCTACGGCAGACCAAAACGCAACCGTAACCACCATGGTCAACCCCGCAAACAGCCCCGATGGCGATAGCGACTCCGATAACAGTTGCCTGTTCTACGGCGGTAGCAAGTACCTCGACGATATGTCGTGGTTGGCCAAACACAGAAAGATTACGGATATTGCAACCCCCTTGACTACGGCTCAATTAACTCAATTAAAGGCGGCAGACACCATCACCACCTACACGGTCTTTACCGGCGAGGACAACGGTGCCACTGATGAATGCAGTCCCAAGATATTGTTGCAGAATACGGCTGCAAACGGTGCCGGCACCTATCAGGATGCAAGCAATGCCGCAGCGTTACAAAATGCCCTGAGGACGGCGTTTCTGGCCATATCGGCAAAGGCGGCATCGGGAACAGCGGCCTCCGTGTTGGGTGAAAAGTCACGGGAAGGCGCTAACATCCTCCAGGCGGTGTTTTACCCTAACAAGTTATTCAATATCACCACTCCCTCAAGTACAATAACCCGCTCGTGGCTTGGCTATCTCAATAACTTCTGGTTCTATGAAGACTTCACGGCCAATATCGGTAACATCCGGGAGGACACCGTAAACGACAAGATATTGAACCTGACCTCTGACAATATCGTCAGCTTTGACTTCGTCAACGACCAACTGATAGTCCATAGCTGGAGCGATACAAACGGAGACGGCTTAGGTGATGTTGCACTTGCAGACAAGACCCTCGACGACGTAAAACTCATATGGGAGGCCGGAAAGGTATTGTTTAAGAGGGTGCCTGCCACAAGAAAGATATTTGTAAACGACAGCAGCGCCACGTATCCCAAGACGACTTCCGGCTCCACTTGTAGCGGGGGTAACTTTGTTACCTTTACAACGGGCAATAAGGGCTGCTTCAGCAGCTACCTCGGTGGAGACCTGAACGGTGACAGTGTTGTAGACGCCGCTGATGCCACCCAGGCAGACAGGCTGATTGACTACGTCATCGGCACCGACTACTCGGAATACAGGACCAGGACACTGCCGCTGACAAACCCCGTTGATCCCGCAGTGACAGGAACGTGGAAGATGGGCGATATCATACACTCGACCCCTCAGATCGTAAAGTATGACAACCTCTACAGCGACTACAGCGTTGCCTACGTGGGAGCCAACGACGGTATGCTGCACGCCTTTAAGATCGGAAAACTAGACTCCACAGGTCTCTCCGGCACCCAGAAGGCACAACTCACCGTTGGCACCAAAGACGCCATTACCCTGGGGGAAGAGCTGTGGTCATTTATACCCAAGAACGCCATTCCGTATCTGAGATTCTACGCCGACCCCAACTACTGCCACTCCTACATGGTAGACCTCAGCCCATACCTGTATCAGTATGGCAGTAAGCGCATCATTATAGGCGGCATGAGGCTTGGCGGAGGCTGCGGCGGGACATCCAGCGTCAATCCACCGTCAGACACGTGCCCTGACCCAACCCTGGCCTCGTGTGTAGGGATGTCCTCGTACTTCGCCCTGGACGTCAAGGACCCCAAGAACCCCAAATTGCTGTGGGAGTTTACCGATCCGGCACTCAAGTTCAGCTACTCAGGCCCGGCAGTGATAAACTATGCCAACACCAAGTTCGTGGTCTTATTGTCAGGCCCCAACGGCTATGACGGTTCAGCCAACCAGACACTCAAGGTGTTTATCCTCAAGCTCAAACAAACGGATGACTCTATTGATACAATCTACACCAAGGACCTTGGAGCCTCTTATGCAAACAGCTTTGGCGGCAGGTTGTTTACAAAGGGGCTTGATATGAACGAGGACGGCAACACGGATTTCGTGTTCTTTGGCTATTCCAAATACTTGGGCACTTCAAGTGGTTACCCTCAATGGGGTGGCGGTGTCGTAAAGCTATACATCAATGGTACCGACCCCACGCTCTGGGTATATGACAAAAACTATGTTGGCTTTACAGACCCGGATGGCTTTCCGGTTACGGCAAAGGTTGCCTTTGACAAGTGTTTCGATAAGTTCTATCTGTACTTCACCTCAGGCAGATACTTTACGTCAACCGAGATGTACAACACGGGTACTGGACCAACAACGCTGAAGTCAGACATAGTGGCAGGAGTCCCGCTTATGTGCAACTATCTCAACTCCTGCAACCCTACCAGCATTAACGTAGCGGCTACCGGTACGACCTCCGTATCATCGGCTACGACTGTGTGCAGTAACCTCTCAACGTCCTCCTACGCAAATGCGGCCTGGTACAGGTCACTGGACCCGATACAATCTCCGTACTATATGGAGCGCGGCGTAACCGACCCGGTAACTACAGGGGCTAACTATGTGATGTTTGTAACGGCAAAACCCTCCGACGATATCTGCTCGTTTTCAGGCAGCTCTCGTGTATGGGGCTTTAATTGCGCAACCGGTGGGGCCGTCACCAACACCGCGTGCTCAGGTAAGACGGTCAATATGACCAATATCCAGGGGACGTTATTGTTGCAGCTTTCTACGGCGGCTATAAATCAGGTCAATCTGCAGACTGCCTTTACCAGCTCTCCCGGTCTGCTCTCTACCCCTCCCAGTGCGGGTATGCCGCCTCCCAATCCACCACCAATCACGAAGACCGGCACAGGCAGCAAGATCATACACTGGCTGGAGAAGTAAAAAGAAAAAAAAGGGGGCGGCTCTGCCCCCCCTCAGACCCCCCTGCAAGGGGACCAGTCCCCTTGACCCCATTATTCTTAACCCTAATGTTCTAAACATTTATGCTCCGTTATTTATCAGCAGAACATTTTGCAGGGGTATCTAAAAATAACGTTCCTGACTTTCACGATTTTTTCACGCAGATATGTATATGATATAAACATGGAAAGAGATAGCAGACAATTTCAAGACATAACCAAGGAGGAATATACCGATGAGAAAGACATTGTTATTAACCGTAGCCATTGTCATGGCAATGACTGCCAGTGGTGTGTATGCCGGTGGTGGACTTAAAAAGAACGCTTATTCCGGCAATTCGGCAGCAAAGACACAACCGGCGCAGGAAAGAGACATCTCAGGCTTTGTTCATGAGGTGTCTTATAGTTATCCCCAGTATATAGTGATAGGAGAGACGCAATTCCATATCGATAAGGCGACAGTTACAACGATGGACGGCGCTCCTGCTTCTATATCGAACATAACAAAAGACAAAAAGGTGAAGCTCGTGATTGACGCCTCGGGTGTTGTTACTGATGTGTTGTTGTATGAAAATCCACAATAAACAATGTTGATATAATCTGGAGGATAAAATGATGATACGGGATTCAGTACATGGAAGGTTGAGGCGTACCATAACCGCCAGGATGCTATGGCTTGGTATTTTATTAGTCATTGCCATTGCTTTCCCTGCTATAAGTGAGGCAGGACATGACCTGGATGTGTATAAGTCGCCGTCAGCAGCAGCCGGTACTATAACAGGCACCCCTGGCGGTATTAACTGCGGAACTGGTTGTAGCCATGAAAACCATGATTACGGGTCGTGGTCCCCTACCGTGACACTGACCGCAACCCCGGCTGCCGGATACACCTTTGATCACTGGTCGTCCAGTTGTACACCGGTACCAGGTCATCCGGAACAATGTACCATATACGTCAATTATGACAAGTCTGTCACGGCCTATTTTACGGTGGCCGGCACTCCAACTCCAACACCGACACCAACTCCGTCTCCAACGCCAACCCCTACTCCGTCTCCTACACCGACCCCAACTCCAACGCCAACATACGCCCCACCCGCCGGTATGTCTGCTTACTGTTCCACACCGCCATTTGTCACGGGCAACTTCCCGCCCAATATAATGATCATCCTCGACAACTCCGGCAGTATGCGTACCAACTCCGCTTACCCTGACAGTTCAAACAGTTGCAGTAGTTCAGGCAACCCATGCAAGGAATTTAATCCCAATATCCAATACTATGGCATGTTTGACCCTGACTATTGGTATGAATACACCGGTAGTGGCGGTACATCCTCTTATACCAATGACAAGTTTTACCCAACCGCTACAAAGGCCTCGCGTGCAAAGACCTCAACGGAATGGGACGGTAACTTCCTGAACTGGATCACGATGAAGAGGATCGATGTGGCAAAACTGGTACTCACTGGGGGCAAGGTTATGACCACCGCATCGCACGCTGGTTACGTCGCTGAACCCTCAGGTTATAGCAGGGTCTATGCCGATGACGGCAGCTCCGACTTCTATAGAAACATATGTTATCCTGGAAACTATACCTCCATGAGCAATACCGGTCATGAGTGTAATTTTGCTATCAGTACTCCAACATTGAGCACTCCGACCAATTCAAGTGGAGGCTCTCTTACCGCAAGTACCACTTACTACTATAAGGTGTCTGCATGTGACGCCAACGGTTGCAGTATTGCTTCAAGCGAAAAATCAAAGGCCACCACGAGTACGAACAAGACGATAAACCTCTCATGGAGTAGCGTCAGCGGGGTAACCTTCTACAGAATATGGCGCGGCACAAGCGCCGGCAATGAAAACCAATACTATGACGTCAGCTCTTCAGGCACGACCTATGCCGACAACGGCTCTGCCACCTTTACCGCAGGCACGCCCCCAACGCCAATAACCTTCAGGATTGACGGCACAAGTGGAACTTATACCACGATACCTTATTTCTACGACAACGCAAGTTCCTCTTTTAAATGGAGGATACAGGCAAAGGTTGTCACGCCCCTGGGGGCCATACAGGCAATCGGCAGTAAGGCAAGATGGGGCCTCACTTACTACGACTCTACTTATGAGGGCGGACAGGTGAATATAAACATCGCCAACAATAATCACACAAGCGTTGTCGATTCAATAAATCAAAAGATGCCTTCCGGTTATACGCCCCTTGCCGAAACACTGTGGTCTGTGGTTGGATACTTTGCCCAGACGGCCTCGGACGTGGGAGGCACTCATGGCTCAGGTAACGGAGGGACGGGGCCACAGTATAATAGCGGGGATTATACAATAAGCGCCGCTGCTGACCCATACAACGGCTTTATCGACTCGGCAGGCACTTCCGTCTATGCCCCATGCGCCAAGAGTTATGTGCTGTTGATAACGGATGGCCTGCCTACCAAAGATGGTAACATACCGTCAACCCTGACAGATTATGTACGAGGCAAGACTAGCTACAACTGTGAGCCTTATGCTACATCAGGGTCGTCATCGTCAACGTGCGGAGATTCCGGTAGCAACGAGTGTGCCTGTCTTGCGGCAGGCCCTTTTGCGGCTTCCGTTATTGATTTTGATGCAGTCGATGCAAAAGGCGGGCTTGAGGATGTGGCTTATTACATGCACACCAACGACATCAGATCAGGCCTGTCGGGTACTCAGTCGTTGAACCTGTACACAGTCTTTGCCTTTGGAACCAACGCTACCCTCCTGAAATACGCGGCAATCAACGGCAGCTTTGCCTACAGCGGCACCCACACAAGCCCAGGCACAACAGCGCCCTATGCGGATTGGACATCTGATACGGTCAGCTATACCCCCTCCAATTACTATGACGCCTCCGATGGCTACGCACTGCAGGGGTCTATACAGACGATACTCCAAAACATTGTAAAACAAGCAGCATCAGGAACGGCGGCCTCCGTTCTGGGTGAAAAGGCACGGGAGGGGGCAAACGTCTTACAGGCGGTGTTTTATCCAAGCCAGGACTTTGACATCACCACACCGGCAAGTGTCACCACGCTGTCGTGGCTTGGCTATATAAATAACCTCTGGTACTATGAAGACCGTGTCAACAATTACGGCAACCTGCGGGAGGAAACGCTCGCCGACAACATCCTTAACCTACAAAGCGATAATGTCGTCAGCTTTGATTTCGTTGGCAATCAACTGGTCGTTCACAACTGGGAGGATACAGACGGAGACGGGATAGGTGACAATCAACGTCCTGATAAATTGCTTGATGATGTAAAAATGGTATGGGAGGCCGGCAAGATATTGTTTAAGAGGACTACTGCAAGGAAGATACTTGTAAATGACAGCAGCGGCACTTATCCCAAGTCGGCCGGCGGGACTTTTTTGACATTTACAACGACCAACAAGGGCAGCTTTGGCAGTTACCTTGGGGCAGACTTAAACAGCGATGGCTTTGTAAACGCCGCCGATGCCACGCAGGCAGACAGGCTCATCAACTACATGATTGGCACCGATTACGCCGAGTACAGAAGCAGGACGTTACCGCTGACAAACCCCGTCGATCCCACAGTAACAGCCCCGTGGAAGCTGGGGGACATCATATACTCCACCCCCCAGATCGTGAAATATGACAACATCCACAGCGATTACAGCGTTGCCTATGTGGGCGCAAACGACGGTATGCTCCATGCCTTCAAGATCGGGAAACTAAGCTCCACAGGTCTCTCCGGCACCAACAAGGCTCAAATAACAGTGGGCGGAAAGGACAGTATCGTACTAGGAGAAGAGCTGTGGTCGTTTATACCTAAAAACGCCCTTCCGTATCTGAGGTACTATGCCGCCCCCAATTACTGTCACGTTTACACGGTAGACCTGAGTCCCTATCTGTATGCCTATGGCAGCAAGCGTTTACTGATAGGCGGGATGAGACTTGGCGGGGGATGCGGAGGGACCTCAAGCGTAAATCCGCCCACAGACACATGCCCTGACCCAAACTCCTCAGCGTGTGTAGGGACGTCCTCGTACTTTGCCCTTGACGTCAAGGACCCAAAGAATCCGAATCTGTTGTGGGAGTTTACCGATCCGGCCCTGAAGTTTACCTTTTCAGGCCCGGCGGTTGTCAACTACGCTAACACCAGGTTTGTGATCTTCCTGTCCGGTCCAAACGACTATCAAGGCAACTCCAATCAAAACCTCAAGGTGTTTGTCCTGAAGCTCAACGCAAACGATACCATCGCTACGGTTTACACCAAGGACATGGGCGCCTCATATGTCAACAGCGTTGGAGGCCGGTTGTTTACAAAGGGACTCGACATGAACGAGGACGGCAATACGGACTTTGTGTTCTTTGGTTATTCAAAGTACATAAACACGGTATCCACGTATCCTCAATGGGGCGGAGGCGTTTTCAAGATACATATAAACGGTACCGACCCTACGCAATGGGTGTATAACGAGTATGTCAACTTCGCAAACCCGGGTGGTTTCCCAATCACGTCGAAGGTCACTTTTGACAAGTGTTTTGATAACTACTACCTGTACTTCACCTCCGGCAGATACTTTACATCAACCGAGCTGTACAACACCAGTACCGGGCCGGTAACAAACAAGCCCGATATAGTGGCAGGTGTTCCCTTTATGTGCAACTATATCAACACCTGTAGCCCAAGTAGCATTAACATCCCATCCATAAGCATTGGTTCACATTCGACCTCCGGTTCTGCGACGACCTCTGGTAGTGTATGCTACAACCTTGCGACTGGTAATTACGCCAATGCGGCCTGGTACCAAGCCCTGAACCCGATCGCATCCCCTTATTACATGGAGCGTGGCGTGACCGATCCGGTGACCACCGGAGCCAACTACGTAATGTTTGTGACCGCACAGCCATCGTCTGATATCTGCTCATTCTCAGGTCAGTCGCGCATGTGGGGATTTAACTGTGCAACAGGTGGAATGGTAAACAGCACTGCGTGTGCCGGTAAGGCGGTCAATACATCGTCAGTACAAGGGATTTTGCTGATGCAACTTTCTACGGCGGCCATCAATCAGGTTAACCTCAAGAATACCTTTACGGGTGGTGGCGCTGTGCAGGCGACCGGTTTTAGTGCAGGAATGCCGCCCCCTAACCCGCCGCCAATTACACAATCCGGCGTTGGCGATAAACTTATTCATTGGCTGGATAAGTAGGAAAGAAGACATTGTTATTCACTGCGGCTTATCCCCGTAGTGAATAACAATAAAAAAATGTTGCTGATTTTTTCACGATTTTTTCACACAAGTATGTTAGACTATAAGCATGTTAAAGATTGTACACAATAACAATGGAGAATTAACCGGCAGATGCCAACCCCTGCCAATGTTTAAGATGAGATGTGTGTGAGACGATGAAGATAGTGCATGACAATAAGGGTTTTACCATGATTGAGACGATCGTGGTACTGGTAATCGTGTCCATTATTGTAGGGCTTATGGTGAGTCAGTTCTCGGGCACAACGACAAAAATAGAGATAGAAGTCGGTATAAAAAAAATGTATGGAGACCTCATGGAAGCCAAGTCAAAGGCATACTCAGAGAGAAAGACCTACGGTCTGTACTGGAGTGCCCCCACTGCCGTTGCACAATACGAGTTTAGGGTCGATACGGACAATGACGGCAGCATTACCAATAGCGGCGGCTATTCCACCGTCAGAACCGTTACTGTTGAAAAGGTGACGCTTATAAATAAAGAGGGAGTAAATGCTATCCCCTTTGCTATAAAGGGCTCCCTGGATACAGCGGGCTACGGAAATATCGATGCCACCTTTTACAGCGAGTGCAGGGCATGTGACCACGTAACCTCAGGCTGCGACCCCGAAGACATCGCCACAACATGTCAGACGTATGATACTACATCTGATTGCAGCAATCCTGACTATCCTGAGTACTCCTGCATAGTGGTCACATTGACAAGAATAAAGATGGGAAAGTGGTGCAACAATGTCTGTCAACTACGATAACATAAACAACTGCGCCGACAGTATACAAGGCAACACAGCTCCGTACAAAAGTGTGTTCAACGATAAGGGCTTTACTCTGGTTGAGGCACTCGTGTCGATGGTGATACTCCTGTTTGTTATGGTCGCCCTGTTGCAAACCGTTACCGTTGCCAGTAACGTCACATACAAAAACGAACTCAGAGACGAGGTCACAAAGATAGTCAAGGAAGAACTCGAGGCGACAAGAGATGCCAATTTCGACGGAGTATTAACAGGTACGTGTGAAAAATGTACCTCGCCAAACACATATACCCGGCAGTTTAAAAATGCAAGTATTAACTTCGGTATAGTCAAGACGGTAACCGTCCTTGATGCCAACAACAAACGGGTAGACATCACCGTAACGTGGGTATTTAAGGGAGAAACTATGAATTATACCGTAAACACACTCATAAGCCGGTGAAAATCATGCAGACGAAAACAAGACAAAGCGGTTTCACATTAACGGAACTTGTCGTGACGCTGTTTATACTCAGCGCCATAATGGCGGCAACCTTTGCGTCTTTTATTACACTGTCAAAGAGCTTTAAAAACGTGACAAAAGTTACGGAAACTCATATGGAAGACATTGCAGGTCTGGACATCATGCGATATGACATAGAGATGGGCGGTTACGGCCTGCCACGTGCCTACTTCCCCCCGGCGCTGGATATTGTATACACCGAGGCCATTTCTACTACGACTTATGGGACCGACCCCTCTCTGTTAAACGATGCCCCCTCCAACGAACCACTCACATACAGGTTCTCTGACAACACGGGAGGTAATGGCTCCGACGTGCTGGCGGTAAAGTCCCTTGCAGTTGCCCTGACAAACGTTTCGGAGAAATGGACATTCGTCTACTACGACGGCACAAACTGGGTATACAGGTTGTGGAATGACCCGCGCTATGACTTCAAAAATACCGAAAGGGTTATCTTTGTCTCAGCGATAAACAAGGTACTCCAGACCGCTGGAGGTAATTGGCAGTTTACACTCAATAACTGGCCCGTACACGACAGCGTCAATATGCCTACACCGGGAAGCATTGACATTGCCTTTATTATGTATGGGGTCGATAGCACAAGCAACCTCAGAATGCCCTTTAATCGTGTAGACTACTTCCTGTACAGACCCGCAACGAATTTCCCCTCAAGATGCAATCCCAATACGTACACCCTCTACAGGGCCGTGATCAATCAGGCAACCGGTGCACGAGACATCCAACCCCTGCTTGATTGCGTGGCAGACCTCCAGTTGGCCTTTGGCCTGGATACAAATGCCGATAACATGGTCGATTCCTGGACAACCAGCGCCATACCAACTACGGCAGACCTGTTGCAACAGCAGTTGAAAGAACTCAAGGTGTTCATGCTTGTACAGGAAGGGCAGTTTGACCCCGACTTTACCTTTGTAACCAACCCGACCAATCAAATGCTAATCGGAGATAGCAGCATTACCGTTAAGACCTTCGATTTCACATCGCCCGTTAACTTCGGGGCAGATTATGTACATTACCGGTGGAAGCTCTATAAAATGGTAGCCAAACCACTAAATCTTATGTGAGGCGACGTGTATGAAGATACTTAGAAATGAAGCCGGCTTTGGCCTTGTGCTAACGATGATGTTTGCGCTCCTTGCGCTGGCACTTACGGGGGCACTGATGTTTGTTGTGATGCAGGAGTCAAAGCTCTCCGGCTCAGTAAAACGCTACGCCTCTACAATGGAGGCCGCCAGAGGCGGTGTGGCAATAGCAAAAGACTTCATCGTCTCCGGTAAGACAAGCCCCGCCTATGGCACTGTGCAGTACGCCACCTGTACCTCTGACAGGGTATCCAGATCAACCTATGACCCTGATAACACCTATCAGTGGACCTCGTGCAATGCCTACACGGACTATAACTCTAACGTATGCACTACTGCAAACGCCACCAGCGCCGACCCAAAGGTATGTCCCGACTTCATATCCACCCTGGGAGACTACACGGTGTATACGAAATTTGCCGATAACAAGCAGATAATTACAGGCAATACGTACAACGTAATCACGATCTCAATATATGCAGAAAACCCAGCCCTGCTCAGAGAATCCGTAAACATGATCTTCCTCTACCTGCTGAGGGTAGATTAAGGGTAATAGGGTTTGCTAATTATTCCCCCGCAATAACGCTATCATAATTCTATACGGATGATAGACTTACATACACATACGATCCTAAGCGATGGACAACTGATACCATCGGAGCTTGTGCAGCGCGCTGCTGTAATTGGTTACCGGTGCATAGCGTTGACTGACCACGGTGACGCCTCAAACCTTGAGTTCATTATTCCCAGGACGGTCAAGGTTGCCAGAGAGCTTAACAACCACACCACGGTAACGGTGATCCCCGGGGTGGAGATCACCCACGTACCACCGGAGTTGATCGGCGAAATCGTGGCAGAGGCAAGGGCTATGGGAGCACGCCTTGTCGTGGTACACGGAGAGACTATCGTGGAACCGGTCAAGGTGGGAACAAACAGGGCCGCCATAGAGGCTGGCGTTGACATCCTGGCACACCCCGGACTCATCACCGACGAAGACGTCATACGCGCCAGAGACATGGGCGTAACCCTTGAGATCACTGCACGGAGCGGACACAGTCTTTCAAATGGCCATGTCGCCGCAGTGGCAGGCAGGCTCGGGGCAAGTCTTGTCATCAACACCGATACGCACAGCCCCGGCGATCTTATCAATGGACAACGCGCATATACGATCGGCCTGGCAGCAGGAATGTCACCCGATTCGGTGCAGCAATGCTTCAAACGCTCAGAGTATATCGTCAGCAAGGCGTTAAGGTAAAAGATGAATAGTTTTTCAACGATATAGCGATTTACGATTGCGTTCAATACAAAACAGAGAAAGGGGCGACTCCTTCTTCCTCATTGGCATTTTGATACGTTGACAGAACCTTCCATAAATGTTAATCTATACTACGCATAGAGACTGATTGTATGTGATCTATAGATAATAGTGGAGAAGAAGAGATGCCAAAACAGATCAAGAAAAAGGTAGTAAAGAAAGTTGACCCTCAAAATGAACTTGTAGGTGTAGTTGAAAAATTCAGGGGATTTTACGACACCCACAGGAAGGAGATGTTGATAGCAGAGGTTGTGCTGGTGTCAATAGTCATCCTGTCGATAACCGTGTGGGGATACGTGACATTCAGCAAAAAGGCCGCACTATCCCAACAGTTGATAGCCTATACAACATACCACAATATGTACCAAAAGAACGATCCCAAAAACGAACCTCCAAAGGAGCAGCGCTATCAAAAGGCCCTTGAGGAGTTCAAAAAGGCCTACGAAAAAAGCAAATCCCCGGTGAGCCTCTTCTACATGGCCAACGCCTACTATGAGATGGGCAAAATGGACGATGCGGAAAAGACCCTGCTCGAACTAAACAAACAATACGCCGGTAACGAGGATATCCTCCCATTGTCCATGTACAAGCTGTTTGAACTGTACAAGGGGGCCGGTAAACTTGACAAGGCCACTGAGACCTTACAACAGATGGAGAGATTGCGCACCCCCGTATACAAAGACATAGTTCTGTCCCAGATGGCAGAGATACTCAAAAAACAGGGTAAAGACGACGAAAGTAAGAAAAAGATGCAAGAGCTGGAGAAAAACTACCCGAATTCCCCCTACATACCGCCCAAACCCACGCAGGGCGATAATACCCAGGCCGTCCAAAATATACCGATCACGATACCTGCCTCCGGAACCAAGCCAAGTGGCCAATCTGTACCACCTGCAGGAGAACAACCGACAGCGGCAGCTCCGGCAAAGGCGGCTCCGGCAAAGGCGGCTCCTGACTCTCCACCCGTAAACCCGGCAAAGGCACCCGCAGAGAAGTCAGGCAAGTAGCAGAGACGACTAAAGCTAAGTTACAATTAAACAATATAAAAATATAGGTGGTAGCACTCCAGTCCGGCGTGGTCATATCGCTTAAGCACAGTAACAATGCCATACTGCTAAAAATAAAAGTGGCTTAAATGCTGGCCACCACGGTTGATTGTGGTGCTACTAATTTAACGTATTCTCTTAAAAAAACATGGTAAAATGGGGTCAAGGGGGCTTCTTCGTGCCTGGGGTGGCTCACCCCTCCCCTCGCGGGGGGTTCTGAAGGGGCGAGCGCATTGAGCCGGGGGGTCGCTGACCCCTCCTGGAGCGAAAAAGAAGCGGAGCCGCCCCTTTCTTTCTTGCGTAAAAGTATGGTTACCGTGAAATATAAAGAGGATACCTTTTTTTCTCCTCTCTGCTACTCTTTTGTGTTTTTGAGCTTACAGTCATTGTTTTTGACTGGACAACACTTTGGCGCTGGAAGTACTTCATCATACTCTCTGTTAAGCAGTTCGAGCAAATCCGGAATGATAGGGTCTACCAGGAAATAACATTTCAGTCTTCCGTCCATGTAATAATTAATGACACCGTGGTTTCTGAGCAGAGTCAGGTGCTGCGAAACGTTAGGCTGGCTTACCTCAAGAAATTTCTCCAGATCGCTTACACACTTGACGCCCCTTGAAAGCTCTTCTAATATCTTCACCCTTATAGGATGGGCAATAACCCTTAGTAACTCTATCTTTTGGCCAATGCTTTTCATCTCTCTACCTGATACCCTATATCTAAACGTTCTATATTATACACTTTTTTATTTGGTAATAGTTCAACATCTGTAAAAATTTCCAATGAAAACATAGAGGGCTTGGTCAGCCATTTCACTCATTCACTACCCTTAAAAGCTCCATAAATATTGTCGGCTCTTTCTCAAAGTGAGTGGGTAATGGTACAATGATGGTAAAACATGTAAGGAGAATAGAGTTATGGAAATGTTGGAGAATTTATTTGAGCAAGCACTAAATATACAGTTACCGTGGAAGGTAACATCTATAGATTTCAAGAAAGCGGAAAAGGTGATAGATATACATATTGATTTTGCAAGAGGTAGTATATTCAAGTGTAGTAAGTGTGGAAACAATTCTAAAGCTTATGACACAACTGAAAAGAAATGGCGACATCTTAATTTTTTTGAATATGAGAGTTATATAATAGCAAGAGTACCAAGGACTGATTGTAATGAATGTGGAATTTTACAGATAGAAATACCTTGGGCTCGTAGTGGTGCTGATTTTACATATTTATTTGATTCTCTAATGATGATTCTTTGTAGAGAAATGCCTGTAAACAAAGTGTCTAAAATTATGAAAGAAGATGATGAAAAATTATGGAGGATAATTCATCACTATACAGAAGAGGCAAGGAAATTAGAGGACTATTCCAATGTAAAAGCAATAGGAGTAGACGAAACATCTAAAAAAAAAGGACATGATTATGTCACATTATTTGTAGATTTGGATGACAAGAAAACCATTTTTGTAACTGAGGGTAAAGGGTCTGAAACAGTTAAGAAATTTAAAGAAGATTTTGAAAACCACAATGGTATAGCTGAAAATATAAAAGATGCCAGCATAGACATGTCGCCTGCATTTATAAAAGGGATAGAGGAGACTTTTCCAAACGCTGAAATAACATTTGATAAATTTCACATAATGAAGATAGTAAACAGTGCAGTAGATGAAGTAAGGAAAAATGAAGTGAAGGAACAAGAGATACTCCGTGGTAAAAAATATATATTTCTAAAAAACAGAGAAAAACTAACTTAAAATCAAAAAGAGGAATTGAGGAAAATAGAATTTATGCCTTACCTGAACTTACAAACGATAAGAGCATTTCACATACGTGAGAATTTTCAATCAATTTATAAAGAACAGACAAAAGAAGAGTTTGAGTTAAAGCTCCATAAATGGTATTTTTGGGCAACCCATATTCGATTAAAACCGATATGTGAAGCAGCTAAAGCAAAAGCAAGGGGTTACAGAACATTTAAAAACCTAAAGGTTATTATCTATATGCTCACAAGTAAGCTGGATTATACTAAGGTTGGACTACCCACATGAATTACGAAAGAGCCACATTATAAAAGGGATGTCATCCAAGTCTTTAAATCATGTGTTAGAAATATAAAGGTTTTAAATAAATCCAAGACTCCAGGCCTTCTTAGAGTTCGATTTGATCTTTACGGCAACGTAACCGAAACCCGTACTGTACCACCTGCTGTATTGCTTTGATAAGGATACGGATATAAATATTATAGCATCAGGATTGACAATAATGGGGGTCAAAAAGGGTTTGACTATGACAGTAGAAATATGCTATTTTTGTAGATTGACATTGTCAATTTATTTTATGAAACAAAAGTGGGGATTGTTGTACTGTTTACAAAAACGCTGCTAAAGAAAACTCTGGGTTTATGTGGGAGGCTACAGACATGGATAACTTCCCCGTAAGGTTTCAGAGTGAAGACAAAACGTCTACGACTACGTGGAGAAATATTAAAATAGGCGGAGTTTCCAACAATGTATTTGATATACCAGCGGGATACAAGAAAAATGGATATGCCTATGATGCCTCGTAGGTAAAAGGAGGTTTGCGCATGACAGACAAGAACAACATTGAGGTATTGATGGCAGAGAACAGGTTGTTTCCTCCGCCTGCGGGTTTTGCCGAAAAGGCCCGCATCAAGAGTATGGAGGAGTATGAGCACCTGTACAAGCGGTCAGTTGAAGACACTGAGGGGTTCTGGGCTGAGATGGCACGGACCCACCTGCACTGGTTCAAGGGGTGGGATAAGACCCTGAGCTACGACTTCAGAAAACCCTTTGTCAAGTGGTTTGAGGGAGGCAAGCTCAACGTCTCTTACAACTGCCTGGACAGACACATCAAGTCCGGCTACAAGAATAAGGCCGCCATTATATGGGAGTCCAACTACGGCATCCTGAACAAGACCTACACCTACCAGCAGCTCTACTACGAGGTAAACAAGTTTGCCAACGTCCTGAAAAGGCACGGCATACAGAAGGGCGACAGGGTGATGATCTACCTGCCCATGGTGCCGGAGGTCGTCATAAGTATGCTGGCATGTGCACGTATAGGGGCGATACACAGTGTTGTCTTTGGTGGATTCAGTGCGCAGTCTCTCAGGGACAGGATCATAGACTGCCAGGCCAGAATGCTGATCACTGCCGACTATGGCAGCCGTGGCGGCAAGCTGGTCCCGCTTAAGACCAATGCCGATGAGGCCGTTGAATACTGCCCTTCGATCGAAAAGGTGATCGTCGTAAAGACTCAGACGTCTGCCCCAACCACGGTATCAATGAACGATAAACAAGGTATGCGGCGGGACTTCTGGTGGCATGAGGAGATCAACGACAAGCAGATAACACACTACTGTGAGCCTGAGTGGATGGATGCCGAAGACCCCCTGTTTATACTCTACACGTCGGGGTCAACGGGTAAACCCAAGGGTGTCCTGCACACAACGGCAGGCTATCTGCTCTATACGCAGTTGACGTTTAAGTGGATATTTGACTGCAGAGACGAGGATGTCTACTTTTGCACGGCGGATGTGGGTTGGATAACCGGTCACAGTTATATAGTCTATGGGCCCTTAAGCAGTGGAGCTACGTCGCTTGTCTTTGAGGGCATCCCCACCTACCCTGATCCAGGTAGGTTCTGGGGCATCGTAGAGAGATACGGTGTCAATATCTTCTACACTGCCCCCACGGCCATCAGGGCGCTCATGAAGGAAGGAGACCAGTGGGTAAAGCAGCACGATCTGTCTTCGCTGAGACTCTTGGGCACGGTTGGCGAACCGATAAACCCGGAGGCCTGGATGTGGTATCACAACGTGGTGGGCCGGGGGGAAGTACCAATTGTGGATACCTGGTGGCAGACCGAAACTGGCGGAATACTGATCACCCCGCTGCCGGGGGCAATGACGCTTAAACCGGGGTCGGCATCAAAACCGTTTCCGGGCATTGTCCCTGCCGTCCTAAGGGAAAACGGCTCCCCTGCCGAAGTCAATCAGGGGGGCTATCTCGTGATCAAAAAGCCGTGGCCTGGCATATTGCGCGGCACGTATGGCGACCCCGAAAACATTCGGATCAGGGACGTCTATTTTTCAAGGTTTGAGGGCGTGTACTTCACCGGCGATGGCGCCCGATGTGACGAAGATGGCGATTACTGGCTGATGGGCAGAATTGACGACGTCATAAACGTCTCCGGCCACAGGATCGGCACTGCCGAGGTGGAGTCGGCCCTGGTAAGCCATGAGGCCGTGGCAGAGGCCGCCGTCGTGGGCTTCCCGCACGACATCAAGGGAGAGGGACTCTATGCCTACGTCACGCTCAAGGAGGGCTTTCAATCCTCAGAGGAGCTTAAGGGCAGACTCATTGAGCACGTCAGGCATGTCATAGGGCCTATCGCCTCACCGGATAAGGTGCAGTTCTCCCCCTCTCTGCCAAAGACCAGGAGTGGTAAGATAATGCGCAGGATACTCAGAAACATAGCAAAGGGCGAACTCGAAAATCTCGGCGACACTAGCACCTTGGCTGACCCAATGGTCGTGGATGACCTCGTCAAAGGGAAACAATAAAAGAAAGAAGGGGCGGCTCTGCCCCCCTCAGACCCTCCTGCAAGGGGAGGGGTGGGGCACCCCGGCCATAAAAAGTCGCACCTGGCCCCCTTCAGAATCCCCTGAAAGGGGTCACGGGCCCCTTGACCCCATAATGCCTAACCTTCTATCATCACAGAAATATTTACAGTAACAAACATTTTACTTTTTTAAAAGACACGTAACTTTTATATAAGCAATTCGTTATGTGAAGTAAACTTCTCTTGTTTTTTTGAAACAATATGGGATACAATCTGAAGAAGCTCTTTTAGAGCACTATTATTGTTCTTTGGAGGTACAATTTAATGGGATATGCAAAAATTGAGGCATTAATTGCTGCAAGAGAGTTCCTTGAAAATCAGTTCTTAGTTAATTCAAATGTAAATAAACCGCTCCTATTTGAGAAAAGCCTTAAAAGCTATATTAACTTTCGTTCGACTTTCCTTCACTCTATGGTAATAGGTAAAGACTCTCTGGGCTTTAATAATATTGTTGGGGCAGGGATTAGTGAAAAAAGGGTTAAAGGTAAGTACACTGGCGAACCTTGTGTTACTGTATACGTTGAAAAAAAGGCTGATAGTGAGCAAGTTGCAACAGAGGCTCTTATTCCCAAAAACGTTAACAGTGTTCCAACAGATGTTATTGCCTCCGGTAAGCTGTATGCACAGGGTTTAACCGGATATTATCGTCCCGCCCCTTGCGGTGTATCGGTTGGACATCATCTGACAACGGCCGGCACCCTCGGTTGTGTGGTTAAAGGAAATAGCAGGCTCTTTATCCTGAGTAACAACCATGTCTTGGCTAACTGTAACAACACAAGTGTTGGTGACCATATATTACAACCAGCTAAGGCTGATGGCGGTCGAATTCAAGACCATACTATTGCCACTCTCTCCAGCTTCGTACCGATAAACTTTAGGGCATATAATTACCTTGATTGTGCCATTGCAGAGGTGCTCTCTGACAACATAGTCTCTAATGTAGTCGAGTACTATGGGCAGATAGGTAAAGCCATCACGGAATGCAGTATGAATTTCCTTGTAAAAAAGTGTGGACGTACCACTGAATTTACACATGGTAGGGTCACTGGTTGCAATGCTACAATGAGAATTGATCTCAATGGAATAGATGTGATTTTCAAGGACCAGATAATGGTTGAATCAACGACATCTGCGCCCTTCAGTCAACCAGGGGATTCCGGTTCTCTGATTGTGACAGAGACGGGCAATAACCCGGTTGGCCTGCTCTTTGCCGGAAGTCAAACACTCACAAGCGCCAATCCGATAAGCGCTGTTTTATCGGCGTTGGATGTGACCATAGTAACATAATAGGGCATGTTCTAAAAAACTACGGAGGGGCGACATCTGCCTTTCCAGTAAACGCTAACATACCCTGGCGGAGAATATTGGTGACAATTGTCTCGGCAACGGGACTTATAACATTGACATTTGTTATAATAAGATTAGCAGAGAAAGAAGGTGAGGTCAATATGACTAATAATATACAGAGTTCACCAAGGCCAACAATTGAGGAGGTTAAGGCTATACACGAAATGAATCTCTTTGATATAAACGGTGTCGAAGGGGTTGGCATCGGCGAGGAATCAGGCAGGGCTGTGATAAAGGTATATGTTTCAAAGCAACCAAAGTTACTACAAGATAAGATACCTGCTCAAATAGATGGTTACTCCGTAGCCTTAGAGTTTAGTGGCAAGTTTCACGCATTTTAGAGCTTTAAATCCCAGGCCATCTGCTTCTGCCTGACTGCCCGGGTGCAGAGGATGCAGCCTGCACCTTGGTGGCTTATGCCTCGGCGGCCAACTCCCCGATGCTCTTGTTGAGGACGGGGTGCACCACCCCTGGGGCTATCTCCCGCAGAGGATGAAGGACGAACCCGCGCTGATGCATGTATGGGTGCGGGATCGTCAGCCCCTCCTCCTGCACGACAAACCCTCCGTACAGAAGGATATCGAGGTCGATGAGTCGCGGCCCCCACCGCTTTGTGGACACACGCCCCATCTTTACCTCTATTGCCTTTAGGACGCTTAACAGTTCTGCGGGGGGAGGTCGGTCTCTGCCTCCACACACATGTTGATGAAGTCTGGCTGTGACGTCTCCCCCCAGGCAGCGGTCTGATGCATCCCCGAACGTGCCGTTATCGCGATCCCGGCCTCTTGCAGAAGCTCAACTGCCCGCAGACAATTGCCATGTCTGTCGGACAGATTGGAGCCAATCCCGATGTAGACTTTCAAATAACAAGCCTCATCCGCTCAATGGCCTCCTTGATCCGCTCAACCCCCTTGGTCAGGGCAAACCGGATGTACCCCTCGCCGTTTACGCCAAAGCCGTTGCCGGGGGTGGCCAACACGCCGGACTTCTCCAGCAGGTGGATCGAAAATGCCTCCGAGCCAAATTTATCGGGCACCCTGGCCCACAGATAAAACGTTGCATCCGGCTTTTTGACCGACAGACCAAGTCCGCGCAGGCCGTCATACATGCAGTCCCGCCGCTGCTGATATGTGTTCCGGATGTAGGCAAGTTGATCATCCGACATCTCAAGCGCAACAATGGCGGCCTCCTGGATGGCCTGAAAGACGCCGGAGTCCAGATTGGTCTTGATCTTGCCCAGTCCCTGGACGAGTTCACGGTTGCCAACGGCAAAGCCCACCCGCCAACCGGTCATATTATATGTCTTAGAGAGCGAATGCAGTTCGATGGCGACCTCACGTGCCCCGTTGATCTCCATAAAGCTCAACGGACGTTTGCCGTCAAAGTAGGTCTCCGTGTAGGCGGCGTCGTGGCAGATGATGATGTCGTGCTGATGGGCAAGCTCGATGGCCCTGAGAAAGTTCTCCCTGGTGGTGACAGCACTCGTTGGATTGTTGGGATAGTTGAGAAACATCAGCCGTGCACGCTTGAGTATGTCCTGCGGGATGGCCGCAAAGTCCGGGAAGTAATCGTTTTCCTCCTTCAGCGGCATAAAGTATGGCTGTCCCTGTGCAAACAGCGTCCCAATCGAATACACCGGATAGCCAGGACATGGACACAGGACAACATCCCCCGGATTGACAAAGGCAAGGGGCAGGTGTCCAACCCCCTCCTTTGATCCGATCAACGACAGCGCCTCCGCATCGGGGTCTATATCGACACCGAACCGCCTCTTGTACCACGCACTGACCGCACCCCTGAAGGTTACCATGCCGCGGTATGAGGGATAGCGGTGGTGTTCGGGGTTTTCGGCAGCCCGCTTTAGCGCCTCTACGATGACGGATGGCGTGGGTATGTCTGGGTCGCCGATACTGAGGTCTATGACATCGACGTTATTTTTGATAGCCTCTGTCTTTAGCCTGTCAATACGGTCAAAGAGATAGGGGGGCAGATTTCTCACCCTCTCTGCAAGCGCAGTGTTGATTGGATTTCTCATTGTACCTCCAAAATGTTATGTTTTTTTAAGGTATCATTATAACAAAAAGACGGATTTCAAACAATTACCCTGCATCAGGGATCAACGACAAGTACGCAGGTACCACGTCGCTACATTGACCAACTGATGAGCTTCTGGAGTTTGCCGATGTCGCTTAACCTGATCCTGTCGCCAGTCGTTTCGATCAAACCCTTATCGCGCAGCTTTATGATCGAGCGTGTAACGGACACCCTACTGGTGCCGGTCATATCGGCTATCTCCTGATGCGTCAGCGGTATCTTGACAAGACCGTTTTCGGAGTATTTGATCAACAACGATGCTATCCGCCCCTGCACGTCCATAAAGGCCATGTCCTCAAGGAGGCTCTCCATACTCTGTCGCTTATCCCCGATCAGTTGGAGCAGCTTTATGGCAATATCGGGCCGCTTTCTGAGAAACTCCTCAAAGACGTTCTTACGTATCTCAATGCCCGTGGCTCTTTCGGTTGCCTCAGCCGTAGTGCTCCTGTGTTTTTCACCCGCCAAGGCCATCTCGCCAAAGAACTCCCCAGGCTCTATGACGTCGAGCGTGAGTTTCCTGCCGTCGTGGTAGAGCTTTGAAAGCCTGATGCGTCCGCCGTCAAGAAAGTATATGCCATTGGAAGTATCGCCCTGTGTAAACACCGTTTCGTCCTTGTCCAAGGAAAACGTCCTGGCATATGTGTCTATATATTGTAACTCTGCCTCCGTTACATCACGAAACAGCGCATTGTGTCTTAAGCCGTCAATTTTCATATAACATTATAGCATATTTGGATTAGATTAACCACAAAATACACGGCTCTTTTATGGGGTCAAGCGAGGGACGAGCCACTCCCTTAACCCCTTCGTATGCAATTGTCCTGCCGCATGTTTTGATATACGTAGACAAACGGATGTCCTTAATGATACAATAATCGCATGACACCGCAGACATTAGACAGGGATTTTGATTTGACTGAGATAATCAATGGAGTGGAGGTTATGGGGCCTAGTCCATTTAGGAAACATCAGAATATTAGCTGGAATTTAAATGACATACTGAGTCAGCACATAAAGAAATACAAGTCAGGCAAGGTGTATTATTCACCACTTGACGTCATACTCAAGGAAGGAGAGCAGAGGCTACAGCCTGACTTGTTGTTTATAGGTAAAGACAACATGGCTATCATGCAGGACTGGATCAGGGGCGTGCCCGACATGGTTTGTGAGATTGTCTCTAAAGGCTCTCATGCTAAGGACACCGTAACCAAGAAGGAGATTTACGAAGCCTTCAGGGTGCCCGAGTATTGGATCGTTATCCCGGAGCTTGAGACCATTGAGGTGTTTACGATTGAAGGAGATACCTACAAGCTGTATTCTGTGGCAGAGGGTGAGGGTGTGGTGAGGTCGAAGGTCATTGAAGGGCTTGAAGTGGATATCAGGGGCGTGTTTCAGGAGTAGTCTCAGCCGCTTTAAGCACCCGGACGATGCAGATGTCTATCCGTGCAAAGAGCCAGTTTCACTGGTTTGTATAACTACAATAGTAACATGGAGGAAGTATGTTTGGGAGAACTACCATTGACACAGAGGGCAAAGGACTCCGGTTTAACAGGGCGTTCAGCGTGAGGGCATTGTTTACGCTGGCGGTGATTGGGGTGCTGTGCCTTGGTGGCTTTACAGCTAACGCCTTTGCGGAAGGCAGCCTAACTACGTTGGGTAGCCAAAACACAGCAGATGGTCAATTTGCCGGGGCCGGAATTAAGATTGCGACTGGTTATTTTCACACGGTAGCGATTAATTCGGACGGAACATTATGGGCATGGGGCGATAACCGCTATGGTCAGCTTGGAGATGGCACGACTACAAACAGAAACACACCGACGAAAATAGGTACTGATACGGACTGGGTTGCCATCTTTGCAGCCGAGTGGTATACCGTAGCGCTTAAAGCAGACGGAACGTTATGGGCATGGGGCGATAACACTGACAGCGGCCTAGGAGATGGTACTAACACGCAAAGAAATACACCAACTAAGATAGGCTCTGATACTGATTGGGCTTCCGTTGCCACTGGTTATTACCATACAATAGCGCTAAAGACAGACGGGACGCTATGGACATGGGGGTATAATAATAATGGTCAGCTTGGAGACGGTACGACTGCAAGCAGAAATACACCGGCTAAGATCGGCACTGATAATAACTGGGTCGCTGCCGTAGGTGGTGAACTGCACACTTCAGCGCTTAAGACAGACGGAACGTTATGGGCATGGGGGGACAACTTCAACGGCCAGCTCGGAGACGGTACGAATACGGATAGGTATACACCAATTCAAATCGACAGTGATACGAACTGGGCTAAAGTATCAGCAGGCCAGTGGCATGTTATGGCGCTAAAGACAGACGGAACGCTATGGGCATGGGGGATCAACCCAAATGGGCAACACGGAGACGGTACGACTACGCCAAAAAACGCACCAACGAAGATAGGTGGCGATACTAACTGGGCTAAAGTCTCGGCGAGTAGTAATAGCACCATAGCGCTTAAGACAGACGGAACGTTGTGGTCTTGGGGATATAACGCCTCCGGGCAACTTGGAGACGGTACGAATACCGGCAGAACTACGCCTGTCGAGATAGGCAGTGATACTAACTGGACAGAAGTATCAACGACTAGCTTTGGACATGCCATAGCGCTTAAATCAGATGGAATGCTGTGGGCATGGGGTAGCAACACCTATGGTCAGCTTGGAAACGGTATGGATACGGATACAAACACGCCGGTACAGGTTTTCTTGCCCACTCCTACGCCAACCCCAACTCCTACGCCAACCCCTACGCCTACACCCACTCCTACGTCAACGTCCACGCCTACACCGACACCAGACTGTAACAGTAAATCACTCTCTCCAACGAACAAAGACTTCCCCCCCGGTGGTGGCAGTGACATAGTAAACGTAACGGCTAATCCAGGCTGCACCTGGAACGCCACAAGCAATGCAGGCTGGATCACGATCTCCTCAGTCAACACCAACTCCGGCAGCGGTACGGTTTCATACACGGTAGCAGCCAACACGGGCACGGCTACGGGTTCAGCCTCCCGCTCCGGCACAATGACGATTGCAGGGCAGACGTTTACGGTAATGCAGGATGCCTTGTCCTGTTCCTATACGCTCTCCCCGACGAACAAGAACTTCCCTTCAACCGGTGGCAGTGACACCATAAACGTAACGGCCAATCCCGGCTGCACGTGGTCGGCAACGAGCAACGACGGCAGTTGGATTACGATAACATCGGGGGCCTCTGGCAACGGTAATGGCACCGTGAAGTATTCCGTGGCGGCCAACACGGGTTCAACCTACCGCACCGGTACAATGACCATAGCGGGTCAGACCTTTACGGTGATCGAGGACGGACTGTCGGCAACAAGGAAGTCCCTGACTATCATGAAACAGGGCACCGGTAACGGCTCTGTAACGACCTCAATTGGCACGATCACCTGGAACGGCAACACCGGTACCGCCGAATACGACCTCAACACGTCGGTATCGCTGACAGCAGAGGGGGATATGACCTCGGACTTTGTCTCCTGGTCAGGGTGTGATTCCGTTGCAGCAAACGTGTGTACGTTCAACATGACGGCCGCCAGGACGCTCGCCTTGACGTTTGCTCAAAAGACAAGCAGCGGATTTCTCCTGACCGTCACAAAGACGGGTACAGGCGACGGTACGGTTACGCCATCCACGGGCGTGCTTACCTGGAACGGCAAGGTTGCTACGGCAACGTATCCGGCCAACACCAACGTAGTTCTCACTGCAGAGCCGGATACCGCATCAAGATTTATACAATGGACCGGGTGTGATGTGGCCACTGGCAACCGCTGTACGCTGAACATGACCGAGGCAAAGGGGGTCTCTGTTGCGTTTAAGACTGGGCGCAAGCGTGTGAAGAAGGATTTTGACGGCGATGGCAAGAGCGATATCCTGTGGAAGAATTCCGCAACAGGGGACGTGGCCATCTGGCTGATGAATGGTGCATCGAAGAAGTCTACCGACTTTGCGGGGCGTGGCATCCCCGGCAACTGGCGTATCAAGGCGGCAGAGGACTTTGACGGTGACGGCAAAAGCGACATGCTCTGGCAAAACATCGACACGGGCGACGTCTACGTTTGGATAATGGATAGCATAGCGCAAAAGTCCGGGGCCTTTGTGGCCAGGGGAATCCCCGCAGATTGGCAACTCAAACTGTCGGAGGACTTTGATGGCGACGGCAAGAGCGATATCCTGTGGCAAGATACCGGTAGCGGGGCAGTCTACATCTGGCTGATGAATGGTGCCTCAATAGCCTCCGGCGGGTATGTGGTCAGAAGTATGCCACAGGACTGGTATATCAGGGGCGTGGGAGACTTCAATGGCGATGGCAAGGCCGACATCCTGTGGCAGAGCAAGGACGTTGGCGATGTCTTTTGCTGGTTGATGGATGGTACCAAGATGCAAGCCGGTAGCGGATTCATTGTCAGGAGGCTGCAACCGGAGTGGAAGATCAAGGCCGCTGCCGATTATAATGGAGACGGCAACAGCGACATACACCTGCACAATACCGCCACAGGTCAGAACGTCATCTGGCTGATGGATGGCATACAGATAAAGGGGGCAGACTTCTTGAAACCCAAGGGTGGTACAACTATCCCGATGGTGCCGATGACAGAGCAAGCCTCCGGCACCGACTCCTGGGATATGAAATCCACCGGTGACTACAACGGCGATGGCGTCAACGATATGCTATGGCAGGATGGCTCAAACGGTGACGTCTACATGTGGACAATGGACAGCTCCGGGACGAGTTACTCGGGCGGATACGTAGACCAGGGCGTTCCCGCTGACTGGAGCATATATTAACGATTTAGACGGGGGTGCTGCTTGTGGCGGGGCACCCCCACCCCTAGCTTATACCCCCTGCCATTAAGGGCCCGTGCATAAATAACCTACTCAATCTTTTATGCAATATGGCTTAATATGAATAAACCAAAATATAAATGGGTAAGTTATTTATGCCCAGTTCCTAATGTATAATAACTATACTTTGACAATGTCATATTCCAATCCCTGCAATTAAAGATGTCTGAACCACGATTTAACGGATTAAGGAATTATCAGGATTTTGCTAAAAAAGGTCTTATCCCTTTTTCCTGTAAATCCTTTAATCTGCCCTGCGACCGTAGGAAGCAAAGTTATCAATCCTAGTTCAGACAATCCCTTGTTTTTACTTAAATCGGATGTTCTGCGCAAAAAAAGGCTTACTTCCTTTAAATATAAGGTTTTATAAAAGAAAATGTGTAAACACGTAGACACTAAAACGGAAGTTCCAGAACTTACAAGGTAAAATAGTGCTGTAGAAGGTTGAATATATTGGTAATACGCAAAAAGGGCAGCAAAAAATTCGTGCCTACATTTTATTTATGGCATAAATTTTTCAAGTGTTATTTGGCAGACTAATTCCTAACGCATTAAGAATTGTTTGTGCATCCTCACCAGGAGTTGGAATTCTCTTTATCGTTTTTCCAGCAAGAGATATTTCTATAGTTTGAATTTTATCTAACACATCAACCATATATTCATCCGTCATTTTCAGATTACTTGTACGTTTGTTAAACTCATGCATCAAAATATATGCAAGCATTGTTACAAAAACGTGACCACATGTTCTACTTTCCTTTCTCACATATACAGGTCTTACTTCTAATTGTTCTGTCTTCATTATCTTAAAAGCATGTTCAACAAAACTTAAATCCTTATATCTGTCATGTATTTTCTCGGTTGTAATATCTTCCGCTGTTAAATTAGTTTTTATTGCATAACAGCCGTCTAACTTGCTATCTTCTTTTAGTCTTTCATTATCAATTGAAACAATTATATTGCGTTCACTTTCTTTAATATCTACCCAATCTTTTATAGATAAAGTTTCTATTAATTCATTCAAAGTTTTTAAGGCAGTTTCTATTTTTGCTTTAGGATGTTCTTTTAGTTTCTTAGATAACTCTTC
>NZ_JMFO01000002.1 GCF_000714715.1 Candidatus Magnetobacterium casense
GTCAGGCAGCAATTCCAATGATGAAGATGGCAACAGATAGGGTGACATATTTCTATGACCTCATGGATTCAGCCTACGACGCAAAAACAATATACGATACAAGCAAAAATCTTGGACATGTACCAATAATAGACAAAAATCCTCGCCGTGGCAGCGTTTTACCAATGTCCACTGCAGAGGCTATAAGATATAATGAACGTACTACAATCGAAAGAGTCAATGGTAGATTGAAGACCGAATTTGGTGGAAATAATGTTTTGGTAAGGGGAAGCATGAAAGTAAAGATGCACTTGATGATCGGAATTGTTGTCTTATTTGCCGATCAAATGTTAAAACTGATAACCTAAACGATAAAAGATACCTAAAAAAAGGTTGTTTTAGCGGATGTTCTGCGCAAAAAAAGGCTTACTTCCTTTAAATATAAGGTTTTATAAAAGAAAATGTGTAAACACGTAGACACTAAAACTTGATTTTATTAGTGAGGCATGGTATAATACATTTCATGATAACTTATTAATATAGCAAAGAATTTTAAAATGTAGACACTATCAATTTTGAATAATCGTTTAGTGTCAAGGGGTTACACGATTTTTTACAGTCAAAACCCAGAACATCCGTTTTAGCATTATGAGGGAGAAATGCGTCTAAAATCAGAACAAATTGGCAATTATGTCCGATAAAATAGAAGATTTGGAGATTTTTATGTGAGTGAATAAAATTTAGACCTCATTAAAGATGAGAGAGTAGATATTTGTAGGGATTTTTGATTTCTTTTTGCAAGAGGCTCCATAACATGTACTTTTGCAAGAGGCTCGCTTGAAAAAACTTGACAATAGTACCTCCAGATGTGGTATGGTATTGAGTATGACATTGTCAGAATAAGCTTTAAGCAATATATAAAGAGGTCAAGGAGACTCCATCTGTGCCTCGATACCGCCCAAGTCTCCACAAGTAGGGGGGCTGAGTGGGGGGTGAGGGGGTCGTGTGCGACCTGGAGCGCCAAGGAGGCGGAGTTGCCCCCTTCTCTTTTTTGTAAGTCAGGAGGTTACCTGTACATTGGAGGAAAGATACAAACCAACGACAATAGAAGGCAAGTGGCAGAAATACTGGTCGGATAACAACGTCGATGTCACCGTAAAGGACCCTACACGACAGAAGTTCTACTGCCTGGAGATGTTCCCCTATCCATCGGGCAAGATTCACATGGGACACATCCGCAACTACGTCATAGGTGACGTCATCACACGCTACAAGCGCATGAGGGGGATGAGCGTGCTGCACCCCATGGGATGGGACGCCTTTGGTCTGCCTGCAGAAAACGCCGCAATCCTCAACAACGTCCACCCGCGGCAGTGGACACTGTCCAACATTGCCGCTATGAAGTCGCAGATCGCCTCAATTGGTTGCTCCTACGACTGGTCGCGTGAGCTGACCACCTGCCTGCCGGAGTACTACAAATGGAACCAGTGGTTCTTTATCCAGATGTACAACCGTGGGCTGGCCTACCGAAAGAAATCATTCGTCAACTGGTGCAATAGCTGTGGCACGGTTCTGGCCAACGAGCAGGTCATTGACGACAAGTGCTGGCGTTGTGACGACACGGTGGTGCAGAAGGAACTCGAACAGTGGTTCTTCCGGATCACCGCCTATGCCGAAGAACTCCTTCAGGGATGCGATACACTCAGCGGTTGGCCCGAGCACGTCGTTACGATGCAGAGAAACTGGATAGGCAAGAGCACGGGAGCAGAGGTCTTGTTTGCCGTGGAGGGCAGCGCCGAAACCATCAAAATATTCACGACGCGCCCTGATACGCTCTTTGGGGCAACGTTTGTCTGTCTGGCGCCGTTGCACCCGCTTACCAAAACCCTGACGGCGGACAAGGATGCCCTGAAACAAATCATCGACGCCTACGGCAAACCAGGTGAGACCGACGACGACGAAAAAATAGGCCTCTTCACCGGAAGCTATGCCATAAATCCCGTCAACAACGAAAGGATCCCCATATATATAGCCAACTTTGTCCTGATGGACTACGGTACCGGTGCCATCATGTCGGTACCGGCGCACGACCAGCGGGACTTTGACTTTGCCAGGAAGTATAATCTTCCGATCCGGCAGGTGATCGTGCCCCCTGGTGTTCAACCTGGTGCGGAGCTTACGGCGGCATACGAGGACAAGGGCACAATGCACAATTCTGGTGATTTTTCCGGCCTTGACAGCGAAGAGGTCAAGACTCTCATAACCAAATCACTGGAGAACCGTGGTCTGGGCAAGGCCGTCACCAACTACAAGCTCAGAGACTGGGGCATCTCACGGCAGCGTTTCTGGGGTACACCGATCCCGATTGTCTACTGCGACACGTGTGGCATAGTGCCGGTGAACCAGGATAAACTGCCGGTGATTCTGCCCGAGGACGTTGTCCTTACGGGCACGGGTGTATCTCCGCTTGCCGGGGTTGAGGGCTTTGTAAACACCGCCTGCCCCAAGTGCGGTGCAAGTGCCCGGCGCGAAACGGATACGATGGACACGTTTGTGGACTCGTCGTGGTACTTTATCAGATTCTGCTCACGGGCTGACGAGCCGCCGCTGAAGCAGGACAACATCGCATACTTTATGCCCGTAGACCAGTACATTGGCGGCGTGGAACATGCCGTGTTGCACCTGTTGTATTCGAGGTTTTTTACGCGCGTGTTGCGTGATATCAAGGTCGTCCGGTTTGACGAGCCATTTAAGAGGCTCCTGACCCAGGGGATGGTCTGCAAGGAGACGTGGAAGTGCCCTACGGATGGTTGGTTGTTCCCCGAACAGGTCAGGGATGGCAGGTGTCTGCTCTGTGACAGTGAGGTTGTGCGTGGCAGGACGGAGAAGATGTCCAAGTCCAAGAAAAACGTCGTAACCCCCGACGAACTCACCGCCAAGTACGGTGCTGACACGGCACGGGTGTTTTCGCTCTTTGCCGCCCCCCCCGAAAAGGACATCGAGTGGTCAGACCAGGGGGTTGAGGGCTCCTACAGGTTCCTAAACCGTTTATGGACTCTTATATACAACAACCTCGACTGCTTCACGGTCAAAAGCGCAGAGGCAACGGGCAAGATATTCAGAAAAACGCATCAGACTATCAGAAAGGTGACCACGTCCATCGAAAAGGACTATCACTTCAACACGGCTATAGCGTCGCTGATGGAGCTGCTCAATGAGTTGTCGGCCTTCAGGCCCGCAACGGATGAGGACCGTGCAACCATGGATGTGGCGCTGAGGTCGTTGATCCTGTTGTTGGCCCCGTTTGCCCCCCACGTGTGTGAGGAGTTGTGGGATGTGATTGGTGAGAAGCCGTCGGTCTTTAGTCATCCCTGGCCGCAGTGGGATGAACTTGCCGCCAAAGAGGAAGAGATCGAACTCGTCATCCAGGTCGATGGCAAGCTCAGGGCAAAACTGATGATCAGTGCAGACCTCCCTGACGACCAAAAAAAGGAACTCGCCCTCGGTAATCCAAAGGTTCAGGAGCACATCAAAGGAAAAACCATTAAAAACGTCCTCGTCGTGCGCGGTCGCCTCATAAGCATCGCTACCGGCGGTTAGCGACAGACATGAGAGAAAGAAAGAATGGAGGGCTCTGCTCCCCCTCAGACCCCCTCGTAAGGGGGATTGAGCCAGGGGCGGCTCGCCCCTCACGACCCCTTGACCCCGTAATGCTCACACGGTGTCTGATTATATTAGCCGTATTCATCATCTTACATGGCTGTGGTTATACGATTGTTAATCGAGGGAGTTTGGCTTTTGATACTGTAAGGATTGGCGATATAAGCAATGTTACGGTGGAGCCTAAGTTGCAGGACATGTTGTATTCGGCGTTGACGGAGCATCTTATGCGGCGTGGCGTTCGGGTCTCTGACAGTGCGGAAGCTGTTATTGAGGGCAGGATCAACTATTTTAATGTCTATACATTATCGGAGAAGAAGGGGTATGCCTCCGACTATGAGGTTATAGTCAAGGGGGATTTTACGTTGAAGCGGGACGGCAAGGATGTAAGGACGCTCAAGGGGGTGACGTCGGCGTTTTCGGAGACCTTTGACAGTGCGGAGCGCTTAAACAAGCTGGTGGCAAGCAAGGAGAGTGCCGATGCCAGGGCCATTGACAGCCTTGCCCTGCGCATTGTCATGGAACTGTTATACTAGGGGGATAATACTTAGTAACTGGGCATAAATAACTTACCCGTATCTATAAACTGCGTCTTTCTGTGGATGTTCATTTTCATAACTATATTGCAGTAACTCGTACATAGTCTTACCGACAAATACCATGACAAATATAAGTTTAAAGAGAAAAGTAGGAGAGAAACCTCTTACTTTCTTAAAATTAGACTTTTTATAATTGTCCCTATTTTGTATATAGTAAAGAATCTATCAACATAGGGTTTATGCTCTTGAGACTGTTGTAATGCTGTGTTCATTTTTTATACCTCTATTAGCATTAGTTTAATGTAATACTATTATACAACAAATAGAGATATACTTGTTATGTAATTCCTTATAGATAAAGAATGGATGCCTATTTTTTTAATGCTAAAGTTGAGTGTATATGTTATACTAAATATCAGGTGCAGAAAATGAATCTGTCTTTACGTATAAGATTTATTCTGTCAGTGTTTGTCGCACTGATGATAGGAGTAATTTGCTCATTGGGATTTTCCTATGCCTCATCAGATACTCCTGTTGACCCTCATTACTCGAAGTACGAATTTGTAAAAGGAGAAAACATCATAAACATGGGCGTTCAACCCATGGCATTGCCGGAAGTCATAACCACAGAGACCATGAGCCGTGATGTCGTGCTTTATGACATGCTCAGAGGGATGGGGCTTGAGATCAGATTTTTTCCATTCTTTAAGGGCGCTGATGTAAATCAGTTCCTCTTGCGGGGTGACCTCCAGGTGGGTGTAGGAGGTGATATGCCTGCCATTGTGGCTACTTCTACGGACAAGGTGGTTGTATCGTCTCTGATGCAGTATGGTTTAACCTCAATTGTTGCAAGGAAAAACATGAGGATAAAAGACTTGCGTGGTGCCAGAATAGGTTATCCCTTTGGCTCAAACGCCCACTATACCCTCCTTAGCGCCCTGGCCATAGGCGGCAATACGCCAAAAGACGCCCGACTTGTCAAACTGAATGTGACAGAGATGGTTGATGCACTTAAAACTCGCAAGATAGATGCCTTCTCCGCCTGGGACCCCGTAGTGACAGAGGCCCTGGTTACGCTGCCTGGTGTCGAGATTATCTACAACAAGGTTGTTTCCGGTTATCTCTATTTCAGGAAGGATTTCCGTAGCTCACATCCCGATGCCGTAGACGCCATAGTTGCCTCCGAGCTGAGGGCATTGAGATGGCTGCGAAAGAACAAAAACAACCTGCTAACGGCGGCGAAATGGGCATTAGATAAACAGGCGGCATTCAGCGGTGAGATATCACACGTAACGCCCGAGCAGATAGCCGCAATTGGCTTAAATGACCTGATCGGTATGAAGTCGGACCCAAGTCTGCCAATGGATGAATTTGCAAAGGGCGGCATGTTGCACGATGAGTTTTACTTTCTCAAGACGATAGGGGTTATACCACCCACGGCATCGCTGGATACCGTTTACAGGAACTTTGAGCCGGGCATTGTCGAGAGGATTACAAGCAATCCCACAAAATACAAGCTCAACCAATACCACTACAGGTAAGGCGGCGTTATGATAAACAGCATCCGTTTAAAGATCAGGGATACATTCAAGTTCAGTTTTAACATAAGAATATTCCTTGCGTTTGGTGTATTAATAGTCGTGACAATACTCAGCTCGGTATGCGTATACCTGTTTGGCATACCATATACGGGGATTGAGGGCATTTACAAGAAAAACACCTACCAGGCTGAGGACAACCTTAAAACATTTGCAGACCTGAAAAAACAACAACTGGTAGATTGGATAAATGATCGTATTGAGGATGCAGAGATAATATCCAAATCCTTTTATGCCGGGGCTACGTTGGAAAGATTTCTTCCCAGGATACAAGAATACAGACTCAGGTTCAGCATCCCGCAACTCTTTAAAGAGAAGCTCAGAGAGGATGAGGATTATAGACAACTGACACTATACCTTGATGAAATACAGTCTGTTTATTATGGTTACTATGAGAGTATATACATTGCAGATACGGTATCGGGGACTATCGTAGTATCAACCGAAGAGGACGAGATTGGCAGCCATGCCCATACAGACGAGCAAGACCTTAAGGCAGGGCAAGAGGGGGTGAGTTTAGTGAGAGACGCCCACGGCAATGAAGTTAATTTCGTCATATCCCGTATTATAAACACCTGCGCAGCTCCCCATACACCCTGTGCGGACAGGAGGTTTATGCTGCACATGCATGCCAACTTTAAAGGCGTCCTTGCGCCTGTCCTTGCTGCTAACGAGGGGTTAGGTAAGACCGCAGAGGTAGTACTCGTAGACAGAGGCGTGAGGACGTTGACACCACTGAAGTTTAAGCCTTCCGCCAAGGTGATGGAGTATCAGATTAGTGCCGCCCCGGCCAAACTTGCCGCAAGTGGCAATGAGGGCGTAATTGAGGCCATTGATTACAGGGGTAAATTAGTGTTGGCTGTCTTTCGGCATATATCCATTACGCCAAAAATAGCAATAGGCATGGTAGTCAAGATTGACAAGAAAGAGTTGATGGAACCGGTAGAGGATACAATTATTGCTACAATATGGTTGATGGTGTTTGGGGTGTTCTTGTTTACAGTGCTCACGTACTTTATTGCGCTGAGGATATCAAGGCCGATACTTGGACTGATTAAAGCGTCTAAGAATATCAAGAGTGGCGACTTAAGTATCCGTGCCCCAATTGATGTCTCCGGCGACTTGCAGATACTTGTTCATACCTTTAATGATATGCTTGCAAGCATTGAATATCAGCATAAAACCACGGAAACCATTGCCCATGTAACAAGAACCATACTTGATCCTAAATACGATAAACATGCCATCTCAAGGTTAGTGTACGATGAATCGTTAAGGCTTACGGACAGCAAACACGGTTATATCTCATTGATAGATGAAGGCACGGGCGATAATGGATATAACGCCATGTGGGGATACTCCTTAAATACGGCAGAGGGGTTTTACACAAACTCACCAAAAGAGCACACATCCTTTCGTGCACCAAAGGGGCACATAGAGATTAAGAATTTTCTGTCAGTGCCGGTAAAACTGGAGGACAGGATAATAGGACAGATAGCCTTGGCCGATTCTGCAAAGAATTATACGGAAATGGATTTGTCTGTCATCAACCGTTTGGCATTGATCTACGGTGTTGCCATAGCAAGAAAAGACGTTGAAGAGAGGCTGAGAGATAGCGAATACAGGTTTAGAACCATGTTTGAACAGGCCCCGGTTGGGATTGCCATCATCGCATCTCACACCGGTAATTTCATCCGGATAAATAAGACATATTGCGATATTGTAGGTTACTCTGAAAATGAGATGTTAAGCCTTGCGTTTCAAGAAATAACGCACCCGGAGGATATACAACCGGATTTGGACAACATGAGGCGTCTGATTAGTGGCGAAATATCTATGTTTAAGATGGAGAAACGATATATCAGAAAGGACGCAGAGGTAGTATGGGTGAACCTTACATGCGCCCCCCTATGGGCGGGAGAGGAGAAACCTGTATATCATCTTGCAATAGTTGAAGACATAACCGAAAAGAAGCAAATGTCAGAGACTGTAAAGGTGGAGAGGGATAAACTCAACGGGATAATGGAGACAATGCACGACGGCATATACATAGTAAACAAAGACTATGATATAGAGTTTGCAAACAGGGCAATAACAGAAGAATTCGGAGAGATAAATGCCTGCAAATGCTATGAGTACTTTCATAATGGGACAGGTCAGTGTTCGTGGTGTAAGAGAGATGAAGTGCTTGGGGGAAAGACTGTTACGTGGGAGTGGGATTGTCCAAAGAACCGTAAAATATACTCACACTTTGATACGCCGATAAGAAATATAGATGGTTCAATATCCAAGTTTGCAATCATCCATGACATCTCTGATATCAAGAATGCCCAGATGATAATGAAGAGGGAGCTTGATTTCCAGGCGGCAATAGCGGAGGTATCTGAAGCCCTGCTATCTCCTGGCAGGGACATCGTTGATATATCCCTTATAGTAAACAGACAGGCAATGAGTCTGACTGACAGTGTACACGGATATGTATCTGAGATAGACATAACAACAGGTGATGACGTAGGACATTCCATCACAGCGTTGATGAGAGACGGACAGTGCAACGTGGATACAAGACATAGAAGGTTATTTTTCCCAAAGGGTAAAGACGGCTATAATGCGCTATGGGGACATGCACTAAATACAAAGCAGGCGTTTTATACGAATAATCCTCAAGGACACATTGCATATGCAGGTTGTATTCCGGAGGGACATGTTTCATTAGAGAGATTTCTATCGGTCCCTGCAATCATAGGAGACAGGCTGATCGGCCAGATTGCCCTGGCAAATGCAGAGAGAGATTACATCGATGCTGATCTGGCCATCATAAAACGTCTTGCGTCTCTTTACGCTTTGGCGGTTGAACGTAAACGTATGGAAGAGGCACTGCACAGCTTAAATGACAACCTCAAAACCCTTGTACAGCAAGAGTCCTCAAAGAGACAAATGCAGGAGCAACTGCTGATACAACAATCCAAGATGGCGGCAATGGGAGAGATGGTAGGTCTTATAGCACATCAGTGGAAACAACCGCTAAACGCAATAGGGATAACAGTGCAAGACATGAAAGATGCCTATAGTTTTGGTGAAATTAACGAAGAATATATATGGCATACGGTTGATGTAACAATGGGTCAGGTCAACTTCATGAGTAAAACGATAGACGATTTCAGGAACTTTTTCAAACCATCAAAGCAAAAGGTACTATTTGACGTAAGGGAAGCGATCGATGAATTAATCTCAATGTTCATTGGAATATTTGCCAAGAACGACGTCAATATTAACCTGAGGGCTGACCATGGCTTAAAACTGAAGTCAGATGGCTACCCCAATGAATTTAAGCAGGTGATACTCAACATACTCAACAACTCCAAGGATGCTATTGTCTCTCTGCGAAGCAGCGGCAATAACATACAGGGTCAGATTGCAGTAGAGATAGCAAACGATGAAAGCAACGAGCGAATATTGGTTTCTATAAGGGACAACGGTGGCGGTATACCTGAAGACGTGACAGACAGAATATTTGAACCTTATTACACAACAAAAGGCTCAGAAGGCACGGGAATAGGGCTCTACATGTCCAAGACCATCATAGAAACAAACATGGGCGGCAGTCTTACAGTTAGAAATGTCAAAGATGGCGCTGAGTTTTTAATAACGTTACAGTCGTGTGGCTAAAGCAGCCATTTACAATACTTACCAGTCTTTTAGTACGGGGGGGGGGGTTKGCGTTTCCTTGTCTTTGAGGACGTTGCCTGATTGTTCGTACCGCAGCCCCTCAAGTAGCATTTCGGCCTCTTCCTTTGTCATAGTTCCCGGGGCACGACGGGAGGTGGCAGTGTCGGGGCGTTGGGCGTCATCCTTGCCCACCTGACCCTGCTGCTCATGCCTGGGGGATGAACCCTTGTCTTTACCTTCCGGGGATTTGTCCTGGGATTTGTCTTCTCCGGCGGAATCCTTGTGCCCTTTGTCCTTGTCTTTGTCATTTTGTTCTTTGTCTTTTTTACTCTTGTCGTTTTGAGCGGAGTCTTGTTTGTCCTGTTTTTTGTCTTGCTTTGGCTGGTTCTTTAACTTCTCTGACAACTCCCTTATCTTTTTATCGGTGAGTTCGTAATTGACCTTGGCATCCATGTCCTTTTCGTTAAGCTCAATGGCACGTTTGAAGTACTGCAGGGATTGTCGATACAGAGAAAGCGCATCGGAGGGGGCGGTCTGTTCAAGTCTTTTGCCGGCCATATATTTGGAGTTACCGATGTTGTAGTTTGCACGCATCTCCGCCGTGGGGTTTTTGCTAACGAGGGATTTGGTATAGTGCTCCACCGCCCCGACATAGTCTCCCTTGCGGTATGACTCTGCGCCTAGTCTGAAGTTTTGTACGTCAGAGCCAGTCCCGTCTGCTGTCGTCCCACAGAGAGCATTGCCCGCATACAGCACGACAGCCACAACAACCACGGCAACCCTCCACATCACGGCACCCTCCTGCGCTCCCCCAGCATCGACTCCACAATCAGCAACAGTACGGCCACGGCAAGGGGGATCTGAAAGCGTTCGTCATAGCGCTTTTTCATCTTTTCCTCGACACCCTTTTTTTCGGACTTGGACAGTCTGTCCCTGTAGATAAGGTCAAGGCCAAGGTCTGCCCCCCCTGCCCGGACGTAGGTACCCCCGGTGGCAAAAGATATCTGCTTGAGCGTCTCCTCATCCAGGGCCGTCTTGACGATGCCCCCTGCGGCATCCTTGACAAACGTCTTGCCGCCGCCGTCGTCGGTCACCTGGATAAGCTCACCCTCACGCGTACCGATGCCAATCGTGTAGATGACGATACCTGCCGATTTGGCCTTTTCTGCCGCCTCCAGGGCACCTCCCTCGTGGTCTTCGCCGTCCGTTATGAGGATGAGGGTCTTGTCCTTGGAGGGGTTGCCGGCATAGAGGGTGATGGCCTCGTCGATGGCGCTGCGTATGGACGTACCCCCCACGGGGATCGAGTTCACGCCGAGGTCGTTCAGGGCAAGCATAAAACCACCGTAGTCAACCGTCAGTGGCGAAAACACAAATGCCTCTCCCGCAAACCCGATCAGGCCAACGCGATCCCCCCTGAGTCGTTTGAGAAAATCCCCGATGGCCAACTTTGCCATTTGGAGTCTACTTGGTTTGATGTCGGTGGCAAGCATGCTCTTTGACGTATCCAGGGCGATCAGAATATCGGAGGAATACTGCCTGACCTCCTCAAGGTGAAAACCCCACTGTGGCCTCATCAGGGCCAGCGTGCAAAACACAAGTGCCGCTATCACCAGGGCGGCCTTTGCATGACGCATCCTTGCACTGACGGAGGGAGACAGGCTACTAAGCAGCGCCCTGGCACCAAAGCCGTCAAGCGCCTTGCCCCTGAGTCTCATTGCAAACACGTAAAAAAGGCCCACGCCACCTACAAACCAAAGTGCATGTGCCGCAGCTATATTGTCAAACCTCATCTTGTTTTTTATAACACAAATGCACCATCTTGTCAAGCGGGATTTCATCGGGGGGGTAGTACCACAATCAACCTTGGTTACCAAAGATTTAAGGCACTTTTATATTTTAGTAGTATGTCATTGTCACTGTGCTTAAGCGATCTGATCACGCCGGATTGGAGTGCTACCCAATACTCTATACATCACCCACGGTTGATTGGAGTGCTACCGATGGGTTTTGCCCAGCCTCAATAAAGCCATTTCTTTATCTCTATTGAGTACACACCAGGGGATACCTCATAGTTTTTTATAAGTGCCAGTTTATCTCTGTCCGGAAAGTTGTCATCTGGCATGATGTCTATCTTGATGTTGCTGGTGCCCTTTGCGATCTTGCCTTTTATGCGGGCATAGATGCCTTTCCCGGACAATGTTACAGACTCCGCCGTCAGTTGGGAATTTCTCAGGACAAACAGACCGTTTATGGCTTCAAAGTATTTCAGTGGCAGGTATATGCCGTGACTGTATATGTCGTTAAAGGCGAAGTCCATGATCTTGAATGACAACTCCCCAGTGTCCTTGTAAAAGGTGAAATCCCCCGATAAGGTACCATGCCCTTTTAAAGAGAACTTTTTCAGGTAATTAATCCCGGACAGCTCTATGTCATACATATTGCCACTTATATCTGCCAGGCCATCTTTTATAGTCCCGCTGCCATTTATGTGACCACCGCTTAAGCCGGCGTTAAAGGATACCTTCACGGTATTAAAGGGCAAAAAAACAGGATTGAGCCTTACCGTACAGTCCTGAAGTACAAGGATGTCGCTGTTTTTTGGCAATATCAACCTGATCTCTTTTATTCTGACGGCAAACAAGCCTTCCTTCCTGAGCTCGTTTACCTCTAGGACAAGGGGTCTCTCCACGGACGTCTTTAGCCAATTAACGATGAGTTCATCCGGGATGGCAATTGTCCAGACGCCAAAGAGTATGGCAGCGAATGTCACCGAAACAATTGCAATGCCAATAAATACCTTTGCAGTGAGAGTCATATTTTCAACTCTTTTCATTTCCGTGGCCCGGACGCCTCACTGACGTATGATACATCCACGGTGACGTCAAATTTCGTGGGGTCGGAGAAACCTTTTTTCATGTTCAGCCTCCTTATAAAAAGCCCTGTTGAGCCATGCTCCATTTTATACAGAACGTTTACCAGTTCATTGAGACTTACACCGTTTATCTTAAGCTCGGCATTTTCCTCCCTGAACTCCATAAACGCACGCTGCGCCTGCAGGGCAATGGTTGAACGCTTTTCCTTAAGCCCCAGTGAAGACACGACCTCGCCAATGCCTTGCAACAGCCCACCGGTACCAAGGCGCCTCCTGAGGGTACCCTGATCGCCTCTGAGACGTTCGTACTCGCTCAACAGGGCGTTGTATTGCAGAATGTTATCCTCTGTCCGCTTCAGCACGGACGTCTTTTGGTGCAAGACGTTAAGGGCAAAGATCAACAACAGCAGCAGCAGACATACCACGGCAGGGAGCACAACCACATTGCCCTTGAAATACTCACCCCCAAGCAGGGATGACTTCCATCTTCCCGTCATTGCCCCTGCCCCTCCGTATGCAGATATTCTGAAGTACCGGCGTGTATGCTAAAGATAACCTTGTTGTCGGTGGCAGTCTTGGTCTGCATTACGCTCACCTGCGACAATTTCACTGCAAGTTTGCCCTTGTACTGGTCAACATCGGATATCCTCAGGGCCTCACCCTTGAGTACCATCCCCTGAGACGACATGTCAACTTCGGTTAGCACCACACCGGAAGAACCAACGGAAGACAACACGGACAGATTTTGCAGCGGAGATATGCTTTCAAAAAAAGCCCTCTCTGCCTTGGCCTCCTTCACTTTGGCCTTGAGCTGGTACAACGGGTCAACTACCCTGGCGTCATCGACAAACACCCTCTTGTACGAAGTCTGCATATATGATTTTAACGTTTCAACGCGCTTGTTTACCAGATATATCTTGTAGCCCGTGTGCGATGCCACAAGAACAATAAGAAACGCCATCAGAAACAGGACTGTCCGCACCCCCCTCTGTGTCCTGACAACGTCCCTTGTGTATGCCAGCTCCCCCCGTGCCAGGTTCATCAGGGGGAGGTTCAACTCCTCCTGGCACATGTCCAGGCGCACACCCTCCGACAAACCAATATCATCATACAGGGAGTCAACCGAAAACTTGTTGATCTTGTACCTAAGCTCCAGCGATGTCACCACCTTAGGCTCTACGCCCAGCGCCTTCAACTCCGAAAGACGCCTCTGTAAAATCGCCTTGTCTATGTACACAACCAACACCTGAAACCTCTGACCACTGCCCTGTTGCCCCAGCACGATGCAGTCGGCTACGCAGGCATCATAGCTGCCACGGATAAGTCCCTCTATCGCGTAGGGCAGGGTCTCAAGTATCTTGTCCTTTTCCGAAAATGGCATCTCTATAATCCTGTAATTGAGGCTGTCTGCCCGTAAGCAGAGATAAGTGGTCAGTGTCCTGTCATTGAAGCGCTCCTTGAGTTCCCTGGGGGAATCACCTTCCCTCTGTAGGGTTATCGTCTGTTCGTGCGTGTATACCGATGCCTTGCGCCTGAATATATCCACGACAAGGATTGAGCCGGGGGTCGCTGACCCCGTGGTGTCTGCACCGGAGCTGATAAATGCCGCCTTCATTTTTTTTAAAACTCCTTCCAGTACAGGATCGTTTCCTTACTGCCCCCGATGATGGCCGTGGCCACGACATCCTTGACAATGTTGGCATTGGATGCCTCGGAGGTGATTGAGAAGGTGTCGCTCTTGACCTCGATTCTGCCAATCAGGGTCTTGCCGACGTGTTGCATCCCGGGGACGTTTTGTATGTCGGAGGTGATCGAAAACGGCGTCTTTTTGCGAAACTCCACGACGGCGTTGGCGAGGTTTTCATCGATGTCATCTGACAGACAGTACAGCACGGGTGGTTCTGCCGTGTTGATGTTTATCAGGCCGTCGCCATGGACGGTGATGTAGGGCAGGAGCTTTTTGTACGCATCGGGGGTGAGCTTTTTGATCTGCAACAGTTCGTCGGTGCTGAAGAGGTTTGCGTTTTTGGCGTCCTGTTCGGAGTTTGTGTATCGTTCTTCCCTGTCGGGGTCTATCCAGTCTGCTACGTAGTATGCGATATCCTGGTTGATGTCAAGGCGTTTGAGCAGACGCTTGAAGCATGTCAGGGCAAACTCGTTTGTCTTTCCGTTTTGACTGATCAGCGTGTTGACATTGAATCTGGCGTTTTCGTCCTTTACGCTGATAACGAGGTTGTCATTGCCCTCCGGGGTAGCGTCCTCGGCGGAGGCAATTGGGCCAACGGGGAGCGTGGTGGCATTGAAAGTGGTATATTTGACGGTTCTTATATAGTCCTGGAGGTATTTTATCGCCAACTCGACGCCGGAGGATGCCAGCAGGGAAAGCCTCTGTCCGTCACGATAGTTGTAGAGCAGGTTGGTGCCCACGTAGACGCTGTAGGCAAACTCCACGATCATCGTCAGCAACAGGGTCAGCACCAGCAGCGTCAGGATAACAATGGTGCCCTGGGACTGTCTCAGTGGTTGCGTTAATGCAGAGATGACTAAAACCTCCTGGTTATTCTGGGATAAAAGGTTTCGGACAGGGTCAGAGGGGCACCCCTGAGATAGATGGTAAGCGTGGTCCGGATGTATGTTGGCATTCTGGCATTGATGACCGTATCCCATGTCTTAACGGCGACCTTGGGGTCAGCGACCCCTGGCTCAATGTTTGCGGCACTGTCGTCAAAGACCTCCACCGTAAAGTCCCGTATGTTATCGACGACCTCGACCTTGACAGGGGGTATGTTGACCCCTGAGGGTTGGACGCTTTTGTACAGGGAGAGTTTTTTGTTTGTTTGCTCTTCAACGTAATAAGCCACGTGTTTATAGCTCGTTCCCGCCCCGGCAAACGTCGTCATGTATATGCCCGATGTCTGTTGCGCCCGGATGTCACGGTCGATTACCCTAAACCGTCCCATGTCCTTGTTGGTTGAGTAAAATGACGATTCGACTTCTTTTCGCATTGTCTCAAAGAGTTCCCTACTCTCCTGGAGTTTCCACATGTAATCGTCCATGCCGCCTATTGCCCGTTCAGACAAGAAATATGTATTATAGAGAGCCAGCGATATCACCGAAAACAGAGATACCGCCACCAAGACCTCAACGAGTGTAAAACCTCTCATTGTTTCTTGTAAAATGTCCTTAAAACAACATGTTCCTTTTCTTTCTTCACGATTATCTCCACCACCAGAACATCGGGCACGGGGCTGTCATGATTTTTCAGTTCAAAGGCATAATTGTCAAAAGGCGCAGGGAACCTACCGCTATCCTCTGTCACGTTTAACCTAAGCGATTGAGAGAGCTTCTCCCTTGCCAGCAGAGATGCCACCGTTATCACCTCATGTCGCTGCACAACGAACAGATTGTAGTTTAACGCATGAATCAGCGTAACTAATACGCCACCCAAGATCGCAAGGGCAATTAGTACCTCCAGCAGGGTGAAGCCATCTTTCCTCATTCATTAAAAAGCTGCTAAACTACCTGCTACACCCCCCAATTGACAGAACGTAACCACACAACACCCTTTCGGCACCCTTGATGTTAGACGAACTCTACCGACAGACGGTTGAGATAGTCTGTCAGTTCCGCTGCGACAGTCTTTATCCTGCCCGAATCCTTCAAAGCGGCAGCCGTCTCCAGTGCCTGCCCTAGCTGTGACAGGGCCTCCATGCCAAACCCCTCGGACATCTTCTTCATTCCACTACCAAGCATCTTGATAGAGTCATAGTCACCTTTGCCAACAGAACCGAGTACCTCTGAGATATCCCTGCGTCTTTTTTCAAGGAACGTGTCCACCTGTCTTTTAAACTTGGCCTCTACGCTTACAACAATCTTCTCTGCCTCTGCAGCCATTAAATACCTCCCAAAAAATATATTTCACCTGTATTGTCTCAACATTCAGGTAGGTATTATAACCAAAGCGGTCAAGTTAAAACAACAGAAAAAAACGGGTAGGTGCATAAATTTTTATATGAAACAATTTTGTGGATGTGGACTGGCAATTTGACAAAATGATGACAATTTATTATAGTAGAAGGCCAAACTGTTTATTGTAAAAGCCACTGATATGTAAAAGGAATTTAAGTATATGAATAAAGTAGTAATACACGGTACGAAGGATTCACAGCGGGTCTCATCGAGGGTGCTTGAGACTCGGATACAGGAAGCGGTCAGGGCCGGGGCGCGCGACATCGAGGTCATAGCGGACGGCCAACACGCCATCGGAGGGCGCATATGGCCCCGGGGCGAGACCGTCAGGTTCAGGGTCGAGGGACAGGCCGGGCAGAGGCTCGGCAGCATGGGGATGTTCGGCACGGAGATATTCGTTGCAGGAAACGCCTCCGACGACGTTGGATGGCTCAACTGCGGGGCAAACATAACCGTCCTGGGCGATGTCACAAACGGCGCTCACAATGCCGCCGCTCAAGGACGACTCTACGTTCAGGGCAGCGGGGGGGCACGGTGCGACACCATGACAAAGCACAACCCCAAGTTTGATCCGCCGGAGTCCTGGTACTTCAGGGACGTGGGTGATACCTTTGCCGAGTTCAAGGCCGGAGGGATTGCCGTGGTGTGTGGGGTCAATCCACGCAACCCAAAGAACATACTCGGCTATCGACCATGCGTTGGAATGGTTGGTGGTGTGGTCTATTTCCGTGGCCCCATTGCGGGCTACAGCGAGTCGGACGTCAGACTCCTCGAACTTACCGACCAGGACTGGCAGTGGCTGACGGAGCGCATGAGACCATACCTGGAGGCAATCGACAGAGTCAACTACCTCGACGAACTCACCGCCTCAAAGGGCGATTGGAGAAAACTCCTGCCATATACCGCCGCTGAACGCTCAAAAAAACGACCGTTTAAGATGACCATCGCCGACTTCCGCAAGGACGTCTGGGACAAGGGCGTGGGACAGGGTGGCATATTCGCCCCACATCTTAGTCATCCGCTGACCGTCCTGCCCTACGTGACAAGCGGCGCAGACAGGCGCAACAAACCACTGTGGAACAACAAAAAGTATGCCCCGCCGTGCCAGGCGTACTGCCCAAGCGGGATACCGACACAGAAACGCACGGCGTTGATCAGGGCAGATAAGTTGCACGAGGCCCTGGAGCTGATTCTTCAGTACTCGCCGTTGCCCGCAACGGTCTGTGGCGAAATCTGTCCCAACCCCTGCATGGATGCCTGCACGAGAAAACACCTCGACAGACCTCTGAACATCAAGGGACTTGGCAGGGTCAGCTTTGACGTCAAGGCTCCGGTTGCCGCACCAAAGACCGGCAAACGTGTGGTGGTAATCGGCGGCGGTCCCGGCGGCCTTTCGGCGGCCTGGCAGTTGGCACTCAAGGGACACGACGTAGACCTATACGAGGCCGAAGACAAACTCGGTGGCAAGGTCGAGCTGTGCATCCCCAGGGAGAGACTCCCGCATGAAATCCTCACACACGAGCTGGAACGGTTTAAGTCTGTCGGGATCAACGTGACCCTGAACTCCAGGGTGGATGCCGGTAAGTTTAAAGAGATACATGACACACACGATATAGTAGTTGTGGCCTGTGGGGCACACAGACCGCGCAAGTTAAACATGCCCGGAGTGGAAGACACCATAAACGCCTACGATTTCCTCAAGGCGATAAACATGAACTCACCAGAGCCAACATGTCGTCCCGACCTCAAGGGCAAGAGCGTGGTGGTCATCGGTGCCGGCAACGTGGGAATGGACGTAGCCGCCTCTGCCTATGCCTGTGGCGCTAAAGAGGTCACGGCCATTGACGTCCAGAGGCCTGCGGCATTTGGCAAGGAACTGGAGATCGCCGTGGCACTGGGGACAAAGGTCGTGTGGCCCAAGTTCACTCAGAGGTACGCAAAGGACGAAGGAAAGCTCTACGTTAGTGATAAAGAGGGCAATGAATCATCCATCGATGCCGACGTGGTTATTGTCAGCGTTGGAGACACGCCCGTAACCGATTTCCTGCCTCCGGGCGTACAGGTGGACAAAAACGGCTGGATACAGTCCGATGAGGCAGGCTTTACAAGCGACTCAAAGGTCTACGCCATCGGTGATGCCACACGCCTGGGACTGGTCACCCACGCCATCGGGCATGGCATCAAGGCCGCAGATGCAATAAACACCCTCCTGGCCGGACGCTCCTACTACAGACCACAGTCGAAGTTGCCCATCCCCTATGCCAGGATCAAGGAAGCCTACTACGAGCAGTGCAAGGATGATACCTTTACCTTTAAGGGTGAATCAAACCGGTGCATGTCCTGTGCCGTGTGCAGGGACTGTCACATGTGTGAGGCCGTATGCTATCAGGGTGCCATTAGCCGTAGGGAACCCGACAGCGGTGGCTACGAGTACGTGGTGGATGACAAGAGCTGTATCGGATGCGGTTTCTGTGCCGGTGTGTGTCCGTGCGGTATCTGGGAAATGGTTGAGAATATGTAGATACAGGCTGAATTATAAGAAAAGAAAGAAAGGGGTGGTTTGTGGCAGGGGTGCCCCACCCCCTCCGCCCCCCTTCAGAACCCCCCGCAAGGGGAGGGGCGAGGCGCCCCGGCCACGAAGAAGTCCCCTTGACCCCATAAAAATGCCGTGTGTTTTGTAGTTAATCAAATCGAAATCTACGATATATCATTTCCACTATTGACTATGCATGGTTTGTAATATCTTTCTTTTTTTCTTCCCTGGCTTGTTTAATTTGTTCGTTGACGATCGCCATAACTTGCTCTTCTGATAGATTGGCATAAGGGTTCTCAGAGATTTCATCATAAATCTCGTGGAGTTTTTCAACGACCTGTTTCCTCCTGATTGCTATCTCCACAGGACGAACTATGACCCCTTCTTCGTTTTCAACTACCTCAAGAAAATCACCTTCCTGTATATTGAAACGCTTACGAAACTCAGTCGGCAAGGTAATCTGAAAGTTTCTGTTAACCTTACTTAATGTTGCGTTTTCCTTATTCATAGTCATTTTCCTACAGTTATCGTATACATGATTATTATTGTACATAAGTTGAGCTTTGAAAGGCAAGGGTACTGTTATTTATGAACCAACTTTACTTGAAAATACACTAAATTATAGTGTTCAATATAAATTGTGAAGGGTAAGGATTTGATAAAGCAGCTCGTAAAGGCACCTCCTGCAGGCTGCAGGAGTCTCCTTGACAACAGACGGGGAATAGGTTTATATTCTATACAAAATGATTGGCTGGATAAACCGCTTTGCGGATAAACTCGTAACAAACAGACACATGATAAAATGTCTGGTGGTGCGTGAGCTGAAAAGTCGCTATGCCGATTCGCTCATCGGCTCTTCCTGGGCCATCCTGCATCCCGTTGCAACGGTGGCTACGTACACGTTTGTCTTTTCATACGTGTTGAAGGCCAAACTGGGGCAAGGTGCAGGAACCGGCAATTTTTTATTGTGGCTGCTCAGTGGCATCCTGCCGTGGTTCTTCTTTTCTGAGACCATACAGCGCTCCCTGCACATACTGATCGAAAACAAAACGCTTATCACAAAGAGCGTCTTTCCGGCGGAGCTTTTATTGTTGAGCAACCTGCTGGCCAACCTGGTAAAACACGGGATCATGTTTATCGTAGTAATGTTGCTGATACTGGTAACAGACAGGAGACTGCCGTACATGCTCTGGTATCTGCCTGTGTATGTGGTGCTTTTGAGTCTCTTTACCGTCGGACTGGGGTGGTGTCTCTCTGCGGCCTACGTCTATGTCAGAGACGTCGGACAGGTGCTCAACGTGGTAATTGGTCTGTGGTTTTTCTACACCCCCATTGTGTATGAGCCGTCCAATATTCCCGTGGGATTGCAGCCGCTTCTGAGGATAAACCCCCTGTATCACATCGCAGAGGGATACCGGGTTTCCATGCTGGGGGTGCAGATACCGCCGGAGGGATTTTATGGCGGATTACTATACCTGGGGGTGTTGAGCGTTGTCATCTGTATCGTTGGAGGCATCGTGTTTAAGTACCTCAAGCGGGACTTTGCGGAGATGCTGTGAACGCCGATACCCTCGTGCAAAACCAAAAGGCGATCTCTGTCATAGGTCTGAGCAAAAAGTACAGGATATACGCAAATGCCCGCGACAGGCTAAAAGAGCTGTTAAGTCTCAACAAACGCATCTGTCACCGGGAGTTCTGGGCGCTGAATAACGTAACATTTGACGTAAACCGCGCCGAGGCAGTGGGCATCCTGGGCAGCAACGGCTGTGGCAAGAGCACGCTGTTGCAGATCATCTGCGGCATACTGAGTATGACCTCCGGAGTGGTGATCAAACATGGCCGAATTTCGGCACTTCTGGAGCTGGGGGCCGCCTTTAATCCGGAATTCACTGGCAGATCAAACGTCTACGTAAACGGCGCCCTGATGGGTTACTCCAGGCAGGAGATGGACGCCCTGTTGCCCTCTATTGTGGAGTTTGCCGACATCGGGCAGTTCATAGACCAGCCAATGAAGATATACTCTACGGGGATGTACGTGCGCCTTGCCTTTGCCTGTGCGGTGGTTACGAGGCCGGACATCCTGGTCGTTGACGAGGCCCTGAGTGTGGGTGACATCTTCTTCCAGCAGAAGTGCTTCAGGGCCATACGTCGGATAATAGACGAGGGCACAACGTGCCTGTTTGTCTCCCACGACATGGAGGCGGTACGATTTCTGTGCGACAGGGCCGTGATATTAAAAAGCGGAGAGGTTGACTTCATTGGTCCGGCAGTAGAGGCCATCAATAAATATGCCGCATCTCTCAACGTAAAGAAGACGCATGTCAGCACTGCCCTTGTTACGCCGCCGGAGTCGGAGGCATCCTCCCGTATCGGGGCATTGATGACGCCCGAAGATATCTTGGCACATAACGTTCTTGACGATATATCCGTCGTTGATAATGGTGGCAGGGTTGTCAGACACGGAGCCGGCGGGATGTTGTTTCTTGCCCTGCGTGTGACCAATGAGGCCGGCCTGGATACGCTGGCCGTCGAGCTGATGCGGTATCTGGATTTTCACGTCCTGGTCAGGGCAAACGAGGCGATAGTTGACCCCAATGTGGCGGTTACGTTGTTTGACCGGCTTGGCAATTTCGTCTTTGCCGGCGGTGCCAGACAGGTTGGACACAGGTTGCCGGACATGTCTGCCGGTGATAGCCTGGTAGTGCGTCTGAGGCTGACCTTTACCGTAAAGCCGGGGTACTACACCTTTGGTATCGGGGCGTCAGAGCCATCGGAGTCGGGCGTCTGCCACCATGACAGGTTAGATGGTCTGGGTCCCGTCATCGTGACATTTGACGAAACCAATGAGTTGCCATTTCACGGCATGACAATGATGCCCCTTGAGGTGGGACATCGTGGGCAACGTCACTTTCAACATGGCAGTGCACCGATGCCTGAGATGAACCCAACGGTGTTGAGCCTGTGAGGATACACGTAGCATTTTCAGGGCTTGGCGCCGGAAACATCGGCGACGAGGCAATGATGCAGGGGTTTCTGTCCATACATCCGCTGCCGGAGGGAACCACCATAGAGGTCTGGGACAAGGATGAGCCGGCGCTCAGACAGTTCCCTGCCGGGTTAAGGTTTGTCAACTACAGGGATGAGGCAACGTGCAACAAGCTATATAAATCGGCCGATGTCGTACTTATAATTGGGGCCACGATAGTCAGCGAAATGCAGGGAACGGACTGGCCGCTGAGGATATTGGGGCAAAAGTACAAACGCTGCCACACATTGTCAGTGCCCTGTCATGCCGTGGCAGTGGGGGCAGACCTCATAAAATCTCACGAGGGCAGGGAGCTCTTCACTGATGGCTATTTGAATATAGCATCATGGACGCTACGCAGTACACGGAGCAGGGACAATATAGCAGGGCTTGGTGTTGCAAGGGAGTGTACCTTGGTGGCAGCCGACCTGGCCTGGTTGACCCCGCTTGAGGGTGTTGACAGGGATTGGGCGCAACGCTGCTGGCAGCGGATGGGGTGGACAATGGGCACTCCATTGGTTGGCGTTAACATGGTCAACGAGCGTTGGCATGACAACGACGTCATAAAGACACAGTTTGCACAGGCACTGGACAACCTGGCACAGGCAGACGCAATACAGACGGCGTTTCTGTGCAACGAGGTCCGTGATGAACAGGCTTATGATAAAGCGGCAGCCCTTTCGGTTGCATCCCGCATGAAGTCAAGGCCAATTTTGGTGCCCAATACATACTTTACGCCTCAGCAAATGATAGCCCTACTGTCCTTTTGTGATGTAACAGTTTCGTGGCGGTATCATTTCACGCTATTGAGCTTCCTGGCCGGTGCTTACCCGTTGTCTGTCATCAGGGGGGAGAAGCTGCAGGAGTTGTCTGACGATATCGGTACAATAAGCCTCGGTATACCGGAGTCTGTTACAGCGGAGGTACTTGCAGGCAACATACGTCAATCGCTATGCCGCAACGAGGCATCAATGACCAAACAGGCTGCTGTAATTGACATAATGCGTCAACGCAGTAAACTCAATGACCATTTTATTAAATAAAACGTAATAGATAAGCTATTAAAAAAAGCATGGTAAAATGGGGTCAAGGGGACTTCTTCGTGCCCGGGGTGGCTCACCCCTCCCCTTGCGGGGGGTTCTGAAGGGGCCAGGAGCGTCCTGGAGCGAAAAAGAAGCGGAGCCGCCCCTTTCTTTCTTTTTGAATCGTGCTATACATTATCATCACAGGATTTTTTACAGCAAGAAAAAATTTATGCGCCCATTGTTTTTTTTGCTATTGACTTTTCTGAAACACTTGTTTTAGGATAAGGCCATGATAAGTTTAAAGGACATTAGCAAAGCAAATTTTTTAATGTGCCATAGGTATAAAACGGCGCCTGATATGCCGGGATATCCCAATTTTGGCGCCGTTCTTGCTCTCTCTCTCTCTCTCTCTCTCTAACGCACCTTCAGCAACCTTAAGACTTAATACCCCAGCTTTTTTTCTTTTTCCCGATATTTTTGCGTCCGGTTGGATAACCGTGTATCAACGTCATTGTTTTATCTTGTTTGGCCTTTTTCATCAACTAGAGTAACGATCAAAGGGCGCTCACGCATTTTGCGTGTAAAATCAAAGCAGTTCGGAGGTACTTAGATGAGGTTTAAGAGCAAGGGTTTAAAGAATGTAGTTGGGGCAAACGTGGTAATCATTGCGCTGCTGTTTCTGACGTTGTCGGCATACGCGGGTTCGGTGCCAAACGTCTTCACGTCGGGGACGGTCGCCAAGTCCAGTGAGGTCAATGCAAACTTCACCTACCTGGGGGATCGGTGCTGGGATAAGTCGGGGAGTAATTTGTATTATGGCGGTGGAAATGTAGGCATTGGGACAAGTAGTCCTTTCACTTTGCTTCATGTAGTAGGTGGTAGAATGGTTCTTGAACCTAAGATACATTACTCTCCAAACTATAACTATGTTGATGGGTTAACCATAAACGCAGGTTTTACTGACGGAAGAGCAGGTATTGCAATGCATACACCTGGATCAGGCTTGTTATATTTAGGATACTCAAATGACACATTAGATGGCAAGGATATGGCGATTATAGGTACTGATGACCCATTAAACAGTATTGGATTTTTTACAGATTTAGGGTCAACTGTCGGTGCTGATAATCTAAATATTTCCTCAAAAAATCCTGTAATGGTTATCAAAGGCACAGGTCAAATCGGCATCGGCACACAAACCCCCACCTACCCCCTGCATATGGCCTCTGGTGCCTACGTAACCACCGGCGGAGTATGGACGAACGCGTCAAGCCGCGAGTACAAGAAGGACATCCAGAGCCTCACATCCGAGGACGCAATGCTGGCGTTTAACAAACTCGAGCCGGTCTCCTTCAAATACAAGACCAACGACGAACAACACATCGGCTTCATCGCCGAGGACGTCCCCGATCTCGTGGCCTCAAAGGATCGCAAGGGTCTGAGCACAATGGACGTGGTAGCGCTCCTGACCAAGGTCGTCCAGGAACAGCAGAAGACCATCGCAGAACTCCAAGAGCAGCAGAAGACCATAGTGGAACTCAAGGAAGAGGTCAGGGCACTTAAAGAAAGAACCCATTAGCAACAGCTCTTACAGGAGACGACAGAATGAGAAGAATTGTCTTAACACTAATGATATTGCTGATGGCGTCATCGGTATGGGCGATCAGCACGTGGGATGGCATGACATGGGATACGGGCTATTGGGACGTTTCACCAACGGCAACACCAACGCCCACCCCAACACCTACAGTGACAGCAACACCCACGCCTACACCGACAGCAACGCCAACACCAGCTCCAACGGCCACTCCCACATCAACACCTACTCCCACGTTCACACCCACCCCAACCCCGACGCCCACTCCTACACCAACTCAAACCCCAACCTGTACCTACACACTCACCCCAACAAGCAAGGATTTCCTTGCCGCAGGCGGCACCGGCGATGTAACGGTAAAGGCCTCAACAAACACCTGCCAATGGACGGCAACGAGCGGAGTTGGCTGGATCACCGTAACGTCTGGTAGCGCAGTGACCGGCTCCGGCGTGGTATCGTACAGCGTTGCGGCAAACACGGGTTCAACCACCCGCACCGGTACAATAACAATAGCCGGACAGACATTTACTGTGACGCAAGGCATCTGCACCTACTCAATCACACCAACGAGCAAGCAGATCGGAGGCTCCGGCGGAACCGACAGCGTAAACGTCACAGCAGCAAGCGCCTGCTCGTGGACTGCGACAAGCAACAACACCTGGATAACTATAACCTCCGGCAGCTCCGGTAGCGGCAACGGCTCGGTGTACTATTCCGTAGACGCCAACACAACCTCAAGTTCACGAACCGGCACGCTGACCATAGCTGGACAGACGTTTACCGTTACGCAGGACCCTGGAGGCTTTGTGACCCTCACCCTCAAGATAACTGGCAACGGCAGTGGTACCGTAACACCATCCAAGGGCACCCCCAACTGTAGCAGCGACGGCAAGACATGTCTGACGTCGTATGCTATTGGCACCGAGGTGATTCTCACCGCCACCCCCGCACAAGGCTCAACGGTAAAGGGCTGGACGGGTTGCAATCCAACAGTTACAGGAGGCAGCCAATGCACGGTCACGATGACAGCGGACAAGGACATCAGCGTTGAGTTTTCAGTCCCCATAACGCCGATCTACGATTTTGACGGCGACGGCAAGAGCGACGTCATCTGGCGTAGCAGTCAATCCGGCGATGTCTTCATCTGGCTGATGAACAAGTTCAGCCTGACCGGCGGCGATTACGTCGTCAAGGGTATCACGGCGGACTGGGACATCAAGGGAATCGCCGACTTCAACGGCGACGGCAAGAACGACATAGTCTGGCAGCACAAGGACAAGGGCGATGTCTACATGTACATCCTCAATGGCACGCAGATATCGGCCCACGATTATGCCCTGAAGGGTCTGCCCAAGGAGTGGGAGTTCAAGAAGGCAGGCGACTTCGATGGCGACGGCAAGGCGGACATCCTGTGGCAGAACACCGAATCTGGCGACGTGGCCGTGTGGTTGATGAATGGCAAGGACATCAAGAGCGGCGGCTTTATCGTCAAGGGGATGAGGCCGGAGTGGACGATCAGGGCCGTGGCCGATCTCGATGGCAACAAGAAGGCCGACATCATCTGGCAAAACACCGATGGCGACATCGTTGTCTGGCTGATGGACGGCACAACGATCTCAAAGATGGATTACTCGTCGCGTGGTATCCCAGGCAGTTGGCAGATAAAGGCGGTCGTTGACTTCGATGGCGATGGCAAGGCCGACCTGCTCTGGCAGGACATCACCTCTGGCGACGTTGCCATGTGGCTGATGGACGGGTTCAAGATAGTTGGCGGCGGTCTTGTGAGTCACGGGCTGCCCAACGTCTGGCAGATCATAGCCGTAGCGGATTACGACGGCGACGGTAAGGCCGACATCCTCTGGAAGAACACCGGCAATGGCGACGTCTATGCGTGGTTCATGGACGGCGTGGCTATATCCGACAAGGGTTACGTTGTGATGGGTATGCCCCCGGAATGGCAGGCTAAATAGTGGCAGGCTAAGTAAAAAAGGCAGCAATCGGGGGGAGGAGTATGTCCTTCCCCCTTCAACTAAGCAGAAGAGTATAAGTAGCTATCTATACTTTCGCACTTTTTTATAAACCAGCATTTTATGCAGTTCTTGAAAATGGATTCCCGTTTTCACGGGAATGACAGTAAATGGCGATTTTGGCTGTTCTATGTCATTCCTGCGTAAGCAGGAATCCAGAAAGTGCGAAACCATAGTAGCTATAACAACAGAAGAAAAGAAGGAGGGCGGCTCTTAAAAAAGCATGATAAAATGGGGTCAAGGGGACTTCTTTCCGGTCGGGGCGCCTCGCCCCTCCCCTTGACGCGCCGTAAAAATGCCATGTGTTTTGTATTTAATCCAATCGAAATCTGCTATAATAAGTACATGACAAGAGAGACCTTTATCAAAAACGCAACGGCGGTGGTTTTGATGTTATCGCTCATGTGTGCAAGTGCAATGGCAGAGGACGTATCCTTTGGGATTTCGGTTGAAAAGGAGGAGCTGCACGTGGGTGAGGCCACGCGCCTGAGGCTAACCTTCCAGGGAACCAGGGACGTGCCGGAGCCACACTTTCGGTACCTCGACGGTTTTGAGATCAACTACATAGGCCCCTCCACACGCATCGCCATAACAAATGGCCGCCATACGTCATCCATCACACACGAGTACCTCATAAGACCACTAAAACCCGGGACTTTTACGATAGGCCCCCTGGCCGTTACCTACCAGGGAAACACCTATAAGTCAAACGCTATAAACATCAACGTCCTTCAGGAGACACCCAACGCCCCCGCCAAATCCCCGCAGGAAGAGGTCTACGGCACCAAACCATACAAGAAAACTGAACGGGTATTTATCTCCCTGGTGCCCGAAAAAACCACCGTATACATAAACGAGGCCATCCCCGTAAGTGTAAAGCTCTTTGCACGGGACGCCGGTGTAAGGGACATCGAGTTCCCGGAGCTGTCAAACGTCAATATCTCCATCGGTCAGTTTGACAAGCCCATCTCCCAGCGGGTCAACATCGGGGGAGTACAACACGAGGTCATGGAGTTTAAGACGACGATGTTTGCAACCTCTACGGGGCAGTTCAAGCTTGGACCGGCCTCACTGGAGTGTACCGTGCTGACGAGGCAGGGTCTGCCGCGCCTCTTTGGGGATGACGACTTCTTTAGCGGAATGTTTAACACGGCCAAGCCCGTCACGCTCAAATCCGAGGCGTTGACCATCAGCGTGCTCCCCCTGCCGCAAGAGAACAAGCTGGCGGATTTCAAGGGCGCCGTGGGCAGCTTTGACCTCGAAGTTGGCCTCTCTGCCCCGGAGGCAAAGGTTGGCGACCCCGTGACCGTAAAAATGGCCGTAACGGGCAAGGGCAACCTCAATACGGTGACGATGCCGGCTATCTCAAACACCGAAAATCTAAAGCTCTACGACCCATACATCAAGCAGAACAAGGGTTCAAAAGTCTTTGAGCAGGCCGTCATACCGACAAAGAACTCGGTCAACTCAATTGGCCCGTTCAGGTTCAGCTACTTTGATCCGGCCACTCAGACCTATCACACCATAACAAGGGCTGCCCTGCCCCTGAAGGTTACAGGTTCAGAGGCCGATCTCAGGGCAAAGGCCATCGATGCCCCCTCAAAGGAGCAAAAACAGCACGAAACACTCGGAAGGGACCTGGCCTTTATCAAGGATTCCCACGGCTCCCTGCGAAAAAAGAACGAGCCACGATTTTACCAGAGTCCTCTGTACTGGCTCCTGTATGTGATAGGTGCACTTGCGTACGTTGCGGTGTTTGTGGTTTACAGGAGGCGTCAACGCCTGCAGAGCGATGAGGGTTATGCAAGGAGGCTAAAGGCACCCAAGAAGGCCAGGGCTGCGCTCAAGGCGCTCAAGGTGCTGCTGGATGAGTGCAAGCCGGTGGAGTTCTATGATGGCGTTTTCAGGCTGTTGAGCGAGTACCTTACCGACAAGTTCCAACTCGGTGGCGGTGAAATGACAAGCGACACCCTTGTCACAGTACTACGCGGCAAGGGGGTCAGGGAGGATATACTTACCATGCTTGGGGATATCCTGGGTATCTGTGACAAGGCACGGTTTGCGCAGATCGGCCTTGAAAAGGACAAGATGCAGGATACGTTTCAACTGCTTGAGGGGCTTATGCTCCTGATAGAGAAGGCTAAGTTATGAAGCTAATGATCAGGTATTTGACTATAATTATCCATCTTCTATACTTTCGCACTTTTTTATAAACCAGCCTTTTATGCAGTTCTTGAAAATGGATTCCCGTTTTCACGGGAATGACAGTAAATGGCTATTTTGGCTGTTCTATGTCATTCCTACGTAAGCAGGAATCCAGAAAGTGCGAAACCATAGCCATCTTATTTTATCTGGTTTTTCCTTGACAGTCCTGTTGTCAAAAGGGTAGAATATTAGCAGAAAAATAAAAAAAGGAGCTGTTTAATGGAACAACGTAGGTATGATGAAGAACCAACGGCTGATGGTCGCCCCAGCGGTGTTGAGGCAGAAGAGGAGATACGTAGTCAGGAACCTTTTGACCCAGAACGAATATCTATTGATGTAAAAAACGTGGCAATGGATGTTATTCTACGACGTCTGCTACAAGACTCCATAAGACTTGCTACGTCTTTCCAGAGAAAGGCAGTCTGGGATATTACAAGGAAGAGTCAGCTCATCGAGTCTTTAATGCTCAAGATACCCCTACCGATGTTTTATGTATCATCTGATGAAAAGGGTTACTGGGATGTTGTAGATGGCTTACAGCGGTTAACCACAATCAAGGAATTTGTCCTGGGCAATCAATTTATGGAGACACGCAATGAGGAAGACCGCGGTAAAGGGTTGCAACTTGTAGACCTTGAATTTTGGGGCGCAGAATACGATAAAGTTACTTTTAAAGAATTGCCGGAATTGATTAAAAATCGAATCTTAGAGACTGAATTCAGATTTACCATAATTCATCCAGGGACACCCGAAGCAGTTAAAAGAAACATATTTAAGCGCATTAATACCGGAGGAATGCCGCTGACATCTCAGGAGATAAAACATGCCCTTTACCAGGGAAAATCAACAAGGCTCCTGGAAGAGTTAGTGGAAACTGAGGAGTTTAAAAAGGCCACAGCCAATTCTGTTGATGATAGTCGTATGGCTGCAAGAGAGCTGGTTTTACGCTTCCTTGCCTTTTCAGTACGCAGTTACGAAAGCTATCCGAAGACTTCTGATATGGATACATTCCTAAGCGATACAATGAGACTAACAAATATTATGCCTGAATTAGAAGAAAAGGAATTCAAAAAGATTTTTAAGGATTATTCTAAACAACAAGAACATCTATCAGAGATACGGATCAAAGATATTGATACGTTGAAAAAACGATTTTTTGAAGGAATGAAACGAGCATGTGAACTTTTTGGTGAATACGCATTTAGAAAATCATTTTCTGATGATAACAGACGTTCTCCGATAAACAAGACACTTTTTGAGGTATGGGGAAATCTCTTGGCTGATTTAGATAAAGATAGCTACGAATCTCTATTAAGAAATAAAGCATCCTTTCTTAATGACTACAATGTTCTATTGAACGATCAGAAGTTTGAAAGGACCATATCAAGATATAGTTCGCAGTCTGCCAAAGTCAGAGACAGATATATTGATCTCGGCAAGATAATAGATAAGTATGCTAAACAAGAAGGAGAAAGGACATAATGTTAACTGAAATCAGCCTATCTAATTTTAAATCTTTTCCAGGTAAAACACTTCCTTTACTGCCAATGACATTGCTCACCGGTCTTAACAGCTCAGGCAAGAGCACAGTTCTGCAGGCTATACGGATGCTATGGAAATGGGCAACAGATGGCGAACCAACGCTTCAGGAACATGGTACGTTAAAGGATATGAAAAGCATAAAGGCTGCCGTGTCTGACCCTATGCAGATTGCCTGTGTATTAAAAAACGGGGAAAGTATTGAGATGAATGTAAAATTCACAACTTTAACCCAAACGGAGATAATTCCATGTGAACCGGTAAAATCCAAAATGCCATTTATGAGTTATATAAGTGCAGACCGCTGGGGACCACGTGTTTTCTTGCCTATGCACAATGCAGCAGGAGACTTGATCGACGTGGGGCAACATGGTGAGCACGTCATAGACTTTCTTTGGCGCCATGAAGGGGATATAATACCTCAGCAGCTTAGTCACCCTGACTCCGAGGGAACAACACTATCCTATAACGTAAGGGCATGGCTTAAAGAAATCTCTCCTTATACGGAATTTAAGTACAATGTTGACCATAGAAGGGATGTCTCCTATGCTGAGATTAACGATTTTCGACCAACAAACACAGGGTTTGGGTTGAGCTATACCCTTCCTGTTATAGTTGCCCTATTGGGGATGTCCGCTGAGTGGAATGATAAAGAAAAGCAAACGTTAAAAGAGACTAACGGGGCTATTGTCTTACTGGAGAATCCCGAGGCTCACCTTCATCCAAAGGCCCAGACTGCCATTGGACGATTGATTGCCCTGGCTGCTGCCTCCGGCGTTGAAGTCATAGTAGAGACGCACAGCGAACATCTGATGGACGGTATACGCATAGCGATTAAGGAAGGAGTGTTATCATGCGATATGGCAAAGTTCTATTATTTTTCCGTGGATAAAGACGGAACTACTATTGTTGAAGAACCAAATATCTATACCAATGGTGAGTTAGATTATTGGCCAGAGGGCTTTTTTGATCAGACAATGCACAATACAGCTATATTGGCAAGGGAATAGTGGTTCTATGAAATATTCACTGATGTTCAATCATTTAAGTGCATTGACAGTTGATCAAAACAATGCGTATAAGCTGTTGTTTGATGCATTTCAAGGGATTCTGCGTCTTAAACAAGATAACAAAGACACATTTGAACTGTATTTTGACATGGATAGTCCTGATAACATTAAATTATCTGAAGGTTTTACATACGCTGATTTTAAGGAAAATTTAAAACGTAAAAAACGTGATCTTTTCAGATTCATAAATGAAGCAATAAGACATAGGGCACCATTTCTTTATCATATTGACGAAGTTACTTACGAAAAGTTGTCTATACTAAGTTGCTATTTTCCCAACCGTCCATATGGAAAAAACCTGGATGTTTTCTGTCTGGCATGGTATAAAAATGCCATTATGCTCAGTATGGCAACGGAAGAATTCTGGAAAAAACATCATATTGTGTTTTGCTGCAACAACAACGAAGAAAATATCCCATCTGAGTATAGGGTGTATAACGTATCAAGGAAAGAACATGCGCAACTTATCCTGGCAGACTTAAAAGATAGCATCGAAAGTTGCGCCCCTAATGCTGTCTTCAGTAAACCTTTTCTACATTGGTACAATGACTGCAATGATGCAGATAAGTACAAGATAAAAACAAAAATAAAATATTGCGATGATAATGACTTTGCTTTAGGCCGTCCAATTATCGATACACTTCAAGACTCTCGGTTTACTAACATGAAAGAGATACGGGTTGGAACTCCCCATGCACAGAGGGGGCAGATTCGTATACTGTTTGCCAATGATTCCAACGGAACCCCTGTTATCCTGACAGGATTTATTAAGCACAGCAACGATTATACCGAGCATATCAACCTCGCTGATAAACTTTATTCTGAACATTCGACTAATTAGTAGATAAGCATTTGGACATAAATTATGTATAGCATCAGGGTGAAGAATTACGGAGTCAGGGGGACTTCTTTCTGGCCTGGAAAAGTGTTTATCTTGTTGCTTGTGGCTCTCCTGGTACCACTGACTTCCCATGCCGATGCAGAAACGGCAGCCGAGGTAAAGGAGGTCTTTCAACAGGCGTCGGTCTATTACGCCCAGGGCAAGTACGACGACGCTATTGCCCGGTACGAAAGTCTGCTTGCTACCGGCGTGGAGAGCGGAAACCTCTACTACAACCTCGGAAACTGCTACTTCAAGGCGGGTGACATCGGACGCTCGATCCTGTCCTATGAGAGGGCGATGAGGCTCATTCCCCACGATGCCGATCTGAAGGCAAACTACGAGTTCGTCCTGTCTCAGGTGCCAGGCAGGGATAAGGTTCAGCCGGAAGGTCGGATGAGGAGGTTCTTGGATACGGCGTTTGGTCTGTTGACGATCAATGGTATCTGTGTCATGCTTGTTGCGTTATATCTGCTAGCAATAGTGATCTTGATTGGCAAGCTATACGTTGAGGCAATCAGGCGGTATGCCGTGCTGTTGGTGTCGGTGGTCTTGTTGCTCTTTGTGGCGGCCTCTTATGTGTTATACGTGCGTGTTACGCTGCATGATAGTGAGGCGGTTGTGCTGAGGGATAAGGTGGAGGCAAGGTATGAGCCATTTGACAAGGCAACGGTGTTTTTCACCCTCCCCGTTGGGATGAAGGTGCACATACAACAGGCAAAGGACAATTGGTACAAGGTCAGCCGTCCCGATGGCAAACACGGCTGGATAAGCAAGGAACTCATCGGTGTCGTCAATCAGTAGGGGAACAAAGAGGGCGGCTCCGCCCCCTTCTTGACCTCCCCTGCAAGTGGACCAGTTACCTTGACCCCATACTGCGTAGACTTTAGATTGGGGTAGCGTTTACAGTCTCAGACAGAGAGAAAATATGTAGTTGCCTTATAATCTATATTTGGGCTAATTTGTTCTGTCTGAAGATCAAGATTGCAGGCTGTTTTTTTTTAGAATGACCCCCTCCCTTTTATCCCTCCCACAAGGGGAGGGAAATTTATGAGACACTAGCGCAATCCCCCTCCCTTTATGGGAGGGGCTAGGGGAGGGTGGGATGGGCAACGGCCACGGAGAACAAATTAGCCCTGATAATCTATACTTGGCTATTGACAATATTGTTATCTTTGTGCTAACTTAATTTATGTATTTTCTTTAAAAACTTAAATTGTAGGAAAATAGCATAAAATGGTTGCGAACAGAACAATGGAATATCTTGAGGTTCTCCCTGATGATTGTCCTCCGGATGATGCTTTCGAGCCGGAAGGAAAGGAGTTTTTTCGCTTGGTGAAAACAAATCCGCCAACTGAAACAGATTTCCAATCCCATAGGAAATTGCACCCAAATTATTTCAAAGCTGGCAACTGTCGAGCACATGCAGTGTCTATTTTTGACAAGGCTGAGGCTTGTAAAATACTCTTAAACAATCCTTCCCATAAGGGTAAAAGACTGGCAAAACTCTCGCTTGATTCAAGAAGTGGGAGATTAAAACAGACAGGAGATAATAAACATCATTTTTCATGGTGGATATATTCTGATTTTGTACCACTAGCAGTATGTGAGGTTATAGAGTAAATGAGTCGCTATGTTAAATATATCGAAGATCTGTTTTTTTACGACATACCAGAAGTATTTGTGGGAGAGGATCAGATAGGATGTTTTTATATGTGCTATCTACTGAGCGAGGGGGTGGATGGTTTCAGATATTTATGTACCCCTGTCAGGCGGAAGGACATAAATGACTTTAAATTTGGTAAAACATCACTCAGAGATATTTTTTTAGAGTCAAAGACAAAGGAATACTACACATGTAAAATAATAGATTTTTCACAAGACTCTATCCCAATTGAATTATATAAAGAAGAACTTACTGAAGATATACTTCCAGGTAAAGGGTTTATTCTGGATAATTTTGACACAAGTTCTAATGAATTAGTTACAGAAGCAAAAAAAAGAAATACTGCTTTAATAAAATTAGCAATAGAAGTACCTGAAGCTGAAGAAATACTGAAAATAGAGACTAATAAGTTAAGTAATTTTTTATCACTTTTCCAAAAACTTATTTACTATGCTTACAGAAAAGTCGTTATTACAAGTTCAAACAAAAAAGAAAAAAACGACTTAAACATTTATAGTCCCACAATGTACGTATCAGGATTTGCTAATGGCTCATTTATTGTAGAATTTGAGCCGCTCAAAGAAACCAATCTATTCGGTCAGTCTAAAATTTCAGGAGCATTTAGGAAATTAGATGAAGTGACCTCTGAGATTAAGGAACCGGAAAAAGCATTGGAAATTATTCAAAAAAATAAAGGTCACTTAGCAAATACATACATTAAATTACTTCAGTACATGGTTAAAACTGAAACTGGTCTAAGATATAATTGGGCAGAACCGGCAGATGAGGTATCGCATATGAGAACAATCAACTATAAAGAAATTAATCCTTTATTGAATGCATTGTCTGGTAAGAATGAACTATTAGAAGAGACTGTATCATTGACTGGTAAGATCATTAAGGCTGATTCTAAGAGGAATCAATGGACTATAGCAAATGAAGAAGACGGCAAAGATTATTCAGGCGGAGTCGCTCCTGGTTCTTTTGCTTCCCTGAGTGGTATAGTAATAGATAATAAGAGATATTTACTGGAATGTAAAGAGAAAATTGAAGAAACAACGTGGAACGGAGATGAGAAAAAAACTCTTTATCTGATAAACTATAAAGAAATATAATACGTTAAGTACATGGACATAAATATTTATATAAACTTAGAATTGAGCATTATGGGGTCAAGGGGATTTCTTCGTGGCAGGGGCGCCTCGCCCCTCCCCTTGCGGGGGAGGTTTGAGGAGAGGGTGGAGCCGCCCTCCTTTTTTCTTCTTTACGTGTAAAATTAATTATGGGCAGGTACTTAACAGCGTTGTTGCTGACCGTACTTCTCTGTAGCTGTACCGGTGGGGTAGAGAGGCTTGACGGTTACCTCTATGGCCGGATCGGCACCAACCCTACGACACTTGACCCCGCCTATGTTGTTGACGTCCTGGGGGGGATGATAGCCGCCAAGTTGTACAACGGTCTGGTGCGACTCGATGACGGTCTGCAGGTGGTGCCCGACGTTGCGCGGCAGTGGCGGGTGAGCGACGACGGTCTGACATACACGTTTGCGCTGCGTGAGGACGTCGTGTTTCACAATGGCCGGAGTCTGACCGCCGATGACGTAGCCTACTCGTTCAGTCGGATAATGAGTCCTCAGACGCACTCGCCAAACGCCTGGATGTTCAAAAACGTCGCCGACGTAAAGGTTATACAAACCGGTGAGATAGAGGTCACGCTCAAGACTCCGTTTGCGCCATTTCTAAAGAGTCTGACGATGCCGGCGGCCTACATAGTTCCAAGGGCGGAGGTGGAGAGACTGGGCAAGGACTTTGGCCTGCACCCTGTGGGAACCGGACCTTTTACACTGGCACGCTGGGAACCCGACAACGACATCGTACTCAAAAAAAACGACCTCTACTTCACTCGCCCCGCCAGGATAAACGGGATCGTCTACCGGATAATCCCCGAAGACATAACGGCGGTGACCGAATTCCTCACGAGTAACCTCGACGTCCTTGGTGTGCCGGCATCGGCGTATGCAATGCTCACAAAGGACACACGTTATGCGGGGCTTGTAGCTCACGCATCGGGGTTGAATACGTTCTACCTTGGCCTGAACAATTCCCGCAGACCCCTTGACAACCCCAATCTGAGAAAGGCCATTGCCTGCGCCATTGACAGGAAAAAGATACTCCAGACGTATCTGCAGGGACAGGGTAGCTATGCCACCTCTGCCGTGCCCTCCGTCCTGAAGAGATATGCGGTGGCCGATTATTACCCCTACGACCCTGACAGGGCACGGGCATTTTTGAGGGCATCGGGGATTGCGGCCAGCGTGAATCTGAAGTTTTACGTATCGGCCATCCAGGAGTCGATAGACATTGCCGAAATCATAGCGCACTATCTGCGGCAGGTGGGCATAGGGGTGGAGATTCGTATCCTGGAGTGGAGTGCATACAAGGTGGCTATAAACAATGGCGAACCTGATATGTTCTGGCTCAGTTGGTGGGCGGACTATCCCGATGCCGAGAACTTCCTCTATCCGATGTTTCACTCCTCAAACTTCGGCGCCGGTGGCAATCGCATCAGATACGGCAATCAGAAAGTGGATGCAATGATAGAGCAGGCCAGGAGGACACTCGCAGCGCCGCAGAGAGAGGCAATGTACAAACGCACAGAAGACGCCGTGGCCATCGATACCCCCGCCGTGTTCTTCTGGCACCGCAATGACTACATCGTCACACAGCCCTGGATAAAAGGACTCCGCCTCTACCCCATCTACAACATGGACAAGGCAACGGATATAGAAAATACAAAGTGAGCAGAAGGGTAAGGCTTATTTACGGTGTTGGCTACATGACCACGGTTGTTTGTAACACTACCCCTTATTATGCACCCGTAGCCTACAGGGTGTTTGTTATTTCCGGTCATATAAGGTTATAATAAGGCATGGATATGATTTACTTCAACTGATGTCTGATGTCGGTTGTCTCATTCTTGCAATAGATACCTCCTGTGACGACACCTCAGCGGCTGTGGTCAGAGATGGCAGGGATGTGCTGTCAAACGTGGTCAGCAATCAGAGTGCATTTCACAGTAAGTATGGCGGCATAGTGCCGGAGATAGCGTCTCGCCGGCACGTGGAGCAGATATGGCCTGTGGTGGATGCGGCGATGCAGGAGGCGCAAGTGGGGTTTGGCGATCTGTCTGCTGTGGCAGTGTGTCATGGGCCTGGGCTGATAGGGTCGTTGATAGTGGGGTGTGCCTTTGCCAAGTCTGTTGCCTATGCGTGCGGGCTTGCCCTGATAGGGGTGAATCACCTCCATGGGCACATCTGTAGCGTCAATCTCATTGAGGAACGCCCGATGAAGTTTCCCTACATTTCGTTGGTGGTTTCCGGCGGACACACCAGCATGTACAGGGTCGATGGTGATGGCCTGTACACGCTGCTGGGGGCAACGCGCGACGATGCCGCCGGTGAGGCCTATGACAAGGTTGCCAGGATGCTGGGGTTGGGGTATCCGGGAGGCCCGGTTATCGATACACTGGCCAAAGACGGCAACCCCAGGGCCATCAATTTTCCGCGGGCATACATGCCCGACAGCCTTGACTTCAGCTTCAGCGGCCTCAAGACCTCCGTGATGAACTACCTCCGTACCTCCAGGGAGAAAGCCCCTTTGGAGGACATCTGTGCCTCATTTCAGGCCGCTGTAATCGATTGTCTGCTCCGGAAGGTGCAGCAGGCGCTCGACAGTCAGGGAGCCTCCGCCGTGGCCATCACCGGTGGTGTAGCCGCCAACGATGCCCTCAGAAAAGCTATCCGCACCCTGTCCCCGGAGATCGAGGCAATCATCCCCCCAAAGGCCCTCTGCACTGATAACGCTGCCATGATTGCTGCCGCTGCATACATATCACTCAAAAAGGGTGAATTTGCCGATCTAACACTAAACCCCAAGGCATACATACCTATTGTAAACGGCTCAAAAAAATAAAACGACGTGAGGTGTCTATGGAAAACAAGGCATTGGATAATATCCTGACGCGGTGCAGCGTGAGGGTTTTTAGGGCGGATGCGGTATCCCGTGAGGATTTAACGAAGATTCTGATGGCCGGGATGGCGGCGCCCTCGGCAGTGAACATTCAACCGTGGGCCTTTGTAGTTGTCACCAAGCGGGATACTCTGGATGAGTTGTGTACCAGGCTGCCCTATGCAAAGATGCTCGATAAGGCGACAGCGGCCATCGTCGTCTGTGGAGTCCCCGATAAGGACCAACGATACAGCAGGGACTATTGGGTGATGGACTGCTGTGCTGCAACGGAGAACATCCTCCTGGCCGTGCATGCCCTGGGACTAGGTGCCGTCTGGACGGCAGTATACCCCGAGCAGGACAGGGTTGAAAGTGTCAGGGCAATATTAAACATCCCAAAAAACATCATCCCGTTAAACGTTATCCCAATTGGCGTCCCCAAAAACAAGGGACACGTCACCGACAAGTTCAAACAGGAAAACATCCACTGGGAGACGTGGTGACTATGAGCTTATAGAGCGTTTCGAAGGCGTGCAATACAAGAAAGGGGCGGCTCCGCCTCTTGGTACTCCAGGGGGGTAAAGTACCTCGGCTTCGTGGAGTCGCTCTACCAGCGTTGTTATGGCAGAGAGTTTGTCGGTCATGTTCGTTTTAACTCCTTAGTTTCTTGTCAAATGTAAAAATTGGGATGTTTAAACTCTTAGACTTAGCAAGTAATACGCAGTCAACAATATCAATGTTGCGGTTGGTAAATATCGTTAGCGCTTCAATGAGTTCTTCTCTATCGCTATTTATGATGCCCTTATAATGGAGAAGAGATATTAGACTTTTGCTTACTCTTTCCTTTGGAATATTATAAAATTTAGTCATAACGTAGACACATTCCACGACTACACTCTCAAGTATTATCGCTCTTTGGCGTCCAAGTCTTACCTCCTCGTAAAATACCTTGGATTGCTCGTGAAGCTCAACACTATCACCAATGAGATATCTGAGAATAGTGTTTGTATCAGGGAGTCTGTTAACTAAGACTGCCACGCACAACCTTTTCCCACGTCTCATCTCTTGCAACATCAAATGGTGTATATCCCTCTGAGTACTCGCTAAGAACACCGGAAACACTTTCGACGGGTTTGACAACAACATTACCATCTTTAAGCTCAAACTCCACTACATCGGTCTTTAATATATCCCTTATCTCCTTTGGGATCGTTACCTGCCCCTTTGATGTTATCTTTACAGGTATTGACATAATTATCCATCCTTACTTAATCTTTGATTAATTATATGTTAATACTGTCTGAGGTGTATTGTCAATTTTTAATGGGTTGGCAGTAGTAAGGAGGAGAGCAAGGAGAGGGGTCAGCGCCACCCTCCTTGTCTTTTTTCTTTATTGTTGAGGAGGTCGTGTTGGCAGTTTCACCGCCGGTGCTGGTCTTTCATCGTTGCGCTTGAAGAACTCAAGAAAGGGTGCAATTAAATCTATAGGCAGCGGGAAAATGATCGTGGAGTTTTTTTCGGCTGATATTTCAGTCAATGTTTGCAGATAGCGCAATTGGAGGGTGCCGGACTCCGACGCAATGATCTTTGCGGCATCGGCAAGTTTTTGAGCTGCCTGCTGTTCACCCTCGGCATGGATGATCTTGGCCCTGCGCTCACGTTCGGCCTCGGCCTGCTTGGCAATAGCCCGCTGCATTTCGGCGGGGAGGTCTACGTTTTTTGTCTCCACGGCGGTGACCTTTATGCCCCAGGGTTCGGTTTGCTGATCAATAATCCTTTGAAGCTCGGAGTTGATTTCGTCACGCTTGGACAACAGGTCGTCAAGGTGACTCTGCCCCAGGACGCTCCTGAGCGTGGTCTGGGCTATCTGACTGGTACCAAAATAGTAGTCCTCTATCTCCGTTACCGCTCGTATGGGGTCAATAACCCTGAAGTAGACAACGGCATTGACCTTGACCGTGACGTTGTCCTTGGTTATTATGTCCTGCGAGGGGACGTCCATCGTCACCGTCCTAAGACTCACCTTGACAAGTCTGTCGAGCACTGGCAGGATCAAGACCAATCCCGGCCCCTTGACCGGAACAACACGCCCTAACCTGAAGACAACCCCTCGCTCGTACTCATTCAATATCTTGATTGCACTCCACAGAAAAAACATCACTGCAAATAACAAAAACATTGCATACGATCCTGAAAACATTTATAAACCTCCCTTGTATATTTTTTATGGACTATCCGTCAAGCCCTGATGCACACCTGCTATAGCCGTTGCGGGTACCCGCTCGTACCCGTTTCCGTTACCTTGAGGGTTAACCCTGAGACACCAACCACGGTAATCTCCTTTCCCTTACTGATATGATGCTCACTACAGGCCCTCCACAACTCCCCCCGTATCATAACCATGCCCTCATGTGGCAGGATGTCGGTCTGCGAGCTACCCGTCATACCAATAAGGGTATCAGTACCGGTTAATGGTCTCCGCCTCCATGCCTTGTAGGCAAGCCCTATCAGGACGGCAAAAAATGCCGTCGTTGTCAACACCGCCAGTATCACCAGATGTATCGAGAGCTTTACGAAAGGCGACGACGACTCAAAGAGCATGAGAGAACCTATTGTCATTGAAATGATCCCCCCAATTGTGAGAACTCCGTGCGATGTTACCTTAATCTCCAGCACAAAAAGTATAACGGCAAGGATTATCAGCATCAATCCTGCATAGTTTACCGGCAGGTTCTGCAGGGCATAAAAGGCAAGGATGAGACATATGGCCCCAATGATCCCCGGCAGGATTGCCCCTGGGGTTGTCAGTTCAAAGAACAAGCCGTAAAAGCCCAGGATCAACAGTATATAGGCCACATTGGGATTGGTGATTGTGCTCAGTATAGACAGGCGCAGACCCATCTCTTCGTATGTCACCTTTGCATTTTTTGTACGGAGGGTGATGTCTTTATTGTCGATTTTTATGGATTTGCCGTCTATTTTTTTGAGGAGGTCGTTGACGTTTTCGGCCACGACATCGATGATGTTCTGTGCCAGTGCCTCGGAGGCGGTGATAGAGACGCTTTTTCTGACGGCGTCTTCGGCCCATTTAGCGTTTCTGCCGCGAGCGACGGCAAGGGACTTTATGTATGCCACGGAGTCGTTTGTGACCTTTTCGGCCATGGTGTCATCCATCTTGGATCCCATTGCCACGGGATGGGCAGCCCCGATGTTGGTTCCCGGGGACATGGCGGCTACGTGTGCGGCCATCGTTATAAAGACCCCCGCAGAGGCTGCCCTGGCCCCCGAGGGTGAGACAAATACGACAATTGGTGTCTTGCTTGCGTTGATATCCTTGACGATTGAGCGCATAGACGTATCCAGTCCCCCCGGTGTGTCAAGTTCAATGACAAGCGCCTCGTAGTGGTCTGCCTTGGCCTCGTTGACCCGGGCGATGCTCTTGGTGATGAACTCGGAAGAAACAGGGTCTATCACGCCATTGACCTTGATGGCCATAACCGATTCTCCGGCAAAGGCCGGTGTCGTTAGAATTATAACCAGGACAAGAAAAAAAAACCTCTTCATGCTTAATATTTTACAGTAAGACATACACAAAATTCAACCTCATGCAACAGAATTATTGCCTTTGACCTGGAGGCGTGATTGCAGCAGCAATATCGGGGGCGTCAGTAGGGACTTCAGTAGGGACTTTTGATGTGGTCCTTTATTATATCTATAAATAAGTCATAAACACGCTCATCATAGTACATCACATAGTAATCTTTAATATTATCTATAGTTATATCCTCTGGTATTTTTGAGCAGTCCTTAACTTGTGGTACATACTTATAATAGTGCTTGGCAGCTAAATAGACAGGGTGAGTAAAGCAGGTTATCGTACGACATACCTCGGAATCTAGGCCTAGTATAGAGTCAAATACAGGTAACCATTTTTCAGCTACCTTCTTTGCCTCTTCTTCTATTCCAGGTTCATTATCTTTGCACTGTCTCAGAAGTAAGGCATAGAAAAGATATACCAACAATTGTTTTTTTACCGTGATACAGATATATTCTTCTCCCTTATCTATTTGGGGATTCTCTAGGAGGCCTATAATCTTGCTTTGGCATTGGGAAAGATCAGGTATTCCCTCTGGGATTTCTTCTTCGATAAAGATTCTGAAAAAATGATAGGTCATGTCTATACCGATGAATTCACTTTCATAGCGAAAGTCAAATTCTTCACCAGTAGCTCTGACCTTTCGTGTCTTTGCCTCTTCCATGTATTTTTTAACTGTGGATAATTTTTCCGAGGTCTTTATTGTATGCCGTATTGCCCTGGCAAGCAGATAACAAGCCTCATTTCCTGTTATGGGTTCATGATCTTTAGGGAATTTGCTTTTCTTCTCATTATCATCTGCAATGTTTAGTGCGTATCTTGATAATATACTGCAAACATTCCAGCGCCCTTTGGCGCCGAAAGCAAGTGCGTGGATCAGAAATGCACTATAGCCGCTTTGTTCTATTTTAAGCATATTGTCAAATAAGAATTTTTGATCGGGGCTAATTATGTCTTGATGACGCAGTGTGCAGCAAAGTTCTCTTGCCATTGTTTTAAACGGCTCCACAGTAAGACGTAAGGCAGGTACCCCCCGTAAATGTAACTTACCTTTAATATTCTTATTTACTTCAAACATACCTGTAGATCCTAAACCAGCAATAGAGGCAAATTTCCAAAAATCTAACCAAACTTTTGAGGTCATCAACTCAATTTTTTCTTTGATTTGAGCCAGACCTTTTTCTTCGAGCACTTTCAAAAAGCTCTTAACCTGTTCTTCCTCAGAACTGAAGCTATATTTTATAGCGGTTAACTCTACGCATTCTTTCCAATCTCTTTTTAAGTTAACCATACAATTTGGGGCTTTTTCTATAAACTCTTGCACCAGTTCCTTTCTGTCTTTGTCTTTAAGTTGCTCTATTTCTTTCAGGTTTTTAGGATAATCACTATTATCTGTATAGTAACGGGCAAGGAAAACATCAAGCCAACCAATCAGATCATCTTTTCTCTCTGTTTTCTCATCTTTTATATCTTTACGGGTGTTCTTAATTCTTAGAAAATCAGATGATGCCATAAACACCCTGGGATCACGAATATAAAGGTCTGCAAATGTATGTTCATCATCAACATGATATTTTGCAGCTCTTTGTAATGCTGGATCACCGGTAACTAAAACTACACGAACTTTATCTTCAGCCATTTCGTTGTTCATCCAGCCTAAGCGAGCCATTACCATCGCATCATCCAATAGCAGAGGACGAGGTCGTAGCTTACTCTTTGTTTCACTAAGCCTTTCTGACCAATACTTGGCCAAATTCTTAAGTATGTCATCATCTGGTGGCATGGGTAAGACCCATTTACCTTCAGCTCGATCTTCTGCATAACGCTCAACATGGAGTATACAGTCATCCCTTAATAAATCTGTGATACGTGATAGTTCTGCAATGGCGCCCTTTCCTCCACCAAAGGCAAAAAGTAGTAAGTCAAGCGAACCTTCCTTAAGCTTGGAAATTAAGCTATCCAGATTGTTGTCTTGCCGATATTGCTCCACATACTTATTCATTATGGTCAGACTTAAGTCAATTTCTTCTTTTTCCTTCAAAGCATCGCGAGCTATACTCATAAACACGTTTTCAAGCTCCTGGTGATGAGGAGGGATAATCAAAAGCGGCTGGTTATCATCCGTTAATTGAGAAAAGATAAACCTGCCCAACGCCCAGGTTAAAATCTCACGTGTACGTTTGTCATCGCCAGGGAAAACAGTAGAGTATTTGCTCATTTTAGATGGATCAGAAAACATTTTAACAATATCGGTATCAACGGCATAAAAGATTTTGCCACCCTGACTCTTGAATTTCTGGTCAATCTTCCACGGTTCCAGCCTCAGTCTAAGCTCTGCGGCAGCCTTTATGTACGAAAAGTCGTCTGAGTATTGATCGGTCATGTTTAAGCCACCTCTTTTAAATCTGGATTTATTTTTTCCATATAACTCACAAGATTGTATATCTTATTGTCAGAATTACCCTTTTTTAGTTTGTTCCTGAGCAGTTGATTGTTAAAATCTATGCAACCATTCATGAAATTATACAAATCGTAATAACTGTCCAACGAGTCATATTTAATCTTAAAAAATTGTTTCTTTTTTCTGTCTGTACGAGCTATTCTAAAAATATCGTGCCGTTTTTGAAATTCCAATGAAGCTTTTTCTCCAACAAACAATGCCTTTCCAAGCCAGTTATCAGCTTCAAGATTATAAATATTTGTGAAATAAGAACAGCGATAAAGATTGTCGGCGATTATAGGCGTATCTACATAATGAGCAAATCGTCTGGCTGTTAAGTAGGCATCATCAGTACCCGTCTTTTTGTGCAAACTCATAAAGTTGCCACGAAGCAAAGCCAGATGTTCAGGGAACTTTTCAGGTTCTGCCCTGCATAGCCCTATAAACGTCATTGGTGCATATCCATCCCTAAAGAATCTGCTACCTGCCAATTTGTGTAATACGCCAACGACCTGCTTATCAGGTGACATACCGGCAACGATATCAACGGTTAGGGTGAATAATTCACGCCCCATATTATCTTTTTGGATGTCGAAAAAATTATCGTCGGCTTGCTTCATAACTGTTGGCAGAATTTCTGTAGCATGAATGCTTCCTGCCAAGTGTAACAACATTCTGAGAACAGGTACAGAGCGAGGTTTGGGAGGTAGTTTTGAAAGGGCTGTAACTATTCCAAGACGAAATTGCTCTTGGGTATTTTCCGATAGTAGTTCATAGATGTCCCTCAATTCGTCAATTAAGTCATCTCTCCGACCTACGAAATAGTGCAGAGGGGCAAAAGCCGCCAAACGTCTGGCACTGTGATTTGTATCCTCTATATCTTCAAAACCTCTGCGCAGCCATTGGGCAAATTTCTTGTCATCAAAACTCTCCAAAGCCTCTACGTGTTTACTGTCAGGCGTCATGGAAATAACCTCAATAATTCATCCCTTAAATAAGTCAAGCCCAAGGTAGTCAAGTCAGAAAGGAGGCGATCAGCAAATTCTGCGTCATTATCCTTAGCTGTATTACCTCGTGTAGTATCTGTAAAACCACAAAATTGAAATTCAGTTTCAAGATTTGCACCTAAACAGGCACTTTCCACCACACGTTCCTCTGCACCATCGACGCTGAAACCGCTCAGGTGAAATGGATGCAGGTCTACAGTCCAGCCCCAGGCTGGTTTTTTCTTGGCACGACCGGAACTTGTATAAATTTTAAAGCGTCTGTGTCCTCCGGCATCAGCAAAGGTAGGACGTGCATGTCTGAGGGACTGCAACTTGCTTCCGTGTATTCGGATTTCAACCAAAGGTACACCTTTTTTGTAGTGGATAAGTCCAAGTAAATCTCTGATTGTGTTACCGAGAGCTGTATAGGTACGATATCGCAGACGTTTTTTACTTATATTGTCAGATGGGGTGATCCAGAATAATGGTCGATTAGGGCTACCTCCAAGTTTGGCATTTGGTCGATATATGGATGGTCTGCCATTGAGTTTGCCAATAGCGTCTTCTAACGCTGGGTCCAATGGATCATGGTTGGATACAAATGCCTTGTGAGCTATATCCAAATCAGGATCCAAAACCAACCTCTTTTTTAGCGTGCTTACGCTTAAAATAGTGCTAAATTTGCCCTTACTCATATTGCCGACCCGTTTCCCACACGCAAAGTAAAATTGCCTTCTTTTGCCCCCAATTGGGCGCATTCCACTTGCAACGTCACTTAACTGTGCAACAAGTTCTGCTGTTGTTTTAACCCTGTCTTCTATAAACGCGTCAAGGGCATTTCCCATAAACTCTTTCAGTTCGTTGTTTTTTATTAGCTTCTCATGTGACGACTTTACTATGTTGCACGCCATAATCACCCCCACAGGTTCATTTAGCAACAAGTCAACCATATCATTTTTCATTCACTCTCCGCCTCCCTGTAACGATTAAATTATATTTTATTCCATACGTCCAGCTATAAAACAAAACCATATATTAGTTTGGTAGTCCTGCAGAAGTAGTGGTTAACCGTAAACTTAACACCCTTCCTTCACAATGGACATCAAGGGAGGGGTATTGAATATCACTATCTCTGCAGGACTACCATTAGTTTAGCAGAAAAAATAAAATTATGTCAATAGCAGATTTCTATTGGATGCATAAACTTTTCATGGGCAAAAGTATTACGGGGTTAAGGGGGCCGTGCTCTCTACAAAATATACTTGACATTTATGTATTAGACATGTTAAATTCTATAAATCAATATTGGACGGTGAGCAACAATCAAATAAAAAAAACGGAGCGACGCTAATGAAATTTGCGATCTTGTCGGATATCCACCTGGGGGATGACCAGTGCGTTATGGTAACAAAAAGACATGGCAACCCCGTCCCGGGGCCAAAGTATGATGCCTTTAAAACAGTCGTTGGAACCGAAAATGATTATCTCGTCCTCGCCGGAGACATCATAGACCTTTCAATTGCCCACTATGAGGACGTCTATCCATATGCAAAAATATTCTTCGAACAAATACAGCGGGACCGCATAGCCAAAGAGATTATCTATCTGGCAGGAAACCACGACGCAGATATATGGCACACGATTCAACATCAAAAGAGCGTTATCAAAAGACTCGAACGAGGATTGCTCCCTGAAAACTTTGACCACTCCGTGGCTGGCATCATTGATGACAGGGCCTCTGGCGGCAACACCCCCTTTATCCTCGACCTCAAGACAAAGAACCCTGTCCTCAGCAATAAGCACAGGGGTATGTTCCTTGATCGAATAACAAGTCCAACCCCTACCGTGTTCCAGTTTGCCTACCCAAACCTGTACATCGTCACGGACAAGGAGACCGTTCTGGTGACGCATGGTCACTACCTTGAGGCGTACTGGTCTGTCTTGGGCGAGACCATGGCCAAGGTGGCGTATGACGACCTGGAGTTAGGCACGGTCGATATAGAAGAGATGGTGGAGATGAATTACCCGCTGAATCAACTGGCCTGTACCGGGATTGGTCAGGCGGGCATCCTCACCAAGGTTGTCCGGCAGGTGGAGGTCGATGTAAAGGATGGCAATATCGGCAGGGTTGACAAGTACCTGAGCCGCCTTGATAACTACATCGATGAGTTGACAGGTCAGGGATGGCTGAAGGGGCTTGTCGTCAATTACGTAGCAGGCATAGTCAAGGATGATCTGTTAGACAGACTCAAGGATACGGAATTCACACGCTACAGCGATGAGTTTATATACAAGCAGGAGGTACGGCAACGGTTCAGGCGATATTACATGTCATCCCTGCTTGAGATCGGCGACATCAACGCCAGACTGGGGTTGGGGATTGCCGCCCCTGAGCGCGTGATCTTTGGCCATACGCATCAGCCTATCCCCTGGGACGACCACAACGCCCCACGGATTGATGCCGTATATACACCTGATTCGAGTGCTCCGTCAGTCATTACGCTGCACAACACCGGGGGATGGCTACAGAGAAACGGTGAGTTCTGCGGGGCTGAGATATTTCTGTATAACTCCGCAGACGGCTTTTCGTCGGTCAGCATTTTGTGAGACTCGTGTTCAAACGGTTTAAGATCATCAACAGGAGAAAGCTCCTGCTCACGGCACTGGCCGACCTTGTGGGCAATGCCATCTTTCTGCCTGGCAAACTGCTTGGAGCTCGCAGGGGAGTTCCCGCCCCGCTGCCGGGACAATCAGACGTCCGGGAGATACTCGTTGTGCGTACCAGCTACATAGGCGACGTGATCATGACACTGCCGATACTGCGTCCGCTCAAGGAGCGGTTTCCACAGGCTCGGGTGACGTTTCTGACCTCAAGGGCCGCCTCGGAGGTGCTACGGACCAACCCTTATGTCGATGAGGTCATTACCTTCGATCCGTTTTGGTTCTATCCTTCCTCCAGACTCGATTATGTCAGGTTTATGCGGGGGCTGCGAGGACGCTCCTTTGACCTTGTGATCGAGGCCCGCGGAGATATTCGTGAATTGCTGCTTTTGGTGGGGCCGCTCAAGGCCACCTGCAAGGTGAGTTACGACGTCGGTGGCGGGGGATTTCTGCTGACCCACGTCGTTCCATACGAGGGGTTGCGGCACAAGGTGCTCTATCACATGGGACTGGTCGGGTATCTGGGGTGCAGGGTTGACAGGATCGACTGGGGGTTTTATCTGACCCCAAAGGAACGGGCCAGGGCGTTGGAGATACTCAATGTCCACGGGATCGAGCCGCCCTTTTTGGCCCTGCATCCGGGCAGTCGTATGCCGCTTAAGCAGTGGCCTGTTCATCGCTATGCCATGCTCTGTGACATGCTGGCGGAGGAGTACGCAATGCCAATTGTGGTCTTTGGTTCGAGGGCGGACAGGGACAGCGTTGCCGGTGTCAGGCGCCGGGTCAGGCACGGTGTCGTTGACCTTTCGGAGGCGCTTACGTTGAGGGAGTTTGCGGGTGTGATTGCCCACGGCAGACTGTTGGTGTGCAACGACAGTGCCCCCATGCACGTGGCCGCCTGTGAGGGGGTCCCAACGGTGGCCATCTTTGGACCGTCCAAGAGCGTGGAGACGGCCCCATATGGCGATATTCACACGGTCGTAGAAAAGGACTTCCCCTGCAGGTACTCCTGCGACGAGGCCATCTGTCGTCACCGCCACCATCACGCCTGCATGTTGGACATAAGCGTACAGGACGTCTTCGATGCCGTGAAGAAACTCTTGCTGTAAAAACAGACAATGGCTGTGGCGGCATGACCACGGTTGATTGGGGTGCTACTAAATACCCTAATGTGAAGAAAAATGCTATAATAGATATAAGAGTGGAGCTTAACGACATAATATACAAATAAACAACGCAAGTGATGAAAAGCTTAGAAGAGATAAAAAACACTATTAAACTGCATAAAGAAGAGCTTGTTAATAAATACAAGGTGAGGGAAATAGGAATATTTGGTTCTTATGCAAGGGCAGAACAAACAAGGAGAAGTGATATTGATATCCTTGTGGAGTTTGACGAAGTGCCTGATCTGTTAAAGTTTATAGAGATTGAACGATACCTTCAAAGAATTCTGAGAAAAAAGGTTGATCTTGTCAGGAAAAGCGCTGTACGGCCTGAGTTAAGAGAACGCATACTCAATGAAATGGTCATAATATGAATAGAGATTCCAGCCTTTATATAAAAGACATACTTGACTGTATACAAAACATTGAAGTTTTTATTGCCGAAATGAGTTATGATGAGTTTGTATCTGACATTAAGAACATCAATTGCGATAATAAGGCAACTTGAAATAATTGGCGAGGCATCTAAAAATATACCGGTAAGCATGAGACGTCAATATGATACTGTCCCGTGGAGCGATATGGCAAGGATGAGAGATAAACTTATCCATTTCTATTTTGGTGTCGATTACGAGATCGTATGGAAGGTTATTAAGTTACAGTTACCTAAGATTAAAGACTCTATCTCAAAAATGCTATAATAGATTAAGAGCGGAGCTTGATTTGACAATGTCAAAATGCTTCTTTATATGGATAGAGATGGAGGTTGTATAGAAAATGGGCACGCGTATAGGTATAAATGGTCTGGGCAGGATCGGCAAGCTGACCCTGTGGAACCACGTTGCAAATAAGGATTTTAGTGAAATTGTGGTCAACGTTGGACGTGCCGTGGGGACATCCCTTAAGGATGTAGCATACTATATAGAGAGAGATTCCACGTATGGTTCGCTCAAGCGATATCTCCATGGTTTTGCAGACAGGCCGGTCATCACCGAAATCAACGACCAAACCGGAACGATGTTGATAGACGGCGTAAAGGTCACGGTCTTGAGGAAGGCCAGAAATCCTAAGGACATCGCCTGGGCAGACAACGGGATTGACCTTGTGGTTGATGCCACGGGGTCATTTGTAGACCCGACGCGTCCCGGGGATGACCCCAAGGGTGCGTTGGCGGGGCACTTTGATGCCGGAGCCAGGAAGGTGATAGTTTCGGCCCCGTTCAAGATCAAGGACAAGGTCAGCCCCATGCCCGCAGATGCCGTTACGGTGGTAATGGGCGTAAACGAGCACGATTATGACTCCTCGCGTCACAGGCTGATATCGGGGGCGTCGTGTACGACCACGTGCCTTGCACACATGTTCAGGCCGCTTATAAACGCCATAGGCCCCAAGAACATCCTTACGGCGTCGATGGCAACCGTTCATGCGGCAACGGGTTCGCAGGAGGTACTGGACAGGCTTGCCAAGGCCGGTGACAAGGACCTCAGGAAAAATCGCAGCATCTTTAACAACATCATACTGACAACCACAGGTGCCGCCGATACGCTTGCACTGGTCATACCGGAACTTGCCCAGATAGGCTTTATCGCAGAGTCCGTGCGAATTCCAACGACAACGGGTTCCCTGGTCATTCTGGTTGTGAACATCCAGGAGGAGGGTTCACGGATCACGATAAGCAGGGAGTACATCAACGGCATATACAAGGAGGCCGCTGCCCTGCCCCACGGTTATGTTGTGTACTCGGAGGAGCAGAACGTCTCCTGCGATATAATATCGACCCCTCGTGCCGCCGTCGTGATCGAAGGCCATGAGACCCACACGCGCACTGCCGAGGTTACGATTGACGTCACAAAGCTCATCGGTATAGACCGTGCGATAGTCGATGGCCTCAAGAACACGGTCATCGGTATCCCGCTAACCCAGGCGGTGATCTACGGCTGGTACGACAACGAAATGGGAAGCTACGTAAACATGCTCGGTAAGTTGACAAGACTGGTTGCAGAGGGATAAAACAGAAACAGGGCAATCGCTAAGAAAAAAAAAGGGGCGGCTCCGCCCCCCTTTAGAACCCCCCGCAAGGGGACCAGTCCCCTTGACCCCATAATTAACTCTTACCAACCAAAAATTTATGCACCCCACTTGATTTGCGTATTTTTTATTTATAATGATATTATTAACAAGTGGTGGAATGCATGAAAGATTTTATGGAAAAGAATCTTACTGTTAGCGAAAAGATATTGAAAAAGCTAACCTTTGTCGCACAGGATGCCGTTGTCATGATGGATAGCGAAGGTCTGATATCTTTCTGGAACAGGGCAGCCGAAAACATCTTTGGATATACAAGTGAAGAAGCCATTAACAAACCGCTGCACACCCTGATAGTCCCACGGGTTTACTACGATGACTTCGTCAGGGGGTTTGACAAGTTTCAGACAACCGGCATCGGTAGCGTAGTGGACAAGACGCACGAACTTGTCGCAATAAGACGCGATGGGACAGAGATACACGTAGAGGTATCCATATCGGCCATAGAGCTGGAGGGGTTCTGGCATTCAATTGGCATCATCCGCGACATAACCAGCCGAAAACTGCTGGAACAGGAACTGTACGCCCACCGTCAACACCTCGAAGCACTCGTACAAGAAAGGACTCTGAAACTCAAAGACGCCAACGCAGACGTCGAACAGGCAAACGAGTTTCTACGGCAGGAGATCATTGAACGCACACAATTAGAGACAAAGCTCCACCACAACTATTACATGCAAGAGGTGATAAGCACCATGCTTCAGATTGCATTGGAGCCAATCCCTCTGAAAAACAAGCTTGAAAGCTCCCTTGACCTGATACTCTCCGCCCCGTGGATAAAGGTTCAGAAGAAGGCCTGTATATTTCTCACGCATGCCAACGCCGATACGTTGATCATGGTTGCTCAACGGCATCTGCCCAAAGCCCTGCAGGTTGATTGCAAGGAGCTGCCTTTTGGTAAATGTCTCTGTGGTCTGGCGGCATCCACGCGCAAGGTCATGTATACAAATCATGTAAATGAGCTGCATGAAGTCAGCTTCGAGGGAATGACCGAGCACGGGCATTATTGCATACCGATAAAGTCCGGCAGTGTAATCCTTGGGGTACTAAATCTGTACGTTGATGCCGGTCACAAGAGGGATAAGCCCGAGGAGGACTTTCTCATTGCAGTGGCCAACACCCTGGCCGGGATTATTGAGCACGGCAAGGCAGAGGATGCCCTTAAGCAGTCAAACGCCTTTATACATACCGTCTTAAATAGCATGAACGATGCCGTCATCGTCATTGACGTCAGAGATTTGAAGATAATCGAGGTCAATCAGGTGTTCTTGAAAGAGTACGGTTTCCTGGAGTCCGAGGTCAAGGGTAATACGTGTCACACGCTGATCCACAAGAGCCCCTTGCCTTGTCATCAGAGGAATATACAGTGTCCGATCCTGATCACCGCCGAAACCGGTAAACATGCAAAGACCGAACACATTCATCACGACAGGGATGGTAAAGAGATATACATAGGATGCAGTTCCTCACCCATACGAGACGAAAACGGACAGGTCATACAGTGTGTGTACGTGCTGAGAAATATATCGGAGCGAAAGCACTTCGAGAGTCAACTCCAGCGTCTTGCACACTTTGATACGCTGACCTCCCTGCCCAACCGGATGTTGTTCCATGATCGCTTCAACAACGCAATTGAGATGGCAAGGCGTGATAAGTACATGTTCGCCCTACTGTTTATAGACCTGGACAACTTCAAGATAATCAACGACACACTCGGTCACGACTACGGAGATATCCTGCTGCAGGAGGCGGCAAGCAGGTTGCTGGAAAACCTGCGTAAATCCGACACGGCTGCACGCATGGGGGGCGATGAGTTTACCGTCATACTTGCAAGGATAAAGGACCCCGAAGATGCCGCCGTGGTGGCTGAAAAGATCATAGAGTCCCTGAACAGACCATATCACCTCAAAGACAAGGTCTGCACTATAAGCGCAAGTATCGGGATCAGCGTTTATCCCTTTAAGAATAACACCGAGTACAGAATCAACAGCGAACTGTTGCTGAAACAGGCAGACATTGCCATGTACAGGGCTAAGAAGCAGGGCAAGAACGGCTTCCAGTTCTACACCGACATAATAGCCAGGGTTGAGGACCTCGTAGACGTCGTTGTCGGGTTCATCACGGCGCACGGGACAGCATGGGACCATCAGGCATGGGTGGAGCTGCTCTTTAAGGTTCAGGAGAAGGGGTTTGAGTTGTCAGACAGCTTGAACAACAGGATCGGAAGCATACTTGAAACCGCACGAACCCTCTACAGACTGCTTGAAAATAAAGATGATATCCTGACCATATCAGAGTTCATTAAAGGGGTCATAAACATAGACGAAAGCAGGGAACAGGCAATAGAAAGGGATACGTGGTTTAAGGAAATGGCACTATCCTTAACGGATGATATGGTTACGTGTATCAATGATCTGTTCAGGTTGCTGGAACACCTGAAAATAAATATGTAAGTGAGATATGATATTTTTCGAGAAATGCCCCCTTTAATGGGGATTTGATTCAAGTTTCCCTTAACATGATGATACGATACTGAGCAATCTTTTCAGATACTCTTTTTACCTATCTTTTTTGAGTAGTCCTGAACAAGTAGTGATGCCAGTAGACTAAACCCTCATTATCCAATAGTCCATGAAGCCGAACATCACCTGCCCTTTGCACTTCTGGATTCCTGCTTTCGCAGGAATTCAGAAAGCTTGAAAGCATAGTTACCATGAAACACAGAGAAGATAATTTTTTTCATAATTACTTCATATTTTTGTGTTTTAATAGAAGCATAAAAAAATTTAAGGAGGTTGTTATGAAAAAACTTTTGACTCTCGGAATATGGAGTTTTCAAGGGAGGCACAATATGTCAGTGATTAGTCGCAATATAAGGAAGGGAGCACGATACACAAGCATTGTTATTATGTTAATCTTAGGTCTTGTTGTCAGCTCTATATCATTCTTCCCGTCTGTTATTGCATTAGCAGAAGAGTCAAGGTTCTCTATCCTTTCAGAGTTTACAGTGAAGGATAACAAGGCGGGTCTTACATGGACAAGGAGTGCTAATATTGCAGGCAAGCCCCTAAGTTACGATGGCAGTATTGAGTTTATAAAAAAATTGAATAAGCAAAACTATGCCGGCTTCAGTGACTGGAGGTTGCCAAGCGTACATGAGTTTATTAACCTAATGGATTACTCACGCTACAAACCGGCTCTTCCGGGTGTACATCCCTTTATAGACGTACAGGTGACAGAATATTGGACGTCAACTCATTGCGCACATCATCACGATAACGTATGGACTGTAAGTGTAAATCATGGTAACGTAAGTCTGCGCGAGAGGACAATTAGCGCTAATATATGGATAGTACGCTAAAAATGCAGGAGGCAGAATGAATAGGTTTATAGTATCATCTTTAATGATTTTGTTTTTAAGCAATCTGACAGGATGTATGGGGATGATGGGATGTATGGGGATGGGTCACACAATGGATAAAGAAAAAGCTCATGACAAGACTAAAGGCAATACAAGCACAGACGATGGTACGGAGAAGGATAGCGAAAGTGGCTCTCATAATCATTAATCAATATTCAAATGAGGAAAGCACTTTTCATATTTTCTTCATAAGTTTTGAAGTACTATAAAGTTATGGCGATAAAGTCTAAAGTGCAAACGTTTAAAGGATGGAGGAGTGGATATGGCAATATCGGTAAATAATCAGTTGCAACAAGCAGTATCATGGCAAGTCGTGGCTGTAAATCAAGCACAATCTACAGCCACGAGGGGTATGATGGGTAGTGGTGGTGGTATGATGGGTAGCAGCGCTGCTGCTGCCGGTGTTGTTGTAAGCATATCAAGCGATGCAAGAAATGCCCTGACAAATGGAGTAGTTGACACTACGGCCAAAACTTCAAAAACAGGAGGTAAGTGATGAGGAAGGCGTTTTTTATAGGTATAGTGATTCTCATTGTAGCGTGGGGTGCTGACTATGCCTTGGCAGGGGATAAAACCCACGTACATTCTGGTGGGCATACCGGCACAGAGCAAAAGGACGGGGATGGTTCAATGATTAAGATGACACATAATCATGAGGATATGCCGGGGATAATGTATAAAATGGGCGAGGTTATGGAAAGAATGCAGGAAATTATGCAAAACGAACCACCAAAGCATCAACACAAACAAGATACTTTGCATGAAATAACTGAATCGTTGTCTGAAATGGCAGCATGTATGAAAGAGATGTCACAGTTAATGAAAAAGACGGACGTTTCTAAACAAGAATTAGAAAAGATAGAGTATAGGGTAATAAAGATTAATGACAAGCTAACTATCCGCTTACCTATACGAAAATGAACAACACTTTACAAATTTAACAGTTGTAAAACCTGTGGGAATGTGGGAAACCCAAAAGGCTTTCCAATGGGCTGTTGGTAACGCTTAAGAAATTATCAATAGCCCATTTCCACATACTTTCCTAGTCCAGGGATTATCCACACGGAAAGAGAGATAGCCATTTTCACTAACTGTAACTATTAGAAAAAAACTGCAACACTCATTGACTAAAAAGGATTGTTTATTTTATCTTAGTTATTATGGATAAAGTCAAGGGTATACATAAGCGTTTAATCCTGAGGTTGTTTCTTGGATGGATAGTCATCTCCATTGTTGCCGGCGCCGTAGTCTTTTTTCTTAAGCTGGAGGAGATAGACGAGTTTGTCGAAAGGCTGGCCGTTGCAGAGTCAAGGTCGCTTATAGATGACAAGAAGGTCTATCTTGAGAGTTCAGACCCACAGAAAAAAGAATATCTTGTCCGGTTATTGAGGGAACACATAGTGAAAGGCCATTTTGTCATCGTTGAGGTCTATGACAAGGACAAGCAAAAACGTGCAGAGGTAATAGCCACTGCAAGTGACAAGATAGAAAAGCATCTGACGTCTCTTGACAAATACCTGAGTATTCATCAGCTCTCTGACGAGGTTACTTACAACAGGGTATATTTTGACAGCCGTATATATCTACAGGTGTTTGTACCGCTGTTTGCTGACGACTCCAAACTGATAGGCTATTTCGAGGGTGTCTATCAAGTGGATGACAAGACGATGGACGACATAAAGAACCTCATCCTGTATTCCCTTCTGCATGTAATAATCTCGGTATTTGCCACGACGGTTCTCTTGTATCCGATAATCATATCGATGAACAGGGACCTGATTAAGTATTCGGTTGAACTTGCGGATGCAAACATAGGGATACTGCGTGCCCTGGGTGGTGCCATAGCAAAGAGGGACAGCGATACGCACATACACAACTACCGTGTCACTATCTATGCCGTAAGGCTTGCAGAGGCCCTGGGCGTGGAATCGACGACAATAGTTCGTCTGATAAAGGGGTCATTCCTGCACGATGCCGGTAAGATTGCTATCTCGGACAATATCCTGCTAAAGCCTGGTAAACTGACGGATGATGAGTTTAATCAAATGAAGACACACGTACAACACGGCGTGGATATCATTGGCAATACCGCATGGCTTCAGGATGCCGTGGAGGTCGTCCGGTACCATCACGAGCGGTATGACGGCACGGGTTACCTGGCCGGCTTCAAAGGTAATGACATCCCCCTGGGGGCCAGGATTTTTGCCATCACGGACGTCTTTGACGCCCTTACCTCAAAGCGCCCATACAAGGAGCCTTTCAGCTACGATAAAACTATAGATATACTGAAACAAGCCAGAGGCAGCCACTTTGATCCCGATATCCTTGACGTCTTCCTGACGATATCCAGGGACCTCTACGAGCAGGTAAGCAAAGGCGAAGATACCGCCTTGATAGACACCCTCGACAGACTGACAAAGAAGTACTTCTGAGGTCTGCTTAACAAAACGGTTTCATCACAGAAATATTAACAGGAGGGAAATAATGCGATTGTCGGTAATCATCCCCTGCTATAACGAGGTAAATACTATTTCGGATATCCTAGAGGCGGTCATCAGTGCGCCCTACAGTGACAAAGAGATCATCGTCGTAGATGACTGCTCCACCGATGGTACCAGGGAGAAGCTCAAGGCATTTGAGGGCAGGGTGACACGGGTCATCCGCCACGAACGCAACAGGGGCAAGGGGGCGGCACTGCGCACCGGGATAGCCGCTGCCACGGGCGATATCATCATCACCCAGGATGCCGATCTCGAGTATAACCCCCTGGAGTATCCCATGCTCTGTGAGCCTATCATCCGGGGGCAGGCAGACGTCGTCTACGGGTCGAGGTTTATGGGTAGCGGCCCGCATCGGGTGCTGTACTTTTGGCACAAGGTGGGAAACGGTTTTCTCACCACGCTGTCAAACATGTTTACCAACCTGACCTTTACGGATATGGAGACCGGATACAAGGCATTTAAAGGTGAGATCATACGACAGATACACATAGAGGAAGACAGGTTTGGTGTTGAACCCGAGGTCACGGCAAAGGTGGCCAGGTTGCAGTGCAGGGTCTATGAGGTGGGCATCTCCTACTTCGGACGCACCTACAGGGAAGGCAAGAAGATCGGCTGGCGTGATGGCGTCAGGGCTATCTGGTGCATCCTGAAATACAACGTCGTCAGGTAGCTACTTGTCTTCTACCGATTGAGCCTCTTTTCCCGCATCCTGAAGAACCTGGCCAATGTCTTTATGTATGGGATGTTGGTTGAGACCTCAACGTGGTCAACGTTGATGGAGCGCAGGATGCGCTTTCTCTCGTGTACCCTCTTAAGGGCGTCGTTGCGATAGCGGTTGCGGACCGACTTGCTTGATGTGTCAACGAGGAAGACCTCACCCGTTTCGGCGTCTTCAAGCTCGATGAGGCCTACGTCGGGCAGGTCAAGTTCCACGGGATCGGTAATAGACAGTGCTATAACGTCATGGCGTCTGTTGGCCACGGAGAGGGGTTTTATGTACCCTTGGGTGTAGAAGTCGGACAAAATAAAGGTTATAGTCCTACGCTTGACCACCCTGTTGAGGTACTCCATGACCGTGGCGATATCGGTGCCCTTGCCCTGTGGGGTGAAGTACATGGCGTCTCTGACTATTGCCAGGGCGTGTCTGAGGCCCTTGGCCGGTCGTATGAATCTCTCCACTCTGTCGGAGAAGGCTACAAAGCCAACCTTGTCGTTGTTTTTGACCGCAGACAGCGCCAACAACGAGCATATCTCCGCTGCTATGGCGCGCTTGAAGCGATTGACCGTGGCAAACTCGCATGAGGCAGAGACATCGAGCAAGAACATGATAGTAAGCTCCCGCTCCTCGACAAACTTCTTGATAAACGGCTCCCCCATCCGCGCCGTGACGTTCCAGTCGATGCAGCGGATGTCATCGCCGGGCAGATACTGGCGCACCTCGTCAAACTCTATCCCCCGACCCTTAAACACGCTGTGGTAGCGTCCGCAAAAGAAGTCCGAGGCCAGCCGCCCCGTGGTGATCTGTATCCTGCGGATGTTTTTGATTACCTCAGAGGGTTGCATGGCTTATGTCTGGTGAACCTCCAGTTTCTTGACTCCAGGACTAATCCGATTTGTTCAGGCAGACTCCCTGCATGTTAGTTCAATTTTAAACATGGCCCCGTTTGGTATGTTCTCCACGCTTATAGTTCCGGCCATGTGTTCCTCGATAATGATCCTTGACATGTGAAGGCCAATTCCGGTGCCCTGGTCTGGCTGTTTTGTGGTAAAGTAGGGGTCAAATATCCTGTCGATTACGGTGTTGTCAATACCTCCGCCGTTGTCGCTGATCCTCAGCACTGCCCTGTTGTCTTCCCTGTTGAGTTTGATGGAGATCAGGCCCTTTTCCTTGCCCATATCGCCCTTTTCCCTTCTATGTAGTATGGCGTCACGGGCGTTGCCTATGACGTTAAGCATCACCTGCTTGAATTCATTGGGCAATCCGCTGGTTATCAGGCGAGTCAGCCCATGGCTGTCAACCGTAATGCCTATGTAGTTATGCCTCAACTGATCACTGACCAGGGAGATGACCTTGCCTACGGTTGAGATTAGCTCAAAGTCCACCATCTCTTTGTCGGCCCGGAAGAAGTTTCTGAAGTCGTCGATGGTCTTTGACATGTCGTAGATGATCTCCATGCCACGCTTGATGTTGGTGTCAATGTATTCCTTGTTCAATTCTCCAAAGGTAAAGGCATCTTCAAAGTCCTGAATAATCATCCCTATGGCGTTGAGAGGTTGCCTCCACTGGTGGGCAATGGCCCCGATCATATCGCCCATGGCAGCGAGCTTTGACTGATGTATCAGCATTACTTCCTGCTGTCCGCGCTTGTCCGTTTCCTTGCGAACCCTTGCCTCAAGGGTTGCGTTGAGTTCCTCCAGTTGTTGTGTCTTTATGGTCAGGGAGGTCTCTATGCGTTGCCTAAGTTGTTCACCCTTATAGGCCATTATAATGTTTCCACAGGTTGACATCAGAGGCTGGAGAAACTCCACGTGTTCATCCCTGTACCCTCCCTGTTTGTTGGTGATACCCACCATCCCCACCAACGTGTTGCCACCATAAAACGGGATGCCAAGAAATGACCTGATAGGTGGATGCCCCTCCGGAAGTCCTCCGCTGCGGGGGTCACTCAGGGGAGCATTGGATATAACGGCCTGACCCGTTGTCAGTACCCGACCATAGAGGCTGTTGACATTGGAAAATTCTATGACCTTGGGCGATTTATCATTGTAGTAATCCCTCATTTCCTCTGTCCATGCAGTGCTTGTGATGGCAAACGTCCTCATGTATGGTTGTCCCTGCCTGTTTTGAAGCACCTCGCCTATAAATCCATATTCGCTTTCGGTCAGCAAGAGGAGGTTGTTTAATATTTCGGTAAATAGTTTGTTGGGCTCCACGGATAAGATAAACTGCGATTGTATATGTCTTATGAGTTCCAGCAACTGGTTGGTCTGTCTGAAACTGTCTGCCATATTCCTTATATCGGTGATATTGGTAACAAAAGCCACACTGCCAATGATGTTTCCCTCTCTGTCTCTTAACGTATTGGCATTAAATATGGTGGGGATCATGGAGCCGTCTTTGGCCCTCAGGGTGATTTCGTAGGTGCGGTGTTGCCGGCGGGGGATTTTGGCGGTCTGTTGTCTGAATATCTCTTCGTTTTTCTTGTCAACGAAATCAAATGGCTGTTTACCCAGCATTTCGGACCGCTGATATCCCAACAGGTGGCACAGGGCGTCATTGACATCCACCGTCACAAGGTCTTTGTTTATCCTCCAGAAGCCCTCCGCTGTAGCGTTCATAATGGTGCTGAATAGCCACTCGTTATCTTTTTGCGTATCTACCATCTGATATCCTTTTGCCGTATCCTTCATGTTAACTGCATAGGGAAGACTTAAGAGCCTCCCTCTTCTATTATGATGAAATGCTAAAATTATGTCAAAACCCCCGTGTTTCAGATTCGGCTTTTTTTTACTTAAGTTAAATGGTATCCTCTTCATATTTCATGGTAACTATACTTTTACGCATACTGGATTCCTGGTCAAGCCAGGAATGACACACTTAGAAAACGGCTGTAACTGTCATTCCTGCGAAAGCAGGAATCCATGCCTTTTAACCGTGAAATAAATTTTACCCTGCTTTTTTAGGAGGATAAGTTAAATGTTTGTTGTATGTTATAATACAGCAGAGTAATAATCGGCGATGTCTGCGATACGTATCAATGGAGGTAGAGGCATATGATACTTAACTTGGGAAGGTATATAAACCTCACGGAGATAGGGCGTGGGGCACAGGGTGTTGTCTACAAGGGCTATGACACGGTCATAGAGAGGATCGTTGCTGCCAAGACCGCCGGAAATCTCGACGAGGCAAAGAACCTCGGTAAACTCCACCATCCAAACATAACCATGATCTACGATGTGGAAAAGTTTAACGACACACACTTTATATTCATGGAGTATGTCAACGGTGTGACCCTCAAGGGCATCATAGCGGAGCAACACCGACTTCCGCTTAAGGAAAAGATAAAGATCATCATCCTGATTGCCAGGGCGCTGCACTATGCCCACCAGAACGGCATCATACACAAGGACATCAAACCGGCCAACATCATGGTAATTGACGACAGCCAGATAAAGATCATGGACTTTGGCATCGCCACTGCCGAAACCAAGTCCAACGACAGCTCAAGGACATATCTCACCGGCACGCCGCACTACATGTCACCGGAGCAGCTCTTTGGACAACCCCTCAACCGACAGACCGATATATACTCGCTCTCCGTCCTGGCATACGAAATATTTACGGGCACAAAGCCGTTCCTTGCCGAATCTCTGAAGGCACTGTTTAAGACCGTCCTCAATGACACCCCCACACCGCCGCACGAACTCAACCCCGATATCCCACAAGAAATCAGCAGGATCGTCCTGCGCGGCCTGGAAAAAAACAAGGAAGACCGCTATCCCTCAGCCGCCGACATGGCCGATGACCTCGAACTCTTCCTGCACGCCATCGAAAAAGAGGAGTGCGCAGACCTCCCCGAACTCACGGACAACGACATGCGGGCACTAATCATCTCACTCAAGGACAGCTACACCTTCTTTTGTGACTTCACGCCAAACGAAATATACCAGATCATGAACATGAGCACGATAGTCTACTTCCCGCGTGGCGAGGTGATCTTCAAAGAGGGCATGGTAGGTCAGAAGATGTACATAGTTGTCAGTGGCAGTGTCACCATATCGAGAAACGTTGCCGGAGCGGAGGAGGCCATCGCTACGCTGGGACAGGGTGCCTGTTTTGGTGAGATGGCCATCCTGGACCAATCCCTGCGGTCGGCCACGGCCACGGCCCAGACCGATTGCACGGCCATTGAGATCAACGAAGTGGTACTCAGAAAGACCAGTGAAAGCCTGTGCTTTAAGCTCTACAGGAATCTCTCATCGGTAATATCCGAACGACTTCGCCAGGTCAATGCCAGGTGTACCGAAATGGAGATACAACTGCGGCGCACCAAGACCCGGCAGATACGCTGTGCCATAGCAACGAGCCTTCTGGACACGGGATGCTTTGAAGACATAATCCCTGTGTATGCACGAAAAGAAGGGACAGAGATACACGTATTGCCGGTCTCTTCGGGATTGGCCGTGGAACTTGGCAGGCGTGGACATATTGACATGGTCTTTGCCGCTCTCACCGCCGAAGAGGGCGATGATATGGCCAAGTCTGCCTCCTGCGGGAACGATAAATACAGGTGCTTTGTCGAGGTGCACAGGCTCAAACGGAACGACCTCATGTTGGTAGGTCACTACACCAATCCGGCGAAAATCCCACCTGGCATCTCTGCACTTGAAGCATTGCAGGCAATAGCGCACTGTAACGGCTGTCTGTTCATATCGCGCGGAGACCACTCCGGGGTCTATATGCAGGAGATGGCCCTGTGGAGGGCGCTGGAAATCGACCCAACCTCACAGCCGTGGTACATCGAAACCAGGCAACTCATGGCCGATACCCTCAGATTGACCGAAAGTCTCAAGGCTTACACCATCACCGATAAGGCCACGTTTCAATATCTGACCTCCACGGAGGGCATTAAACTGGATGTACTTGCAGAGAGCGGCTTGAGCAACTATAACTATGTCATGGCGGTAAATCCGCTGGTTCACCCATCGGTAAACTACCGTGACAGCATTGAGTTTATCCGCTGGCTGACATCCGACCAGGGCAGGGAGGCCTGTGCCAGACTCACAGCCGATACGCCACAGCAGTCGGCCATTGAGCCTGTCATCGCAGAGACTGAGGCTGTGGTGTCCCCCAGTGAGGAAGTCGGTGAGAATTCCAACGGCGACCGTGACTTACACAACGACAACTTAGGCGGACACCGGAAGGAGACCGAATTTTCACGCTCCGCATATGAGGCTGGACACTCACACCCGGACAGAGGCGATGTACAGGGCAATGGCGATACCCCAACGTTGATCGACACCTCAATGGACATCTGAATCTTGGTCAATACCAACTTAACCCACATCTCATCTGCCTGTACATGTTTTAATATCTATAATCCAAACCAATCTAATCCTGTATTAAACCATGCTTCTTCATGGCCTCCTTCAGGATGGCAGGTGTACATCCCTGGCCTTTAACAAAGTACTCGTTTGCCCCTTTTTTGTAAGCCTCTTTTTTTTCATCAATATCTTCAAACCCTGAGACCATAAAAACAATGGCAGGGGAGGCTTTTACTGTGCCTTCTTCTTTTCTGATATCATCGAGGGTATCCATGCCACAGTAAGGCATCAGGTTATCCAAAACAACAAGGTCAAATTTCTTACCCTTCATGTGGTGTTTAAATAAAGAAACGGCTGGTTTGCCATCGTCTGCGTCATATACATCACCAAATTTAAAAAAAACTTTTTCAATTTATCCCTGTGTACTTTATCGTCATCAGCTATTAAAATCTTCATACTTATACTCCTGTCAGTGTAAATTAAGTTGCTGAGTTGATATTTGGAATTCATTGAGCTTTTTAACGAATTCCTCATCCGTTGCAATGTGCAAAAACTCCTTTGCCTTACTGAGTACTTCGATAGTTTTTTCATATTCACGGCTAATATCTTTCACCATATCGTGTGCATCTGAGCTTATATGCTTATTTTTTGCCATTTGCTCCAGTTTTTCAACCAGTTTTGACATTTGCAAGGCACCCACAGAGGCGCTGCCTGACTTCAGATCATGGGCAGGCATGAGGAGACGCTCTACATCGTTGATACCCACCGCAGCTTCAATCTCTTTTATGTGCCGGGAAAACTTCTCTATGTACTTGTCGATAAATTCGGCCCCTTCGTCTTCCCACCACTGCCTTTCCTCAGCCAATACCCTGGCGTCAACAGACAAGGGTGCCGGCACGTTTGTATCCTCATCGGCACTCTTTTTTTGATTTATAGCAACTACTTTTTCTTCCGTGACTCTGTTGATTTCAGCGATAAGCTTATCGACCTTTATGGGCTTTGAGACGTACCCGTTCATTCCCGACTCCATGCACCTGTCAATATCACTTTTCATGGCATGGGCCGTTATCGCTATTATGGGAATATATGCACCACCCTCTTTTTCCCCTGCACGGATGATTTTCACTGCTTCAAAGCCGTCCATCTCTGGCATCTGTACGTCCATCAAGGCCAGATCAAAGGACTGTTCCTTCAACATCCTGACAGCATCCTTGCCGTTGTTTGCTATTGAGGTGTCATGTCCATACCTCTGGAGCATTTTTACTATTAACTTCTGATTTATCTCATTGTCTTCAGCTATAAGAATGTTAAACCTTTTTTTGTTTTCCCTGAGTTTATGACGGGTAAGCAGAGATGGTTTTGAATCCACTGAATGCTCCCCCATGACTCTCATGATAGCGTCCAGGAGTTCGGACTGTTTAATGGGTTTTATCAGGTAAGCGGAAATGCCAAGTTCCCTGCATCTGGCTGCATCTCCCCTCTGTCCTGAGGAGGTAAGCATTATTGTGGGAGGCCTTTTGTCCTTACATGTCTGTATGATCTTATTCACAAGGCCAAAACCATCCATATTCGGCATATTTGCATCGGTGAGTATGAGGTCAAATGCCCTGCCCTCATCTGTTATCGTTTCCAGTATTTTAAGTGCCGCCATGGCATCCTCTGCAAGAACGGGAACCATGCCCCAGTTTATGATAATATCCTTAAGAATACGTCTGTTTGTTGCATTATCATCTACAACCAGGATCGACAATCCCTTTAAATTGTCAAAGTTTTTTGGGCCCGGTTGCTTATGCGGCTCGGTCTGCACCCCGAAAATGGCCGTAAAATGAAAAACAGAACCCTTTCCAGGCTCGCTTTCTACGCTGATATCACCGTTCATCATCTCTGCAAGTTTGCGTGATATAGTCAACCCCAGGCCGGTGCCGCCGTATCTCCTGGTAGTTGAACCATCAGCCTGCGAAAATGACTCGAATATCTTTTCTCTTCTGTCCTGAGGGATACCAACACCGGTATCCTTTACGGAGAAACGCAGGCATATCTTATCATCCATATGGGATTGCGTTGTTACATCTACAATAATCTCTCCTTTTTCCGTGAATTTTATGGCATTGCCAACAAGATTTACTATGATTTGCCGTAGTCTTCCAGGATCGCCTATGATAAAGTCTGGCGTCTCCGGTGGTACTGAATAAGCCAGCTCAAGCCCTTTCTTATGCGCCCTCAGGGCAAGTGTCTTTAATGTATCGCCGATATTGTCACGCAGGCTGAAATCTATAGGCTCAAGCTCAAGCTTTCCAGCTTCGATCTTGGAGAAGTCCAGGATGTCGTTTATCACCCCCATGAGCGAGTCGGCAGACCTCTTTGCCATGTCAAGATACTCCCTTTGTTCATGGTTCATCTCCGTGTCATACATGAGTTCTGTCATTCCTATTATGCCGTTTAATGGAGTGCGTATTTCGTGGCTCATGTTGGCAAGAAATTCACTCTTTGCCCGACTTGCTTCCTCTGCAGTAACCCTGGCGCTATGCAGAGAGTCCATCATCCGGCTTATGCAGTCACTCAAAAACTCAAACTCAGATATGCCCCTATACTGCGGCCTTTCACCCTTTCTAACCGGACCGATAATCTTTTGCAGAGGGTTGTTTATTGTCATTTTCAAATAGTAGGCAAGCAAGAAAAATGCTGCCGCCAATATAATGCCGGTTATCCTGTAAGCTTTTTTTACCCTGTCCAATATAAAATCATACTCTTTTACATCTTTGATCAGTACGACTTGCCATTGCCAAGGCTCAAAATGAAAATGATAGGCATAAAAATCACCTTGTTTAAACCTCATTAGAATTATCTTGTTCTCTTGCGTTGTCTTGTCTGTAATCTCCATTGACTTGCCCGAAAGGCTCTCGGATACAAACAGTTCCTTGTCTTTCTCCATTACAACAGCCATCAGGTTATTCTGCCTCATATAGTCCTCGATTACTCCCAATGTCAGCATCTTATTGATTTTTACCTTGCTCTCGTCAGATGAAAGACCGGTCTTGACAAGCTCGTCTGTAGCTTTATTTGCAATGTTATATATGTCGTGTGATAGTCTTTCCATATCTTCTTTTATACTGCCTTCCGAAAAGTCAGTGATTGAACTCAGTACAAAGATGTAAAGACTCCCACCCATTAGTGCTATAAAAAAAACAATAGGCGCTATAATCCTGATAGAAAGAGTATTGGTTATTTTGTTTAAAAACCATCTCATATCAAGGCTCAAAACTGCGGATATCTATTCAAATACAGGTGTCGAAGTCATTAGCTCTTTTGGCCAGACGACTTCTTTTCTACCATTTTGCCATTGAATTGTAATGGTAAAGTGTTTTATCTGCATACCTGTGCTGTCAACACCATATTTTCCCAATATACTCATAGTGTTCATTTTTGATAACAGATGTCTTATTTTTTTTCTGTCAGTGGTCTTGGCCTTTGCGATAGCCGCCTCAAATATTTCACCCGCAGCATATGCCGTTGCAGCATGATATGAAGGAGGTGTCCCATAAGTGTTTATAAAGGCACGATAAAATTCCGTGCCGGCAGGCATATTTAAACTCTCATGATACTCCCACTGTGATGACGAAAAGGTATGATTTGCCTTCGTGCCCAGCTTGTCATAATATGCCTGAAGAACAGGGCCAACTGAGGCAAAATATGCCTTTGGGATCCACCGGACATTTTCCAGGGATAAGCGCATTGCTACCGCTTCGTTAAAGTGTCCGCATACGATAAGACCTTTTGCACCGGATGCCTTTGCCTCTGATGCTATATCATCGAGGTTTTCTTTTCCCTTTTTGAATTCCTTATATAAAGCGATACGCAGCCCAAACCTTTCAGCCCATTCCTTAGTGCCGGACGCTATACTCTTTGAGAATGTGTCATCAGCATAGACAATGGCAATGTCGGTTACACCTCCGCCGGCCGCCACCTCTAAAAAACCGACTGCATATCTGCTTGCAGGTATGAAAATACCAAAAACGTACTTATACCCCTGTTTCCATAATTCATCAGCCGATGCGCCTGAAACAAGTACCGGGTACTCGTATTTTTCCGTTATGGGAAGTATGGCCCCGGTTATACCGCTTGAATATGGGCCAAACAGAAGGTCCACCTTATCTTTTAGTATAAGGGTTTCGTAAAGCAATTTTGCGGTATCTTTAGTGTTATTGTCGTCATATACAATAATCTCAACGTTTCTTCCGAGTATTCCGCCGCGTTTATTGACATGTTTTTGCCAAAGCAGGAACCCTTTCTTTTGCATATCAGCCAGTTCGGCATCTTTTCCAGTTAAACCAAGCGTCACGCCAAACCTTATGGGCTCTGCCGCTGTTAAGCCCAACAGGGGTAACAGTAAAAACAATAATATGCGTATAAACAGTCTTAGCATTTAACTGTGTTTATGGTACTATAGTTACACCAATTGTGTCAACAGTACGTTAAAAGACCCAGGGCAATCGTATCCAGGAGAGAATGGGGGATTTGATTCCGGTTTTTTTCTGTATCCTGCTGACATAATTATCACGGAAGTTATGGTACAATAGATAGCAGAAATTTAAATGTGATGGAAAAGGTAAAGAAAAAACCATGTCCCGGTCGTATGGCATATGAGACCTTGGTAAAGGCCTTTGAGAAGCTGGATATAAGCAAGAAGGAGAGGGAACCTTGCTGGCAGGCCATGAAGTGCCCCTCGCAGACATATACGCGCTGTCCCGCCTATTTGCATGAGGCAGGCAGGAGATGTTGGCTGTTGGCGGGAACCTTTAGCGGCAAAGACCCCTACTGCATCTACTGCGTAACGGTCAGGGACTGCCGGGAGTGCAGGTTCTATAAACTGGTCAGGCAAAATCTCTGATCTCCACGATCTCTCCATCTTGTCTGCATAGCTCAATAGCGATTTTTTTCTAATGTGATAGTTCTGAGTCTTGCAGTTGCCGGTTGACAAATTATCCGGCTATCTGTTATAAATGTAGACTATAGGATTTTATAGATGAAATTAACTTACAGATTTATATCACTGGATATAAAGGGGGTGGATTTATGAAATTAGGGGTATTTGTCAGTCAGTACAGCAAAGACAATGATACCCTCAGCAGGCTGAAGGCTGAAAAGCTCGGAGTAATACTCGTACAAAACGGAGTGTACAACGCAGCCCTGAAGGAAGATGGCAAGTCCTCGCCGATCCTCAGTAAGAACGCTACGATATATGCGCTTTCTGAGGATTTGCAGTCACGGGGATTGAGTGTTGATAGTGTTGACAGCAAGGTCAAGGTAGTTGACTATGACGGTCTTGTTGATCTGATTTTCAATGAATATGAAAAGATAATTTGGCTATAGGAGAACGACAAATGAGCAAATTAACTATAGGCTGTTTTTCATCTCTTGTGGGGTCAATGACCACCGATTTTGTTGTAAAACTAGCCGAGGCAACCAGAAAGAAAGGCCATAACGTAGATATTTGGTTATCGGGAAATGGCACAATGCTTTCCAAGAAGGGGCAGCGCTCCTTTAAAGATTACTCGTCATTGGAGAAGACTATCAAGGACCTGGTTGCGGGCGGCGTTAACGTAACCGCATGTGAGGCCTGTGCCGAGGCCAGGGGATACCACAAGGAAGACCTCATCGATGGCTTTGGCAGAAAGAGTATGGACTGGTACCTTGCCAGTTGTTTCAGCGCCGACAGGGTATTGCACATAGGAGGTGAGTAATGGCGATAAAGAAAGTAGCCTTCGTGGTAGATAAGCTGCCATATAAGACGGAGACCTCGAGACTGGCATTGACTCACGCCATATCAAGTCAGACGGTGGAGATACACCTCGAAGAAGACGAAAATATCACCCCGGTGCTGGCGTTCATCGGGGAGGGCGTATTAAACTGTGTAAAGAACCAAAAGGCACCCGATATCTACGGTATAACGAGCATTGAGTCGCACATCAAAAATGCCCTGCTGACAGACATCAGGCTCCTCATCTGTGCCGAGGACGTCAAGCGATTTGGCCTCAGCAAGGATGCCCTCATCATGGACGCAGAGGACTTGGGTGCCGATATAGTTTCCGAAGTAGTACCCTTTGATGACATCATGGAAGAGATGAATACCTCTGACCATATATTATTTTTCTGATTCAGTTGAAAAGGAGGTCTTTTAAGATATGTCTGACTTGAGAAACGAGCAACCCAACGAGACCCTGGACGTCCTGGGGAGGGTGTGCCCATATCCGCTGGTGTTGACAAAGAAGAAGCTCGAAAAATTGCCCAGTGGCACCCTGTTAAAGGTGCTCTGTGACGCCCCGGCATCGGCTGAGGACTCCATACCAAAGTATGTCAATAAGGAAGGGCATGGCTTTGATTCGGTCAAGGTAGAAGATAAGGGACATTGGGAGTTATATATCAAGAAAAAGTAGCCCATAGATCACAGCAACATCAGGGTTGAAACACCGCAAGTGTGGGAGGCAGGGGTACATTTTTGAAGGGGTCAAGGGGGCTGGCCCCCTTGCAGGGGGTTCTGAAGGGGGGCGGAGGGGGTGAGGCACCCCTGCCACAAACCGCCCCTTTCTTTCTTGCCTTAAAGTATAGTTACCATGAAATATAAAGAGGATACCTAATTTTGGTGTTTTGACGGCGGACGGCGGGATATTATGATAGCAATTGTTGATTATGGAATGGGCAACCTCAGAAGCGTTGCCAAGGGGTTTGCCAAGGTTGGCGCCGAAGCGGTGGTAACCAGTACAGTTGGGGATATAGAAAACGCCTCCGGTGTGGTGTTGCCCGGAGTCGGGGCATTCAGGGATTGCATGGCCAATCTTGAGGGGTTATCGCTGGCAGAGGTCGTTGTGCGCTGCATAGAAAAGGGCAAGCCGTTTCTGGGCATATGCCTGGGGCTTCAGTTGTTGTTTACCGAGTCGGAGGAGTTTGGCCATTGCAAAGGGTTGAACGTATTTGACGGCAAGGTGGTGAGGTTTCCAGTAAACGACCTCAAGGTGCCACACATGGGATGGAACCGCGTCATGCCAACTAAACACACGCCCCTGCTCAATGGCATTGCCTCCGGTGACATCCCCGATGGCGGAGGGTATTTTTACTTTGTACATTCATTCTACGTAGCCCCCACGGATGAGTCTATCGTTGCCGCCACCACCCAATACGGCATAGAGTTTACGTCTATGGTTGCACGAGACAATATCTTTGCAATGCAGTTTCACCCGGAAAAAAGCCAGAAACTCGGTCTGGGTATATTGAAAAACTTTGCCGCCTTCGTAAAAAAAACCTGAGTTTTCAGAATGTCCCAGGGCAATCGCATTAGAAAATTTTATAAATTGTTATACTTAAATGACACAGGTTTTTTCAGGCATGATATAAGTACTTCAAGCTGATCCTCCGGGACATTCCTTTCGTCCTCTCTTAATACTTCAATGTATAGGGCTATTGCCTCCCTGATGTTTTCAATGGCATCCTGCCGTGTCCGTCCCTGGCTGATGCACCCCGGCAGACTTGGACATTCAACAACCCAATAGCCATCTTCACCCGGATATATAATAACCTTCCGCATGTTCTATTGTAACATAAGCACAGAATCTTTGTATCCTCATTTAAAAAGCAGGTTATTTTTTATTTCACGGTTAAACCCTCATGAATAGGGAGCATATTCACCCCCGCACATGAAAATGTATTTTCACGGTAAAAAGAGGCGGAGCCGCCCCTTTTTTTTTCTTACGGTCAAATGCTATTGCCCTGCATAGCGTATGTCAGTAACCTCAGAACCTCTCAAATTCACTGCCGTGCTCATCGTCCTCACCGCCCTTAATGGCAAGTGAAACGCCTCCTGTGCCTTTTTTATCCGTGCGCAGCTCTCTTGATTTAAAGCGAGGTTCCGGCCGTTCGACATCCTTCCTGGTAACGTGTGTAACCCTTGCCTTTTGCGTGGGAAGTGGTTTTCTCTGTACAGGGGCTTGGAATCTGGTATCATCGGCGGTCTTGAAAAACGATATGATGGATTGCAACTGTTCGGCCTGACTTGACAGCTCCTCGGAGGTCGAGGCCATCTCTTCGGAGGCTGAGGCGTTTTGCTGAATGACCTGGTCCAGTTGCTGGATGGCCTTGTTTATCTGATCGGCGCCGGAGTTTTGTTCAGTGCTTGCCGCGCTTATCTCCTGCACCAGTTCTGCGGTCTTCTGTACGTCGGGCAAGATGGTGGCCAGCATCTGTCCGGCCTTGTCGGCAACATCAACACTTGTGGATGCCTTTTGGGTAATCTCCCCGGCTGCAACCTGACTCCTTTCGGCCAACTGTCTGACCTCGGAGGCAACCACGGCAAACCCCTTGCCATGCTCCCCGGCACGGGCTGCTTCAATGGCAGCGTTGAGGGCGAGCAGGTTTGTCTGTCTGGCGATCTCCTCTATAATCGTTATCTTGCTAGCGATCTCCTTCATTGCCACTACGGTCTCTGCCACTGCCTTGCCGCCTTCCTGGGCATTGACGGCGGACTTTTGAGCCATCCGTTGGGTCTGTTGGGCATTGTCTGCGGTCTGCCTGATATTGGCCGTCATCTCCTCCATGGAGGCCGATGCCTCTTGGGCTGCAGCCGCCTGTTCGGTTGCACCCTGCGACAACTCCTGGGCACTGGCACTGAGTTGCGCACTGCCGGCTGATACGTTATCTGCTGCCGATTTTATCTCCGTCACCACGTCCGTCAATCTCTGAACCATCTGTCCCAAGGCCCTCATCAACTCGTCCTCTGCCGACCTCTCTTTTACCTCGACGACAAGGTTGCCACCGGCTATTTCCTTTGCTATACCGGTTATGTGGTTGCTTGCCTTTATCAGCACGTTGAGGTTACTCTTGATAACATTGAAGTCACCGTTATAGCTGTCGGTTATAGCATCGGGGATATCGCCCTTGCTGATCCGCTCGACATAGTTTGCTGCTACGTTTAACGGCCCAATCACGGCATCAAGGGTCTTGTTTACACCGTCAACGATCTTTCTGTAATCGCCACCGTGTTTTGTGACATCTGCCCTGGTTGCCAGCTTACCTGCTACCGCCGCCTCGACAAGGCTGTTGGCGTCGGATACGAGGGTATTGATGTTTGCTATGCAGGCATTGATATTGTTCTTGATGGCGTTGAAGTCGCCGTTGTATGTATCCGTAATAGCGGCAGGGATATCGCCCTTGCCGATCCGCTCGACGTAGTTGGCCGCCACGTTTAACGGCCCGATTACGGCATCAAGGGTCTTGTTTACACCATCAACGATCTCCCTGTAGCCGCCATTGAACTTTGAGGCATTGCCCCTGGTGGCAAGACTGCCATCAACCGCCGCCTTTGTCAGTGCCGCCATCTCTGCCACCAAATTGCGCAGGGTCTCAACAACCATGAGCATACTTTTGCTGAGTACGTCCTTGGCTGACTTTGCTTTAACCTCGACAGTCATATCCCCGGCGGCAATCTTTTCAGCCGCTGAGGCGGATTCACGTATGTTTTCTATAACAAGCCTTAACGAGTGAGCAAGTACCCCTATTTCGTCCTTTGTATCCTCAGCGATCTCTACATCCACGTCACCTACGGCCAACCTGTTGGCGGCATCGACCATTTTCTTCACCGGTCCGGAGATTAACCTGGCGATGACCATACCCAAGATGATGGCAACAAATACACCAACTGCCGTAAACGTGATGATCATCGTTGTTACCGTCCTGGCGTCTTTCTTGTTCCTGTCGTTTGCAGTACTGGCTGCTTTTTTGTTATTGTCAATGAGCTTATCCACTGCATCTTCTTGTACCCTGGCTGCCTTGAGCACCTCGGTTGCCACAACGTTGATTGCCTCGGTCTGTTTACCGGCAGATGTCAACTCAAATACTCTGTCCACAAGCGGCTTTAGCGCTGCTTTGGCATCAACGAGCTCCTTAAAGGCCGCCCTCTCTTCCGTGTCATCGGTTATTGTCTTTTCAAAATCCTTGGACAGTTTATCCGTCTCTTGCATCAGCTCCTTTATGGTACTGGAGAGCTTTAGCTTATCCTCCGTTTTTTCAGTAAGCAGCAAATCCCTCAGGTTAGTTTGAGCCATCTGGAACTTGTCATTGATATCGCCCATAATAGTAACCGGTATAAGCGATTCCTCATACATCACGTTACTTGCTTCGGCCAATTTTTGGACATAGGTAATGCCCAGATAACCTATGCCGCCCGCAATCATGGCCACCAGGATAAAGCCGGTTAATAATTTCGTACTGATCTTCAGGTCATAGAACCATTTCATAACAATCCTCCTATCTGTATTGTGTTTACATCGTTTATTATAACATTGTGGCAGGATTAAAAGGTATCCACCTAAAAAAGCATGGTAATAAGCAGAAGAGTATAAGTAGCTATAACAACAGAAGAAAAGAAGGAGGGCGGCGGAGCTTATTTTCCGCTCCAGGTCGCACCTGGCCCTCCTCAGACCTCCCCCGCAAGGGGAGGGGTGAGGCACCCCGGCCAGAAAGAAGTCCCCTTGACCCCATTATGCGCAGGCCTTGATTTTTAAACATTAATGATTATACTGTTTTACCGCATATGGCGCTGATCTCAGAATCTCTCAAATTCCCTGCTGTCATCATCGCCATGTTCATCGGTCTTAATGCCCAGGGAGACACCTATTCGTTTTTTTTCCGTATGTAGCTCTTTTTGCTTGGGATGAAGCTCCGGTCTTTCAGCGTCTTTTCTGGTAACGTGGGCAACCTTTGCCTTTTGTATGGGGATGGATTTCCTCTGTGTAGAGGCCGATGCCCTGGCATCGTCTGCGGTCTTGAAGAACGAAATGATCGACTGCAACTGTTCAGCCTGGCTTGACAGCTCCTCGGAGGTTGATGCCATCTCTTCGGAGGCGGAGGCGTTTTGCTGAATGACCTGATCAAGTTGTTGAATGGCCTTGTTGATCTGTTCGGCGCCGGAGTTTTGTTCAGCACTTGAGGCGGTTATCTCCTGCACCAGCTCTGCGGTCTTCTGTACGTCGGGCAATATGGTGGCCAGCATTTGTCCGGCCTTGTCGGCTACCTCGACACTGGTGGTGGCCTTTTTGGTAATCTCCCCGGCGGCCATCTGACTCCTTTCGGCCAACTGTCTAACCTCGGAGGCAACAACGGCAAAGCCCTTGCCATGCTCCCCGGCACGAGCGGCCTCGATGGCGGCGTTGAGGGCGAGTAGGTTTGTCTGTCTGGCGATCTCCTCTATGATCGTTATCTTGCCGGCTATCTCCTTCATTGCCACAACGGTCTCTGCCACCGCCTTGCCGCCTTCCCGGGCATTGGTAGCGGATTTTTCGGCCATACGTTGGGTCTGCTGGGCGTTGTCTGCGGTCTGCCGGATATTGGCCGTCATCTCCTCCATGGAGGCCGATGCCTCTTCTGCCGCAGCCGCCTGTTCGGTTGCACCTTGTGACAACTCCTGGGCACTGGCGCTGAGTTCCATGCTGCCGGCTGATACATTATCTGCGGCTGACTTTATCTCCGTCACCACGTCAGTCAGTCTCCGAACCATCTGCCCCAAGGCCCTCATCAACTCGTCCTCTGCCGACCTCTCACGTACCTCGATAACCAGATTGCCGTTGGCTATCTCCTTTGCTATCCCCGTTATGTGATTGCTTGCCTTTATCAGCACGTTGAGGTTGTTCTTGATGGTGTTGAAGTCGCCGTTGTAGCTGTCGGTTATAGCATCGGGGATATCGCCCTTGCTGATCCTGTCAACGTAGTTGGCTGCCACGTTTAACGGCCCTATTACGGCATCGAGGGTCTTGTTTACACCGTCAACGATCTTTCTGTAATCGCCGCCGTGCTTTGTGGCATCGGCCCTGGTTGCCAGTTTACCGGCCAATGCCGCCTCAACAAGGGTGTTGGCGTCGGATACGAGGGCATTGATGTTTGCTATGCAGACATTGAGGTTGTTCTTGATCAGATTGTACTGCCCCTTGTATTCTGACGTAATTGGCTGTGGAATGTTGCCCCTGGATATCTTGTCAACGTAATCTGCTGTCACCATCAGAGGGTTGACGATGTTGGTGATCGTGTCGTTGACACCGGAGACGAGCTTTTGCCAGCCGCCCACAAAGAGCTTGTCGTTGGCACGTTTGTCGAGTTCACCGTTGGCTGCGGCATTGATTATGGCATCCGTCTCTGCCAACAGCTCGCTCATCATCTTGACCATGTTGTTGAGATTGCCCTTGATGGTGTTGAAGTCGCCGTTGTACGTATCCGTAATCGCAGGCGGGATATCGCCCTTGCTGATCCTGTCAACGTAGTTGGCTGCCACGTTTAACGGCCCAATTACGGCATCGAGGGTCTTGTTTACACCCGTAACGATCTCTCTGTAGCCGCCGTTGAACTTTTCGGCGTTGCCCCTGGTGGCAAGCCTGCCCTCAACAGCCGCCTTTGTCAGCATTGCCGCCTCTGCCACCAGATTGCGCAGGGTCTCAACGACAAACTGCATGCTCTTGCCAAGCACGTCCTTATCCGATCTTACCTTGACCACGACACTGAGGTCGCCCCCGGCAATCTTCTCGGACGTTGAGGCGGACTCCCTTATGTTGTCTATAACAAATCTGAAGGCTTGAGCAAGCATTCCAACCTCATCCCTTGAGTTATACTCAACGTTGACACCTACATCGCCAACGGCAAGACCATCAGCCGCCTTGACCATAGCCTTTAACGGGTTGCTTATTGAACGCGATATAAACATACCCAACAGTATAGCTATGATAAACCCGATTATGGTTATGGCAATTACCATGTTTGTAACCTTATTGGCAAGGACAGTGTTTGAATCGGATGTCTCTTTCGCCTGTTTTACCTTGCTTTCCTGGAGGGCGTCTATTGCGCCCTGTTCTGCCTGGGCTGCCTTTTTCCCCTCATGTCTCATTAAAACTAAGGCATCTGCGTCTTTTCCTGCTGCATCAAGTTCTACGACTCTATCTATAACTGAGCTATATGCCTTCCTGGTATCTAAAAAATGGTTGAATAGTTTTTTCCCTTCTTCTGTGAAAATAGTTTTTTCAAACTCCGAGGATAGCTTGTCTATATTGTTTCTAAGTTCACTTATCTCTTTAAGCGCTTCGGCCTTCTCCTCTTTTGTTGTTGACTCCGCAAAATCTCTCAGATTTATCCTTACTCTTTGAAAATCCTGTGTTATTTCGGCAAGCTGACTTATCGGTATCGTAATTTTCTCATACAGGAATGTGTCGGCATCGTCCAATTTTTTGAGATTGACAATACTGAATACCCCTACTATTACTGTTATACACGCGACAAGTATAAAGCCGCCTACCAGCTTCGTTGCTGTTTTCATGTTGTAAAACCAACTCATAACATCCTCCTTTTGATATTCCTTGTTAGCTGTCTTTTTAAATTAGCCTTTACCTGATCCTAATTTGTGGTTCTTTCGTACTTCATAGGGGTAATTTTTTCTACCCTTGTCCAAGAACCCTCCCCTAACCCCTCCCATAAAGGGATGGGAATATAAAGAGCCAGAATATATATAGCATTCGATGTCCTCCCATCTTTTCGAGCCTCTTGCAAAGTTGTTGATAAGTTTAGACTCCACCCATTTTAATAGTAACACAACTTAATAGTAACTACAACCCATCTGAAAACACAACGTAGAAATCAAACAAAAACCAGCAGAGAGTAGGAATTTTTTTGCGTTTTATCTGTTTTACTCTTGCAATTGGATTATCTTATCATTTACTGTATTTGGTAGCGCTCCAGTCCGGTGTGGTCTCATCGCTTAAGCACAGTAACAATGCCATACTACGAAAATATAAAAGTGGCTTAAATACTGGCAACCACGGTTGATAGTGGTGTTACCATCGCACCTGCCCCTGCCACAAACCGCTCCTTTCTTTTTCCTTACGGTCAAATGCGATTGCCCTGGGTGTAAAGCATGGTTGTCAAATATCTGGGGGAAATGCTATCTTAGTAATTAATGACAGCGATGAATATTAACAGCGACGACAGAAGCCGGATTGCCTCCAACGTCTTCAGCGGGGAGCATGAATAAGAACCTCGTATCTATCCGGGATACCTCAACGGAGGATATAGAGCTGATCATAAATACGGCACTATCATTTAAAGAAGTACTCGGACGTGACATCAAAAAAGTCCCCACGCTCAGGGGTAAGACAGCCGTAAACCTCTTCTTCGAACCCTCCACCCGAACCAAGACTTCCTTTGAACTGGCACAAAAAAGACTCAGCACCGACGTCGTAAACTTCACCGTCCCAACCAGCAGCGTGGTCAAGGGGGAGAGCCTCTTTGATACCATCAGAACGATAGAAGCATACGGTGTTGACTTCATCATCATCCGGCACCAGTGCAGCGGTGTGCCATACATGGTGTCGCGCTTTGCCAGGGCGTCGATTATAAACGCCGGAGACGGTATCAACGAACACCCGACCCAGGCGCTCTTGGACGCATTCACGATCATCGAAAAAAAGGGCGCCATCGCCGGCCTTAAGATCGCCATCGTTGGTGACATCTTTCATAGCAGGGTAGCCAAGTCAAACATCTATTGCCTGACCAGACTTGGGGCACAGGTCAGACTGATTGCCCCAACCACGTTTTTGCCAAAGGGGATAGAAAGCCAGGGCGTTGATATCTGCAACGACCTCAACACCGGACTCAAGGGCGTTGACGTGGTCATGGTACTGAGGATACAAAAGGAGAGACAAGGCAGCGGTTTTTTCTCCACGGCTCAGGAGTATTTCCGGTTCTGGGGGGTAACGCACAAGGCACTGGCAGCCGCCACCCCCGATGCAATTGTGATGCACCCCGGCCCAATGAACCGCGGTGTGGAAATAGCCTCCGACGTTGCAGACAGCGCACATTCCGTCATCTATGACCAGGTCTTAAACGGACTCGCCATCAGAATGGCCGTCCTTTATCTGTTAAGCGGTGCAAGACCGTGAGGAACACAACAGGAGCTTTATTCTAAAATGGAGATAATCTTAAAAAACGGCCATATCGTTGACCCCTCATCGGGAGTTGACACCATGGGACATGTCGTAATACGGGACGATAAAATAGCGCAAATAGCCCCGCTTTCTGAAGAGCCGCAAATATCGCCACAGACTCAGGTAATTGATGTCGGTGGACTGTACGTATTTCCGGGGCTTATTGATATCCACGTCCACCTCAGAGAGCCGGGATACACACACAAGGAGACCATTGTCAGCGGCAGTCAGGCCGGAGTCAAAGGCGGCTTTACAACCCTGTGCTGTATGCCGAATACGAATCCGCCCAACGACAACGAAACCATTACCCAATACATTGTGCAAAAGGGACTCTCAGAGGGGACCTGTAACGTCCACCCCATCGGGGCAATAACCAAGAAGCAGGAGGGCAAGGAACTGACAGAGTTTGGCCTGATGAAGGCAGCCGGCTGTGTTGCCTTTTCCGACGACGGCAGACCGGTCACCAACTCCCTTCTCATGAGACGGGCGCTTGAGTACTCAACGACCTTTGATGTCCCCGTAATATCTCACGCCGAAGACGTCTGGCTCTCCGGGGATGGGGTGATGAACGAAGGGCAACTCTCAACGCTCCTGGGTCTGAGGGGGATACCGGCAGAGGCGGAGGTTATCATGATACGGCGCGACATAGAGCTGGCAGCCCTGACCGGTGGGAGGTTGCACATCGCACATGTCTCCACGGCGGGCGGGGTCAGGGCCATCAGAGAGGCAAAGGTCGCAGGGATCAACGTCACGGCTGAGACCACCCCGCACTATCTGCACATAACGGAGGACTGCGCAGATGGCTACAACACGCTGGCCAAGGTCAATCCCCCCCTGCGCACCAAAAAGGACGTTGATGCCATCAGAGAGGGCCTCTGTGACGGCACCATTGACTGCATCGCTACGGACCATGCACCACACCACAAGGACGACAAGGAGTGTGAGTTTGACGTGGCCGCATTTGGCATATCGGGGCTTGAGACCGCACTTGCCCTGGGACTGAAACTCGTACAGGAAGGGGTGCTGTCATTAAGCGCCTTGATCGAAAAAATGACCGTTAAACCATCCGACATCCTAAGGCTTGGCAAAGGTACCCTGAGGGAGGGTGCAGTGGCCGACGTCGTGGTGGTTGACATAGACAGGGAGTTTACGGTGGATATGAACAGCCTTGTATCAAAGGGCAGGAACACGCCATTTCACGGTTGGCAGCTCAGGGGACTCTGTGTGCTGACAATTGTTGGTGGTGCAATCAGGTACGACCAACTGCGGGGCAACCTATGAACAGGGTGTTGCTTGTACTTGCCGATGGTACGGTATTTGAAGGTGAGGCATTTGGGGCAGAGGGTGAGGCCGTTGGAGAAATCGTCTTTAATACCGCCATGAGCGGCTATCAGGAGATATTGACCGATCCATCCTACAAGGGACAGATCGTTACTATGACCTACACGCAGATAGGCAACTACGGCATCAACCCACAAGATGCGGAGTCGGTGGCAGGCCCCAAAGTGGAGGGCTTTATCGTAAAGGAGTCCTTTGGGCGCTGGAGCAACTGGCGCGGCAATCAGTCCATAGACGACTATCTGCGGCAACACAACATAGTGGCCATCAGCGGGATTGATACACGGGCGCTTACCGTACACCTGAGAACATCCGGGGCAATGATGGGCATAATCTCAACGCATGAAGCAGACCCACGGAGACTCTATCAACGTATAAAGGGACACCCCGGCATCGGCGGCATTGACCTGGTACAAGGCGTAACGGCGCGAAAACCTTACCGCTGGAGCGAACCGCTTTGGTCGCTCAATAGTAAACAGGATACTCCTACAGCAAATAAAAAGGTAGTAGTGTACGACTTTGGGGTAAAGCTCAACATCCTGCGCAGCCTTGTGAGTGTTGGCTTTGATGTGCAGGTGGTACCGGCTGCCACCAGTGCCGATGAGGTTTTAAAACTCGCACCCGATGCGATATTTCTCAGCAACGGCCCCGGCGACCCCGAGGCGGTTGGCTATGGCATAGAAAACGTAAGAAAACTCCTGGGCAAGAAACCAATCTTTGGGATATGCCTTGGACATCAGATACTGGGCCTTGCCCTTGGCGGCAGGACGTTTAAACTCAAGTTCGGTCATCACGGCGGCAATCACCCCGTCAAGGACCTCCAAACTGGCAGGGTTGAAATAACCTCACAAAACCACAACTACTGTGTCGATGTCAATAGCATCAGCAAAGAGGTCGAACTCACACACGTCAATCTCTATGACGGTACGGCTGAGGGCATGAGACACATGCACTTGCCGGTCTTTTCCGTGCAGTATCACCCCGAAGCCGGCCCCGGCCCTAACGACTCACGGTATCTCTTTCAGCGCTTCAGAGACCTTGTGGGGTAAGGTGGCATCGTGGATAGTAAGACAGGGTATACCCGGTTGTCAAGGGCGATAGGCTGTGTTTGTTGCTGCATCCTGCACATGCTTAAACGTAGAAACCTCCAAAGAGTTCATTTACGTCTATCTCCAACCCTTCAATAACCCTGGACCTTACAACCCCTTCTCCCTCGGCTGAAGAAAATAGTTCGTATGCGTCTCCTTCAATGGTCAGTATCTCAATAGTCTCCAGTTCGGGGATGACTATCCAGTATTCAGGCACTTTATAGTGTTCATATATCGCTTTCTTTGTAAGAGTGTCTTTAGCAACCGACCCCCTGGAGACAATCTCACACACCATGTCAGGCACACCACGTATCCAGTCCTGAAAGATACCCATATTCTCTTTCCTGATAAACAAGATGTCAGGCTGTAACCTTTGCTGCCCTTCCTCAAGGATCACGTCAAGCGGGGCATTGTAGACCTTCCCTGTCTTGTTGCTTTCCAGGTGCAAGATTATTTTTCTCACTATCCTTATACTAATATCCTGATGCTTTCCAAACGGACTAGGTCCCATAACCTCCACCCCATTGATAATCTCAGTTAAATCAAAGTCCCTCTCCAATGTCTGTGCCTTCATAATGGTATTATACCACAAGCTATTATGATTTTCAAACGCCTTGACAATAATCTCCAAGTTGTGGTATGGTATAAAATGTAGTATTGTCAAAACAAGTAAATAATATCGACGACTGTTTAATTACTCCGGGCCTGAAGAATAAGCAGTGGGGCTGATAGCAAGATAATGCTAAAATATAACAAGGGATGGCATATTAATGGCAATTATTTCAATGTTTTATGGCATAATTGTTTCTCTGTATTTTCTTGATAACAGACAGCATAAATTGCCACATATTCATGTTCGTTATCAGGGGCATGAAGCCGTATTTTCCATTCCGGACGGAAATTTGATAGACGGGGAAATACCCCAAAACAAGGTTCGGCTCGTTCAGGCGTGGATAGAAATACATAAAGAGGACTTGATGGCAGACTGGGAACTTGCTTCATCAGGGCAGGAAATATTCAAGATAGAACCTCTCAGATAATCAAGAGGCTAAAATGAATCCGAGAGTTACAGAAGTTCATCCAAGAGAGGATTATACCTTGACACTTGTATTTGATAATAATGAAGAGAGAGTCTTTGATGTTAAACCATATCTGAATAAAGGCATTTTCAAACAATTAAATGACATCCGTATCTTTAATTCCGTAAAACCATTCCTTGGCAGTATTCAATGGATGAATGGATTGGATTTTTGTCCAGACACGTTATATTTAGAAAGCAAAACACCCGAAGAATTTTCCTAATGCCGTGCAAAAAAACTTCATACCTTTGATTGCTTCCTAATGGTATCCTCTTTAAATTCCATGGTAACTATACTGTAAGACAAGAAAGAAAGGGGCTGCTCCGCCTCCCTTCAGAACCCCCTGCAAGGAGAGGGGCGAGGCGCCCCGCCCGGAAAGAAGTCCCCTTGACCCCTCTTCCTACACAATTGTAGCATTGGTTACAATTCTGAATGATACCCGTATCCTGATCTCCTGTTTCTATCAGATATTGCCGCTGGCACGATATTAGCTACAGGACAAATAAAAAGACAGGAGGCTCCATGAAGACAGTAGTAAGAAAGAACCCCCTTGGTTTGTCCTGGCGCGTGTTTATAATACTTGGCATAGCCGTGGTTATCTTAGTGCCGCTTATCCCATTGGGAGTAAGGTCTGCCTGGGTTTATACCAGTACGCCGGAGTTCTGTGTTTCATGCCACATGATGACAACGCAGTACAGCAACTGGTCTCACTCGGCTCACAGGAACTGGGCCACTTGCAGCGATTGCCACCTGCCTCAACAGAGTCTCACACTGAAGGTCGCTGCCAAGGTCAGGGAGGGAATCTACCACGGGTATGCGTACATGTTGGATAAAGACGCCACGTCTATCAGAATTTCAAGGCTTGGCGGCAAGTCCGTGATGAGTAACTGCATACGGTGTCACGGGGAACTCGTTCAAGGCGTCCATAAAGACAACAGAAATTGCTGGCAATGCCATATAGGGCTTGCACACGGATACTAATCTAATTAAGGAGGAACGACTTATGAGACAACTACTGATGTTTACGCTAATTGTTGTTTTTACAATTGGCTGCACGCGACAACCAAGTACACCCACATCGGCCATTACAATTGCGGACGATGAAAAGGACCCCGCCATATGGGGAAGAAAATACCCGAACCAGTTTGACAGCTATCGCAAGAACTCGGAGCCTCAAAAGGGCTACAGCAAGTACAGGGACGACAACGCATGTCGTTTAAGCCCGTGGCCGTTCCAACTGGTGCTCCTTGAGGGATGGGGCATGGGGGTTGAGTACAACGAACCAAACGGGCATACGGAGATGCTCAGGGATCAGTTGAAGATTGACGCTTCCCGGTATAAAGCCGGCGGTGTATGCCTGAGCTGTAAATCCCCTTTTGCGGCTGAACTTATGGCTACAATGAAGGGTGATTACTACAGACAGCCATACAACGACGTGATCAAGAATATACCGGAAAGGCACAGACAGATGGGTCTGGTCTGTGCGGATTGCCACGACGCCGCCACCATGGATCTGAAGATAAAACGTCCAGCCCTGATAGAGGCCCTCAAGGCAATCGGCAAAGATACGGATAAACTCACACGCCAGGAGATGCGCAGCCTGGTCTGTGCACAATGCCACGTTGACTACAAGGTTACAAAAGACAGCGAGGGGAAGTCAAGTGGCCTGTTGTACCCGTGGAAGAACGGCAAATGGGGAGATATCACAATAGAAGCCGTAATAAAGCAAATAAAGGACGAGGGCCTCCTGGAGTGGAAACACAAGGTCACGGATCAAAAGATCGGACATATACGGCATCCTGAGTTTGAGCTGTTTTCCTCTGCCGGCAGCGTGCATTGGGCAGCCGGGGTTGCCTGTGCGGATTGTCACATGCCGTATGAGCGTGTGGGGAGCGAAAAGATGTCCTCACACAGGTGGGAGAGTCCGTTGAAAAAGGACATGAGGGCGTGCATGCAGTGCCATAAGCAACAGCCTCAATGGTTAAAGCAACAGGTACTAAATATCCAGGACAGGGTAAATCACGCATTTACAAAGGCAGGTTACGAGTTGGCCACTGCCGCCCTCACAATCGAGGCAGCAAATGGTACGCCCGGCATTGACAAGACGCAACTGCAAAAGGCCAAGGACATCTACGCGGAAGGATACTACCGCAGCACGTGGATAGGGGCTGAAAACAGCATGGGGTTTCATAACCCGCCAGAGGCATTACGTGTGCTTGGGGATGCCCTGGATCAGGGACACCGGGCGACCCTGCTTGCCAGAGAGGCAATTCTGAAAGCCGGGTCAATCCCACCTGACCTGGATATGGAAAAAATAGATGCAATAGTGGCCAAAAGATATGGCAGCAAGGACGGAAAGACCGGCTTCAAACCAGATGTAAAAAAGAAGGCAGCGTTAATAGTACATTAAAGGTGCCGCAAGTAAGGGGTCAAGGGGACTTCTTCATGGCCGGGGTGCCTCACCCCTCCCCTTGCAGGGGGTTCTGAGGGGGGGCAGAGCCGCCCCTTTCTCTCTCTTTCTTCTCTTACAGAGTATGGAGGTTTTTGAGATATGCAAAGACGACTTATAGCGACGATAACAGTGCTTATTGTATCAATGATGTTGAAGCCATATGTTAGCTGGGCCGACCTGCCCTATATACAGGTGCCAGGCAGTTTTCGCGTTGATACCGGTGACACGGCATGGATGTTGTTTTCAACTGCCCTTGTAATGCTGATGGTACCGGGACTGGCCTTCTTCTACGGTGGACTGGTCAGGAGAAAGAACGTCCTGGGGACTATCATTGAGGGTTTTGCGGTTCTGTGTGTGATCAGTGTGGTGTGGGTGTTGTGGGGATACTCGCTGAGTTTTGGCGGGGATATAAGCGGATTCATCGGCGGTGGTGATTTTCTTGCCCTCTTGGATGTCGGACAAACCCCCATGCAAAGGGCGCCGTCATTGCCGCACTACGTACCGATGGCATTTCAGGGGATGGTTGCAGTGGTAACCGTGGTACTGATAACGGGTGCATTGGTTGAGCGGATGAGGTTCTCTGCCCTGTTGCTCTTTGCGGTGTGTTGGCATACGCTGGTGTACTGTACGGTGGTACATTGGGTGTGGGGCGGGGGATGGCTTGGCGGTACGCTTGGGGCACTTGATTTTGCCGGCGGCATCGTTGTAAATATAAGTGCAGGGGCAGCCGCTGTTGCCGCCCTGATGGTTATCGGCAGGCGTCAGGGGTACGGAGTAAGCGGTATGACGCCGCATAACCTGCCAATGGCGATCACGGGTGCAGCGTTACTGTGGTTTGGATGGTTTGGGTTTAACGCAGGCAGTGCCCTCAGGGCCGGGGCAACGGCGTCTGTTGCGTTGATGACCACCAATACGGCTGCTTCAGTTGGGGCGCTCACCTGGATGACCCTGGAGTGGCTGCACGCAGGCAAACCAACGGCACTGGGTATCATATCGGGTGCAGTGACGGGACTCGTTGCCATCACTCCAGCCGCAGGGTATGTCACCCTCGGTCCGGCAATGATTATAGGAACGGTTGCCGGTGTGCTTTGCTACGTGGCTGTAAACCTCAAACACAGGTTACATTATGATGACTCACTTGACATCATCGGTATACACGTGGTTGGTGGGATGTGGGGGGTATTGGCAACGGGCCTTTTTGCCTCAACAGCGGTCAACGCTGAGGTCATAGACGGGTTGTTTTATGGCAATCCGCCGCTTCTTGCCATACAATCGATAGCGGCTGTCACCGTCTTTGTCTTTGTCCTGGTATCAACGTTGTTGCTATTAAAGGCCATAAACTGTATAATAAAGTTACGCGTTGAAGCCGAAGAAGAGATTACAGGGCTTGATCAGTCACAACACGGAGAGAGCGCATACAGGCTGTGAAGAGATGAAAACAAAACGAATTTTTAAGTTTGACGGTCCCGGGCGGCATCGTGGATAACGAGCCAAGTTATCGCCTTGAGATCGATGGTGATATTCTGCGTCTTGAGACGGGGTCGTTTCAGACACACAAGGGCAGCGTGCTCCACAGCGGTGTCTACAACCGGGAACTGTCCAGCCTCTTTGTCAGCGGGGGGGTAACGATGGCCTGGCTCACGCTTGTGGCATCAATGCACTGGTCGGGATATATACACTTTGTCATCAGCGCCGTGTTGTTTATGCTCTGCTACCCGCTGTGCAGGGCATACGTCTTTAGTGAATCCCTCCTGCAGGCTATCATCGACAAGAGAGAAGACCTCATACTGCTCACCAGACCGATGCTCATTGGAAGCCGTAAGAGCAGGATGCGGCTTTCCAACCTCAGAGACATCCGCATAGAGCACATCGTCACGCAACCACACAACCCCGACGGTGCGGCCTTTGTCCAGAAGATCGCCTCACATCACGGGGCACCGATCCCAGGCCTTGGGCAGACAGAACACTACGATGCCGTTGTGTTGTCCTTTGACGCGGAGCAACTGATCATATTTTCATCAACGCAGAGGGCTGAGTCGGAGGCACTGTTAGCGCAAATCGAAGGATTCCTGCACCCGAATAGATAGGTTAATTGTGAAATTCGTTGTCCTTATGCTATCATAATAAAATGTTTAGTCCTGAAGAATAAAAACAATACTTGAGGCGGATGCAGTGCATGTGCCTGAGGAGCATCAGGAGGCGTGTATGAAGGATAACGTTGCCAAGGCCATCAACATACGGTATGTGATAGGTGGCGTCATCGTTCTATGTGTTGCAGTTGGAGTGCTGTTTTATATTTATGCACCTAAGTCCGCCCCTGATGGGAAGGATGCAAAGGTCTATGAGTTGAGCCTTGGCCATAACATGCCCCCGGGCAGCGCCATGTACGTAGCCGCACAGAAATTTGCCTATACCGTCAGGGACAAAACCGGCGGACGTGTGAAGATCAACATATCCCCGGCCCAACAGCTTGGGGACGACTACAAGATGATCGAAATGGCAGTAAATGGCCAACTGGATATACTGATTTCCCCTGCGGCCAAGTTAAGCGTGATCATGCCGGGTATGCAATATGCGGATATCCCTTTTTTGTTTCCGCATATTGAGGATGCCTATGCAATGCTGGATGGTCAACCTGGCGCCCTGCTACTGGAGAGGCTAAAGCAGGAAGGCCTTATCGGGGTAGCGTTTTGGGGCAACGGGTTTAAGCAATTCACCGCAAACAGACCCGTGTACTCCCCAAAGGACTTTGCCGGTATGAATGTCCGAATAATCAATAACGACCTTGTATCAGATCAGTTCATTACCCTTGGGGCAAAGCCTGTCCCGATAGACTTGTACAAGGCCTACGATGCACTAAAGAACAGAGAGACTGATGCCCAGGAGAACACTATCGCTGCCATATACGGCTTTAAGTTTTACGAGGTTCAGTCCAACCTGATAATAAGCAATCACGCATACATGGCCTACGTCTTTTGCTTTAGCAAAAAGACCCTCGGTTACTTGCCTGATGACATCGTGCAAACCCTCATGGAGACGGCTAAGGAGTTGAAATCGTTTGAGAGAGAGCTGGCAACAAAAACGGAAGGTGACTACATCAAGGCCATAAAAGAAGCAGGCGTCAATGTCATATATCTCAGCGAACCGCAGATCAAGGGTTTTCAGGAAGCAACCAGACACATAATCGATAAATACAGAACCATCGTAGGCCAGGATGTCATCGACCTTACGCTGGAATATCTCAGAAAAAAGTACAACTACAGTAAAAATGACGATATCATAATCGGTCTCAATGCCGACATGAGCATGGGCGCTGCCCTGACAGGTATGGCCATAAGGCGCGGAATGGAGCTTGCCGTAAACGAAGTCAACGCACGGGGAGGACTGCTCGGCAAAAAGCTGTCCATGGTGTTGATGGACCATAAGGTGTCATCTGACCTCAGTGAGAGAAACGTAAGGGCCTTTAGCAAGATGAAAAACCTGGTGGCTATAATGGGCGGAATCCACGGTATGCTGATCATGGGAGACCTCGAACTTATACATAAGGAAAAGATTATATATCTCGTCCCATGGGCCGCCTCAGACAAGATCACCAATAACTCGTACAACCCTAATTATGTATTCAGGGTTTCTATCAATGATGAAAAGGCAGGCGATTTCCTGATACAACAGGCACTAAAGAAGTCTGAAAAAATAGCCTTTTTACTTGTAAATAATAATTGGGGTCAAGAAAACGGCAGGATAATGACAAACTGTCTCCGTCAACGTAACCTGACGCCGTTTGCGGTGGAATACCTTAACATGGGCGAGGAAAATATAGAACAACAAGCGTATAATATCGAAGATTCCGGCGCCGAGGTATTGATCGTTATCGCAACTGCATTTGACAGGGCGGCAATTATGAAAGGACTGGCACGACTCAGAAAGAAAATACCCATCATCTCTCATATGACTTTTATCACCGGGGGATATGTACCGCAACAGCTTAAAGGCATGGATTTAAGCTTCATACAGACATTTTCTTCTTTCTTAAATCCCAGGGATGAATTGACCAGGAGAGTGCTCGGAGAATATCTTGATACCTATAACATTAACACGGCACAGGAGATACCCGTACCGGCAGCAACGGCGCAGGCCTATGACCTTGTCAACCTCCTGGTAATGGCGATCAATAAAGCCGGAACCTTTGACCGTCCAGCCGTACGTGATGCCCTTGAAGATATCAAAAGCTACAGCGGACTGGTAAAAACATATTCCCCTCCATTTACAAAGACAAGACATGATGCCCTCGATATCTCTGACTACTTTATGGCCAGGTATGACAACAACGGAATAATAGTACCCATTGACAAGAGGTCAAGGTGATTACCCGGGCTCCCGTGAAGAGCCTGAAAAAACGGCTACTGCAACAGTATATAATGGTCATAACAGGCTTGCTGTTTTTTATTACCATTGTGGTTGCCATTCTGTTGGAAAGAACCCTCACAGGCGATTTAAATAAGTATCTGCTGTTACATGGCGAAAATTGCATGGAGAAGCTTGAACAACGCCTGGTATATGCCTTTGAGAACGTTCAGAGCTTTAGCAAAAACCCGCTTTTCCTTGGATTCATTGTCTATAACAAGATCAGATCGGAGTCCCTGCCAAAGTTGCTTGAGAGTTTTGTGACAAAAAATGTCCTGTCTGTAACCATGGTGCGTCTTGACAGAAGTATAATTTACTCAACGCTAAAGGAGCCGCCTGATTATTCAGGGGTAATACATCTGAAAATGGCAATGGCTGTCGGTGAGCCAAGATTTTACCTCTCCAGCTACAAGAATCTGAGCTACATAGTGCCTATTTATTTATACAAACACGTTCAGGCAGCCATGATCATCGAATATGACCTGGCTGACATCTTTGATAAAATACAGCTCAAAGACACCTTCGCTTACAGACTGTATGCCGATAACGTCATTGTATCAGAAAAGGGTTTTAAGGCAAAAGAATCCCATATCTTATTCAGAAATTATGCAACCGGAGACTATCCTACCCTTAACCAACTGAAGATATCAATAGAGCTTGGTGCGCTCAGGTCCCAGTACAGAGAGGTCATCTTTGATGCCATCACCAAGCTGCTCTTTGCAGGGATGTTGTTTATACTTGTTGCTATTTTCATTGCCGTCAGAATGGGTAACGGCATATGCAGGCCAATCCTGACGCTGTGTGCCAGGGTTGAGAGGTCCTCGGAAGACGGTGTCAGATGCAGTCCGCTGGGGACTGACGATGAGCTGGAACTCCTGGCCGGTATCTTTGACACCAGGACAGAGCAGATGCAACAGGAAATAGCACAACGCAAACGTGCCGAGGCAAACCTCCAGAGCGCCCACGATGACCTGGAGGTGCGTGTGCAAGAGCGCACGGCAGAGCTTGCCAGAGCAAAGGAGGCCGCCGAGGTATCTGCCAGGGTCAAGGCCACATTTTTGGCAAACATGAGCCACGAAATCAGAACCCCTATGAACGCAATAATAGGCTTTGTCGAACTGCTCATCGATAGCTCCAGCCTAACAGTCACAGAAACAAAACGCTACCTAAGTATTATAATGAACTCGGCACATACCTTACTGGGGCTGATAAACGACATCCTCGATATCAGCAAGCTGGAAAGCGGTAAGATGACCATGGAACTGAGGCCCTTTAACCTTAGCGATTTGCTCGGGAGTCTGTACCAGATGTTTGACATCAAAGTGCGTGAGAAGGGACTCGATTTCACCTGTAACATTGACTCCAGGCTCGCCGGGGGCAATTTCACAAGCGACCCCTTGCGCCTGATGCAGATACTAATAAATCTTACAGGGAATGCCATTAAATTCACAGAAAAAGGCAGCATACGCATACATGTATATCCATACACGGAGGCAGACCTCGTCTGCTTTGACATCATCGATACGGGGATCGGTATACCCACTGAGAGGATAGGTAGTATCTTTGATGCCTTTACGCAGGCCGATAGCTCAACAACACGACGTTTTGGTGGCACGGGCCTTGGCACGACAATCTCCAGGCAACTGATTGAAATGCTGGGAGGTCGCATATGGGTGGAAAGCCAACCCGGCAAGGGGAGTACATTTCACTTTACCGTCAGCATGAAACGGACAGATGAACCTGCACAGTACCTGTTCAGAGGCGTGGATGTCACCGATGGCAGCGTGCATACGGCAAAACCACACAGGGGCTTTCGGATACTGGTTGCAGACGACCTTGAAGAAAACATCGTCTTGCTAAAGACTCGCCTGGAGCGTGAGGGACATACCGTATTGGTGGCCAGGGACGGCATAGAGGCAATTGAATGCTTTAAGGGTAATCCCGTTGACCTTATCCTGATGGATATACAGATGCCCAATATGGACGGAGTTGAGGCCACAGGACATATCCGTACCCTGGAAGCAGCATTATCAGCGACATCATCGGCTTCATCATCTGCTGCCAATGTGCAGATACCAATTATCGCCCTGACGGCAAGTGTAATGAGTAACGAGGTGGCCGGCTATATACACAACGGCTTCAGTGCCGTCATTGGCAAGCCTGTCAACTTCAGGCAGCTTTTTAATACAATAGAAGACGTAATCCCGCAGGGGAGCGTACAGGTGTCCGTTGACAGGGCGGATGGCGAAACGTTGCCTATGCCAACCACCCTTGAGGGTATCGACGTGGAAAAAGGTATCGACAAGTGGATGGACCCTATGGTCTACATGGAAGGCTTGACGGGGTTTTCGGACAAGTACGGCAACGCAGCACAGATAATATCATCTCTGCTTGATGATAACGATATGGATAAAGCCGGCAGACTCCTGCATTCCATAAAAGGTCTGTCGGGAAATCTGGAACTGCCCCAGGTCTACAGGATTTCCAAAGAAATAGAGCATAGTCTCAGGGAGCATGATATTGACCGTGCCAGGACGTTGCTGACAGAGTTTATGGAGGCGCTCAGTACGGTTGTTGCATCTATTGCCAGAATCGGCGTGCAGCAACCACATAGAGGGCAGCAGAAAACCGTAAAGAGATAGTGCATTCAGCCATGGCGTAACCGCTGCCCTGCTCTCGTGCCGGATAGAAAAGAAGAAACCGTTTATGCTAAAATAAAAGCGTAATGAATAACAACTAACAACATACTTAGGAGTGCATCACTTATGGGACAAAGTAAAGGTGAGTTTCAGGAGGCACCTGAAGGTTCGGTCAACGAAGAACTACGGACCCCGACGATGTATAAGGTGTTCATCCTAAACGATGATTATACAACAATGGAGTTTGTTGTCAATGTACTTGAGACCATATTTCACAAGACCTCTGCGGAGGCCACACAGTTAATGCTGCAAATCCACCGCAGCGGTTCAGGGCTTTGTGGCATCTACACGCGGGATATTGCCGAAACAAAGGTGGCCGCAGTGCATGAGATGGCCAAAAATAACGAGTTCCCGTTAAAGTGTGTAATGGAAGAGGAGTAAACAGCATGATAAACAAGGACCTTGAAATAAGCATAGAGGCAACGATCAATGAAGCCAAACGCCGCGGACATGAGTACCTGTGCATAGAACACATACTCTTTGCCATCCTCCACGACGACAAGGGTATTGACATAATAACCAATTGTGGGGGCAGCATTGCAAATCTGAAGTCTGCGCTAAATGATTTCTTTGGCAAGAAGGTCCCAAAGCTGCCCAAGAGCAAGCGCGATATCCCTCAACCCACGGTAGGCTTCCAGCGCGTGCTGCAACGGGCGCTGTGGCACCTCCAGTCCTCGGGCAAGGACGAAGTGGATGCCGGAGACCTCCTGGCCTCCATCTACATGGAAGAGGATTGCTATGCCAGCTACTTCCTCCAGCGTGAGGGAGTGACGCGCCTGGACGTCCTCAACTACATTTCACACGGGATAACCAAGATTGTCGGCGACTCTGATGCCTCCGAACATCCCGGTGATGATGCCTATCACTCCGACAGCAAGAGTCAGGCCGATGCCCTGAAACACTTCACCGTCAACCTCATAGACAAGGCCGCCAATGGCGATATCGACCCCCTAATTGGCAGAGAGACTGAAATCCAACGCACAATCCAGGTGCTGTGTCGCCGACGCAAGAACAATCCCGTCTTTGTCGGTGAACCAGGTGTTGGAAAAACGGCCATCGTGGAGGGATTGGCCCTGAAGATATTTGAAGGAAACGTCCCCGATGCACTGAAAAACACCCACATCTTTCTCCTTGACATGGGCAGCATGCTTGCCGGAACCAAGTTCAGGGGCGAGTTTGAGGCACGCCTGAAGTCAACCATTGATGCCCTTAAGAAGATAAAAAACGCCATCTTCTTCATAGACGAAATACACACCATCGTTGGAGCCGGCGCTACCAGCGGCGGGGCACTGGATGCCTCCAACATCCTCAAGCCCGTCCTGAGTACCGGAAAACTCCGGTGCATTGGTGCAAGCACATACGAGGAGTACAAGAACTACTTCGAAAAGGACCGTGCGCTGTCAAGGCGATTTCAAAAGATAGAGGTACACGAACCCTCAATCGATGAATCCTGTCAGATACTGCATGGTTTGAAGTCTTATTATGAAGCCTTTCACGGTGTGAGCTTCACGGACGATGCAATAAAGAGCGCGGTTGAGTTGTCGGCCAAGTACATCAATGACCGTTACCTGCCCGATAAGGCCATAGACGTCATGGATGAGACCGGGGCGCTAGTGAGGCTCTCCGGCGAAAAACACAAGACCGTGGACACGCTTGATGTGGAAAACGTCGTGGCCAAGATCGCCAGGATACCCGTTCGCACCCTCTCCGTGCCCGAGGCGGACAAGCTCCGGGGACTGGAGACCGACCTTAAGCGGCGCGTCTTTGGACAGGATGAGGCCATCGTCTCCGTAGTCACGGCGATAAAGCGCTCACGTGCCGGGCTGGGATTGACCGAAAGACCAACCGGGTGTTTCCTGTTTACCGGACCAACCGGCGTGGGAAAAACCGAAATCGCAAAACAGTTGGCAAACATCATGGGCGTTAAGTTCATACGCTTTGACATGAGCGAGTACATGGAAAAACATGCCGTGGCCAGGTTAATCGGTGCCCCTCCGGGGTACATTGGCTTTGACCAGGGCGGACTGCTCACCGACGAAATCAGAAAACATCCATTCAGCGTCGTACTCTTTGACGAAATAGAAAAGGCACACCAGGACGTCTACAACATCCTCCTGCAGGTCATGGACTACGCTACGCTCACCGACAACAACGGTAAAAAGGCCGACTTCAGAAACGTGATAGTCATCATGACATCCAATGCTGGCGCCCGCGATATGGACAAGAACGCCATCGGCTTTGGCGACAGAACCATGGATACCGCAACAAAGGGCAAGGATGCCATCAAGCAGGTCTTCAGTCCCGAGTTCAGAAACCGCCTCGATGACATCGTCTTCTTCAACCCCCTGGCCGATGAGACGATGGCACGGATCGTTGACAAGTTCATCGGCGAACTGGCCGGGCAGTTGAAGCAGAAGGGCGTTGCCCTGGCAATCAACCAGGACGTCCGGAACTGGCTGTGCAAGAAGGGCTTTGATGCACACTTTGGGGCGCGTCCCCTTGCGCGTCTGCTGCAAAAGGAGCTTAAAACAGTCCTGGCCGATGAGATACTCTTTGGCCGACTACAACAGGGCGGGGACGTATGCGTGCAACTCGCCGACGATAAGCCGGAGTTTGTATACGGCGATGCCTGTATTCAGGCTGACTGAGGAGTGCGTCTTTCCATCTCCCGCACTCGCGCGTTGGGATGGCCTGCTTGCCGTGGGGGCGATCTGAGTGTGGAGCGTCTGTTGGCGGCTTATCGACTGGGGATATTCCCTTGGTATGGCCCCGACAGCCCCATGTTGTGGTGGTCGCCGGACCCACGGATCGTACTGATCCCACAGGATATCAGGATATCGCGCAGCCTGCGGCAGACCATAAAAAAAGGCATCTTTCAGGTAACCACCGACAAGGCATTCGTCGATGTCATTATCAACTGCTCTCAGGCCAAAAGGGGTAACGGGGGCGATACCTGGCTTAACAGGGAGATGATTGAGGCCTACGTCAGATTGCATAAAGCCGGCTTTGCGCATTCCATAGAGAGCTGGTGCGACGGCGAACTGACAGGGGGACTCTATGGGGTTGCCTTGGGGGGGGTGTTTTTTGGCGAATCCATGTTCTTCAAAAAGAGCAACGCCTCCAAGGTGGCATTTGCAACCATCGTACCAAAGCTCATAGAATGGGGCTTTGTGCTGATTGACTGCCAGGTCACCACACAGTATCTTGTGAACTTTGGTGCCACGCACATGCCACGAACGGACTTCATGCGCATACTCAAAAGCGCCACCCGTATAGACACCAGTTGCGAGAGATGGAAAAATAACGACTATATACACGATATTGTCTGATTTTCCGCAATAAACCTGTATTTCAAGAACTTGACTGCCCAAAAGCCTGTATGATATCTTAATGACTGTTAGGGTTGGCATCTGTAAGAAAAGAAAAAGGAGGTAGTTTTTCTGTTGAGACAGTAGTCTAAGATGTAGACTTACCAAACAAATCAAGAAGGAGCTCTAAGCAATGAGAAGCAAAAAAGTTTTTTTGAGTTTGTTGGTTGCGTTGCTGTTGATTACGGCTAACGTAGCACATGTAGCAGAAGCTTGTACGATTACGCTTAGTCCGGCGAATGTGACGGTTGAGGCCTATGCAACCTCCGGTACCATTAGCGTAACGGCAAACAGTGGTTGTTCGTGGATCGCCTCGACGGTTGACTCATGGGTAACTATCACCTCCGGTGCTTCGGCCACTGGTAGTGGAACAGTAAACTACAATGTGGCGGCAAACACTGGAGCATACCGCGTCGCTAACATCAACTTTGTCGATGCAGACACTGGAGGCAACGCTGTAGCGGTATTCAGCGTTCGTCAGAACCCTCCAACGACACCAACACCGACACCGTCGGGTACTCCTCAGCCAACACCGTCGGGTACTCCTCAACCAACACCGTCGGGTACTCCTCAACCAACACCGTCGGGTACTCCTCAACCAACACCGACACCAACCTGCACGGTTACAATCAGCCCAATGGACAAGCAATTCCCACCATCAGGCGGTACCGGCTCCTTTAACGTAACGGCGCCAGGTGGATGTGCATGGACGGCCACAACCGGCGATACATGGGTAACCATCACCTCCGGCAATTCCGGTACGGGTGGCGGGGTTGTAAACTACACCGTGGCATCATACACGGGTACAACGGCCCGCACCGCTATGATCAACCTCCCCGGAGCAACACATAAAGTCAAACAGGAAGCTGCAGGCACACCAACACCAACGCCATCGGGTACACCGGGACCAACGCCATCGGGTACACCAATGCCGACGCCATCGGGTACACCGGGACCAACGCCGACACCAACCTGTACGGTAACAGTCAGCCCGGTGAGTATGACCTATACCTCCGCCGGTGGCAGTGGCTCATTCAGCGTAACGACAAACAGTACTTGTACGTGGACCGCTTCAACCGTTGATACCTGGGTGACTATCACATCGGGCGCTTCCGGTACCGGTAACGGGACGGTAAACTACACGGTGGCCTCACACACGGGTACAACAGCACGCACCGGTATTATCAACCTCCCTGGAGCGTATTTTAAGGTCCTCCAGAACGCCCCCACTTCCAACTGTACGGCAACAATCAATCCTGCGTACAAGCAATTCATGGCATCCGGAGGTAATGACCACTTTGACGTAATCTCGCCAAGTGGCTGTACATGGAATGCCTCAACTACCGATACGTGGGTGACCATTACCTCCGGTGCTTCCGGTACCGGTAATGGGGTTGTAAACTACACCGTGGCAGCAAACACGGGTACGTCGGCACGCACCGGTATTATCAACGTAGGCGGAGTTGGATTTACTATCAAGCAGGACGCTGCCACATCCAACTGTACGGTAACACTCAATCCGGTAAACAAACAGTTTCCGCCATCGGGAGGCAGCGGCTACTTCAATGTAAACGCACCAGGTGGATGTACATGGACGGCCTCAACCGTTGATACCTGGGTGACTATCACCTCAGGCAATTCAGGTACCGGCTATGGGACGGTATATTACACCGTGGCAGCAAACACGGGCACAACGGTTCGCACCGCCATGATCAACGTAGGCGGAGCGGTATTTAAGGTTGTCCAGGACCCTCCTGCGTCAACCTGTTCCGTTGGGATCAACCCCACAGGCAAGAAGTTCATGTCCTCCGGCGGCAGTGACCACTTTGATGTAACGGTATCAGGTAGTTGCACGTGGACGGCCACAACTGCTGATACGTGGGTAACCATCACCTCGGGTGCTTCAGGCACCAGCAATGGTGTGGTAAACTACACCGTGGCACAGAACACGAGCACATACCCGCGCACCGGTATAATCAACGTCGCAGGGAAGGCATTTACGATTCTCCAGGACCCCGCTACGTCAAGTTGTACCATTACAATCAGCCCTACCAACATGAACTATACATCCACCGGTGGCAGTGGCAATGTCAACGTAACGGCGTCAAGCAGTTGCGCATGGACGGCTATGACGGCTGACTCGTGGATAACCCTGAACTCCGGCACCTCAGGCACCGGCAATGGCGTGGTGGATTACACGGTGGCGTCGTACACTGGCACAAGCGCCCGTACCGGCATTATCAACATAGGCGGAGCGGCCTTCACGATTGTACAGAACCCTTCCACGTCAACCTGTACGATTACAGTCAGTCCAACGAGCAAGAGTTTTGCCCCATCAGGCGGCACCGACAGCGTCAGTGTAACGGCTGACAGCGCTTGCGCATGGACGGCCTCAAGCAGTGACAGTTGGATAGTCATAACTGCCGGCAGTTCGGGCAGTGGCAGCAGCACTGTAAGTTACACGGTAGCTGAAAACACAGGCACAACCCAAAGAACCGGTACGATGACCATCGGTGGTCAGTCCGTCACGGTTACTCAGGAAGCTGCAACAGGATGTACCTTCTCAATCTCTCCTCTCAGCAAGCAGTTCCAGTCATATGGCGGCAGTGATACCGTAAGCCTAGTGGCAGATACGGGATGCACCTGGTCGGCAACCAGCAACGACTCCTGGATAACCATAAATGCCGGTAGTACATCCGGTTCGGGTAGCGCCACTGTCTCCTACTCGGTAGCATCAAACTCGGGGGCCTCACGCAGCGGTACAATGACCATAGGTGGACAGACCTTCACGGTGACTCAACTTGGTAGCGACTGTTCAACCGGTATGTCGATAAATCCGATTACTAAGGAATTCCCCTCCGCCGGTGGTGACGACATAGTAGAGGTAGCAACGCCAAACACCGGCTGCACCTGGACGGCAATCAGCAATGACTCCTGGATAAGCATTGTATCAGGCAGCTCAGGCACCGGCAATGGCATCGTAGATTACACCGTGGCAGAGAATACAACCTCAAGCTCACGCACCGGTACCATGACCATTGCAGGACAGACCTTTAAGGTAACCCAGAAAGCGGCAGAGGCAGACCAGGTGACCCTAACGGTAACAATGGCCTATCCCGCTAGCAGCTCAATAAATGCAGAGTCGAAGATAGCAAATCCCATGCAGGGTTCCGTCTATGGCATTGTGACGGTATCCAGTGGAAAGTTCTCCTGGAGCCAGGACGGCAAGATCGGCACGGCATCCTTTAAGAAGGACCTGGTGGTTGTGCTCTCGGCACAAGAGGGCTTAGGTTCAGCGATCAAGGGTTGGACTGGCTGCGACCTCAACATCGGAACCAACCAGTGCATGGTGAAGATGACCGAAAACAAGAAGATAACAATAGCGTTCTCCCTGTCCAGGAAGGCCGAATACGACTTTGACGGCGACGGCAACAGCGATGTGATATGGAGAAACTCCACCAACGGAGACGTCTACATCTGGTTAATGGACGGTAAGACCATAAAGGGCGGCGGCTATGTTGTCAGAAACACGGGGCTTGATTGGGATATCAAGACCGTAGGCGATTTTAATGGCGATGGCAGGGCTGATATCCTGTGGCAGCACAAGACAACCGGGGATGTCTACATATACATTATGAGTGGTACCGAGATATCAACCGGTGGTTTTGCAGTAAGGGGTATGCCGTCGGAGTGGGTAGTCAAGGCACTTGGCGATTTCGACGGTGATGGCAAGATTGACATCATGTGGAGAAATAAAGACAAAGGTGATGTCTACATCTGGTTAATGGATGGTAAAGATATCATCGGTGGCGGCTACATACTCAGAGGCATGACGGCAGATTGGACCATAAAGGTCATAGCCGACTTAAACGGAGACAAAAAGAGCGATGTAGTATGGCAAAATTCCGTACACGGCGATATCTATGTATGGCTGCTCAATGGTCTGACTGTATTAGGCCAGGGTCATGCTGCCAGGGGTATCCCAAACAACTGGGTGATCGAGGCCATCAGCGACTTTAATGGCGATGGCAAGGCCGATATCCTGTGGCATGAGACATCAGCTCACGACTACGCGCTCTGGTTTATGGATGGCGCCACTATCGTTGGTGGTGACTATGTAACCCGAGCAATACCCGCTAAATGGCTTCTGATGAAGGCCGGAGACTATGACGGCGACGGCAAATCTGACCTGATCTGGAGAGACTCCATCACTGGAGATGTCTACCTGCACATACTCAATAACGGCACCACTATAAGGGACCATGGGTTTGTCGCAAACGGTGTCCCCGCAGAATGGGAAACCAGGTAGTTGTCTTTGTCGGTGAATACCTGATATAAACCAAAGAGTTTAACTCGCAAACGGGGGGGCTGGTAAAACAGCCCCTTTTATTTTCTTGTATCGCACACAACCGCAACGTGCTATGCTGTATTACCACAGGATTTCTGTATCTTCTTTATATTTCATGGTAACTATGCTGTTACGCATCCTGGATTCCTGGTCAAGCCAGGAATGACACACTTGGAAAACGGCTGTAACTGTCATTCCTGCGAAAGCAGGAATCCATGTCTTTAAACCATGAAGTTAATTTGCCATGCTTTTTAAAGAGGATACGGATTTTTTTACAGCAAGTCTTTTTCTGTGAGACAAGAGTGTCTTGTTTTTGCTATCATACTGAATCACAATATATAGGAGGCATACTATGAGATTTATAGAGGAAGCTAAATTTAGGAATAAGCTCATTATTATATTGATACTGCCGCTTTTGAGTCTGTCTTATCTTTCGATCAGCGAGGTGCTCAGTAAATACAAGGTGGCCCGACAGATGGGGGCTATGCAGGGCATGTCGGAGCTTGCCGTAAAGATAAGCGCCCTGGTACACGAACTTCAGAAGGAGCGTGGTGCATCGGCGGGGTTTCTTGGCAGCAAGGGTGCGAAGTTTGGCCCGGAACTCAAGGAGCAATACACAACCACCGACAAAAAGCTGAAGGAACTTGAGGCGTTTGAGGCAACGGATGCCAAGACCGCCTTTAAGGCCGAAATGGATGCGGCAAACAAACAACTCCAACAACTCAATGGCAACCGGGAACTGGTAGGTGGCCTTAAAATATCAGGCGGGGAGGCCATCAAGTATTACACCGGTATGATATCCGACCTCTTACATGTCATAACCAGGATGGGCAAGTTAAGCAGCAACGCGGAAATTTCGACACTTGCCATTGCCTACGTCAATTTCCTGCAGGCAAAGGAGCGTGTAGGGCAGGAGAGGGCTGTTTTGAGTAACACCTTTGGTGCCAATGCGTTTGCTACGGGGATGTTCGTCAAATACTGTTTTCTGTCCTCGGCGCAGGAGACCTATATGAGGTCTTTCCTTTCGCTGGCCGATGAGGAGCAGAAGCAGTTTTATACCAACAAGATGACAGGACCGGTCGTTGAGGAAGTAGAGAGCATGAGAAAGGTAGCCTTTGATAAGGCCATCGTTGGAAACTTTGGTATAGATGCGGTGCACTGGTTTAAGAAGATGACGGAGAAGATAAATATGCTCAAGGAGGTTGAGGACAAGCTCTCCGGCGACCTCAGCGCAAAGGCGCATAGGCTTCAGGCATGGGCAAGGACGGAACTTGTGTTGTACATAGTGTTGACGGTAGTGGTGTTGGCGGTGTCGATTTTTTGGGCATACGTGGTAATAGTCGGGATATTGAAACAGTTAGGCGGTGAGCCTGCCGTGGTTGTTGACATTGCCAAGAGGATTGCCGATGGCGACCTGACTATTGACTTCACGGACGACAAGCCTGGTCGTGGCACCGGCGATACGGGACTGTATGCCGCCATCAAGGACATGGTACATAACCTCAGGGAAATTGTATCGGAGGTGAAGGAGTCTGCCAACAGCGTATCGGTGGGCAGTCAGGAGTTGATGACCTCCGCTGCGCAGACCTCCGAGGGGGCGACGGAGCAGGCGGCCTCTATCGAGGAGACGTCGTCGTCGATGGAGGAGATGGCCTCCAACATAAAACGAAATGCCGCAAATGCCCACCAGACGGAAAAAATAGCCCGTGACCTGGTGGGTGAGGCACAGCAGGCTGGCAAGGCCGTTTCACAGAGCGTTGTGGCCATAAAACAGATAGCCGAAAAGATAACCATCATAGATGAGATAGCGCGTAAGACAAACCTGTTAGCCCTCAATGCGGCAATAGAGTCGGCAAGGGCCGGGGAGTTTGGCAAGGGTTTTGCCGTTGTCTCAGCCGAAATCAGAAAGCTGGCTGAACGTAGTCAGGAGGCCGCCGCACAGATAAACGAACTGTCCAATTCAAGCATTAAAATTGCCGAATCAACTGGTAAGATGCTGGACAAACTCGTGCCGGATATAGAAAAAACCGCATCCCTGGTAGAGGAGATCACGGTATCGAGCAAGGAGCAGGACATCGGCGCCGAGCAGATAAACAAGGCCATACAGCAATTGGATAAGGTGGTGCAGCAAAACGCCGGCACTGCCAATGAGGTGTCTTCCACGGCAGAGACACTGGCTGGTCATGCGCAACAACTGCAACGCTCGGTGACCTTCTTTAAGACCGGCCAAGGGTAAGGCTCAGTCAATAGTCAATCTGTTATTCCCTGGTTGCCGAGGGTGAACTCCACGGGCTTTCGTGCGTGATTCATCCCCCTGGACTTCACGATTCGGAGTGTCCTTTTGGCCTCACCATCGTAGTACAGGTCTCCGAGAACGATCCAGACATCCATCAGGGCTGAAATCCCTGAGTCGATTTGCCCGCAGTTTTTGTCATCAGAGACATGGTCAGTGCATAGTGTTGTTACGTTGTATTGTCTGAGGTAATCAATCAGGTTGACAAATAGATTGCCGGCATCCTTTGAGGCTGTCCTTGAGGTAAAAAACGATATGTGATCCAATACCACCACGGCAGGCTTAAAGGATTCGATAGCATTACAGATAACGGTAAGGGTCATCTCCGGGCCATCGAGGCTTGGGCGGGATGTGTAAAACTTCAGCAATCCGCTTTCTACGTGTCTCTCCAAATCCATTCCAACAGAGTGCATGTCTCTCACGATCTGGCAATGCAACTCGTTAAACGACAAAAACAGACACCTGTTGCCACGTTGGCAGACACTATCTGCAAAACTCGCCGCAAAACTGGTCTTGCCCGTGCCTGAGCTGCCGGTTATCAGTATACTGCTTGCACGATAAAAGCCTCTGCCGTCTAACATGTTATCGAGCATTTCAATCCCCGACGATATGCGTTCTGCCGTTAGCTCATGGCATAGGGATTTTACTGCAAAGATATTGATACCATTGCTGTCTATAAAGAACAAATGCTCATTGGTTGCGTGGCAGGAGCCACGATACTTTAATATCCTTAAACGCCTTGTTGACACCTGTTCGTCCATTTTACGGTTAAGAAGGATAACGCAATCGGAGAGATATTGCTCTACGCCGTTCATGTTAACCACTCGCTCGTGCCGCTCGCTCGTAAAGACCGACGTAACACCAAGCCCCTTGAGGTGGCCAAAGAACCGGTACAGCTCCGGGCGTACACCGGGGTTATCAAGCATCCCTGTTAAGAGAGGGTCTATGCTATCGATTAACAGTCTCTTGGCCCCAAGCCTCTCAACGGCATTTTTTACCAGGACAAAGAATCCGCCAAGGTCGTAAGTATTAGATTTTGTAATGTCGTCTCTTTCTATAAACAAGTAGGAAACATAGATTTTATCTTCTTTCTGGAGTTGAACCAAGTCCCAATTGAATGATGAGTAGTTTTGATTGAACTCTGCTTCGTTTTCTCCAAAGCATATCATGACTCCAGGTTCGTTGTAATGGCGGGCACCACTGACAATAAACTCCAGGCCAAAGATCGTCTTTCCGGAACCAGGGCCGCCATATATCAGAGTTGTCCGTCCCCTGGGCAGACCACCCCCGCTAATATCATCAAAACCCCTTATAGACGTTGGACACTTTTCAACAGCCGTTGAATACTCCTGTGGCATGAACCCTTTAGCTATATATTTCATAAGCCCTCCATCAAATCTATCTGCCATATTCTAACACGGAATCACTCATGGTTGCAAATACAGGGCAATCGCAATTGGCTGTAAGAAAAAAAAAGGGGCGGTTTGTGGCAGGGGCGGGTGCGAAAAAACCCCCTTGACGCGATGCACCGACAATGGGTATCATATGGACACAATGTTAGCGCCACAGCAACAACTTGAGGTCATCAAGCGTGGGACGTCTGATATCATCCACGAGGCGGAGCTGCTGGAAAAGCTCCGGCTGGGCAGACCCCTGCGGATTAAGGCCGGCTTTGACCCCACGGCTCCGGACATACACCTGGGACACACGGTGTTGATCGAAAAGATGAGGCAGTTCCAGGAACTTGGCCACGAGGTGACCTTCCTGATAGGCGATTTCACCGGCATGATCGGCGACCCCAGTGGTAAAAACGAACTGCGCAAACCCCTTACCAGCGAAGAGGTCAGCCAAAACGCCGCCACTTATCGGCAACAGATATTCAAGATACTCGATGCCGACAAGACGCACGTCCGTTTCAACAGCGAGTGGCTTTCGGCAATGAGTGCCATGGATATCGCAAAGCTGGGGGCAATGCAAACGGTTGCAAGAATGCTTGAGCGCGACGACTTCAAGAAGCGTTTTGAGAACCACAACGCTATTACGCTGCTGGAGTTCTACTACCCGTTATTTCAGGCCTACGACTCCGCACACCTTATGGCAGATGTCGAGCTTGGTGGCTCAGACCAGCGGTTCAACCTCCTGATGGGCAGGACGATCCAACACCAGTGCAATCAACCCGAACAGGTTGTCATCATGATGCCCCTGCTGGAGGGCCTCGATGGCGTCAACAAGATGTCAAAGAGCCTGGGCAACTACATCGGGATCAACGAACCGCCAAAGGAAATTTTTGGTAAACTGATGTCCACGACGGACGACCTGATGCTGAGGTACTACGAGTTGTTGAGCCACATCTCCGTCGGGGAACTCAACGCCCTAAAGGTCGGCATAGCGGATGGCTCCGTGCATCCCAAGAAGGCCAAGGAGGCCCTGGCCGTCGAGCTTACGGCGCGGTATCACTCCATGAGCGAGGCCATGCGGGTGCAACAGGAGTTCGACCAGGTGTTTAAGTCACGGCAACTGCCCGATGAGATCGAGGAACGCTATATACCATGGAGTGCTGCACAGATGTGGGTGCCACAGATAATGAAGGACTCCGGCCTTGTCACAAGCACCGGGGAGGCCATGAGACTCATCAAACAGGGCGGGGTACTCATCGATAACGCAAAGGTCACAGACACAAAGGCCACTCTGCCTCAGGGCCAGTACGTATTCAAAGTCGGCAAGCGAAAGTTCCTGAAGATCAGCCCCAAATGACAAAACTTAAGTTTTGAAACCAAACTACAGATATATAATGTTAAGTAGGCTGGTATAGGCTGATGTATTTATTTATGCAACGGAGGTTGTTCTGATGAAGAGAGTGGTTTTGGTGTTGTTTGTAAGCATGTTGCTTGCAGGATGTGCGGTATATCATGATGCTTCGCTCATTGACCCGTACTACAAGGGTTGCCATTATGAGGCTAACGGCAGTTGGGTATGCGGCTATGACAGAGGCTACAGCATAACGGCTGATACGTGCTGTGATTATCCGGTGGCTTACAGGACAAAGATGCGTGAGTATGAGGTGCCGGTCTATCGGCCATATACGTATGGTCCTTACTATGGCCCGTATTACCCATATTATGGTCCTTATTATCCTTATTGAGGTGAGTTGAATGAACAAGATCGATACAGGTATGTTTTGGAGAATAGTCAATCTTATAGCCGTGGTGATTTCCGTGTTTATAATGTTATCGTTTATGAACGTCTTGCCGTCCTTTGGTGAGCAGATCGAAGAGAAGGATACCATCTACGTAGAGGACACAAGAGGGCCGGTGCTAAGACCGGTGGCGGATAAGGTGGTCGTACACGATGGCCAGCGTCATGACCCCTACAGGCCATATACGAGAAGATTTGCAGAACCTATCCCTCTTGAAATCTACAAGAGCGTCAATCCCATGGGCAATCTCAACGCCAATATGATATATCTTGCAGACCAACTCAAGCGTAACGTCGATATGCAAGACGTTAATCTCCCGATCATTGTGACGTCGTTTCAGAACCTTGACAATCTCAAGGAGACAAACCGCCTGGGCAGACTCATAGCCGAAAGCCTGATCCACGAGTTTCAGGTCAGACACTGGACGGTCATAGATATCAGGCTGGTAACGGACGTGATCATGAATGAAAACGGCGAGTTCTCACTGAGTCGGGATATCAAAAAGGTCAAAGACCTCTACAACGTAGGCGCCATTGTTACGGGCACGTACAGCATAGCCGAGGACTGCATAGTGGTCAACGCCCGCCTGATGAACATCAATACCGGCGTGGTACAGTCCAGCGGTCAGGTGGCAATCCCGTTTGGTGGCATCGAAAGCCTCCTGCAACGATACACGCAGCCAAAGACGATGAAGATAAAGGGCGAGAGCTTTGAAAAATAGAGCACTGCTCTCAATCGTCCTTGGAACCCTGCTGATGCCGGCGCTGTTACTGACCAGTGGATGTGGCGGTGTACTCAATGAGGTGTCATCGACGTTTCGCTGCCGGGACAGGGCCGCCTACAACGATGATATAATCGTGCAGTTGAAGCTCAAGGACGTCTTTGACGAAGTGGCGGCGGAACTCTGTAGTGCTTCCTGTGCGCAGGGTTGCCTGCCAAACACCCCGGGATGTGTCGGAAAGACGATCATAGTGACCGACTTCGTTGACATCGTGACTCTCATGCCACGCGGAGCAGGACTCTTTATGAGCGAGTTGATGAGAAACAGTATCAACAACACCTGCTGTTACAAGGTCGTGCAGGGTGAGTTCCGCAACTACTTCAAACTCTCACCCGATGGCCTGGTGGCTCTGACAAGAAATCCCAACGAAATAAAATCCGACGAATACGCACACAGCGAAAGCATCGTCGGCACCTACAAGCTCACCGATGGCAGGCTGTACCTGTTTGTGCGTCGCATAAACGTCCACACGGGCAATATTTCCAAATTCGTCACCAAGGAGATATCATACAAGTGCATGGGCGATATGATCATAAAATCCGTAAACTAGGTGACTGATTCCAGACTGTCGCACAGTTTTATTGCGCTGATTCCAATCCTTAATATACAATAGACGACATCGGGGGGCATTGTCCCCCCTTATTAAATGAATCAAGACATAGAAAAACTAATCTTACAAGATAAGAAAAAAGGCCTGTCTGATAAAGATATTGGTAACAAATACGGGGTCACACTCAAGGCCATTGAGAGGATTGTTACCAGGGAGTTTGGTGTAAACATATCCAATACCGCCAATCAGTTGCTCCCTTCCACCAAAAAAGAAATAAAGACAATTACCCCAAAGGGCTTTGCCGTTGAAAAGACAACCGTCTGGAGCTTTAAGTCACGCGGCACCTGGGCCACACACAATGGCAACTACCGTGGAAACTGGTCTCCTTATATCCCGCGAAACGTTATCCTGAAGTATTCAAAGATGCACGACCTGGTGCTTGATTGCTTCTGTGGCGCCGGTACCACTGGGGTTGAGTGCAAGCTGCTCGGCAGAAACTTCATCGGGATAGACATCAACGCCGCTGCCATAGGGCTTGCCACCGAAAACATGGACTTTGACCCGGGTCAAGACCATGACGATGCCAACGCGGAGCTTTTTGTTGGCGATGCAAGGGACCTCAACGGCATCGGTGATGCCACCGTAGACCTGATCTGCGCCCATCCCCCATATGCCGATATTATCCGCTATACCCACGATAACGACAAAGACCTGTCGGCTTACGGTGTCGGCAGATTCCTCGATGAGATAGACAAGGTGGCACGTGAGAGCTATCGGGTGTTGAAGCGCAGCGGCCATTGTGCAATCTTAATCGGGGATATGCGCAAGAATAAAAATGTGATCCCACTTGGCTTCCGGACCATAGAGAGATACTTAATGGCCGGTTTTGTACTAAAGGAGCTGATCATAAAGAGGCAACACAATTGCAAGACGACGGGATTTTGGTACAACAACAGCGTAAAGTACAACTTCCTGCTCCTTGCTCATGAGTATCTTGCCGTCTTTGTAAAGAAGAAAAGGGATATCCGAACCGGCAAAGAATCACCCCCTGCATCGTTGATATGCTATGACGGAGATTTGATCGATGATATAAAAATCCTGGAGTCAACCACGGTGTGGATATTTAACGAAAAAGAATGGCAACACGATGTCATCCTTAACCTGATAAAGAGGTACTCCTCAGGGAATTACGTCTTCTTTGGCAAGGATGCAGGAGGCATTACCGGCATTGATCTGATAATCGCCCTCTGTTGGGACGACATCGATGACGTAAGTTGCTTTGCAGAGGAGGCACTGTCCGAAGGCGGGATACTTGCAATTATCTGCGAGGATAGCCGTGGGCGGGACGGCCTGATAATTGCCACCACCATGAAAACGGAACAACGTCTCAGAGGCAACAAGACCCTTGAAATAAAGGAATTGGTGGTGGTCTCAATTGAAAATGGTACAAAATCCACAAACGGTGAAAGTCTTGAGATTACCCACAAATACATACTGATCTACAGAAAGGCTGGCACATGAGAAAGTCATGGATAGTCTTTAGGAAAGAAAAGGGGGGGAGGAGCGGTGCCCCTCCCTCGTCTTTGTTCTTTACTTATTCTTCCACTCAGGTGGCATACCGTTTACGACGTAGCCCTTATCGGATATCTTTGAGCCGTCCATAAACCACGCATAGACGTCGCCATTGACGGTGTTCTGCCAGAGGACGTCGGCCTTGCCGTCGCCGTTGTAGTCCGCCACCGCAAGCAACTGCCAGAGAGCTGGCATACCGCGGACCACAAAGCCGCCGCCGACAATCCCGGCCCCGTCCATCAGCCATAGGTAGATGTCGCCAGTGGTGGTGTTCTGCCAGAGGATGTCGGTCTTGCCGTCACCATCGAAGTCGGCAATCGCCTTTAGTTGCCAGTTGTCCGGGATGCCCAGGGAGGCGTAGTCGCCCTTTGAGATGGTTGTCCCGTCCATCAGCCAGACAAAGACGTCGCCGGTGTTGGTGTTTTGCCAGGTGATATCGGCCTTCTTGTCGCCGTTGAGGTCGGCCACGGCCCTGATCGTCCACTCCGGTCGCATACCCCGGACGATAAAGTTGCCGCTCTTAATGTCCTTGCCGTCCATCAACCACACGGCCACGTCGCCGGTTTCGGTGTTCTGCCAGAGGATGTCGGTCTTGCCGTCGCCATCGAAGTCGCCAAGGGCCCTGAACTCCCACTCCTTGGGCAGACCCTTGAGGGCATAGCCGTGGGTGGATATATGCGTCCCGTCCATGATGTACATGTAGACGTCGCCCTTGTCCTTGTGCTGCCAGATGATGTCGGCCTTGCCGTCGCCGTTAAAGTCGCCGATACCCTTGATGTCCCAGTCGGCGGTGATCCCCTTGACGACGTAATCGCCGCCGGTGATGCTGGTCTTGTTCATCAGCCAGATGAATAGATCACCCGTTGTTGTATTGCGCCACAGGGCATCGCTGTTGCCGTCGCCGTCAAAGTCGTTTTGAGGCTTCCTGGAAGAGGCAAACTCCACGCTGACGTCCTTGTTCGCGGTCATCCTGACCAGGCATTGGGTGTTGCCCATGTTGTCGTCGCATCCCGTCCAGATTGCCTTTAACCCCGCATCCGGTTTAGCAGTGATCGTGACGTCCGTGTTGAGGGCATACGAGGCCGTGCCCGTCTTGCCATCGGCGCTCCAGTTGAGGGTTCCGGGCGCTGCCGTTACAGTGCCGTTGCCGGTTCCCTTGATCGCAACAGTCAGAGTTACCGGCGTGGGGGTTGGAGTGGGTGTAGGCGTAAGAGTCGGGGTGGGTGTGGGAGTTGGTGTTGGCGTAGGTGTGGGAGTTGGTGTTGGCGTTGGAGTTGGTGTTGCTGTAGGGGTTGGAGTAGGGGTAGCTGTTGGCGTAGGAGTGGGTGTTGCAGTTGGCGTAGGTGTGGCCGTTGGTGTGGGAGTAGGCGTTGGTGTTGGGGTGGGTGTTGCAGTTGGCGTAGGTGTGGCCGTTGGTGTGGGAGTAGGCGTTGGTGTTGGGGTGGGTGTTGGTGTTGCCGTTGGTGAAACGTCCCAATAGCCCGCATCCCACGTCCTGCCGTCCCACGTGCTGACCGCCCATACCGATGACGCCATCAGCAGCGCTATCATTAATGTTAAGACAGTTCTTCTCATTCTTGTCGTCTCCTGATAGGGATCGTTGTTATTGGGTTTTTTCTTTAAGTGCCCTGACCTCTTCCTTTAGTTCCGCTATAGTCTTCTGCTGCTCCCGGGTTATCTTCTGCTGCTCTTGAACAGTCTTCTGCTGTTCCTGGACGACCTTGGTCAGGAGTGCTACCACGTCCATTGTGCTCAGACCCTTGCGATCCTTTGATGCCACCAGATCGGGGACGTCCTCGGCGATGAAGCCGATGTGTTGCTCGTCGTTGGTCTTGTATTTGAAGGAGACCGGCTCGAGTTTGTTAAACGCCAGCATTGCGTCCTCGGATGTGAGGCTCTGGATGCCCTTCTTGTACTCGCGGCTTGACGCGTTGGTCCATACGCCGCCCGTGGTTACGTAGGCGCCGCTACCCATGTGCAGGGGGTAGGAGGGGGTTACTGTGCCGATACCTACTTTCCCTGTATTTGTAATTGTGAAAAGTGCAGGATATGTATTTACTCCATCAGGATTACCATTTGCATAACCAATTCCAAACTTATCTTGAATGCAACCTGTTCCTGCTCCTGGTCCCAATATCCAGAAATGATTGTTTTGACCAATGAATCCCATTGAGGTTTCATCGCAAACACCACCATTGTAAACACTCTTAAGCCTAAATTGGGCATTAAAATAATTCCCAGATTCAATCATCACTTTTCCATTAGGGTCATAAACATGAAATTTTACGGCAGGACTATCTGTCCCAATCCCCACATTCCCACCGTTGAAATACAAATTACTCCCCGATTTATCCCAGCACCGATCCCCCAGGTAGGTGAAGTTGGCATTGACCTCACTGGACTTGGCGACCGTCCCAGACGTGAACACGTTTGGCACCGAACCAGCGTATACCGACAACGTCAGAAACAGCAGCGCAATGATTACCACGTTTGCCCCAACTACATTCTTTAAACCCTTGCTCTTAAACCTCATCTAAAGTACCTCCGAACTGCTTTGATTTTACACGCAAAATGCGTGAGCGCCCTTTGATCGTTACTCTGTTGATGAAAAAGGCCAAACAAGATAAAACAATGACGGTAGTCCAACCGGACACAAAAATACCGGGAAAAAGAAAAAAAGCTGAGGTGGTTAAGGTTACTGAAGGTGCGTTAGAGAGAGAGAGCAAGAACGGCGCCAAAATTGGGATATTCCGGCATATCAGGCGCCGTTTTATACCTCTGGCATATTAAAAAAATTGCTTTGCTAATGCTCTTTAATTCTATCATGGCTTTATCCTAAAACAAGTGTTTCAGAAAAGTCAATAGCAACTATACTTTCGCACTTTTTTTATAAACCAGCCTTTTATGCAGTTCTTAAAAATGGATTCCCGTTTTCACGGGAATGACAGTAAATGGCTATTTTGGCTGTTCTATGTCATTCCTGCGTAAGCAGGAATCCAGAAAGTGCGAAACCATAGTAGCAAAAAAAGTGCATAAGAAATTCCGGTGATTTTTGCACTTGAATTTTTTATACCAAGTATTGTACAATAAATGCCATGTATAGAAAGATAGAACTGTATAACCTGCTCAAGGACAAAATCGGGGAAGATGGGACTATTGCCATCATCGATGCAATTGACGATGTGGCCGAACATGCAAAAACCGAGATGGCGACAAAGGTCGACCTGATGGCGCTGGAAGGCTCATTAAAGGCCGACCTGATTATCCTCGAAGGCAAGATTAAAAACGACACAACGGCGTTAAGAACCGAGATGAAAAACGACTCAACGACGCTAAGAACCGAGATGAAAAACGACTCAACGGCGTTGAAGGCCGACATCGTGGCGCTGGAAAATTCGTTAAAGTCTGAATTAGTGGCGCTGGAAGGTAGGATGAAGGCTGACTCAACGGCATTGAGGACAGAGATGGCGACGTTAAGGACTGAGATGAAAAACGACTCAGCGGCGTTAAGGACTGAGATGAAGGCCGAGTCAGCGGCGTTAAGGACAGAGATGGTGGCGCTGGAAAATTCATTAAAGGCCGAAATGATGACGTTAGAGGGCAAGATTGTGGCGCTGGAAGGTAGGATAAAAGTTGAGATAGTGGCGCTAGAAGGAAGACTCAATGAGCGTATCACCACTGAAGTAGCCAAGTTAGAGCAAAAACTCTCAGAGACTAAAGCGGATATTACCAAGTGGATGTTTCTGTTCTGGATAGGACAGATAGCGGTTATGATCGTTATTCTTAGGGCGTTTGCAAAGTAGCGGTAGTTTTTTGCCCCCTTGACGCGCTGTAAAGGGTGGTTCATGTATCCATAGAAGGCATCCAATTGAGATATTCCAGGCATTTTCAGGACAGGATAAACTGCCCTGATGCAGAGTCAGTGTTTGCCTATTTAATCGAAACCCTTAAGGATACCATTCACAGGTGGGACTACTTTGTCAACTGGGGTAAAGTGCTTGAAAACGTCAGAGACATCGAGGACTCACTCAACGCCATGAATTCCCTGCTCGGCACGGATGATATTGAAGGCAGGTTTTCGGGGTTGCTGAGGACACGGCCCGCCATTGCATCGATCATCCCTGTCCTGATAGGTCTGCACCAGAGTGATTTTAAGGTTCTGAGTGACTTTAGCACCGATAAATTCTCCTATAAACAATACTCCTTTGTCTACAGGGCCATACTGACCGATGACGACATAGCGGACGTGGTTGAGTTTGCAAAGTCTGTGGGGTTGCTGGATTTTCTCAAAAACAGCAGGATATGTAACCTCGCAGATTATGTTGCCGGCGTTGAGGTTGGACTGGACTCCAACGGGAGGAAAAATCGTGGCGGCACGGAGATGGAAGACATTGTCGAGGGCTTCGTAAAGGACATCTGTCTGAGAAACGGCCTGGAATACATAAAGCAGGCAACGGCCTCAAAGATCAAAGACCGCTGGGGGGTAAGGCTGGTTGTAGACAAGTCATCAAGGATCATAGACTTTGCCCTGTACAACGGCAGCAAGCTATATGTAATAGAGGCCAACTTCTATGGCGTTGGTGGCTCAAAGCTGAAATCCACTGCCGGTGAATACAAAGCCATGCACGATTTCTGGAAACGAGCAGGTTACGGCTTTATCTGGATCACGGACGGCATGGGTTGGCGCCACACAACGCTGCCCCTGCAAGAGACGTTCAACCATATAGACTGTGTCTTGAACCTCGACATGGTCGCACACAAACTACTGGAAGACATGGTCTGCAACAACCTGTAGCGAATTGGGCAAGGTGAACTATTACAAATTAACCGTGATTTGTGTGCCAATTGTTTATTGCGCTGTTGAGTTCATCGCTCCAGCATTCACATTCTACTATATCGCGATGGTGTGATTTTATATATAACAGGACGTCTGATATACAGGCAACCTGTTCATCCGATAACAGCTCAAATCTATCGGCTTTGGGGCCGTCTGCTGACAAGTTTATGAATCTTATCAGTATGGGGGTATTGTCGGCGTCTGTTTCGTTATTCAGTGCCAGTTCAATTATCCTTGGCAAGAAGTATGCGATTGCCTCTGCTGTCATGTTCCACAGCGGTGTGTATACTGCAGTGCCAAAATCTGAACCGGATAGCGTCTCCCTGTCCAACCCCCTGAGCACAGCCTCGTGGTCATCACATTCCGGGCAATTATAGTGGATTGTATACTTTAACGGTTCGTCAAAGTCGGAGAATAATTCATACGCCCTGTTTATTAGCGTATATTTATCCATGGCCGTACTGACAACCCCTCACATTTCCACCCGAAAGGTTGAGAAGACAATGGGCCACGTGCAGATGGCGACAAATGCTGCGATCCCTGCGGCAGCCAACACCAGCCAACCCCTCTGCATTACATCCACGGTTGCGGTAAGCGATGGTATTTTCGCAAACGGTTGTACGACCCCTGAGATCAGGCCAAAGAACACGCCTATAAACAGGCTCGCATACAGGGGATAGCCCACGTAGCCATATGTCTGCTGAAGGATGTCAAATGGACAGTGGTGCGTAGGCAACTCGTAAAAATAGATCGATACAAACGATACTATCGACAGTAACGCTATGAAGAAGAATATAAACGACCCGATGGACACTATATATCTAAAGACAGGACGCCTTCGTACAATCGCCACCGTGATCAGGGCGAGCAGGAAGGTCGCCGACGCGTAAAATGCGGTCATCATCCCCATGATTGGCAGTGCGGAGAGGTCCCCTGCCACCTTTTTGCTTTCGTCGCCAAACAACGACCCACAGCACGACGTTATTATATCAGGCTCAAGTCCCAGAAAATAGCGCATCAGCAACACGCCGTTGATTACGATAACGGGCGTTATACAGAGCAACAGCCTGTACTTGGTCTTGATCAGCGGATAGTCCTCTGCCCTGTTGTCTATGTAGTTGATGGCAATCCAGGAGGCAGAGAGAAAGAACAGCACAATCTTCAGGTACAGGACGTACCATCCCACGTCGTTGGCATTGAGCGAGCCGGTGGCACACATGGCCCCAACAAAGACGATGTGTACGGAGTCCAGGGTGTATATGTACAGGAATACCGACAGCACTTCGTAGAGCATAACGTAGGTCATCAGCGTGGAGATCAGGTAGGTGCGCCGTTCAAGTTGCAACTGTCCTTCCGAGGAACTGTTGATATTCCAGCGTCTTAGGAGCGTTCCTCCCAGTGCAGAGGCATACAGTGACATTGCCATAACCAGTCCTTCCCCGATAAAGAGGGCAATGGCCCCCGGATGAAGGATCACGGCTGTACCGCGTGGTGAGACAAGCCGGAGTTCATCAGGCTTAGTGTCAGGGCCAATAGTAACATCAGCGGTTTGTTGGTATGCAAAAGCCGGTTATGTGTAGTCATTGTTCCCTCTTTTTAGCGCTGATTAAAACTTATTTACTGTGGCATATCTGAGCATGTTAAGTCAAGGTATTTTTTCGACGGGTGCATAAAAAAGGTAGCACCACAATTAACCGTGGATGCAATGTCACCAGGAACCCCTGTCCATCTTTAGATACATTGCCACCTTTGAACCATTATGTTATGATAATCGCACAACATAGCTGTAACAATGCTTTTGCATTACATGCAATAATAAAACATAAGGAGAAGACACATGGCCGACACAGACAGTGTAAAGGAAGGAAAGCTGTTCTATACCGACGTCCCCGCCAAGAGCGAGGCGTATTTCCTGAAGGGTTCAAATTCCCTTGACTGGGGGATGAAGAACAGGTTATCGAACATCTTTAATCCGACATCGGGCAAGACCGTGATGCTTGCCATTGACCACGGATATTTCCAGGGGCCTACGACGGGGCTTGAGCGCGTGGATATAAACATCCTGCCGCTGTTGCCCTACACCGACACCCTCATGCTGACCCGTGGGATACTGCGCACAACCGTCCCCCCGACCTACACCAAGGGGATCGTGATGCGTGCCAGTGGGGGGCCAAGCATCCTCAAGGAACTCTCCAACGAGGAGATAGCCGTTGACATCGAAGACGCAATCCGCCTTAACGTGGCGGCAATGGCCGTCCAGGTATTTATCGGCGGGGAGTACGAAACGAAATCGATCCACAACATGACCCGGCTGGTTGACATGGGCAACCGTTACGGGATACCGACCCTTGCCGTGACCGCCGTGGGCAAGGAGCTGGTCAGGGATGCCAGGTACCTGCGTCTGGCCTGCAGGATATGTGCGGAGCTTGGTGCCACATACGTCAAGACCTACTATGTGCCGGAGGGGTTTGACACGGTGACGGCCTCCTGCCCCGTGCCGGTTGTTATGGCCGGTGGGAAGAAGCTCCCCGAACTCGATGCCCTGCGGATGTCCTATAACGCCGTACAGCAGGGCGCTTTTGGGGTTGACATGGGGCGCAACATATTCCAGTCAGACGACCCAATTGCCATGATCCAGGCAGTGCGCAAGGTAGTCCACGAGGGCGTCACCCCCGAGGAGGCCTACGAGTTCTACAACACACACAAGAATGCCAAGGCCTGATGATAAACAGATGGTCTGCCAAAAAGTCTGATACTGAAGCGCCTCCTGTTGGTGACCTCGAACAAAGGGTGTATTCAGGCAGGCTCATCGGGGCAGAGAGCCGGCTTGTCCTGCATGGCGGTGGCAACACTTCCGTCAAAACGACACACACGGACATTCTTGGACAGCAGATACCCGTTATCTACGTCAAGGCCTCCGGGGCCGACATGGCCACAGCGGCAGAGGAGGGATACGTTGGGCTGAGGCTTGAGTATCTGCAACGATTGAGTGTCCTGAAGGCTATGTCAGACCAGGAGATGATAACCGAAATCAGGACACAGATGCTCGATTATCGTTGTCCAAACCCATCGCTTGAGACCCTCATGCACGTCTTCGTCCCGTTTAAGTACGTTGACCATACCCACCCGGATGCAATCCTGACCCTAACCAATCAGACAAACGCCCAAACACACATAAGAAACGCCCTGGGCCAGGTGCGACCTGGAGCGATAAATAACAACGACATCGTCATACTCGACTACATAACGCCCGGCTTTAAGCTGGCCAAGGCAGTGTATGAGGTGTTTTCGGACAATCCGGGCTGTCGTGCGATTGTGCTCATGTATCATGGGTTGATAACCTGCGGGGAGAGCGCTCGAGAGTCCTACGACCTGACCATAGAGCTGGTCAGCAGGGCAGAGAGGTACATCGAATCTGCTCAGAAGTCCCGGGTCAGTGTTACACCTGCCACAACGGTCTCAGAGGCCAGGCAGCGATACAGAACAATTGCCCCCATTGTCAGGGGGATGCTTGCCTCAAAAACGGAGGATTCCTGTCAGCGGGTGATACTCAACCACCTTGCAACCGATGAGACCCTTGCATTTGTCGAGTCAGCGCATGGCAGGGAGGTTGCCCTCACACCACCAATCACCACGGACTATCTTATCAGGACAAAGGCCTTCCCCCTGTGGCTGGACTACACCGATTTCGACAACATGGCCGGACAGCTTGCCGATGCACTCTCACGCTACCGGCAACAGTACGATGCCTACATTGGACGTCACAGGATGCAGGATGGCCTCAGCGCCTTTGATTCCCTACCCCGTGTGATATTCATCCCCGGGATCGGTGCCATATGTGCCGGCAAGGATGCCAGGGCTGCACGGATTGCTGCCGATATTACAGCGCAGTCCGTGGCGGTAAAGGGTGCCATCGCTGCAATGGGCACCTATCAGGCCATTGAGGAATCCGATCTGTTTACGATGGAGTACCGGGACTATCAGCACGCCAAGGTGGCTACAACGTCAGAACTACCCCTGTGTCACCACGTGGCCCTTGTAACCGGGGCGGCAGGGGCCATTGGCAGTGCCATCTGTCGCGGTTTATTGGAGCAGGGCGCTCACGTGGCCGTTACCGACCTGCCGGGTGAGGCGTTGGACTCCCTGGTTGGGCAGTTAAAGGCGGTCTGCGGCGATGACCGTGTGTTGGGCGTCCCGCTCGATGTCACGGATGCCGATTCCGTCAGGGAGGCGTTTGCTGAGGCGGTTGGTATGTGGGGCGGCGTTGATTTACTGATCCCAAATGCAGGGATCGCTATGGTCTCCACGCTTGAGAACATGTCTCTTGAGGCATTCCGCAAGGTGCAACGGGTTAACGTTGACGGTACGCTCAACGTTCTCGGTGAGGCGGCCAGGCTCTTCAGGCTCCAGGGCAGCGGCGGGGATATTGTCATGGTCTCAACCAAGAACGTCTTTGCCCCTGGCGCCGGATTTGGAGCGTACAGTGCGTCCAAGGCGGCGGCCCATCAGTTGGCCAGGATTGCGTCGCTGGAGCTGGCCGCAATTGACGTGCGTGTCAACATGGTTGCTCCGGATGCGGTGTTTTCCGATGGCGCTCGGAAGTCCGGTCTCTGGGCGGAGGTCGGTCCCGACCGGATGAGGGCACGCGGCCTTGATGAGAAGGGGCTTGAGGATTATTATGTCAGTCGTAATCTGTTAAAGGCGTCGATAAAGGCCAGTCACGTAGCCAGGGCGGTCTTGTTCTTCGCAACACGCCAGACACCAACCACAGGGGCCACAATTCCCGTTGATGGTGGCCTGCCTGACGCTACTCCAAGGTAGAAAAGAATAAGAAAGAAGGGGGCGGCTCCGCCCCCCCTTCAGATCCCCCCTGCAAGGGGAGGGGCGAGGCGCAATCTTGTCGCAGCGGGTCGCACCCGCCCCGGCGGAAAGAAGTCCCCTTGACCCCGTAATTTTTCAATCCTAAGCTAACTAAAATATTTGCTTGGCTTTTACGGTATATCTACCGTCATGCAGAGGTCTTATGTTAGCACATATGTATAAAGCAATGGATTTTCTATATGAAAATAGCGAAGAGATAGAGAAAGCAGTATTCTTCCGCACCGCTAACCTGTTTAATACTGATGTTGACCTCATATTTTATGACACTACGACAGTTTCATTCTCTATTGACTACGAAGATGATGACAGTGGTTTGAGGAAGTACGGTAAGTCCAAAGATGGTGGATGGTCTCCTCAAGTTGTTGTGGCTTTGGCTGTAACAAGAGAAGGGTTGCCAGTAAGAAGTTGGGTATTTCCAGGTAACACAGCGGATGTAAAAACGGTAGAACAAGTAAAATCAGACCTCAAAGGGTGGAAACTTGGAAGGGCTTTATTTGTGGCTGATGCAGGCATGAACTCAGAGGACTGTATCTACTCAAAAAAAACCAAATATTAGAATGTCCAATTCATTTATGGAAGCCGCTTTTGGCGTGAGAACAAATCAGCCCTGGATGTTGTCTGAGTCTACGCACAAAATATCTGAAAATATGTTAAAATATAAAGTATGAGATTTGTTGACGTAAAAAGTGATATAGCCTTTAAGAGGATATTTGGCAACGAAAACAGGAAAGAGATACTGATATCTTTTTTAAACGCTGTACTGGCGCTTAGTGGGGATCGAGAGATCGGTGACATAGAGATACTCAATCCCTATCAGGTGCCAAAGATAGAGGGTTTGAAGGAGACCGTACTGGATATCAGGGCGGTAGACAAGAGGGATGTGACATTTATTGTGGAGATACAGATTCAAAAGAAAAAGGGATTTGAAAAACGAGTATTATATTATACAAGCAAAGCATATATAGATCAGTTGGGAAGGGGAGAGGATTATCCCAGTCTGAAACCGGTGATATATATAGGAATAGTGGATTTTAAGGTATTCAATGGCGATAATTATTTGACAAGACATCTGATACTGGACACTGATACATTTGAGCAGAAACTAAAGGATTTTGAGTTTAACTTTATCGAACTGCCCAAGTTCAAAAAGAGAGAAGACGAGATAGAGACCATAATAGAGAAGTGGATATATTTCATAAAAAATGCGTACTCACTGGAAATGATGCCTAAGAGTGCCGATTTCGTTGAGATAAAGGATGCCTATGAGATAGCCAATGCGAGTACGTGGAGCAGGAAAGAATTTGAGGTTTATGAATATTGGCAGATGAGATTACAGGATGAGAGAGGCGCTCTTGAAAATTCGTTTGATGAAGGTCTTGCAGAAGGACAACGCAAGGGGTTGATCGAGGGGGTAGAAGGGATGCTTGAGATCAAGTACCCAGACGAGGCAGCCGCGCTTATGGACAGAGTCAGAACCCTTGAAAGTGTAGAACAATTGCAGGCATTTAAATCGCTGTTAAGGAAGTCTGCCTCTGTGGATGCCCTGTGGGTACATCTCAAAGGGGCACATAGTCCAGGAGGCTAACATAGAGAACACCTTTTCGGTACGTGAGCACTTAGGACAGACCCTCGCCGGGTACGAGTATCGACCACAGCAGGAGGCAATGGCCAATGCGGTGATGGCCGCATTGCAGAACAAAACAAACCTCTTGGTTGAGGCCGGCACCGGCGTAGGTAAGAGCCTTGCATATCTGCTAGCGGCAATCCTGTGGATAAAACAGGACGATACAAGAAAGGTCGTGGTATCCACCTACACCAAGGCACTCCAACGACAATTGTACGACAGGGACCTACCGTTTTTGAAGCAAAAACTCTTCCCCGACATCACCTATGCCCTGTGCCTGGGCAGTGAGAATTACCTTTGTCTGAGGCGTCTGCATCAGACACGACAGTTTGGGCTGTTTGATGTGGGTGAGACTAAGGCATTTGCTGACCTTCTGCTTTGGGCTAATGTTGCCGTAAAGGGTATCAGGTCAGAGATCGGGGTGGATTCAAACCTCTGGGGCAAGGTTGACAGGGAGTCTGACCTCTGCTACGGTAAGTCATGCAAGACATACAGGGAGTGCTTCTATCAAAAGGCCAAGGCCATAGAGCGCAAGTCAAACATCCTGGTGGTCAATCACCACTTGTTCTTTGCCAATGTCTCTGCCGGTGGCAAGGTGTTGCCCAAGTTTGATGCGGTCATCTTTGATGAGGCACACGAGCTTGAAGACGTCGCCGCAAGTTATCTCGGACATGACGTCTCTAACACAAAGATTAATCACCTGCTTGACACGGTGTTAAGCATCAACGGTAAGGGACTCCTGACACGCCTTAAAGACATAGACAAACTGTTATACAACGATATTATTTCGGCCATGCAGACCGTGCGAAATGGTTCCGACCAGTTCTTCTTCGCTATAGCCGACCTCTTTGGTAAAGACAACACCCTCAGGATAAAACAGCACTACTGCGTCCAGGACACTGTTTCGGAACCTCTGGCAACACTGCAAGACCTCCTCAACGACTTGGCCGAGGCCTCCAAGGAAGATGAATCATACAACGAAGTCCTGGCACTGGTGGGACGGTGTGCCGAACTGAGGCACTCCATTGAGCTGTTTCTCACCCGGGGGGTTGAGGATGCCGTCTACCATGCAGAACGCGCCAAGATTCGGATACAGGTGGTTGTAACGCCTGTCAATATTGCACAAAGACTCAGAGATTCGGTCTTTAGCACCATAGACACCTCCATACTGACCTCGGCGACGTTATCGCTAAACGGGGATTTCTCCTACATCAAGGACAGACTCTCTCCGTGTCCCTGCGACGAACTCCTGCTTGACTCGCCATTTGACTATAGAAAACAGGCGCTGTTATACGTCCCCTCCGACATGCCCAACCCACGCAATGAGGGCTTCACCGATGCCGCAATCAAGAGCGTTACGGAAATCCTGGACATTACAAAGGGGCAGACGATGGTGCTCTTTACCAGCTATAGGTTGTTAAACCAGGTGGCCGACGCCATCGACTTAGACCTGACCATACTCAGACAGGGTGAGATGGATAATTACAGATTGATTGAAACCTTTAAGGATACGGACAACGCTGTGCTCTTTGGCACCTATACGTTCTGGCAGGGCGTAGATTTCCCCGGAAATGAACTCAGATGCGTGGTAATTGCCAAGCTGCCATTTGCCGTCCCAACGGAGCCGGTGCTGGAGGGCAGGATGGAGTATATAGTCAAGTGCGGCGGTGACCCATTCTACGATTACCAGGTACCACGGGCAATCCTAACTCTCAGGCAGGGCTTTGGCAGGCTTATAAGAACAAAAACCGATACGGGGGTAGTAGCCATCCTTGACTCCAGACTCAAGACAATGACATACGGAAGGATGTTTCTGGCATCCCTGCCAAACGCTACACTAACAGCTAATATAGGAGATGTCCGGAAATTTTATCGCTCCACTAAACCCTGAACGTATCCTCTTTATATTTCATGGTATACTGAGCAAGGTGATATTTTGGTATCCTCATTTATATTCCACGGTAACTATACTTTTACGCACCATGGATTCCTGGTCAAGCCAGGAATGACACACTTGAAAAACAACTATAACTGTCATTCCTGCGCAAGCAGGAATCCATGCCTTTTAATCGGGAAATAAAGTTTACCCTGCTTTTTTAAGAGGATACTAAATTTGCTATAATAAAAGTATGAATGACTGGTCTGCAATGTCCTTGCAGTTTGGCAAGCTGTTGCTGGCTGCCGTGTTGGGTGGCATTATTGGGTTTGAGCGTGAGTCGCATGGGCAGGCTGCGGGGTTTCGCACCTACCTGGTGGTTTCAACGGGGGCATGTCTGATGATGCTCCTTTCGCTTCAGATTGAGGCGATATATCACAGCTTCGACGTCAGCCATTCAGTGGTTCGGCTTGATCCGGGGCGAATTGCCTCCTATGCAATTGCCGGGATGGGGTTTCTTGGCTCCGGGGCGATCATCAAAGGGAAGGGGTCGGTGCGTGGATTAACCACCGCCGCTGGACTCTGGATCGCAACCGGTATCGGTTTGTCCATTGGGGCGGGGCTGATATACCAGACGCTGTTTGCCACATGCGTGATCCTTGTTGCCCTGTACTGGGTGCATCCCATCAGAAAACTCACACCACACAGACTCTACAGCATGGTAACGGTCAAGTTTGCACAAGAGGAAGATGCCCTAGTCAAACTCAGGTCGGTACTTGACGAGTTCCCATCCGTAGTAGTCCAGAATTATAGCTACGAGTTTGAGGTTGCTTCGCAGGTGGCCACATACCGCATACGCATCTACAGCACCAGCGACAAGGATTGGTCCGAGGTTGTAAACAGATTCCTGCTAATCAAGACTGTCAAATGGGTCAGTTGGACGGAGAGCGACGTCCCCTGATGTTGAATATAAATTCACACACGATTAAGCTAACCACAGGCGAATTAACCGTCAAGGCAGACAATGAACTGCTCAGACTAGCTGGGTTTGGTTCACGGGCAAACGAAAAACGTGGCTTTGTCTTTGTCAGCAAGGTACTTGGCAAACACGTTGCCGTTGTGCCATCTGCAATGGATGCTGTTGCCACGACGCTGGCTAACTTGGCAAGGGCGGAGATCGCACCATCGGGGCCGGTTGTAGTCATTGGTTTTGCAGAGACGGCAACCGGTCTGGGAAACTGCATCTACGAGCGTCTGGAGACAGCGCAGTCGTTTTACATACACACCACACGCTATAAGCTATCATCACCTATGCTGCTGGAGTTCAGCGAGGAGCACTGCCATGCGCCGTCACACTATCTGTACGCCGTAAGGGATGAAGCCCTGAAAAACATCCTGCGCACTGCTGAGACCGTCGTCCTCGTAGATGACGAAATAACCACGGGAAACACCATCCGAAACATCGTGCTGCGCCTGCGGGAAACCCTGCCACGGGTAAAGAGATACGTTGTGGCCTCGTACCTCAATTGGATGCGTGAACCGATAAATGGTATAACATTTGTGAGTCTTATAAGTGGAGAGGTGCATTTCAGAAAGGGCAATGTGTCTGTTGCGCATGACTTCACGTCGGTATGCCGCCACGACGGCTACATGGACGCCGTGGTGCCACACAACTTTGGACGCTTCGGGGTCAGGAGGATGACCATTGATGGTGGCGCAGTCATTGCTCCGGTGCAGTGGGCGGCAGGGGCAAGGGTGCTGGTACTTGGAACGGGGGAGTTTATGTACGTGCCATTTTTGTTGGCCAGGTGGCTTGAACAAAGCGGCGTTGACGTGTATTATCAGTCAACCACGCGCTCGCCGCTCAACGTCGATGGCGACATAAAAAGCGCCATCCGCTTTAAGGATAACTATGGCGAGGACATCGATAACTTCCTGTACAACGTTACCCCCGGCATGTACGATGTCATCCTTATATGTTACGAAACCCCGACAATTGCCGACAATCACGCATTGAGCGACATCCTCCGTGGATACGCACCAGAGGTCAGGGAGGTCTTTATCACACCAGGAGACAATAACACCTCAGGGCAATCGCATTTGACCGTAAGAGAAAAGAAAGGGGCGGTTTGTGGCAGGGGTGCCTCACCCCCTCCGCCCCCCTTCAGAACCCCCCGCAAGGGGTCACGGACCCCTTGACCCCATCCTGCGCAAGCTGAGATTCTGAGTTATGCTTACCATGCTTTTTTAAGAGGATACCCACAGCCTGCCCTTGGCTCGAACAGGGGGACATGTTTCGCAGCAATGACAGTTACAGGCGTTTTCCAATTGTGTCATTCTTGGCTTGACCAAGAATCCAAGATGCGTAACAGTATATTTACCATGAAATATAAACATGAAATATACAGAGGATACGAGGATACAATGGTAGTCCCGCAGTGATAGTGATAGTGCCATCCCCCTCCCTTGATGGGAGGGATTAGGGGAGGGTGGAGGGCGGGGGAGAGTTCTCCTGGTTTGTATTTATCTCATCGAAGTTGAGTATGTCGAGGTACTCCCATTGTCTGTATGCAACGACATAGAGGCCTTGTATGGTCGCGAATCTGGTAATTTCATCCTCAACGACGACACTGGCAAGCATGGGGATTATCTGTCTGCCTTTGCACTCGTCAAAAAAGATCGGCAGTGTTTCTACCTTGGCCAGTATCTTAGTGACATCTCGTTCATCCGGTTTGGATTTTACCTCTATAACAAAGACCCTGTCCTGACATGTGAGCATTATATCAACCTCACAATTCTTGCCTCCTATTCTTTTATTGTATCTCAGACAAAAAGAGGTAGGATCGCATTTAAAGTATTGTTTTATCAGGGCAATTGCACCAGGGGCGATTATGTCTTCAACGAGCGTGCCCAGTTGCTTGGCAATTTCAGCCCTTTGCTGTCGGGCTCCTTTCGCTATCTCCGCCATCTCTTTACGAAAGGCCTCATGATCCTCTTTGTCCTTCCGATCTCGCTCTTCTTGCCTCCGGTCGCGCTCGGCAGCCTCACGTTTAATCTCCGCTACCTCTTCCTTGTACTTCCGGTCGCTCTCTTCTTGTCTGCGGTCGCGTTCTTCTTTTTCTTCCTTGTACTTCCGGTCGCTCTCGGCGGCCTCGCGTTTAATCTCCGCTACCTCTTCCTTGTACTTCCGGTCGTTTTCGGCAGCCTCACGTTTAATCTCCGCTACCTCTTCCTTGTACTTCCGGTCGTTTTCGGCAGCCTTGCGTTTAATCTCCGCTACCTCTTCCTTGTACTTCCGGTCGCTCTCTTCTTGTCTGCGGTCGCGCTCTTCTTGCTTCCGGTCGCGCTCCGCTTGTTCTTCCTTGTACTTCCGGTCGCGCTCGGCGGCCTCACGCTTGAGCTCGGCAGCCTCGATTTTCAGCTCCCTGCAAACCTCGTAAAACTCCGCCCTGGCAACCTCTAACCTGTCAACCCGTGATTCCAATAACATCTGCATCGCTTTTACCTCTCTGTACTTTTATATCTCTCTCTGCTACTACGATAACATATCTGACACCCATTTGACAACCGGCCGAGGCCGAGGGGGGGGTTGACATTTGTATCTGCCCTCGTGATACAATAACGTATGAGAGGATGTGAGACATATAATTTTGGTCGTCAGGCGATCTGGCATCCCTCTTGCATGCACGCACAAATATAACACATCTTTAATAGCTTCCCTAAAAGAAAGCAAACAACTTAACGGCTTGTCTATACCCTATACCGCCGAGGGGGGAGGTGTTGCGTATGGATAAATAGCGGGATAGCCATTTTTTCTACATTGCGCGTCAGTCGTTAATTTAATCCGCTTATGTTGTGCGAATAAGCAATGGTGTGTTGTTTAAGCCATAAGGGAAGTTAATCCTTTTGGTGTTTCCAAAAGACAGGCGTGGTGTTACGCCTGTAGTCCGAGTTCGTTATAACACGAGGATACGTATAACGTATCAAATTAAAACAAGGAGATTTAGATATGAAAGCGTTACATGATATGAAAAGACAGATGCTACAGTCAGTCGTTAGTGTGTTGAGCGTAAGGACGTTGCTTGCCCTGGCGCTGGTTGCCGTGATTGGGGTTGTTTGCCTTGCCGGCTTTGCAGTTGACGCATTTGCGGAAGACTACACTTTTGTAAGCAAGTGGGGTAGCTATGGCAGTAGTGACGGGCAATTCAATAGGCCACGCGGAGTTGCTGTTGATGCCTCTGGATATGTCTATATTGCCGATACTGAGAACAACCGTATCCAAAAGTTTAGTTCAAACGGTGTCTTTATAACCAAATGGGGTAGCCAAGGCAGCGGCGATAGTCAATTCAATAAGCCATACGGAGTCGCTGTTGATGCCTCTGGAAACGTCTATATTGCCGATACTGAGAACAACCGTATCCAGAAGTTTAGCTCAAGTGGTGCCTTTGTGAGCAAATGGGGTAGTTATGGCAGCGGTGATAGTCAATTCAATAAGCCATACGGAGTCGCTGTTGATGCCTCTGGAAACGTCTATGTTGCCGATTATGATAACTGCCGCATCCAGAAGTTTAGCTCAAGTGGTGCCTTTGTGAGCAAATGGGGTAGTTATGGCAGCAGTGATGGTCAATTATATGGGCCGTACGGAATAGCTATTGATGTATCTGGAAACATCTATGTTGCTGATGTTTATAACTACCGCATCCAGAAGTTTAGCCCAAATGGTGCCTTTATAACCAAATGGGGTAGTCAAGGCAGCAGTGATGGTCAATTAGATAGCTCATTAGAAGTAGCTATTGATGTCTCTGGAAACGTCTATGTTACCGATTGGAATAACAACCGCATCCAGAAGTTTAGCTCAAGTGGTGCCTTTGTGAGCAAATGGGGTAGTTATGGCAGCAGTGATGGTCAATTATATTGGCCAGTAGGAATAGCTGTTGATGTCTCTGGAAACGTCTATGTTGCCGATTATGGTAACTACCGTATCCAGAAGTTTGCAAAGACTGGAGGGGGAGCTAAAATAGTCAACCCTGGAAATAACCACACCTATCAAAGAATTGATCAACAAATGAAATGGGCTGACGCTAAGGCTTATTGTGAAAGCTTGGGCGGATATTTAGCAACCGTAACCTCAGATAGTGAGAACAAATTTCTTATCGATAAGTTATTGCCTGCAGACTTTTTTGATAGTGTGAATAACTCTTACTGGGTTGGGGCAACCGATGTAGAAACCGAAGGCACTTGGAAATGGATAACTGCTGAAAAATGGGACTTTACAGCATGGGGTAGTGGTGAACCTAACAGTGACGGAGGTGAAGAAGATTGTTTGATGTATTATAGTAAATACGGTAATACAAATAATTTATGGAATGATGGTAGCTGTTCAAGCACCTCCTCACTAATTTGCGAATGGAATCCAACATCCTCAAAATACACACTTACGATTACAAAACAGGGAACCGTCTTTGACTTTGTTACCGCCTCTGCGGGGCCTATAAGCTGGAGCAGCGATACTATAGTTGCATCTTATGGCAGCGGGGGGTGTACTGGGCATGGTTGCACGGTAACACAGACCGGTACGGCTTACTATAACAGCGAAATCCCCGTTACACTAAAGGCAAGTGGCTCAAATTCAAAATTCACCGGTTGGGGTGGGGACTGTGCCACTGCCGGGCAGAATCCTATCTGCACGATAAATATGTCCGTAAACAAGAATGTGACGGCGACGTTTACAGCTTCATTGCAACCTTCACCGCAGATCGTTGGCAGGGTGTATTCCAAAGGTGGAGATGGTAAATGGACTCCAGGAGGTGGTGCAACGGTAACACTGAAAAGTTCTGACGGAACTGCATCACAGTCTTATACCACAAGTAGCGATGGAAATTACAGATTCACCGATATATCTGCAGATACTTATAATCTCTCTGCACGCTCCAATATATTAGCTGCTACGGCGACTGTAACTATTTCTACCTTAACTGGTGGGGGTAGTACTATTACTGATACTATCCAAAAGGTCGATCTATATATGACCCCAAACGCTAAACCATTGATATATTTGCCTGGAATAATGGGGTCGGTTGATAGGGAACGATCAGATTATGCCAATCAATATGCACTGAAAGCCATACTTCCACAGGGTAAATGTAAGCCCACTATTCAGCTAAAGATTTTTGATCCAAATGTTTGGTACAAGACGGGAGACCGCTATTTTCTAATTCGACCAATAAGTCTTGAATTTTTCAAAAAAACTTTTGAAAAAAATGACGAATTTAAGGTTTTTGAAGTTCCTTATGATTGGCGACTCTCTTTGGATGATAAAACTACTTGCCCAGGTGGCAAAAAACCATGGGAATACTACCTTAAACCTGTCATTGATAGAGCCAAACATGAAACAGGTTATAAAACAGTATATGTTGTTGCTCATAGCATGGGTGGTCTTCTAACAAGAACATACATTCAAGATGAGAATTATGGCAACGATATTGAGAAATTTGTAATGTTAGGAACCCCTAATGAAGGTTCGGCAAACGCATATTCCATATGGGAAGGAGGAGATCCACAGAAGGTAGACGATTATTTAAGTGGCATTATCTCTACCTATGTAGGCAAACTATTGATACCAGATATGTATTACCCTACAACAATAGCAAACTGTAATAACATGCATAAATCGTGCAAAACATACAAAGAAATAAAGAAGTTTATTAAAGATAACGTTAAAGGATTGGGGAATTTGTTTCCAACCTACCCATTATTAGAGGTATGGAAGGATAATGTGAATGAACCACCTATTACTCAAGTACCGGTTACATCTCCAGCGTACAACAAGTTCTTAGCTGGTCTTAATAGTGACAAGAATAAAAGCAGAATGAAAACTAATTGTAACTCAAGTAGTACTTGTGTTACAACAAAGCTGTTCACGACAAATGATCAAAAAACCATAGATTATATACGAGTTAAACCCTGTAACGATTGTTTGTATGAGGATGGAAGTCCAGGCCCTATTACAACAACATCTGGTACTAAAAAACCTGAGATAGAGACGATAAACGGTGATGGTACCGTAGTTGCTAAAAGAGCAATAGAACCCTTTAATGATGCTACAGGTAATCCATCTATTGATTATGAAGAAGGTAGTTTTGGTTCACATGGACTGTTGCCTGCCAGTGAAGAGTTAAAAGATAAGATTTTTGCCTATTTTACAGGTAGAAACCCCATACGTTCGGCAACAAAAGATGTTACAAGGGACACAGTGCCTACGACAACGCTTAGTTTTTACCTAACTGGCGGTGTCCAGCCTTACATGACAGACCCTCAGAATAGGACAGAAGGTGTGAACTTTACCACAAACCAGATAGAGGAAAACATCCCCGATGCTACATTGGGTTTAGGTGGAACCTCATCATCTATATTCATAAACAACCCCGTCAATGGAAACTACACAGTTGACTTGAAAGGTAATGCCGGATTGTTTACTGTAGACGCGTCCTCTTTCAATCTTTCAAGCGGGTCAGAAGCGACGACCACAAAAAAAGGCTTTTACAGAAACGGTATCTTCAACCTGTCGCTTGCCCTTGATACCAACACAGGAGTATTGACCATCAACAGCAAGGTAGCGCCACCCACTGATGTAAAGTCGCAAAACAATAGCGGGAAGACACGCTTGACATGGACACCATCTACAACGGCTGATGTGACAGGATATAACATCTATGGAAAGACCTTTGATCAAGACGGCTTTACTCTTCTTGCAAGCACCGACAAGGACGCTACGTCGTTTGACACAGGTAAGGACTGGGCATCAACCGATACGGCAACCGTATGGTACTACGTGGTAACGGCCTTTGACTCGGATGTCACAGAAAGCCTGTGGGATACGACTACGGCAAACACAAACCCGATAAAGGCCGATTTCAAGGCATCAAACACAACGGTTAGCGTTAATACGCCCGTGACGTTTTCGGACCTCTCAACGGGTAACATTGTGTCATGGCAATGGGACTTTGAAAACGACGGTACAATAGACAGCACATCACAAAACCCGACACACAGCTACACTGCACCGGGTACCTATTCCGTGAACCTGTACGTAAAAGACAGCGACGGCAAGACAGATTATGTCTCCAAGGGGGCATACGTCACGGTTACGTCAGCTACGTCAACCGGTCGTGTACTCGGTAGTAAGGTAGACCTAAACGGTGACGGCAAGGCCGATATAGTGTGGCTAAACACTACCTCTGGCGACGTTGCCGCATGGTTGATGGACGGGACTAAGATAACCAGCGGCGGATATTTGACTAACGGAATGCCAAACGAGTGGCAGATAGCAGCTAAGGGTGATCTCAACGGCGATGGCACGACCGATATCGTGTTACAAAACACCACCACCGGTGGTGTCGTTGCCTGGTTGATGAACGGGACAGCGATATATAGCGTCGACTATTTGACTTACATACCAAACGAGTGGCAAATGGTAGGCATTGGCGACCTAAATGACGACGGCAAGAGCGATATCGTGTGGCAGAACACTACCTCTGGTGACGTATTTGCATGGTTGATGAACGGGACGACGATATTCAGCTCCGCTTATCTGAAAAAGACATACCGAGCGATTGGAAGATGGCAGGCATCGGCGACCTCAACGGCGACGGTAAGACCGATATCGTGTGGCAAAACTCCACCACCGGTGATGTATTTGCTTGGTTGATGAACGGGACGACGATATCCAGCGGCAACTATCTCTCCAGGGGTATACCGAATAACTGGAAGATAGTCGCAATGGGCAACCTTAACGGTGACGGCAAGAGCGATGTCGTGTGGCAGAACACCACCTCTGGCGACGTTGCCGCATGGCTGATGGACGGGACAACGATATCCAGCGTCGGCTCTCCGGCCAAAGGCATCCCAAGCAACTGGCAAATAGCAGCAATGGGCGACCTTAACGGCGACGGTATGAGCGATATCATCTGGCAGAACACCACCTCTGGCGACGTTGCTGCATGGCTGATGAACGGGACGACGATATCCAGCGGTAACTATCTCTCCAGGGGTATACCGAACAACTGGCAGATTCAGTAACAAGTAAGTAGCACAATCCTCTGCAGGAAGGGGGCTGAGGGCATACGTGTTAAGCTAAACATGAAACACCACCAATAAAACCATTCATTGTAGAAGAACCCTCCCCTAACCCCTCCCATAAAGGGAGGGGGAGCTACTGAAATGGCCAAATCTCTCTTAGCTTAACACGTATGCCCGCAAGGGGTCACGGACCCCTTGACCCCATCCTGCGCAACCTTGATTTTTAAACATGAGGTAAAATTACCCTGCCAGAGGACAATAGCACCTTGATTTAGCCCTGGTGATGTTGTACAATATCAGACTATCATGCCAAAGTTGTTTAAGGCACCAACGAGCGACAATACAGCGAAGTTCTATGACGACCTCATAGCTGGACGCACAAGGCGCGGCCTGTGGGGTGCAGAGGCTCGCTTTGACGGTGCGCTGATTAGTACCAAGTATTCGGTCAGGAGACACTTCACGCCCAATGTCGCCCCGTACATCAGGCCGACGGACGTTGTACTGGATGTCGGATGCGGCAGCGGAGGATTTCTGCCCATACTCTCCGAACTGTGTGCAAAGCTGGTGGGGATAGACATAACGCCATCGTTTGTAGCAAAAAGCATGGAGATCGCAGAGAAGTTCAACCTGGCTAACACGGAAATATTACAGGAGAGCTGTGAGCACCTGCCATTTGACAATCACAGCTTTGATGTGGTGGTGATGCTCGACGTGATTCACCACATGGAAAATGTCCGGGATTCTCTCAAGGAGGTACACCGTGTCCTTACGCCCGGTGGCCGCGTCATAGTCTTTGAACCAAACAAGCTCAACCCGCTTGTCTATGTCATGTGCATGCTTGACCCCAATGAAAGGGGAGTTCTGCCGCTGGGGACAAAGGGTGCCTACAGGCGTCTGTTTGCACCTTACTTCACCGTGGAGAGGATGGAATATAACGGTATGCTCATTGGCCCGCAGCAGGGCCTTTCACTGGCAATATCGGATGTCATAAACCACCGGCACACCAAACCCCTGCTTGGCTGGTTAAATGCACGGATGTTCATCGCCCTGACAAAGCCGCAATGAATGCACAGCCGTTACAGAGAAACCAACTGAAGCCATTTCTGCATGAGTACTCCCGGTCCATGCCGCTGATGTATCGCACCAAGGTGGCCAACAGACACATCATCGGGTCATTTCATCTGGTACTGGATAGTGTCCCGTATGGGGCAAGGCTCTTTGACATTGGCTGTGGCACGGGGGCGCTGTTGTACCTTGCGATAAAGCTCAAAGACGTGACCCTGGCACACGGCTATGACCTCTCCAAAGAGGCAGTGGCGGCCTCCGAGGGCGTGAGTATCGCAATCCCGGAGCTTAGGGTGACACACTCTGCCGATGTCTTCCCCCCAAAGGACATAGCCAACTACGACGTCGTAACCATGGTTGACGTCCTGCACCACATAGCCGGCCCCATGCAAGATTCCTTTGTCATCAGGCTGACCAAAACCCTCTCCCCCGGCACCCTGCTGATACTGTCAGACATGGAAGGGACAAACCTCTTCACCGGCATCACAGCCAGGGTGCACGACCTGTTGGTGAACAAACAGGTTGTCAGACCCAGGAAATCAAGCGACGTAATTGCCATGCTGGCAGACAACGGCTTACAAATACTCTCCGTGTCATGGTGCTGGTCGGTGGTGTTTAAGAGCTTTGTGATCACGGCCAGGAAGACATGAAAACACCCGCATAATGGGGTCAAGGGGGCTGGCCCCCTTGCAGGGGGTTCTGAAGGGGGGCGGAGGGGGTGAGGCACCCCTGCCACAAACCGCCCCTTTCTTTCTCTTCCACTCAAATGCGATTGCCCTAATGCACACCAACAGCAGTTGTGCAAATGATGTGTGCTCTGATATACTAAAGGTCAATTGATGTCTTGGCAACAACAGGTGTAAGTTAGCTTAACGGTATGTGGATATATCTTATCTTGATATTTGTATTTATCCTGATGAGCGGTTTCTTTGCCGGCGCTGAGATAGCAGTGGTAACGGCCAGGAAGACGCTGATAGATACGCTTCAGAGGGCCGGCAGGGCAGAGGCAGAGGCCCTGATGATGCTTAAAAAGAATCCGGAGAGGTTTCTTGCAACCATCAAAATAGGTACTACCATGGGGCTTGCCATGGCGTGTGTCTTGGGCGGCGCCTTTGCCATTGAGGTGGTGAGACCGGTGGTATCGAAAGTGCCTGTGAAATATATTGCTATTTTTGGTGGTCCTTTGAGTATCCTGATTGTCCTGGTTGTGGTGTCTTATGTGCATTTGCTCTGGGGTGAGCTGATACCCAAGTCCCTGGTGCTGCTCAACCCCGAGCGCGTTGCACTGGCTGTATCGAGGTTGATGTATGCGTCTTCCAGATGGGCTTCCGTGCTGATAAATTCCCTGACGTATAGCGCAAACATCATCCTCAGACCACTGGGAATAAAGGCCTTTACCGGCAGAGGTTTCGTCTCCCAGGAGGAGATAAAGCTCCTTATACTGGAGGGCAAGGACAGAGGTATCTTTGAGTCCACCGAGCAGGAGCTGATCCACAGCGTCTTTGAGTTCACCGATATATCGGTCAAGGAGGTCATGGTACCCATCGGACAGGTAGTGGCCGTCTCTATTGATGACCCCCTGGAGAGAAACCTGCTCCTCATATCCGAGGAAAAGTACTCGCGCTACCCCGTCTTCGGCACCGAAATCAATAACATCAAGGGCATCCTTCATGCAAAGGACGTCTTTATACACCTGGCCCAACACAAGGAGGTTAACATGCGCAAACTGCTCAGGGCACCGTTTTTCATCCCGGAGACAATGCTGATCAGTCACCTCTTAAGCGACATGCAAAAAAAACGCAACCACATGGCCATCGTCGTCAACGAACACGGCATGGTCACGGGCATCGTCACCATTGAAGACCTGCTCGAGGAAATAGTTGGCGAAATCAGGGACGAACACGACACGGAAAGACCCGTTATCTCCATAGGCAACGGCGTATACATCGTATATGCCTCCATAAACATCAGAGACCTCAAGGAGGACCATGCAATGGAATTCCCCGAGTCTCCGCAGTACGACACCCTGGGAGGGTTTATCGTCACCACACTGCAGAAGATACCACAGGGCGGGGAAACTATAAACCTCGACCATATGAGATTAACCGTCCTTGAGATGGTAAATAAACGGGTATCAAAGGTAAAGGTGGAGTTTCTAAACACCGACGCCTTGGATACACACAAGGAGGAAGGCGTTGAATAAGACAATCGATGTATCGGGTTTAACACTTTTACACAACCTTTTACATTTGCCCAAACGGGTGATGATAAGGGTACCAGTGAGCGTAATAGTCGTGTTATCAGCCGCCGTGCTGTGTTCGTGTGCGACTCCGGTCACAAAGTCCGGAGGCCCGCAGGCTGCACTTGTCTCCAAGGGACCGTTAACTGAAGCCCGGCAGCCGGGACTTGAACACGGCGTTGAACTCATCCCAAAGGAGTACTTCCTTGACAACGGCCTAAAGGTGCTCATGGTCGAGGACCACAAGGTACCCATTGCTACGTTTCAGATATGGTACAAGGTCGGTTCGATAGACGAACAGCCAGGCAAGACCGGCCTTAGTCACATGCTTGAACACATGATGTTTAAGGGAACCAATCGCTACGGCTCCAAGGTGTTTTCAAACCTGGTACAGAAAAACGGCGGTGTAGACAATGCCTTTACGACCAGAAACTACACCATGTACTACCAAACACTCATATCGGACAGGCTTGGGTTGTCCGTGGAGCTTGAGGCCGACAGGATGGCAAACCTGCTCTTAAACGAAGAGGACGTAAAGTCGGAAAAACAGGTCATTATGGAAGAAAGACGTCTGCGGACAGAAGACAACCCCCAGAATCTGCTGTTTGAACAACTGACGGAAAAGGCCATTTCCACACACCCCTACCGCAATCCCGTCATCGGATGGATGGATGACATAGCATCCTTTACCGTGGAGGACCTGCGGCAACACTACAATACCTACTACAGCCCCAACAATGCCGTTATAATCGTCACCGGAGACATCAATCCCACAGAGACGCTCCGGTTGATCAAGGCCAACTTTGGCTCCATACCCGCCAAAAACACGGCGGCAGTACAAATCCCAAAAGAGCCTGCACAGGCCCAACCCAAACGCATTGTCCTGAGAAAGCCTGCTCAACTACCCTATCTGCTGATGGCCTACCACGTCCCCTCCATTCCCCATAAGGACAGCTATGCCCTGGATGTGCTGTCGGCGTTGCTTTCGGGCAAGAGTGGCAGACTATACCAGGAGCTTGTAAAGAACCAAAAGGTTGCCCTCAATGCCTTTGTCTTCTACAGCGGGTTTCACTCGGACCCCTATCTGATGTACTTTGGCGGTTCCGTAATGGGTGGCAAGGGCAACAACACGGATGCCCTTGAGGGCGCCATACTGCACGAAATCGAAAAGCTAAAGACAACGCCACCCACCCAACGGGAGATACGGAAGGCCAAGAACCAGATAGAGGCCTCATTTATCATGGGACAGGACTCCATCTACTTTCAGGGCGAACTCCTGGGCATGTACGAAATGCTCGGCAACTGGAGGCTCAAGGACAGGTACCTGGAGGAGATTCGGGCCGTAACGGCAGAAGACGTAACAAGGGTGGCCGCAACATATCTGACCATAAACAACAGCACCATCGGTACCCTGATACCGGAGTAAACGATGAAAAAACTGGAGGCGATGATACTAATGATCATGCACATGCGCATAAGGGTGTTTTTTGCTGCAATACTGCTGGTTGTGTTTCCTCTGACTGCACATGCACTGGATGTAAGACGGGAGGTACTGATGAATGGATTGACATTGCTGCATATGGAGAGAACCAACCTGCCCATTGTGAAGATAAACATGCTAATAAGGGCATCAAAGCTCGATGAGCCATCAGACAAGGCGGGGCTGGCAAACCTGACGGCCGAAATGCTGCTGGAGGGTACAAAGAGCAAGAGTTCCAAGGAGATACAGGAGGAGGTCGAGTTTATGGGTGCCTCGCTGGAGGCGTCCGTGAATACGGATTTTACGGTCATTTCGCTTTCGGTGCTGAAGAAGGACCTTGACAAGGGGTTTGAGATACTTGCCGATTGCCTGTTGAATCCGTCGTTTTCCGAGGGCGAGCTGAGGGCCAAAAAGGAGATCGTAAAGGGCGCCATCAAACAAAGTGAGGAGTCTCCGGCGTTTGTGGCAAACAGGGCATTCTTGAAGGACGTCTACGGACAGTTTCCATATGGCCGTCCAACCGAAGGCGATATACAGAGCGTTGATTCCATATACGTACAAGACCTTGTGAACTTCCACAAGGGGCACTACGTTGCCTCAGCATCGATCCTCACGGCCGTGGGGGATGTTACATATGACAAGATTACAGGGCTGATTGACAAGCACCTGTCAAAGTGGCAACCGGGTGAGGTCGGTCATCCCCATGCACCGATATTGCATAATGGTCATAACGCCAAGGTCAATCTCATCGACATGGACCTCACACAGGCAAACATCATCATTGGTCATGAGGGGATCACCAGGGACAACATAGACTTCTATGCCGTGATGGTCATGAACTACATCCTCGGAGGCGGGGGGTTCTCCTCACGCATGGTTAAGACCCTGAGGGATGACATGGGGCTTGCTTACGATGTGCGCAGTCACTTTGCCTCTTACAAGTATGGCGGGGACTTTCAGGCCATCATACAGACAAAAAACGAGTTTGCAAACACGGCAGTTACCGAAATACTAAAGCAGATAAAAAGAATAAAGACCGACTACGTTACAGAGGAGGAACTAAGCGACGCAAAGGCGTATTTGACGGGCAGTTTTCCGCGTAAGCTCGATACCATGGACAAGATAGCCCATTTCCTGTCACAGGTGGAGTTCTATAGGCTCGGCTTGGACTATGACAAGAAATACCTGGACTACATCAAGGCGGTAACGAAGGAGGACGTCAGGCGCGTTGCGGTTAAATACCTCGATGATATCAACTACCATCTTGTCATTGTAGGCAAACAAGAAAAGATAGGGTTTCAACAAAAAGACACAAAGGATAAATAGAATCAATATGCCATTAGAAATGATACGCACAAGTTCGATAATGCAGGAGACGTCAAGCAAGTACCGTGCAGATGGTAAGCGCATTGGCCTTGTACCAACAATGGGTGCCCTACACGAGGGTCACGTGAGCCTTATACGGCGGGCCAGACAGGAAAACGATGCCGTTGTCGTGAGCATATTTGTCAATCCGAGGCAGTTTGGCGCCGGTGAGGACTTTGACAGCTACCCCAGGGATTATGCGGCAGACTGGGCCGTATTGTTAAAAGAGGAGGTGAATGTCCTCTTTATGCCCGGCATCCCTGAGATGTATCCGGGAGGTTTTTGCACGACGGTTAGCGTGACGGAGATAACCGACAGACTATGTGGCAAGTTTCGCCCGACTCACTTTGCCGGTGTAACGACGGTGGTGGCCAAGCTCTTTAACATTGTACGGCCAACGCGGGCGTATTTTGGTCAGAAGGATTATCAGCAGTGTGTCGTCATCAGCAGGATGGTCTGCGACCTCAATATGGATGTTCAGGTGGTGCCATGTCCAACGGTAAGGGAAAAGGACGGTCTTGCGATGAGTTCGCGTAACGTGTATCTGACCCCGGAGGAGCGTGCCGATGCAGCCTTGATATACAAGGCCATGAAGGAGGTCGAAGTCGCCCTCAAGACAGCAACGTTACACCTGAGCAAGGCATCCCGGAGGCTCAACGAACTGTTAAAGGCAATCAGCTCCGTCAGTGAGGTCCAGTATGCCTCCGTCTATGACCCCGAGAGCCTCGTTGAACTATCAGAGGCCACTAAGGGAACAAACGGAAGAGGTACCGTGCTCATAGCCGTAGCAGTGAAGATCGGAACTACAAGGTTGATCGACAACCTCCTGTTAAAACTCTGATAAAAGTCAACTGCCTGCTATAATCTTGAAGTAGTCCTCGGGGCGATAGGGTTCCTCCTCTGCCCTGCGTTGGAGAAATGCCTGCACCTTTGGATGTGAGGATGCCCTGAGTTCATCGATAGAGCCTGTGAATACGATATCTCCGGCGTCGAGCATTATGACATAGTCGGCAATGGTGAATATACTTGCCAGCTCATGCGTAACCACAACGAGGGTCAGTTTGAAGGTGTTGTGGAGTTTTATGATCAGCTCGTCCAAACCGGCGGCAGTGACAGGGTCTAATCCGGCTGATGGCTCGTCGAAGAAGAGCAGTTCGGGGTCCATTGCCATGGCCCTGGCGATCCCTGCACGTTTTTTCATCCCGCCGGAGAGTTCTGCCGGATAATAACCCCCAAACCCCGTAAGCCCCACCAGGTCAAGCTTCATGCGTACAATGATGTCTATGATTGGCTGTTTTAACTGCGTGTGTTCCCGCAGCGGTAGGGCAACGTTATCGCCCAACGACATGGAGTTAAGCAGGGCGGCTCCCTGAAACAAAACTCCCATCTTCTTCTTAAATTCAATCAACGCGTTGTCGTCCATCCTGGTAATGTCTTTGCCGTTAATGTTGATTGTCCCCATGGCGGGTTTTAACAGTCCGATCAGATGCTTTAACAGGGTGGTCTTACCGCAGCCGCTGCCACCAATTATTACCGTGGTCATCAGAGACGGAATGCCAAAGGTGAGGTTCTTTAAAACCTCCCTGCTGCCATAGTATGCCCTCAAGGCAATAACGTCAATAACCGTTTCCATAACAAATTAACACCCGGTTTGAATGGAGTGCTACCCTCTCTGTATTACCCCAACCCCCTATCCGTCCACTTGTCCTTTCTGTACACATTTAGCTCTTTCACAAGCAGGTGGACTGTCGTTGAAGGGTTATCCTTTTCAGGGGCAGGAGGGTTGTATCTCTCTAACAGTTTCCTGGCATTTCTTATTGCAGCCTCTTGTCTGTCTTTAAGCTCTGCGTACATGTCTTTACCGTTTTTTTGATATTCGCGATTTAATAGGATTGAAAGCATCTTCTTGTAAGAATCTCTGTCTCTTGCAGTATCGTAGTAATGAAAATGTAGCAGGTACCATAGCTCAAATGCCTGATTTGAATACGCAACATCTATATTTTCGTTTTTGGCCAACTGCATAGCCTTGTTGAAATCTTGAGGCTTAAAAGAGTCTCTGTCAAATACAACCCACACTCTGCAATAGTTTGCCTCATCTCCCCTTAATTCTATGGTTCTTTTTACTAAACTAACAGTGTTATATCCCTCACCTATAATTTTTACCCTTATTTTAGAATTTTCTAAATCACGAAGAAAACCTTTAAAATAATTGGGTTCTGTTTTTTCCCCTTCACACACTATCAACATTGTTCTTGAAGTTTCTTGAATCTCACTTTTTCTCTTTTGTTTGTTTAATTTGTTTCTCATAAGTTTATTCTATCAATGAGGAAATATCACTACAAATAAAGGGTATTGCACCGTATTTTCCCAAAATATAGTCTCTTTCATAGGGTTCATTACCTTTGAGTTTGAACTCAACCAGAGAGTACAAATCAGTAGAGCCATCTCTATCTTTTTCAGTAAACCATACTTGATCTCTTCTATAAAGTTTATTGCTCAACAAGTTAGTATCATGAGTAGTAATAATGAGTTGGGAATTCTTCTTATTACTGTTAAACAGTTCGATTAAATAAGATGTAAGGTTTGGATGCAGCCTTGCATCCATCTCATCAATAACCAGCATTCCTCCATTTAGCAGCGTATAAGCAATAGGACCAGCGAGTGATAAAATTTTTTTCGTTCCTTCAGATTCTGCAACCAGAGGCACCTCTATCAAACCAATTTCTTCATTTTCCTCATTATACATTCTATGAGATGTAAATGTTGTAAGTTCATATACTATTGGGTTAAGATTATTGTCTTGATTCTCTTTAGATACAGAATCCATTGTTTTTTTTAAATAGTCTTCATCTCTTTTAATGTCTTTAATTTGTATATCTGCAAGTTCAAGTATACTCAAAAGTATTTCTTTGAATTTTTCATCACTAAGCTGTCTAAGAGTATAAGGTAAGATGGTTATATCACTCATAGCCGAAATAATATTAAAATGTGAAAACCACTTTAATATGTTATTTCCTAAAGTGTTTTCATTAAATTGTGCGACAAGAGATAAAAAGAGGATATTTTGACGAATTTTTCCCTCTAACTTTTTCCCCTCTTTAAAAGATTTGATCTTGATACTATTATCATCTCGTATGTAAAGGTTTTTTTCTCTATCCTTTGGATAACTGTATAACCACTCTTTATGTATTTTGCTATCGTCAACATCAAAACCATATCTGTATCTGACGCCATCTAAAATAAAACAAATCTCAAAATGTGCAGGTTCACGTTTGTTTTTTAAGTTAAAATTGAATCTGGATATACTAATATGTTTTTTATCTGGTATTTTATTGAATGGAGTTAAAACAAAATACTTCATATAACTCATTGCATGTATAAGATTGCTTTTGCCACTGGCGTTTGCGCCATAGATGACAGCGCTCTTTAAAAGATGCCACTCTGGATCATCAGTTTGGATACGATTATCCGGCAACTCCTCTATGTCTGCCGCAACCATACTAAAAGTAACCTTGTCCTTGAACGATAAGAAATTCGCTACACTAAACTCTACTAGCATGAAAGTTATTATAATAACAGGTGTCCCGGAATGTCAAATCACGCATAAATCCAACCTACCACCCAAATCTCCGCAAGATGGGGTCAAGGGGGCTGGCCCCCTTGCGGGGTGGGTCTGAGGGAGGGGGGCGGAGTCGCCTCCCTTCTTTCTTCTCTTATTTCTTTTATTCGTATCCGAGGCGGAAGCTCTGGCATATCTTGTTTGCTTCGTCCGTGAACTCCCTGGCTAGGCGCTCATCCCTTATCACTGACAAGACCTCGTCTGAGTACAGACTGGCGACGTACCAGTTGCAGGACTCCGTTATGACCGTGTAGTTGTCAAAGACCGCAAACTTGTGATGCAAGGGCGAGTAAATACTCTCCCAGTAGTAGACAAACACCACTTCCATCCAGTTGTCCTTGAGGCGCTTAACAGGTTCCTTGAGGGGTCTCCACTTTGCGGTGTCCCAGCTCTGCGGGAGCTCCCCGGTGTGACAGATCATGCCGTTGAGGATGATCTTGACCCGCACGCCACGATTACGTGCGTTAACGAGGGCCGCGATGACATCCGTTTCGTGGTTGTCGTGCGATGAGACCCCCGTGAGATAACCGATGTCAAACATGGATACGATGATCGTGTGTTTGGCGTTGTTGATCTCCGTGACGATGGCATCCTGTGCCCTGTAGTAGTCGCGAAACGGCGTGTAGTAACTGCCAAAGCTGTAGTAGAGATTGTAACGATGCTCAGGGGTGACGCTCAACCTCTGCACTACCCCACCACGTAAGGCGTGATAGATGTTGGAATACACGGTGACAAAGTCAGCAGAGTAGTAGACGAGTCCGTTTTCCCAGTTGCCGCCCCAGAGGTGAAAGTGCAGGTTGTAAGAGCTGGAGTGTACTATTTCGCCGTCAAAGATGATGATCTTGGTGTGCATACTGGCAATGCCCTGGGTGGGGTCACAGGGGGTGTTTCTGACTATGCCGTAGATGGGTATACCGGCACGCCTCATTTTGGCGATGTTTTCGGTTACGTTGAGTGAGCTTACCGCCGGCCAGTCGGCAATGCACTCGACCTCAACGCCGGCACGCACGGCATGTATGAGGTGCTGCGCTACGTGGTAGTTGTCAAAGTCAAAGATGGCCATCTGGATGTAGTGTCGGCCATAGGGGTCGGCCTTTTTGCGTTCGATGACCCAGTCGATGTGTCTGTGGATTTCGTGTATGGGGTGGTCTGTGTTCCAGGTGTTGCCGCGCGTGAAGAAGGGACGCACCGGTAGATCGCCATAGAGGGTGTTGATCCTGTCCAGGGCGTCCTGGACATCCGTGCGATCTACTTCAAAGGTGCGGTAGGGGTTGGGTATCTTAAAGTAACTGTCGTGAAAGTCGGAGTTTTCCACCCGCCCCTTGTGAAAGTCATGTATCGATGCAAACTTGTACTCATAGTACGATGGTATGGAACGGCCATCCTTGTGGATTATGTAAGAGAACTTTATGTTTTCAGCATGCCCGTGCAGCCCCTCATAGGGAAAGAGCGGCAGTTGGTGAGTCTGCCACTTCTGCCAGTTGTCACCGAAGTGTCCGTTGTGATAGGCATCCATGAGGTAATACTCACAGATACCGTCCTGGCGGAACACCTTTAAAAGCACCTTTAGTGCCATACCCGGGCCACAGTCGCAAAACGAAAATCCGATACCCCCGGGGAAATTGGATATGTTCCACCCCTGGATGTTGGTCACGAAACGCCTCTGACCTATCCACTTGTATGACGGATGACAGTATTCTTCAGCAAATCCTTCCATGTTTTCTTTACCTCTGGATAGTATAAGTATAGTTTAAGCCCTTGTTGTTAAAAATATAGCCGCCTTCATGTGACACCACACAGCAACTAAAACAGGGGTAGTCGTAGTGGTGGTCGTACAGGTCTATCACAAAGTCTATGTCGAATGCCCTTGTGCCCGGTATGTCGGAGGCAACTTCTTTGATAAATACGTTTCTGTTAAAAGTGATTTTGTGGTGCCAGTCCTTGTGATGACCCTTTGTGAAACCACAGTAGATATTAATGTTTTGTACGAGGAGTTCGTTGGGCAGGACAACGCGACACTGGTCTGCCAGTTGTTTAAACAGGTAATCATTGCTGTTTGTCGCTCCAGGACGCTCCTGGTTATCAACGACGTAGGCAATAAAGTGGGTCTCCAGTCTTTGTGGGCTGTCGTCTATTTGCCTGAAATAAAATCCGGAATCAAAGGATACATTGTATATTTGTTTATTGAGAAATCCCAGGTACTCCAGTTTCCAACGTTCGTAGAAGTATGCGTCAATGGCAAAGAGTATCCTTTTTTTGACGTAGTTGTACATGTCTTCCATGCTGCCGCCGTAGCGGGGCAGTGCAAAGACCTCCTCGGAGTTGTTGAAGCTGATGGGTGGGAGTCCCTTTTTCAGGAGCATGTAGTTGAGGAAGCACTTTCCCACGCGACCGTTGGAGTCCCAGAAGGGGTGTATGCCGATAAACATGTAGTATGAGCGAGAGAGGTCATAGACAAATGAATCGAGGTTGTGAAAGCTCTGCCCGGTCTCCCACAGGACGTAGCCCAAGTCGGATATTTCCCTGGTAAAGTTTCCGAACTCGCACGTGACGCCGTTTCTGTCGGGGAAGTCGTATGGTCTGAAGTTGCCCGCATTGGGCACCAGTCCCTTGGAGAATGTCAGGTGGATGCGCTTGAGCAAGTCGATGTTGATATCCGTAAAGGTGTGGAGGTTAGAAAAGGTCTCCTTATACATTTCGATGAAGTTGCTATTGCCAATGACCTTCAGCTCCTTTGGAGAAAGTGTGTCCTCGTGTCCGACGGTTCCCTTCATAATCGTCATAGAGGAACATCCCAGGTGCAGAAACAGCTTTTGAAATATAGCGGTGTTGACGGTCCATGGGGTCTCCTCGGCCATGATCCGGAAGTACAGGTCGAGATCGAGTCTTACATGGCGACACGCGGCGGGCAGGTGGTCTTCTTCGGTCCAGCCCAGCGTGTCACACAGGTGCGTGATGATGTAGAAAGTGTCCATTGACTGCAGTTGTCTGTCATCGATGTCGATGGTCTCTTGCAACAGGCCCAGATGCCGCTTGAAGGTTTCCTCCAGACGCCAGCGGATGTGCCCTTCGTAGTCTTTTTTCAGGGCACCCAGGGCGTTTAACAGTTCTATGTTGACACCATATCCCCGGTACCCCAGGGAGTTGATGACATGAATCTTTCTGTCTATATCTCCTATGGTGCAGTTAAAGAGGTCTTGATTGTAGTGCCACTTTTTGAAATAAAACAGCAACTCCTGCGCATTGGGGACATCCTGATGGTCCAGCTCACCAAGCTCTCTGAGTACATGCTGAAACTTACCCTTTGTCGCTTCAAAAAGCTCATGACAGTGATGGTCCCATTGATAAGCCAAAACAAAGTTTCCACGACGATGAGGCATTTCACACACTCCTAAATGTTATGTATTTTTTTATTATTCTATAACGGCCAGCAATCCGATATGGTCACTGAGTTCAGGGTCATTGAGTATGAGTTCAGCCGCCTTTACCCTGACATTCCCTTTTACCATTATGTAATCAATCCTGGCGAATGGATTGGTTGTCGGAAAGGTATCACCGCCAAGGCGATGACACTGTCTGTAGGTATCTGCGTAACCCTCTTCGGTGAGATATTGCATGACCGGAGAGTTTTCCTTGCTGTTAAAGTCCCCTGCGATGATCGTGCAGAGGTAGTCACTGTGCTGGTAACGGAGTTTGAGTTCCTTGAGCAGTTTCTCCGCCTGTGCAAGCTGGATATTTGGATTGTCGCCGTGGTCAAGGTGCACGGAGGCAAAGACGACCCTGGCGCCATACAAGTCAATATCAGCCGTGGCGGCATAGCGCTCCATCAGCGGACGGACGTTGTCGGTCAGATCGTTGTTGAGGTCTATGCGCTGCACGTTGACCAGTTGGGCCTTGGCCGATACCGCCACTCCTTCGGGATACTTATCCATAAACTGGTGACAGTAGGCATAGTGTGTTCTATAGTAGCAGCCAGTGATCTTGGTCATCCAGGTTGCTATCTGTGCGCTTGTTTCTTGTATTCCGGCACCGCTTATGACCTCCTGGTAGGCGCAGAGTTCGGGGTCAAAGACGGATAGCTCGTTGGCAATGCGTTTGAGGCGCAGGGGGTTTTCATCGTGCAGACCGTGGAGGTTAAACGAGCATACGCGTATGAGTCTGGGGTTAAAGGAGCGATACCTCAGCATATCGTCTTCTGTGAATATACCCAGGGTGCCTGAGCGGGTAAAGCGGTCGTTGAGTCTGTAGATGTATTCCTTTGTGGCGTTGTACTCGGTGGCTATAGTTTCTACGGGTGTACCGCTGCGCAGCAGGCGTATCATCTCCAGGCGTCTAAGGAAGGGGTCATCGGGGTTGAGGCCATCCATCCAGTGCCGTATGTTTGAGCCGGAGAGTATGCCGTAGACCCCACTGAGCGTAAATGCCGAGTGTACCCGATAGAGGTACTTGAGGTCTGTGTGAAATCTGGCCACTATCTGTTGAGGTGGCACCCCCGTTCTGAGCAGGCGTATCATCTCCAGGCGCTGGAGGACATCGTCAGACCCCTTCAGGACGTCCAGCCATTGGGCCGATGCCAGTTCCCTGTCCAATACCGCATGGACACCACGTGCATTTAGCTCCGTCCACAGGCCGGAGAGACTCTCAAGGACATCCTGTCTCTGCATCAGCAGCTTTTTGAGCTGAAGGCGGAAGGCGCTGCGGGCATCATCGTCGTAGATGTTATCTGAGACATCACCTATGGCCTCTTTCAGGGCAGGTTTGGTCTTGAGTTCGTCCTTGATTTTATCCCATATGGCCGTAGCCCAGCGCAGTGCATATGTATCTTCAACCTTGTCGGTCTTTAGCCGTCCCGTCAGGTAGGGGAGATAAGGTATAAGAAACCCTGCGATTGCATATACAATTGAATTCGTATCCATCTAAATCACTCCATCTTCAGATTTAGCGTATCGTGCTATCAGACTAATATATCACGGTCAGCAAGAAAAATGCAACGAACAATGGGTGCATAAAAAGTTGGGGAACTTTCGTAAGAGACAATTTGCCCTGTTGACACAACCTGTTCATATGTGGTATAGTGTCATATGATGAAATCTAATATAGCAATCGTGGTTTTACTGATGGTGTTTCTGGGCATTGGGTGTTTCTATGTTGTCGATGAGGTGCTTGCCTTTGGTGGGTGTGATGAGAACTGTGCCTCGTGTCACAAGCTCAACGTGCAGGAAGCCGGACAACTGCTAAAGGACTTTGCCCCGGCTGCAACGGTTGAGGCCGTTCAGCAGTCACCGTCCAAGGGACTGTGGGAGATCACTATAAACACGGGCAAAAACCGTGTCATCGCATACATGGATTACTCCAAAGAAAACATCCTCATAGGCAATATCGTAAAGATAAAGACAAAGCACAATCTGACCGAAGACAGACTCACAGAGGTAAACAAGGTGGATGTCTCTACGATCCCGCTCAAGAACAGCCTCCTGATGGGAGCCGGTAATGCTAAAATAAAATTGATTGTATTTACCGACCCCGAATGTCCGTTCTGTAAGCAGTTGCACGGGGAATTAAAGGCGTTAATTGAAAAGAGAAAAGACATTAGCATCCACGTCATACTGTTTCCCCTGACGGCGATACATCCGACGTCGTACAAGAAGACAAAGGCCGTAGCGTGCGAAAAATCGCTGAAGCTGCTGGACGATGCCTTTGAAGGCAAGGAGCTTCCAGAGCCTGGCTGCGAAACAAGCGCAATTGACGATAACATAAAGCTGGCTGAAAAACTCGGTTTAACCGGCACTCCGGCAGTCGTCATGCCCGATGGCAGGGTGCTGCGAGGGGCATTTAAGGCCGACGACCTCGTAAGGGAAATCGACAAGAGCAGTCAATCCACAAAGGAAACAAAAAAGACTAATCGCAAGAAATAGCACGCTTGCTTGTGGAAATTCTGTGGATACAGACAACGGAAAGATAAATCAGCTGATCAAGTCGTTATTGTTCTACTTGCAGGGGAAGGAGAGGGCGTTGCGGTTGTCTTTGGTAGCCTTTTTTTCGCGTGGTCATCTGCTGATAGAAGACCTGCCGGGGCTGGGCAAGACCACGATGGCCATTGGCATAGCCAAGTCTCTGGGGTTGAATTTTGGGCGAGTGCAGTGTACCAGCGACCTCTTGCCTTCAGATATAACCGGCTTATCCATCTACAACAAGAACAAGGGCGAGTTTGAGTTTCATCACGGACCGATCTTTAGCAACATCGTCCTGGTTGATGAGATCAACCGTGCCACGCCTAAGACGCAGAGTGCCCTGTTAGAGGCCATGGGGGAGAAGCAGGTCACGATAGAGGAAAAGACGTATCAGCTATCACGACCATTCTTTGTCCTGGCCACGCAGAATCCATTGGAGCAGTATGGCACCTTTCCGCTGCCGGAGTCTCAGATGGACCGGTTTATGCTCAAGATAAGCATAGGCTATCCCGACAGGGAGTCGGAGCTGGACATCCTGCGCGGGGGTAGCAGACGCCAGGAACTCTACAACATGAAGCCGGTTATCGACAAGGAACATACACTGCAAATACAGCAGGACATCCGCAACAACGTCCACGTTTCGGAAAAAATACTGGCCTACATCATAGACATAGTGGAGGCCTCCCGAACCCATAAGTACCTTGCATCGGGCATCTCCACGCGCGGGGCATTGGCCATGACCGCCACGGCCAGGGCAAATGCCTTTATCAGTGGCCGAGACTTTGTCATCCCGGAGGACGTTAAGGAACTCGCACAGTACACGATTGTACACAGAGTCCTGTTTAAAGAGGACTTTGACGCCCAGACCAGAAAAGAGATCATCAAAACCATGATCGGGCAAATCCCTGCACCTGTGTAGTTCTTATAGGATATGGACTTCTTCGTGCCCAGGGTGGCTCACCCCTCCCCTTGCAGGGGGTTCTGAGGGGTAGCGGAGCCGCCCCCTTCTTTTTTCTTTACCGTGAAAATGTCATATTCCATTTCTTACAACTAAAAATGTCTGAACCACGATTTAACGGATTAAGGGATTATCAAGATTTATGTTAAAAAAAACCTTATACCTGACATCCTGTAAATCCTTTAATCTGTGTAATCCTGGTTCAGACAATCTCTTAAACCCCCGATTTTACTATAATGTGACATTGTCAAATTAATAAACCTCATATAAATTCTCTAACTTTAGAGAGATACCGGTGGGTAGTGTGGCTACTGTGTTTCGTTGAGGGACCTTCCCGTGGCCTTGAGGAAGAGGTCTTCGAGGTTTGCCTGACGCAGGTAGTAGTCGTCGCTGTTGAGGGTTTTGATGATGTCCTGCAGGGGGTCTATGCTGTTGGAGTATACGTGCGTAGTGCCGTGGGCGTGGTCTGAGCGCAGATTGAGGCTGTCTATGTGGTCGCTGATTCGCTGTACGACGTGCGGCTGACGCAGCTCCAGGACGTAGCGTTCGATGTGACGCTGCAACAACTCGTTGGGATTGCCCTGGATGACCTTTTGACCTTCGTTGACGATGACGAGGTCATCACACAACTGAAACGCCTCTTCCATGTAGTGCGTAGTGAGCAGGATCGTAAGGTTGTCTTTTTTCATTTGCCTGAGCTTGTTCCACATGAAGTGTCGCACCTGCGGGTCTAGGCCCGTGGTTGGCTCATCCAGGATCAATAGCCGTGGATTGTTGATAAGGGCACGCGCTATGATTAACCGCCTCTTCATACCACCGGAGAGACTCCTGATCCTGGCATCGCGCTTGTCAGAGAGTTCCATGATATCAAGCAGTTCGTCGATTCTTTTTAACGCCTCACGTCGTCTGAGGCCATAGAACTTGCAAAACGTCATCAGGTTCTCTACAACGTTGAGTTCGACGTCTAGGTTATCCTCCTGCGGTACAACGCCACAGATGCTCTTGATCTTCAGTTCATCGTACATGGGGTCGTAGCCAAAGACGGAGATGGCGCTGCCGGGGTGTTCATCCCTGAGCGACTTGCCATAGATCATCTTCATCAGCGTACTCTTGCCGGCCCCGTTAGGCCCCAAAAGCCCAACGCACGCCCCACCCCTGACCTCAAACGATATCCCCCTCACCGCCATGACCTTGCCGTAGGTCTTGTGGACGTCCCTCACCGAAATAACCGATTCATTCAAACCCTGTTTACCTGCCCATAAATAAGTTTCGATTGTGTGCAATACAAGAAAGTGGCGGCTCCGCTTCTTGGCGCTCCAGGGGGTGAGGCACCACTGCCATAAAAATCGCACCCGCCCCGGGCACGAAGAAGTCCCCTTGACCCCATTATTTCACACTTGTTAATTACCATAAGAAGTAAAATTTTTTAGTTGCAAAAATTGTAATGTGACATTGTCAACTAATAATCCTCCCTTCATATCGTATACATTTATAATAGCACCCCCAGCACTCATTCTGCAACTGTGCTACGAAGGTATGTTTAGCCCTGCCCTGTACCTGCTGTCCCCTTGACATACTCGTCATGGTGTGGATAAAGTAGAGGTATCAAGTATCAAGGGGCCCGCCTGTAATGGCAGGACGCTCCAGCGGGGCAGAGTCGGCTGTCTTGGCGTTGGCACCAGAAACATATTAAGCGTCCTGCTCCCCTCGATATCCTTGATAAGAGCATGTAACCCTCTGCGATATGAACTTATAACTATCTCCTTGCCTTCTCGTTGAATAGTTACAGATATGAAGTTTATCTGTCTGTTCTTCTATACTTTCGCACTTTTTTATAAACCAGCATTTTATGCAGTTCTTGAAAATGGATTCCCGTTTTCACGGGAATGACAGTAAATGGCGATTTTGGCTGTTCTATGTCATTCCTGCATAAGCAGGAATCCAGAAAGTGCGAAATCATAGTGTTCTTGTAAAGACCGGATAAAATAAGTATCAAGATCACGCGCGCCATGTACGATATGAACCACATACAAATGGCTGCGCAGGCCGTCTTCATCGGCATAGCGAAAGAAAATAACATAGCTGCCATAGGTAACACTGCGGTAATTGTGTCCATATTAAGGATTTAAGTTATCGTACCATAAAGGGCGGAACTAAACCACGGCACCACTAACAGCGTGGGTATTTGCGTTGGGTTATAATTCTCCCTTCGTGTCTTATATTTCTACAATAGCATGTTCCATCGGCGTTTGGCAACCGTGCCGTGGGATATTTTGATCGACAATGTTACCTCGTTGTAAGCATGTAATTTCAGACAAACCCCAAGGTTATGGTAAATTTATGTGTGCTCCAAGATAAAGACGTAGCTCATAAGGAAAGACTCTGAGGCCTATTCACTTTAAAAAAAGAGACTGTCAGGTGTCTGTACGACAACTTCAGTTTTAGGTCAGAGGGGTATCTTTGTCTTTGTTCTTTTCGTTTATCGCATCGAAATTAAGGATGTCGAGGTACTCCCACTGTCTGTATGCGACAACATGCAGTCCGTTGCTTGTTGCAAGGTTGATAATGTCTTCCTCAATAAATGTACTTGCCAACATGGGGATTATTTGCTTACCGACACACTCGTTGAAAAAGGTCGTTAGTGTCTTCGCCTTAGCAAGTATCTTCATGACGTCTCGGTCATCAGGTTTAGATTTTACCTCTATCATGAATGCCTTATCTTCGCAGATGAGCAAGACGTCAACCTCACACTTTTTACCCCCATTCCGTTTCATGGCTCTTACACGAAAATCATCGGGTTCACACTTAAAATATTGTCTTATTAGTGGTTTTGCTCCAGGCGCTATTAAATTTTCAACGAGAGTTCCGAATTTGTTAGAACTATCACCAATTGCTTTATTAACCTGCCGCTCGAATGCCTTACGTGCTTTTTCCCTTTCCTCTTTGTCCTGTTCAAGCCACTCCTTGAAACGAGCATCCTTCTCTCTCATCTCTTGCCGGAAGGCTTCCATTGCCTCCTTCTCTTGCCGAATGTATTCCTGCCACTTCCGATCCTGCTCTGCTTTCTCCTCCTTCTCCCTCTGAGTCTGCTCCGCCTCCTTCCGATCCCGTTCTGCTTTTTCCTCCTTCTCCCTCTGAGCCTGCTCCGCCTCCTTCCGATCCCGCTCTGCTTTCTCCTCCTTCTCCCTCCGATTACGTTCCTCATCCCTCCGATCACGCTCCGCTGCCTCGAGCTTCAACTCCCTGCAAAGCTCTATCACCTCTGCCATGAGCATCTCTAAGTTGCCAACCCTTGCTTCCAATATCATTTGCATCGCTATAATCCTCCCTTCATATCGTCTACATTTACAATACCACGTCCCGCATTCATTCTGCAACTGCACTGGCGAGGTATGTTTATCGCTGCCATCCTTGCTGTCCCCTTGACATACTCGTCATGGTGTGGTAAAGTAGAGGTATCAAGTATCAAGGGGCCCGCCTGTAAAGGGGCCCGCCTGTAAAGGGGCCCGCCTGTAAAGGGGCCCGCCTGTAAAGGGGCCCGCCTGTAAAGGGGCCCGCCTGTAAAGGGGCCCGTCTGTAATGGTAGGACGCTCCAGCGGGGCAGAGTCGGCTGTCTTGGCGTTGGCACCAGAAACATATAGCGTTCTGCTCCCCTCGATATCCTTGATAAGAGCATGTAACCCTCTGCGATATGAACTTATTACTATCTCCTTGCCTTCTCGTTGAATAGTGACAGACATGAAGTTTATCTGTTTGTTCTTGTCAAGAAATGATTTTATGAATATGTACTTTGTGTTTCTTTCGGCACCTTCTTCACGGCTATCTTTCTCTATCACATACAAATGGCTGCGTAGGCCGTCTTCATCGGTATAACGAAAGAAAATAACATAGCTGCCATAGGTAACACTGCGGTAATTGTGCCCATATTCTGGTCGTGCCCGACCTATCAGGCTAGGCAGTTTTGCAATTTGTTCGCAATAATCGGTAAGCCTGTCTGTAAATCTTTCGGCAACGGCACGGCTGGCACTCTCGCTCTCGATATAGGTAGCTATATCAAACATGTCGCGTCGAGCCGCTGCCGTATAAACAAGACGTGGCATTTATTGTACGTTTGATAGCGCAGCACGATCAAGCTGCTCGCGTACAAAGCGTCTTACCTCGTCTGACGTAAACCTGCCTCCTTCCGCTTCGGCGGCTTCAAGCTCGGCGCGAAGTTTGGCTATTTTAGCATGATTGATAGCGTAGCCAACGGCATCCTCCGCTGTTGGAAAGTTGCCGGCAGCAAGCTCAGTTTCCACCCATTGGGCGGCATCAGGGGTTAATTCTACTTTCATAACGGCACCTCTAATCTCATAAGGATTTAAGTTATCGTACCATAAAGGGCTGACCTAAACCACGGCACCCCTAACAGCGTGGGTATTTGCGTTCGGTTATAATCCTCCCTTCGTGTCTTCTATTTCTACAATAACACGTCCCACTCTCATTTGGCAACTGCACGGCGAGACATCTTAGGCGGAGACTAATGTTATGGTAAAATTATGTGCAACCCAACAGCCTGCAAAAAAAGTGGGCAGGGCTTTAGCCCTGCACCCAAAAGATAAAGAACCAAATGACCGAATGACCCAATCATCAATGCCCGGAACGAACTGGCCAAACGTAGAGGCCGTAGTCGGACTTGTAGCCGGCGTAGACGCTGCCGTCGACCATGTGGACGAACCATGCGCGGCTCGTACTGCTAGCGTAGGTAGTAGAGGACCAGTAGCCGTCAGACGGTACATCAAAACCATCGTCCCTAAGCTGTGACCAACGATCAACTTTATGACCGTTACAATCGTAATACCGGGTTTCATTCAGGTCTAACCCTGTCGTAGTCCCGTCCTCCCTGCAAAGGGTGTACAACTTTAATTATCATGCCTGAAAAAAACTGTATTATTTCAGTATAACACAAAACCTTCTATCTCTGTTTTCTCTACTTGCGCTTAAACATCTTCCTGAGGTCGTCGTGGGAGAGATACACCTGCGTTGGACGACCGTGGGGGCAATGATGTGGGTCGTTTGTTGACACCAACTGCCTAAAAAGCGCATTTAACTCCTCCGATGACAACACAACCCGCCCGCGCACTGCACTATGACAGGCAATGCGCTTTGCCATGACGTCCTTGATGTCATCCGTGGGACTGACAGCGCTTGTATCAATCATGCTGGAGGCTATATCCGATAACACGGCAGAGATATCAACACCCTTGAGTTCAGCCGGCACCCCCCTGATTATAAACGTATCGGCACCAAACTCCTCGATCTCAATGCCCATCTGTCGCACCTTGTCCATGTTCAGACGCAACAGCGAAAACTCCTTCAATGGCAGCTTCAACTGGATCGGAAACAGCAAACGGTTAGTCACAAGTCCCACGCCATCCCTGAGCCGCTCATACATCACCCGTTCGTGTGCTGCGTGGTGGTCGGCGATGACCAAACGGTCCCTGTCGGCATATGCCACAAAGACGTCCCCAAGGTAGAGGTAGTCCCTGGAGGGTGTGTATGGCAGGGGGGCGGATTCTCTGACCACGCACTCGGGGGACTGTTCCTTTGGTTTATACTTGAACGGCCCTGCCTCAACGGTTGCGGGAGTTGGCTTTGACGACGGTATTGACGGCGATGACGACAGCGGGGTAGACGCAGATTGAGCTTGGGACTGGGCAGGATTAGCCCTGTGGTCGTTGCCTTGCCTGATGGCCCCCTTTACGCCGGTTATCACCTGCTGGTATATGTAGTCCTTGTGTAGAAAGCGTATCTCCTGCTTTGTGGGATGTACGTTGCAATCGACCGTGGCGGGGTCTGACTCTATGTAGAGGAAAAACACGGGATGCGCACCCTCACGCAGGATGTCCTTAAACCCCTGATACACCGCATGTCTTATGACGTTGTCTCTGATGCAGCGATTGTTGACAAAGATGTACTGGTGTGAGCGTGACTTTCTGGCACTTTCGGCCCTTGAGACAAACCCTCGGATGCTCAAACCATCCCCGCTGACCTCAAAGGGGAGCAGCGCCCGCAGAAAGTCGCTTCCGTAGAGCATGGCAATCCGCTCGTCTATGCCCGATGCAGCAGGCAGACTCAGCGCCTCCTTTTCGTCGATGTACAGGGAAAGGCGTCTCTGTGGATTTATAAGCGCCACCTGCGTGACGGTCTCCGTGATGTGGTACAATTCAGTAGACGTGCCCTTGAGAAATCTCTTTCGCACGGGGGTGTTGTAGAAGAGGTCTCTGACCTCAATGGTAGTTCCCGATGTGACCTTGTCCCTAACGTCCTTGACTACGCCGCCGTGAACCTCTATAAACGTCCCCTCCGAGGGCACGGACGGACTGTTCAGCGCCGTTGATATGGTCAACTTGGAGACGGCGGCAATTGAGGAGAGCGCCTCGCCCCTGAAACCCATCGTGGTGATGTTAAACAGGTCTTCGGCCTCCTTGATCTTGCTTGTGGCGTGTCTTTGTATGCACCTGATGGCGTCTTCTCTGTCCATCCCGCAGCCGTTGTCGCAGACCCGTATCAGACGCTTGCCGCCCAGGAGTATGTCCACCCTTATATCCGTGCTGGCGGCATCGAGGGCGTTGTCCACCAGCTCCTTGACCACCGACGCCGGACGCTCTATCACCTCGCCGGCCGCTATCTGGTTGATCAGGTCATCCCTGAGTATCTCAATTATAGCCATTAATTAACCTTATCCCGTATCTTCTTTATATTTCATGGTAACATTCTAAGACAAGAAAGGGGCGGCTCCGCCCCCTTCAGAACCCCCCGCAAGGGGGCCAGCCCCCTTGACCCCTTCCCGCGCAAGTTAAGATTCTGAGTTATGCTTACCATGCTTTTTTAAGAGGATACCTTCCCTCTCAAACACCACAAAATCTTCGGCACCGAGAGGCTTGCTAAACAAATAACCTTGCGCCTCGTCACAGTCTAGTGACTTGAGCAATTCCAACTGCTCTTGCATCTCAACTCCTTCTGCTACTACGGGTTTTTTCAGATTGTGTGCCATATCTATTATGGTCTTTACTATTACCAGTGCGTCTTGATTATGTGTTACATCCGTGATAAAAGACTTATCCAGTTTTATCTTATTGAAGGGCAGACGCTTCAAATAAATCAAAGACGAGTAACCTGCACCAAATTCATCCAGTGACACCTTGATCCCTGCGTTACTAAGCTGGGTTAAAACCTTTGTGGTCTGCTCTATGTTCTGGTTGACAATACACTCGGTTATCTCAATTTCGAGAAACGCAGGGTCCATTTGTCTCTCCAACAACAGATGAATGACAGTATCAACAAAGTCATTTCGCTGGAAGTTGTTACATGTGACATTGACGGCTATGTTTAGCAAAGGTACGTCTTTTTCATGCCACAAGGTATTCTGCTCAATCGCCGTCCTTATTGCCCATCGGTCTATATCTATACCCAGCCCTGCCTCCTCTGCCAGGGAGATAAATCTGTCAGGGTATATCATGCCAAATACCGGATGGTTCCAACGTATTAATGCCTCTACTGCCGTTGTCTTGCCGGTTCTAAGGTCTATCATGGGTTGATAGTACAGTACAAATTGGTTGTTTGCTATGGCATAGTTTATATCTTCTTCCAGTGAATCTCTCTCCCTTAGATTTTCACCCATGTTGTCTTCATAAAATAAAAAATTGCTGCCTAAAGACGTCTTTGCGTTATACATGGCAGTATCGGCTTTTTTTAGAAGCAACATGCTATCACTGCCATCTCTTGGATATACGCTTATGCCGATACTGGCATTGACTAATAACGTTTTTCCCTTATATTCCATAGGCCTGTCTATCTCGTCAATTATCCTGTTGCACAGCTCCGTCAGCTCATCCAGCTTATTGAAGCCTCTGACCACTATAGCAAACTCATCCCCTCCTAATCTGGCTATTGTGTCTACATCTCTTACGGAGCGTTTAAGCCTGTCAGTGGCTTTTTTTAACACGACATCACCTGCATCATGTCCGTGTTTATCGTTGATGGCCTTGAATTTATCAAGGTCTATGTACAAAACAGCCGTCTTGTCCTTATAACGCTTTGATTGACTTATGCTTTGGGTTAATCTGTCAAACAATAGCGTCCTGTTTGGTATCCCTGTCAGCGCATCGTAGTTTGCCATATATTCGAGCTTCTCATCAGTCATCCTGCGTTCAATTATAGCCGCCAATGTATCTGCAAGCATCAACAATAATTGCTCCTCTGTCTTGCTCTTCTTATGCCCAACGTCAACATATACATTGATGACACCTACCACCCTGTCTTCCATTATAACCGGTGCACAATAATGACCATGATCCGGCATACCTTCATAGCAGATCACGTGTTCACTGTCAAAACGATCCTTATATATCAGTCTCTTTTTTAATACCGCTAACCCACACAGGCACTTTCCTGTCTGAATTTCCTTACATGGCTCTAATAGCGCAGTAGGAAAGTTTTTTATTGCTACCATCTTTAATATACTTGTCGTATCATCATACAGAAATATGCAACCAATAGGTTTTATAGCAAATGAGGGAAATGAAAACAGGACATCCAGCACTAAGTAACTGTCCATAATTAACTTGAACAATTAGGTGCTATAGTATAATTCCATTCACCATGAAATGAAGCCTTAGTTAAATTAACTTTGTCAAATTCTTCATCAGACACCTTAATTCCCTTTGAGTAAGCAGTTGTATCCAGTTCTGCCTTGATCTTTAAACCCTTATTTGTTGTGGTGCTACCTATTAGATTTACGATTATCTCATGGCTTGTCAAAGGCTTACCACGCCAGTTCATGCTTATATGGCAGAACATTCTATGTTCTATTTTATTCCATTTGCTGGTTCCCGGTGGAAAGTGACAAACCGATATGTTTAAACCTGTTTCGTTTGCAAAACGTTGGAGTGCAACCTTCCACAAACGGACACGATAGCCATTACTGCCCCCGCAATCAGCAGTAATGAGAAGTGTTTTAGCATTGGGATAATGTTCACACCCCATTTTACGCCACCAGCGGCGGATACTTTCCACTGCAAACTCCGAAGTATCGTTATCTGTACCAACACTTACCCAGCCTATATTTGCGCCTTGATCGTATACCCCATAGGGATTGACCTTACCAAGTTCCTTGTCGGCAAAGTCATGATCCCGTACCACATCGGGTTGTCCCATCGGTTGCCATTCACGTCCCGCATTTTTAAAATCACCTACAAGTTCCTTCTTTTTGGTGTCCACAGATATTACTGGTTCTTGACGCTGTTGGAAATCAACCACTTGCTCGTTTATGTATCTAAACTGAGCATCGCGGTCGGGATGGTCTGAACCCTCACGTATCTTC
>NZ_JMFO01000003.1 GCF_000714715.1 Candidatus Magnetobacterium casense
CTGAAATAAACAAGATATTGGATGATATAGTCAATGTTGAGATAGGCAGTATTACCAGGGTGAGGATATTAGAGGCGGCAGCGATAGGTGCTTATAGAGCAGAGACAGGCGCAGAAGTTGTAAAGGTCTTGGTATGTGATGACGCACCTCAATTTAAGTTAATAACTGAGGATTTAGGATTATGTTGGGTTCATGAAGGTAGGCATTACAAGAAGCTAATGCCAATTATCTCCGAGTATAAACGAAAGGTATCTCTATTTTTAGAGCAATACTGGGGATACTATAAGAAATTATTAAGGTATCAGGAAAATCCCTCTGAAGAAGTAGCAAAGGTATTAGACGAGGAGTTTGACAGAATATTCTGGCAACAGACAGGATATAGGGAGTTGGATGAGAGGATATTGAAGACATTTGCAAAAAAAGAGGAAATGCTAAAGGTACTGAAATACCCACAGATACCGTTGCACAATAATGGTACAGAACTGGAAGCAAGAGTTCAGGTAAGGTTACGAGATGTGAGTTTACAGACAAAAACAGACGAAGGTACAAAGGCAAAGGATACTTTTTTATCAGTTATCAGAACTGCTAAAAAGTTGGGAGTGAATGCCTATAAATACATATCGGATAGGATAAGCAGACAATTTAAAATGACAGCCTTATCTGATATCATCAGAAGTAAAACAGAAGGATTGTCTCCAGGGTAAAAAAGTGTTTACCTTGAAATTTAAAGAGGATACATTATATACTTAGTAGAATAAAAATATTATTGGGACATAACAAAAGAGAACATTATTGTATTTTCAGAAAAGTGAACAAAAACGATAAAATTTATGCAAACGATAGAGACAAGTTTATTTACGATCAGACCAAACAAGATTTAAGAATAAAGGATTTACAGAGATATTCAATAAATGTAGTTTTAGTTGATGAATACACTGAAATAACCGGTATTTTAGAGCAAGTTGAGAAGCTATACAGGAAAAAGATAGTCTTTATCTCTGGAAGTGCAAATAGCTATGGCGATTGGGAAACAGGAAAAGCTCTAAAATTCGTCAAGGATTTGAGTCATAAATTAGCCTCAGAGGGAAACAAACTTGTTTCAGGTTACGGATTAGGTATTGGTTCTACGGTTATCACCGGAGCATTGGAATATATTTTTTCCACCAGGTATAGACATTTAGACGAACATATCATGTTGTATCCTTTCCCCCAAACATCAAGTACAACATCGCCTGAACAACGGGAAGAATTATTTAGCAAGTATAGACATGAGATGATTTCAAATACAGGTGTGGCTATTTTTATTTTTGGTAATAAGATTAAAGAAGATGGTAGAGAAGTTATAGCTGATGGTGTATTAAAAGAGTTTAATATTGCTATCGAGCATGGATTAAATGTTATACCTGTCGGAGCAACGGGTTTTGCTGCTGAGGAGTTATGGAAAAGAGTTAATGATAACTTTGGTGAATTCTATGGCGATAACGATAAAATAAAGTCTCTGTTTCAAAAACTCGGAGATAAAGATTCTACCATTGAAGAGCTAATCGAAAGTGTAATAAAAATACTGCATATCCTGCAGCAATCAAACGTTAAAGGAGTATAAATAGCAATGAGATACGTATTTTTTAGTTTTGATTACGATAGAGATATTTGGAGGGTAAACGTTGTTCGTAATAATTGGGTAACAATGTGAGCTACTTGGATATCTGTCATTTCTTTCCGTCATTTTGTTATCATACATATAATGATGTATATTTGGTTATAGATTGGAGGTATTGAGATTGAAGAGGCTTAGAGGGATATTGACCCGTGACAGGGTAATGAGTGATAAGGGTGGTTTTACGTTGATAGAGCTGCTTGTTGTGATGGTGATATTAGGGTTATTGGCGGCCCTGGTTGGACCGAGGGTGTTTTCGAAGGTTGGCAAGGGTAAGCAGGCGGCTGCAAAGACACAGATCGAGTTATTATCTCAGGGCATCGAGCAATTTAAGGTCGATACCGGTCGGTTCCCCAGCAACGAGGAAGGTCTTGAGGCCCTGCGCACCAACCCCGGCGCCGATGGATGGGATGGCCCCTATCTGAAGAAGAAAGTCCCCCTTGATCCTTGGAAACAGCCCTATCACTACGTCTATCCCGGTACTAATGGCGATTATGATATCTTCTCCTATGGCGCCGACAACAAAGAGGGCGGAGATGGCGACAACAAGGACATCAACAGTTGGGAATGACAAATAACGGAGCATAAATGTTTAGAACATTAGGGATAAGAATAATGGGGTCAAGGGGACTGGTCCCCTTGCAGGGGGGTCTGAGGGGGGCGAGCCGCCCCCTTCTTTACTTCCTTACGTATAATTATGGGCAAGTACTTAACAAGAGAGGGTGGGTAGAAAAGTGTAGTTGTTTTACAGTCCCAGCTCCTGTGGCAGTCCGATCCTTCCAAGTACGGCTGATGCGGCGGCTACGGCCGGATTTGACAGGTAAACTTCGCTCTGTGGATGTCCCATTCTGCCGACAAAGTTTCTGTTGGTAGTGGCGATGGCCCTTTCTCCCTTTGCCAGTATTCCCATGTGTCCGCCCAGACATGGGCCGCACGTTGGAGTTGATACTGCAGCCTCGGCTTCTATAAACACCTCCAGTAGCCCTTCCCTCATGGCCTCCATGTAGATGGCCTGCGTGGCTGGGATGACAATGAGGCGAACGTTTGTGTTGACCTTCCGCCCCTTTATAACGGCTGCGGCCTCCCTGAGGTCTTCGAGGCGACCGTTTGTGCATGAACCGATGACCACCTGGTCAATGGTCACGTTGGTCAGTTCGCTTGCCGGACGCACGTTGGAGGGCAGGTGCGGGCAGGCCACGGTTGGTTGTATCCGTGAGCAGTCGTAGTCTCTGACGTCGAAGTAGGTTGCCTCTTTGCCGGAGGTGTAAAAAGTGCATGGTCGTTTGGCCCTGTCATTGAGGTATGCGCGCGTGGTGTCATCTGGGACGATGATGCCGCTTTTTCCGCCAGCCTCTATTGCCATGTTGCACATGGTCAGGCGGTGGTGCATGGGCATGGCGCTTATCACCTCACCCTCAAACTCCATTGCCATGTACAGGGCACCATCCACGCCGATATCGCCGATGGTGTGCAGGATCAGGTCCTTACCGCCGACCCACTTGTTCAACTTCCCGTGGTAGACGAACTTCATCGATTCCGGCACCTTAAACCAGCACTGCCCACTGGCCATGGCCGCGGCAACATCGGTGGACCCCACGCCCGTGGAAAACGCCCCCAATGCCCCATACGTACAGGTGTGGCTGTCTGCCCCAATGACCAGGTCTCCGGCAACGACCAATCCCTGCTCGGGCAGCAGGGCATGTTCAACCCCCATTCGGCCCACGTCAAAAAACAGGCTCATGTCGTACTCCCGTGCAAAGTCCTTGAGTTCCTTGCACTGTTCTGCCGCCTTGATGTCCTTCTGCGGGGCAAAGTGGTCGGAGACAAACACCACCCTGTCCTTGTCAAAGACGCCCTTGGCCCCTATCTTCCGGAATTCCTGGATAGCGATGGGGGCCGTTATATCGTTGGCCAGAACCAGGTCAACCTTGGCGTTGATCAGCTCCCCACGCTCAACCTCCTGCTTTGCGGCGTGTGCAGCGAGAATCTTCTCTGTGATAGTCATACATGTCCTCCAAAATAGTTACAAACAAAACATAGTCTCCTAATTTTAGCATATTGACTGAAGTGTTTATAAGCAAATTTTTTTACGTCGGCACCACTGTAGTGAATGTATTCCGGGTGAAAAGATTAAGCAGGTGTTTTTTGGAACCCCCTCCTCCCTCTGTGGTCGGGGTGGAGGGGGATTCGACTAAACTACGGAGTGTTTTTTGGATGTGTTTGTGGTCAGTACTTTATCTGCCAGGGTGACTGTATGGTCCCAGGGGAGCCGCCGCCGGTGATTGTCGCAGCGTTCATAAACCAGATGACCACCTCACCGGTAGATGGGTTTTGCCACAGGATATCTCCCTTGCCATCGCCGTTGAAGTCACGCACTCCTTTGGCCAGCCATGGGGTTGCAACCACAGCAACTACACCTCCGTTGATCACCATTGAGGCATTCATAAACCAGATGGCTGCATGACCACTGACCGTGTTTTGCCAGAGTACGTCTGCCTTGCCATCGCCATCGAAGTCACCGGTATCTACTATCAACCATTGAGATGCGGCATCTCCCGGAGAGCCTGAACTGTGTATCACTGTGCCATTCATAAGCCAGACAACAATTTGACCACTGGCCGTGTTTTGCCAGAGGATGTCTGCCTTGCCATCGCCATCGAAGTCACCGGTGGCTTTAATTTGCCAGTTTAAGTCGCTCACAATCCCAGGGAATCCACCGCTGACAATGACAGTTCCATTCATTATCCAGATGGCCACTTGACCTGTCACGGTGTTGTACCAGAGAATATCACTCTTGCCATCGGCATTTAAGTCAGCCACCGCTTTTATCTGCCAGGTCATGTCAGGGACAGTGGATGGCGAACCACCCAAGGTTATTGTATATCCGTCCATGAGCCAGATAATTACCTGACCGCTGGTGGTGTTTTGCCAGACAATATCGCTCTTGCCATCGCCGTTGAAGTCACCCGTTCCTTTTATCTGCCATGTCAAGTCTGATACTGTAGCTGGCGATCCTCCTGTTGCTATCTCGTCATCATCCAGTAGCCAGATGACTACCTGGCCGGTAGAGATGTTCTGCCAGAGGATGTCGCTCTTGCCGTCACCGTTAAAGTCTGCCCTCTTACCCGATTTGGGTGGTATGGCAGCACTATGGCCTGCATCGGCATCCTTGAGGCTATTGTCGGATATCTCCGGCTCCGGGACGTTGCCGAGGGTTGAAGCAAAGACCATACCCTGGTTGAAAACCGCTAACACCATGCAGACAAACAGCAACAGAAATCTTATAGACAACCGTGTATGTCTGACATGTTTATTCCTCACTTGTTTCATAGAATCCTCCTTTTTTTATGAGCCTGCTTTTTTACTAATCAGATTAGCACAAACAACCACGCCGTGTCAATCCAAAAGAGTCTTTAATAGCAATGGTCTATGGTGTATCCGAAAAAATATAAAAAAAATACACCCCCTTTATTAATTTATTGAAATCCTGCATAATATAAAAACAAGACAGGATGCTACTATATGAGTTTGCTGTTTTACTATAAAATTGAAGGATGAGAGGTTAATATGGCAGTAAAGCAAATGTTCGTATGTTGTAGGAAGTCTATTTATCAACAACTCAGTCTTATATTTAAGGAATATAACAAACAGGTGGACGTAAGGTATTTTGGCAGGACGGCAGACCTTGAAGAGGCACTCGGCCGGGATGAAGACTGCTGCATGCTAATGCTGGATGCCGTGATGGAAAAACGTTCCATCTTTGAGTTGGCCATAAAGATCAAGCAAGACAACCCTGAGATCAATACACTGTTACTGGTATCATCCGACGCCACCAAGGATGAACTGGTAGAGGTCATTGACGCCAAGGCTGTTTGCGGTGTACTGTTGATACCTTTTACATCGTCTCAGGTTGAGGACTATATCACACGGGTATGCTGTCTTGACAGGGAAGAAGAAGAAACCCCGTTAACGGCAAAAAAGAATGTTGTAAGAAAGCATAAATTCTAATTCTTTAGGGTAATAACCGTACTTTTGATAGTTTTATAAAAGAAAGACAAACCACCTACGCCTAAGATTGCTCTGCCATAAGAGCAATAAAACATGCCTTTCTTTTTAACTACAGGTGACACAGGTGCCTCTACAGCCGCTCGATCCACAACTTCCAATCAAGTTCCAGAGAGCAGCGTAGGGGGTATCTCTGTGTGGTTTATCCTTCGATTAGCTTGTATTTACGTAAGATGTCGAGCAGCTTGTTCTTGTCGATAGGTTTTACGAGGTAATCGTTACATCCCCACTCAAATGCCTCATTCTTTTCCTCTTGCAGGTCATAGGCGGTAGTCATAATGACCTTTACCTCGTATTGTTGTTCGACGCCGGCTTTTTTTTCCATTTCTCGCAAGTCCTTCAGTGCCTGCTGCCCATCCATCTCCGGCATCATTATGTCCATACAGATCAGGTCATAGGGTTCGCCATCCTTCCAGGCATGGACGAAGGCCTCCAGTGCCTCCTCTCCGTTTATTGCCACATCACAGTTCCCATATCGGGAAAGGATCCTCTGTAAGAGCGTTCTGCTCTTAAATTCGTCTTCTACGACCAACGCTTTCATCAACTTACCTCCGGTTTCTCATAAACATTCAATGAATTCCCTGATGGTTCTGCAGTGTTTAAACCACGGAAACCTCACACTCTAAACTCTATTGTAAACATGGCGCCTGTTTCGGTGTTTTCGACATATAAACTGCCGCCCATGTGATTTTCAATGATTACCTTTGACATATACAGGCCAATACCGATGCCGTCTTCCCTCGTTGTAAAGTACGGCTCAAAAACCCTGTCGATAATAGTCTCCGGTATGCCCTGGCCATTGTCTTTGATCTTTACCATGACATTTTTGTGGTCTCGGCATATAGTTATATCTATGTCGCCCCTGCTGTTGGTTGTGAACTCTCCGCCCTGGCGTTTTTTAAGAATTGCATCCCTGGCGTTATTGAGTACGTTGAGTATAACCTGCTGAAATTCACCGGGGTAACCTCTTATAACAAGCCCTGTTGAAGCACCCAAGCCCACAGTATTATCGGAGACAACGGTTGAACGGACATAGATGTCCATGCTCTGCAGTTGAATGTGTACCAACGAAATAACGTCCTCGATGGCCTGTCTTATATCAAAGGAGACCTGGTCCTTGTTGGGTTTGAAGAAATTGTAAAAATCCGTAATGGTGTTGGACATGAAGGCCAACTGCGCCATTGACTCCCTGGACATATTCTGTATGTATAGTTTGTCTATTTCGCCGAACTCATATGCCTCCTCAAGGTCCTGGATGAGCAACCCTATGACGTTTAAGGGCTGCCGCCACTGGTGCGATATGGCCACCATCATTTCGCCCATTGCGGCCAGCTTTGACTGCTGTATCAGCATGTGCTCCTTCCGGCGCCCCTTTTCGATCTCATCCCTCACCTTGGATTCGAGATTTTTGTTGAGCTCCTCCAGTTGTCTGGACTTCTCCTTCAACTTCCTTTCCATGTTGTGCTTATACAGGGCCATCTCTATGATTATACGCAACTCTCGCTTTTCAAACGGTTTGATTATATACCCGAATGGGTCCGTCTCCTTTGCCCTCTGGAGGGTCTTGTCGTCGGTATAGGAGGTCAGATAGACAATGGGTATATTCAGAAATGCGCTTATATTCTCTGCCGCCTCTATCCCGTCCATATCCCCGCGCAGGAGTATGTCCATGAGGATTATGTCAGGGCGTTCATCCTCTGCCTTCTTTACCGCATCCTCACCACTAAAGACTACCGAGCACACATTATAGTCCAACCCCTCAAGCATCTCTTTTAGGCTGGTAGCGATGATCCACTCGTCCTCCACAACCATAATCCTGGTTTTTACCAATTCAGTTGTTATCCCTTTCCCGCAACAGTTTTTATAAAGCTGCCATGCATCTATGCATAGTTATGTATATTCTATGAGGTCTTTGCCCTTTATGTCAACCATATCTTGTTGAACGCATAAAGAAAAATTTTCCTGACACCGTAAAAAAATTTCCACCCAGTCTGCCACCGCCCAATCACCGTGGATATCTCGTCAATGTGTCTCAGGCGGCAGGTTATCCTTAATACAAGCGGGTGTTAACCTGAATTCTTCCATGAATTTATTTTCTGGCACGACAGTTGCTATAGAATAATCAGTTTATTTTAAACTGGCTGTAGAATAACAGACTAACTGAGGTATTTTATTATGTTACTAAGTTGTTACAGGCAAGCTATACGGATGGATATAAAATTATCTAAGTTCAAACAATACATGGAGGTGTAATATGGCAGGATTTACAATCAACACGAACATCATGTCAATCAACGCTCAGAGAAATCTGAGAAAGACGCAGTCTCCCCTTAGTGAGACGATGCAGAGGCTGTCATCCGGTCTGCGCATCAACTCGGCCAAGGACGACGCTGCAGGGCTGGCAATTTCCACCAGGATGACCACACAGATAAGAGGTCTTACGGTCGCCACCAGGAATGCAGCCGACGGCTTATCGATGGCACAGACAGCAGAAGGTGCCATGGATGAAATAGTGAACAACCTTCAGAGGATCAGGGAACTTGCCGTGCAGGCAATGAGTGGTCAGTACGGTGTAACTGACGTCTCATTCATGCAGAGTGAGATCAATGCCCTCGTGGAGGAAATAGGCAGAACGGCTGAACAGGCCAAGTTCAACGACAGAAAACTCTTAAGCGGTGTGTTTACATCCCGTATACATGTAAGTTATGCCGCCTCAGACCCGTCAATCTCTTTCAAACTTGCGTCTCTGAACACCGATGCCATTGGCGGTGCAACCTTTACATCGACAGGCAAAAATGGCGCTATGATGTATCTGTACGATATACACACGGCCACTACAACCGGCGTAGTGGGTGTAGGTGACAATGCCTTCAGGGATAGTTCCGGCGCAGCCCCTACCTGGAGCGATACGACCAACGGACCGATAGTCTATACAGGAGCGGCTACCCTAATGGTTGCAGACCCAACCAGTTACACGGGGTTTTCATCCCGGGCATCCAATACCATAGCAATTTGTGACGGGGCCATGAACACGGTGATCAGCGAAAAGGCAAAGATGGGCGCCAAGTCCAATCAGTTTGAGGCAATTATCAGAAACATCGACAACGTCCTTGAGACTACGTATGCGGCAAGGTCAAGGATATTAGACGCTGACTTTGCTCAGGAGACAGCGAACATGACCAAGTTCATGATACTGCAGCAAGCCGGCATGTCAGTCCTGGCACAGGCCAACTCTATCCCGCAAAACGTACTGCAATTGCTAAAATAGCCCCCTCCCCCAACAACCTCATCGATAAGGATAAAGGGAAAACTCCATCACCCCTTTATCCTTACAGATTCCCGAATAAACTCACGCAAGCATTAACGCCAAACACGGCCAGGACAATGCCCCGGAGATTTTCAGGGTATTGTCAGGAGGCTATGTGTGCGCTTGCTGTATGGCTATAACTTAAGGGATTCAATGTCTATGTTGAATTCCCTGATCTTGAGCTGCAGGTTCTGTCTGTGGATATCGAGGAGTCTGGCCGCCTTTGATATATTGCCCTCGCTCTGTATCAGTGCCGATGTTATGAGGTCTCGTTCAAACTCGTACTTGGCAATCTTCATGGGTTTAATGAGTCCAATTCCGTGAGTTGGCCCAGGCGTCTGAGCGGTCTCTCTTCCACCGCGAATTGCACCCGATATGGTTGCAGGCAAGGCATCAACGGCGATGTGCTCACCGTGACCAAAGATGATGGCATGTTCGATGGCATTTTCCAGTTCCCTGACGTTTCCCGGGTAATCGTAGTTGGTCAGTGCCTCAATGACCTCCGGAGAGAGGCCTCTGATTTCCTTTTCCGGATACTTCTGCAGGTACTTGTTCAGGAAGTAAACGGCCAGCAGCGGGATGTCTTCGCGTCGATCGCGCAACGGGGGAAGGTGTATGGAGATAACGTGCAGTCGGTAAAACAGGTCTTCTCTAAAAGTTCCTTCTGTGACGGCCTTTTTGAGGTCCTTGTTTGTAGCGGCAATGAAGCGCGTATCCACCTTCTTGAAAGATGCCTCCCCCACTCTGTTAAATTCACCGTTTTGGATAACCCGCAGGAGCTTGACCTGAAAATCCGGTGCAGTCTCTCCTATCTCATCAAGAAACAGGCTGCCACCGCCTGAGAGCTCTATGAACCCAATCTTGTCCCTCAACGCCCCAGTAAATGCCCCTTTTATATATCCAAACAGCTCAGATTCGATGAGGTCCTTTGATATGGCGGCACAGTTGAGGGGCACAAAGGGGTTGTCCTTGCGATTGGAGTTGTAGTGGATGGCCCTGGCCACAAGCTCCTTGCCCGTGCCCGACTCACCGGTTATCACCACGCTGCCCGTGCTCTTGGCAGCGTACAGGATCGTCTTTCGTAGCTCGTACATGCACTGGCTCCTGCCCACCATGTTGTCAAATCCAAAACACTGACTCACCTCCTGGCGAAGGTGGTCTATCTGATCGGTCAACGTCAGCTTTTCTATTGCCCGTCTTGTGGTGACCCTAATCTTGTCGGGGGATAACGGTTTTGTGAGGTAATCGTAGGCGCCGCGTTTGATGGCATCCACGGCCGTCTCTATGCTGGCAAAGGCCGTGATAAGTATGACCTGTGGGCAGGGTATGCGTTTCTTGACCTCTGTTATGATCTCCAGACCACTGATATCAGGCAGGTTGAGGTCGGTGAAGATCACATGAAAATCCTGTTCGTATATAAGCGACAGGGCATGCACTCCCAACTGTGTGGTCACCACGTCGTGCCCCTCCTTCCTAAGGATGATCTCCAGGGTCTTACAGAGGCTCAGTTCGTCATCCACTACGAGTATCTTTATCTGCATATAGACCTCTCTTTATCCGTTTATTCTACACAGGTTCCTGTGATAGCGGTATTTTGATCTTAAAGACGCTACCACTGCCCAGGACACTCTCAACGCTGATACTACCCCGGTGCCTGTCGATGATCTTCTTGGAGATGGTCAACCCCAGCCCCGTGCCGCCAAGGTCCCTGCGTGTTGAGAAAAACGGCTCAAACAGGTTCGGTATCACCTCCGGAGGTATGCCGCTACCACTGTCCTTGATGCTAAACAACACGTGGGTCTCTGTTGTGTAGCCACGGACGTGAATGGTACCATTAACCGGTGTAAACTGGCAGGCATTGTTGATTATGTTGACAAAGACCTGAGTCATTAACACAGGGTCAACAACAATTGTCGTAGGCAACTGTTCGATATAGGTCGTGAGATAAGGCATGTTGGCTCCCAACTTCCTTCTGACCGTTTCAATGGCCTCCGTGACAAGCTCAGAGGGATTGGCTTCCTTTAGTTTCAGCGGCTGCTGTCTTGCAAAATCGGCCAGCGCACGAACCAGTACCTGACAACGGTTGGCGTCCTTTATCATCAACTGTACGAGTTCCCTCTTGTTATCAGACTCCGGTATCTCTTCGTAAAACAAATAGAGCATCGATATGACAGAGGAGAGGGGGTTGTTTATCTCATGTGCAATCTCTGAGGAGAGCAGACGCATGGCTGCCATGTTTCGCTTTTCTATGATCTCATCCTGCTTGTGCATCAGTTCGTTGTTGGCATCCTCCAGTTGCCTTATGGTGTTGGCGTAGGCTGCGCGCACTGTTGTCAGGTCGGCAATCGTGCGATTGTAGGCCGATATGAAAGAGCGTATCTCCTGCGGGCCATCGATATCGAGGTAGTAGCCGGAGTTGTTGTCCCTGGTGATGTTGTCAAGGGCATGTTCTACATCCTTGAGTGTAGTAATAATCCCTCTTGCCAGCATATAGCTTACGATGATTACTCCAATTACGATGAAGACAAAAGATAAGGCAAATGACAACTTCGCCCTGGATATCTTGTTGTTTATTTCATTCCTCTCTGACCTGGTGATGTTGACCAAGGTCTTTTGTATCTCTCTGGCATAGTTACGCATATGTCTGAGTGTTTCATCATATGTGGCATCTTGCTTGTCATGGATCAGGGTCTGCATCATGCCGTCATAGAGTGCAACGGTGGCCTTTAAAGCTAAAAAGGCACGCCTTTCATCCTTGGCAATGTAGTCGTAGTTGATATTGTCGATATTGTTTCTGAGCTGCTTCATACTATCCGTAAACAGTGCTGCGTGCTCGTGTTCTTCCTTGAACAACAGGATGTTTTTTTCGTACCTGCGAGCCATAAGAAACGTGAGGTATATGTCGTCTACTTTCTCTATGATCAGCACCTTGTGGTATATATCGTTTAGCCCCTGAAGCTCAACAAAGATAATGGCAAAGGCCATAAATATCGGCGACATCATGCTCAGAAATATCCGCTGACGTAACTTTAACTGTCGCATCACTGTGATAATGCTACGGATTGCCCGTCCATATTGTGCGACAGCCCCCTTGATACCATTACGGCACAAAGAGTGTGCTTAACGAACGACTGTTAAGCAGGGTCTTGGATATATCCGTCAACGTATTGTCGGCGGCTTTTTGTTTGGGGCGGATGACAATCAGACCGTAGTTGTGTGCCTCGGCAATGACCTCGCCTGCCTCGTCCGTCTCCTTTGCCGTCACGGGGATGGTAGCGTCTATGGCTGCAATGAGCTGTGTGGCCTCTGATACGATTGCCCGTGTGCGTTGTCTGTAGATATTTTCAAAGCGTCTAAAACTCTTGCGGGCCTTCATGTATGGAACCTCGCTAATGTGTCCATAGTCAACGGCAATGGCCAAAAGATCAGGTACCAGAGACATTATCCCAACCCGTGCCCTTAATGCCCTCGCCAGCATCCCTGCATGTTTCACCATTGCCCCGTAACTGCCGCCGGTGTCATCGACATCCTCTATGACTACCAGTATGCTGTTTATTGTCATCGGGTTGCTGCTTACAAGGACGGGTTTGTTTTGTTGCAGGATCACGGTCTTTATCACACCATCAATAAGCCTCTCCGTTGTCCCTGTCAATGCCCCATTACTCATTGCAATTAGCTTTACGACGCCATTTTCACCAGCATAGGCCAGTATCTCACTTGCCGGTTCACCACCTGACATCACCACCTCCATACCGACACCAAGCTCACTGCCAATGTCATAGGACATCCTGACTACCTCCCTGGCCAACATGTAATGTTCCGTTTCGATACGCCTCTTAACCGTGTGCCATTTCGAAAACTCCGGAGTATAAAGCTCCGACCTGTCCACGTGAAACGCCACCACGCTGTAGCCCATACGCAGGGCCAAAGTGCAAGCTCCCCTCAGCGTATTATAGGCATCACCTGAGCCATCAACCGGCACCAGTATCTTCATGACCACATTAAGATAAAAAGGTATCCTCTTTATATTTCACTGTAACTATACTGTTACGCATCTTGGATTCCTGGTCAAGCCAGGAATGACACACTTGAAAAACGGCTGTAACTGTCATTCCTGCGAAAGCAGGAATCCATGCCTTTTAACCGGGAAATAAATTTTTTACCCTGCTTTTTTGAGAGTATACATAAAAAGGGTTTTGTTTCTGATAACATCAACTCTCTTGTCTACAAAGCAACACATACCTGTATTATAGCACAACGACATGCCCGCACAAAAAAAAGGGACGGGGAGGTGTCTCAGACCTCCCCAAACGGTGTGTTTTTCTGCGAGTGCAGGTGTTTGAAGCCTCCCCGGAGCTATAGGACCGAAACAACCGGACATCTCATCTCTTGTGAGGGCAGCATCTTTCTGGCAAACTGCTTGATTGAGTCAAAGAAGACCGAGTAGTTGACGTTTTTCGTTGCGGCAGGCACGACGATGAGCCGTATGTTTTGGGTGTCGGCCTGGAGGGCAGTTATGATTTCGTCGATCTCTCCCTTTTCAATGCGCTGATCTGCCTTTATGCCGTTTTCCGTGCAGAACTGCTCCACCCTGTCAAAGAACTCGTAACAGTCCCGCTCTATCTTGTTGCACACGGCAGCGTTGTTGCCGTATTCGCCGATGGCCAGCATCATGTTGCCGGAATCCCTTAAATCAGGCATGACTGCCGTTACCACGAGGTCTGCGCTATACTCATTTGCCGTCTCTCTTGCGTACATTATCGCCTTCTTATACTCCAGGCCCGGATACACTACTACTGCTACCTTCTTATTTCCTTCGATCTTACTCATTTCAATTTCCTCCTTTTATATGTTTTTCAATCTCTTGATTCTTCAATCGTTAATCTGTAAGGATGCCTTACTTCGATGACTCTCGTGCATACTCGGTGGCGTGTAACCGTCTCTCATACCTTATGCCCTGCACCATCTTTACCACTATAACAACGCTCAATGCAGTTGCAGAGCCAAGCATCAGATAGCCAGAGTAATTGTTCCACATCTTTTCCATCGCATATGCGCTCTGCATGACATCAGGTTGTTGGACAATCCACGTCTTTACGGCGCTCTTGTTAAGAAGCAACCAGTCCTTGATCTGTGTCTTATCCGTCAATCCGGTGGTGGTCTTCACCCATGCGTTGAGACTGCCCGAGTACACATCTTTATAGCTTGACGATATGTGCTTGAACACCACCGACACGCCCGACAGGAGCATCGTCACTGCAAAGTAGAAGCGGATGATAAGACCCTTTACGTACTTTGTTGCCAGTGTCCCGAACTGAGCGCCCACCGCAGCGCCACAGAGCATGATAACGGCGGCCACGATCTCAACCCTGCCCTTAATGGCGTATGTAAATGCCCCGTATGCACCTGAAATCATGACTTCAAACAGGTCGGTACCCACTGCCACGGTTGTCGGACAACCTATGAGGTATATCAAAGCGGGCATCCTGATAAAGCCGCCGCCTACGCCTAAAAATCCGGCCAGAAATCCCGTCAATGTCGCTATGCCGCCAATGACCCACAGCGATATCGTAATCCCCGACGTCTTAAGGTGAACCATCGGAGGCAGGTTGATTTCGTGCAGTCTCAGTGCCAGTGGAGACGTACCGGCATCCGTGATCTTGCCGCCGCTATTCTTGCTCTTGCGTGACAATCCAAAGAACTCATACAGCATGTAGGAGCCAAGTCCAAACAGCAGTACCATGTAAACGACCCTGACAATCGGCCCAACCCTGCCGATCTTCTCCAACCACATGATCAGCGTTGCTCCAAGCTCGATCCCGATAGCCGTAAAGACTACCATCAGCAGGCCCAGCTTCAGGTCTACGTTGCCCAGCTTTCTGTGCTTGATGGTTGCCACAACCGACTTGCCCGCAATGTGAGCCATGTCGGTACCAATGGCGTAGGCCATCGGGAAACCAAATACGTTGAGTGCCGGGGTTACCATAAATGCCCCGCCCACTCCAAAGAATCCGCCTATTACTCCCACCGTCAGTCCGATCAGTATCAACTGCCAGCTCATCATATCCACACCCGCTATGGGTAAGTGTATCATAAAATAATCCATCGTCGTTTCTCCTTCTCTACCAGCTTTTAGTGGTGAATCTCTATCTTGTTGTACTTAATCCCAAGGGCCTTAAAGAACACCTCTATGCCGGCCCCTATCAATGCCCCTATCCCCGCCATCGTAACCACAGTTAAAATGGCAAATCCTACGTGATTGCTCTTGTTAAGTTCCACTGCCCAGTTGATGATGTTTTCCATGTGTGTAATCCTCCTTAAAAATTCGTATTATTGCTTAATGTTTACTCGTTGACCATGTCAATTTCCCTGCATATCTCAAAATGCGTGCCAGAGATAAACTTGGCGATTAATCAAGGGAAATCACTGGGCGTCATTAAGAAATAGCAGTTTTTTTATGGCACTGCCGGTGCAGCTTTTTTATATGCACCAATAGCTAATAGAGGCAAGTATACGGTTTAAACGCCAACGCTGTCGCTAAATCACTGCACGCATCAATATCACTGCGTCTGGATAGGATTGAGTATGATGGGGTCAAGGGGACTTCTTCATGGCCGGGGTGCCTCACCCCTCCCCTTGCAGGGGGTTCTGAGGGGGGGCAGAGCCGCCCCTTCTTTTGCTTCTTTACGTATAATTAATTATAGGTAGACACTTGTCAGACAGAGTTGGCACGATGTCCAGGTAACGGGGTATTGTTCGGAGGCTATGTGTGCGCTCATCTCAAAGCGATCAAGGAAACTTGAAATCTCACATTTTCATACACGGAGGGGACCTCGGTTGCATGAAAAATGCCTATCAAATATTAAAGTAAATATTTAGCATTTATAAAGTAACTTTGTATAAATAAATTTTTTTCTTGACATCGATTGGCCATGTGGTATAAAGTGGATCAGAGTGGTAGAAACGTGGTAGAGGCATGGCAGGTTTTTACGGCAGACATATTTTAAAGGTCGATGACAAGGGCAGGCTCGTTATACCTGCACAGTTCAGGGACGTCATAAAGGACAACTATGGGCGTAAGATATTTATCACCTGTACCGTCAATGACGAGTGTTTGCAGGTGTTTCCTGACAAGGAGTGGGAGGCGCTGATGAACAAGGTGGCGGCCTTGCCGCGTTCAAGCGATGCGGTGAAGTATTTTATGAGAAAGGTGGTAGGTTCGGCCTGTGAGAGTGAGTTTGACAGACATGGCAGGGTGGTCATCCCTCCGATACTCAGGGAGGAGGTCGGCATCATGACGGATACGGAGGTTGTGCTGACCGGCGTCAGCGACAGGCTTGAGGTGTGGCAGAGGCAGAGGTGGGAGAAGATGTTCAGGCCGGGCGATGCCGACGTCAGGCAGTATGAGACAGAGTTGGCAAGGTTGGGAATATGATAAGGTGGTATCTCTATATGAGCGGAGGGTTTAGTGTGCGTGTGTCACAAGCCGGTACTGGTAGCGGAGGTTATGCGATTCCTTGAGATAAACGGAGATGCCATCTGTGTTGATGCAACCACGGGCATGGGAGGACACACTCGGCAAATGCTGCAGAGCCTTGGCCCCGGGGGCAGGGTCATCGCCATTGACAAGGATGACGCCGCCATTGCCATTGCAAGGGATACAATTGCAGATGAACGCGCCGTTATAGTCAAGGAAGACTTCGCCAATATGCCCGACATCGTCAGAGGGCTGGGATACGATGGCGTCGATGCAATCTTGTTGGACCTGGGGCTGTGCATGGGACAGATCAGGGACAAGGAGCGAGGGTTTAGCTTTGACTCCGACTACCCCCTTGACATGCGAATGAACAGGGACATGCCACTGAGCGCACATGAGGTCGTAAATACATTCAGGCAGGAGAGGCTACAGGAGATAATCCGCACATACGGCGAGGAGGGCAGATACAGGGCCATCGCCAGGGCCATTGTTGCATACAGGAAGGACAAGGCTATAAATACCTGCCGGGAACTGGCCGATATTGTCTGCCGCCAATACCGGAGTGGTAGCCGGAGTGGTAGCCGGGGGGAAAGACGAAAGATACACCCCGCAACAAAGACGTTTCAGGCCCTGAGGGTGTTCGTCAACGACGAGCTTGGCACGCTGGCACGGACCCTGGATGCCTGCCCGAATTTATTGCGCAGTGGCGGCAGGTTATGTGTCATTTCGTACAATTCACTTGAAGACAGGATTGTCAAAATCTTCTTCCGACAGCAGCAGGCGGCAGGGCAGTTGCAAACCCTCACAAAAAAACCTATAACACCAGGCCCCCTGGAGGTGCGGGATAATCCCTCCTCAAGGAGCGCCAAACTACGAGGAGGTATCAGACTATGATCCGTACCAGGAGACATGAGTTGCTAGGCAACGTCCTTATGGTCATGGGTGCGTTGCTGATTGTGGCCGGTATATTTTTTACCGTGTGGCTGCGCTCGAGTATCAAATCGTTGCAGTACAGGCTGGGAAACCTGCAACAACGACAGCACCAGCTTATAAAGGAACAGAGAAACCTCATTGCCAAAAAAGATGGTATGCTCTCCATCGCCAACATAGACCAGGTGGCCAAGAAGATGGGTTTTGATTTCCCCGACAGGAGTAAGGTCATACATGTTAAAGAAAAAGGTTAACTATTTGAGATGATATCCGGCATGGATAATAAGGTGGATGAGCAGTGCTGAGGAGCAAACGTAGCATTTTTTTGTACGTGCTGATCTTTGTGGGGTTTTCTGCCATCATTGTGCGGCTGTTTGACCTGATGGTCATAAATCACGAGCGCCTCGCAAAAAAATCCGCCATACAAACCACCACCGAACTCTCCATAGAGGTCCGACGTGGAATGATACTGGACAGACTGGGCAGACGTCTTGCCGTAAACCTCGAACACAGCTCCGTCTACCTCGACAGGCTCAACTATACCCCGGATGAGAAAAAACTATACCAGATGGCACAGATTATCAACACCGACTATGACGACCTGGTACGGTCTATCAAGGGTGACAAGGGCTTTGTCTGGATAAAGAGAAAGATACCCATGGAGGACACAGTCAGGATAGAACAATTAAAATTCAACGGGATAGGCCTCCTGCCGGAACCCAAACGTCACTACGCTACGGGTTCGCTGGCCGCACATATACTGGGTTTCGTGGACATCGACAACAGAGGACTGGAGGGCATTGAGGCACAATACAACAAAGACCTCACCAAATCCGGCGGCAAGTACTCCGTGGAGCGGGATGCACGCGGAAACATCTTTTATACCTCCAACGAAAATGAAATAACCGGTAATTCTATTGTACTGACCATAGACCAGGGGCTTCAGTACATTGTGGAGACCGAGCTTGACACCGCCATTGACAAGTGGAAGGCATCCGCAGCAACGGCCATCATGCTCGACCCCTACAGCGGTGAGATACTGGCCCTGGCCAACCGTCCAACCTTTGACCCCAATCACCCCGCCGGGGTTACCCCCTCGGCACGACGCAACCGCGCAATAACAGACATCTACGAACCCGGCTCGACCTTCAAGATCGTAACGGCAACCGGCGTCCTGGAGGAGAAACTGGTGCGCCCCGATGAACTGATAGACTGCCAGGGCGGCTCTATCCAGGTCGGCAGAAAGAGGGTCAAAGACGCACACCCGCACGGCGTACTGACCTTCATGGAGGTTATCCAAAAATCCTCCAACGTGGGCACTATCAAACTGGCGCAGCGACTGGGCAAGCAGAGACTCTACGATTACGTCAGGAAGTTCGGTTTCGGCGAAAAAACTGGCATCGATCTGCCGGGGGAAATCCCGGGCTGGATCAGAAAGCCCGAAAAATGGTCCGGCACCTCCATCGGGGCAGTCCCCATCGGACAGGAAATAGCGGCCACCCCCCTGCAGTTAGTAACCGCATACTCAATAGTGGCTAATGGTGGTTATGCCGTCTATCCCCACATAGTCAAGGCTGTTATCAACCCCGAGGGCAAGACCGTTAAATACTGGAGTGACAACAAGAAAGAGAGACTGATATCCAAGCACACCATAGGTATTCTAACGGAGGCCCTCAAGATGGTCACCCAAAAGGGTGGCACGGCCAAAGACGCCACAGTAGAGGGCAACACCGTGGCAGGAAAAACCGGCACGGCTCAGGTCTTTGATAAAAGCATCGGCAGGTACTCAAGCGTTGACTACATCAGCTCCTTTGTTGGCTTCGTACCGGCAGACAAACCGGCCTTTGCCCTGATTGTCGTCGTGTGGAAGCCACGTGGACAGATTTACGGCGGCCTGGTTGCAGCCCCGGTGTTTAAGAACATAACGGAGAAATCACTCTCCTACCTCAACGTGCCAAAGGACGACACACCAACGGATGACAAAATAAAAAAAGACATCCTCGTTGTCGATAAAGGAACCGTAAACACAGCACCGGGGATATCAACCCCGTGGAAGGTAAACTAAAACATCATCAGGACAATGGACATAATTACAGTGTTGGAAAATATAAATAAAGTCAGCGACCCGGGACTGATAACAGAATATAACACGGGCAACCTCAGCGGCCAGGTCAACGATATATCGTGCGACTCAAGGAGGATCAAACAGGGCGGCATGTTCTTTGCCCTCAGGGGGGTACACTCCGACGGTCATGCCTTCATCCCCGATGCCATCAAACGTGGCGCTAGGTGGATCGTCTACGACAGCGATATATCACCGGAGTTGCTCAACTCCAGAGACGTAATGATGCTCAGGGTGACCGACGTCCCCCTGGCTATGGCACACATCGCCGCCAACTACTACGGCAACCCCGCAAGCGCTATGAAGCTGATCGGTATCACGGGCACCAACGGAAAGACAACAACCAGTTGCTTACTCAGATCAATACTTCAGGCATACTGTAAAAAAACAGGACTCATCGGAACCATACACCACATGATCGGCGACCACAGCTACAGCTCCTCACACACCACCCCGCAGGCCCCCGAGTTTCAGATGTTTCTTAGACGTATGTGTGACGAAGGCTGTCAGTACGTGGTATCGGAGGTCTCCTCCCACGCCCTGGCACAAAAACGGGTCGATGCCGTCACCTTTGATGCAGCCGTATTCACCAATCTCACCAGAGACCACCTCGATTACCACATCAACATGGAGGACTACTTTAATACCAAAAAGCGTCTCTTTACTGAACTGCTCAACCCCAAGGCCACGGCAATTATCAACACGGACGATATCTACGGCATTACCCTGTACAGGCAGCTCAGGGCACTCAACAAAAAAACCCTCTCATACGGCATAACGACCACGGCCGATCTAATGCCCTCTAATGTAGAGAAAACAATAAACGGTCTTGCCTTTAAGCTCCATGATAACGGAGAAACATACAGCGTGAGGTCAAACCTAAGCGGCTACGTCAACGTCTACAACATCCTGGCGGCTTTTGCCACGGCACGTAGCCTCGCTATCCCCGTTGATATCATCCTCAGGGGCATATCGCTGCTCCAGGGGGTCAGAGGCAGACTCGAGGCCATAGAGCGTGGACAGGACTTCTCTGTATTCATAGACTATGCCCACACCAACGATGCCATGGACAACCTGATCAGTGGTATAAGAAGATTTTACAATGGGCGCATTATTACGGTCTTTGGCTGCGGCGGCAACCGCGACACCGGCAAAAGACCAATGATGGGTAGAATCGCAACCTCTATGAGCAACTTCACGATTATCACCAACGACAATCCCCGCCACGAAGACCCCCTGGACATTATCGCCCAGATCAAGGCCGGCGTTGTGGGAAACCAATATGAAATCGAACCAGACAGAAGAGAGGCTATCAAAAGAGCCGTCTACATGGCAGAGGCCGGTGACGTAGTACTGATTGCCGGCAAGGGGCACGAAACCTATCAGGAGGTCAGGGGCGTCCGGTATCCCTTTGATGACAGGGAAGTGGCACAGGCATTTATCGATGAGCGCCTGGGGGGAAACGGGGTGGCAAATCCGCCCTCAGGTGAGCAATAACAATGCTTTATTATATACTATACAGTTTACACGGCCTCTACACACCACTAAACGTGTTCAGGTACATAACGTTCCGGACGGCCATCGCCGTCATCACGGCACTCTTGATCACCTTTGCGCTGGGTCCGACAGTTATCAACTTCCTCAAGCAGATCAGTCTGACCCAACAGATACGAACCGACGGCCCCAAAAGCCACCTCTCAAAGGCCGGTACCCCCACAATGGGCGGCATCCTGATCCTGGTCTCCATCCTCGTATCGGTCCTGCTCTGGGGTAACCTCGCCAACAGATACATAATAATCATGATATTCTCAACCCTGAGTTTTGGCCTCATCGGCTTTGTCGATGACTACCTCAAGGTCTCCAGACGCAACTCCAAGGGACTCAGGGCCATGTACAAGTTTGGACTCCAGATACTGGTCGCCCTGCTGGTGAGTGTTGCCCTGTATGTCTTCCCCTCCGACCAGTACGGCACAATACTCATCATCCCGTTTTTCAAGAAAATGCTGATAGACCTGTTTATCTTCTACGTCCCCTTTGCGGTGTTTGTCATCGTAGGCTCAACCAACGCCGTTAATCTGACAGACGGAATCGATGGCCTGGCAATTGGCCTGGTGGGGATCGCAACACTGGCAAACGCCGTGCTGGTGTACATATCAGGTCATGCGGAACTGGCAAAGTATCTCCAGATACTCTACCGCACGGACATCGGAGAGCTTACCGTGTTTTGCGGGGCCATGCTGGGGGCATCACTGGGCTTTCTGTGGTACAACGCCTATCCCGCCGAGGTCTTCATGGGTGACGTTGGCTCCCTGGGGCTGGGTGGGGCACTGGGTACGCTGGCCGTTATAACAAAACAGGAAATCGTTCTGGCTATCGTGGGTGGCATATTCGTTATCGAAACCCTGTCGGTTATCCTCCAGGTGGCCTCCTTCAGACTCACCGGTAAGAGGATTTTTAAAATGGCCCCCATACACCACCACTTTGAACTAAAAGGGTGGGCCGAACCAAAGACCGTCGTGAGATTCTGGATCATTGGCATAATGCTTGCTCTATTAAGTCTGACAACTATCAAATTGAGGTGAATTCTATGGAAAAAGGTTATTGTAAGTTCAAAAAGTTGACAGTAAGTTATGTTTGTGTCTTATTATCTTTCTTAATCGTTATTTTTATCTCAAATTCGTCCTATGGAAGTGATATTACGGCCAGGTCTGCCGTTATCATGGATAGTGACAATGAAAGGATACTTTATGCCAAAAATCCGACACACAAGCAACCCCCTGCAAGCACGGCCAAACTCGTCACGGCCATGGTGGTCATAGACAACATCAGGACGAACGATGTCGTCGCTATCTCAAAGAATGCCGCCAAACTGTACTGTTCCGGGGCGTCTCTGAGGGAAGGAGACATGTTGTATGCCAGGGACCTTCTGTACCTGCTGCTTGTCAGGAGCGTCAACGGGGCTGCGTTGGCCCTTGCCGAGGCTGTGTCCGGTTCCGAGGAGCAGTTTGTACTCCTGATGAACAAGAAGGCAGCACAGATAGGGGCAAAGGATACAAAGTTTGCCAACCCTCACGGTCTGCCCGGCGGGGAACAGTACATAACGGCATATGACTTGGCCCTGGTTATGAACGAGTCCTTGCACTATCCACTGATCAAGGACATAATCAACACAAAGACCAAGACCGTCTCCACCATAGATGGCCGCAACATAACGGTGGCCAACACCAACAAGTTGCTCTGGTCCGATAACGACCTCCTGGGGGGCAAGACCGGTTACACTAAGGAGGCACGTCACTGCCTGGCCTTTGCAGCCGAAAAGGGAGACAACACCCTTGTAGCAGCCGTCCTGGGTGACAGCAACAGGAGCTCCCTGTGGCACAGCGCCAGGAATATACTGTCCAAGGGCTACGACATATCGTCGGGTAATGCAGCCCCCGTAATCCTGGAAAGCAATATAGACGAAACACGTGTCAAGGCTGCCAGTGTGCATAAACTCAAAAAGAAGTATCGCAAAACAAAGTCTTCCCGCATCCGGCACAGAGGCAAGGACACGCAGGTAAGAGAAATGGCAGAAGGCGGAGACGACAACGTGGACAAAACCGGCAAGTCACGTGCTGTTGTTAAAAAAATCAAATTCCGGCAAGAAAAAATCCTTAGCACTGACAAAGAAGAAAAATGTCAGAAAATCTGGCACTATCGTTAAAAAGTCAAAATCAGACAAAAAGAAATCCGCATAACTTTTTATGGAGAGTACGACAATGTTTAAAGGCATTAGTGGTAAGAGGGCAGTAGTAATAGGGCTTGCAAGAAGCGGCGTGGGGGCAGCCAATCTCCTTGTCAGATTGGGCGCCATTGTGACGATCATGGACGCGTTGAGTTATAAAGAGGTCTCCGGCTACGTCGAACAACTGGACTCTGCGGTGGATATCAAACTCGGCCAGTTCAACGATGATATCCTCAACAAGGCCGACCTCGTAGTCATAAGCCCGGGGGTGTCGATGCAGCATCAATCTATCCAGCGCATCCGACAAAATGGTATAAAGGTCATCGGCGAACTTGAGCTGGCATATCAGGTGATAGAGGAGTTTCACAAGATATGCGCACTGGGCTTTCTGGCAATAACGGGAACAAACGGTAAGTCCACAACGACTACCATGGTCAATGAGATACTCAAAACCAGCGGCTTTAAGACCGTCCTGGGTGGCAACATCGGCAAGGCCATCACGGATGAAATCAGCAAACTCATCAAGTCATTTGAAAAACCGCGGGACTTTGTCTGTCCCGACTACATCGTAACCGAAGTATCGAGCTTTCAGATGGAGTCCATCGACAGGTTCCGTCCCAGGGTGGCGGCAATCTTAAACATCACCCCGGACCACCTCGACAGACACATGACCATGGAAAACTACACGGATGCCAAGTGCAGGATATTCGAAAACCAGGACAAAATGAACTTCCTCGTCCTCAACGCCGATGACCCAATCACACGCGACCTGGCCTGCCGCGTAGGGAGCAATGGCCCCGAGGTGCTGTACTTCAGCCGCAAAGAGGACATCGAAGCACCCGCCTGCGGACGACTCCGGGGGGCGTTCTACAAGGATGGCATTATCTCCTTCAGATTGCCGGAGCTTGAGGTGCTGTGTCCTGAGTTCTTTGTCGCTCCAGGACGCTCCTGGCTTGTGGGTGGCGAAATGCCGGTGTTTAAGACTTCCGAGCTTAAAGTGACCGGCGTACACAACATAGAAAACGCAATGGCTGCGGCGCTTATGGCGCTTACATGCGGGTGCAGTATGAAAAACATATGGGATACGCTAAAGGACTTCAAGGGCCTCGAACACAGGGTCGAGTTCGTGGAAGAAATCAACGGGGTCAAATACTACAACGACTCCAAGGGCACCAATATCTGGGCAGTGATAAAATCCCTGGAGAGCTTTGAACAACCCGTCGTGCTCATTGCCGGGGGCAGGGACAAGGCCGGTGACTTCTCTGCCCTCAGGGAGGCCGTCAAGGGCAAGGTCAAGGCCGCCGTCCTGATCGGTGAGTCAAAGGAAAAGTTCAGGAAAGCCATACAGGACATAACCACCGTGTATATGGAAAACGACCTGCCCTCTGCCGTCCTCAGCGCAAAGGGCATTGCCGGCGCCGGTGATGTCGTCCTGCTCTCTCCGGCATGTGCCAGCTTTGACATGTTTAAGGACTTCGAAGAACGAGGACGTGTCTTCAAAGACACCGTCACAGGGCTGTACAAGGAATCAATCGCCAACCCGTTATCCCCCGCGCAGGCAGGTGGGTAGCAGAAGCGGTCTGATACGCAGATGACACCACAGAGTACCAGGATAAACGGACAGTTTGACAGCGTGTTGTTGTTGACTACGGCGGCCCTTGTGTTGACGGGGGTGTTGATGGTCTACAGCTCCACTTCCGTCGTCTCACCGGCCTCCAGGGCACAGATGAGTTCCAACGCGGTAAATGCCGGCCAACCCACTGCAAACTTAAACCTGGTAGATGTACGGTATCTCAAAAAACACCTGGCCTCCGTGGCTTTGGGCATACTGTTTATGATCATCGCATACAAGCTGCCAATAGACATATACCGCAGGAGGGCATTGGAGATATTTTTCATAGCCCTGGTGCTCCTGATAGCGGTGAACCTCCCCATGATTGGCGCCACGGTTAATGGTGCACGCAGGTGGCTGCGCATATGGCACTTTACCTTTCAACCCTCCGAGGTCATGAAGCTGGCAGTGGTAATCCTCATGGCCAGGTACCTCGCCGGCACCGACTTTAAGACCAATGCCGTGACCGTAGGCAACAGTCTGATCGATTTTAAGGCATTCATAAAACCAATTATCCTGATGGTCTGCATACAGGCCATCCTGCTGCATCAACCGGACTTTGGTTCTGCCGCCATAATCGGCGTAATAACTTTCACGATGCTCTTTCTGGCAGAGGTCAAACTGAAATACATCTTTTCGGTGGGTTTGGCCTTTATACCGGTGGTGATTAAGCTGGTCAAGGAACCGTATCGGTTAAAAAGAGTGTTGGTGTTTTTAGACCCGTGGGCAGATGAGAAAAACAGCGGATTTCAGTTGATACAGTCGTTTGTGGCGCTGGGCAACGGCGGCGTACACGGCGTCGGTCTGGGAAAGAGTATGCAAAAGCTCTACTTCCTGCCGGAGTCAAAGACTGACTTCATCTTTGCCATAATAGGCGAAGAGACCGGCCTCTTGGGTGCGGTGTTTGTGGTATGTCTGTTTGTACTGTTTTTCACCAGGGCGATATTGATCATGAGCGGGTTGAATGACCGGTTTATGTTCTTTATGGCAAGCGGCATAACGCTCCTTATCGTACTTCAGGCGCTGATAAACATGTGCGTTGTCACCGGAATGGTACCAACAAAGGGGCTTCCCATGCCTTTTATAAGCTACGGAGGCTCCTCGATGATCATAAACCTGGCAGAGGTCGGACTGCTGCTGAACCTCGCAAATCACACGACAGTGCCGCACCCTGAATCAGTTGTACAGGGCAATACGACCAGACGAGTTAATCACAGAAAGGCAAGGGTGTTCTCATATGACAAACAACAACAGATGTAAGGTGGTAATAGCCGGCGGTGGTACCGGCGGACATCTCTACCCTGCCATAGCCATAGCAGAGGAGATCAAAAAAAAGATGCCACAGGCAGACATACTCTTTATGGGCACCGACAGGGGCATAGAGACCAGGGTGCTGCCACTGGAGAAGTACTACGTAAAACTCCTGCGCACGGAGGGCTTTGTAGGCGTGTCACTGAGCAAAAAGATATGGGCACTATTTAAGCTGATCGTAGCGTTCTTTGATGCGGTGTCGTTTTTGAGAGGCGTCAGACCCAGCGTGGTGATAGGCACCGGCGGATATGCCTCTTTTGTGCCGGTTGCAGCGGCAGCATTGCTGTCCATTCCCATCGTGATACACGAACAGAACTCCATCCCCGGTCTTGCCAATAAGCTGCTGTCAAAGGTGGCAGACAAGGTGTGCATCACCTACGAAAGCTCACTGGACTATCTGCCCAAGGACAAGGCCATCATCACGGGCAATCCCGTCAGGGAAAAAATCCTCAAGGCGACCAGGACACAAGGACTGGAGATGTTCTCCCTGCGTGGGGACCTGCTGACGGTGCTCATCTTTGGAGGCAGCGCAGGAGCCAGGGCTATTAACAAGGCCGTCATGGAAACACTCCCGCTGTTAAACAACTACAGAGACAAGATACAGTTCCTGCACCAGACCGGTAACGCAGACTACGAGCTGGTCAGAGGCGCATACCAGAGCAACGGATTCTCCGGCACCGTGGCGCCATTTATATTTAACATGCCCGAGGCCTATGCCTGTTGCGACATGCTCATATCACGGGCAGGGGCAACCACGCTGGCCGAAATAACAACCATCGGCATCCCCGCCATCCTGATCCCCTATCCCTATGCCGCAGGGGCACATCAGGAGGCAAACGCAGCCAGACTCTCCTCCAGCACCGCTGCCATCATGATCAGAGAACCGGAACTGGACAGCGAGTCCCTGGCACGACAGATTATCTCCCTGTGCAGCGACGCCAACCTCAGAAACAGACTCAAGCGCGACTGCAAGGCACTAGGAAAACCAGACGCAGGTAAACGGGTCGCACACATCGCTCTGGCGCTTATGAAAGACAAATCACACTATTATAAACAGGAGTACGACAGATGTTTAACCAGTACAGAGTAATACACTTCGTAGGGATCGGCGGTATCGGTATGAGCGGCATAGCCGAAGTGCTCAATAATCTCGGCTATGAGGTCACCGGCTCCGACATAAAGGGCTCCTCAACGATAGAAAGACTGCTCACCCTGGGCATCAAGGTATACATTGGCCACCGCCCGGAAAACATTGACAGCGCACACGTGGTCGTTGTCTCATCGGCCATAGGCAAGGAAAATGTCGAGGTAACGGAGGCACGAAGACGCTCAATCCCCGTTATCCCGCGTGCGGAGATGCTGGCAGAGCTGGGCAGACTCAAGTACAGCGTCCTGGTGGCTGGCTCACACGGAAAGACCACCACCACGTCGCTCATATCCACCATCCTCCTGGATGCCGGCTACGACCCCACCGTGGTCATCGGCGGCAAGCTCATGGCTACCAACAGCAACGCAAACCTCGGCAGAGGACAGTTCATGGTCGCAGAGGCAGATGAGAGCGACGGCTCTTTCCTCAAACTGAGCCCGACAATAGCAGTATGCACAAACATCGACAAGGAACACATGGACTACTTTTCGGACATGGAAAACCTCAAAAAGGCATTCCTGTGCTTCCTCAACAAGGTCCCATTTTACGGCCTGAGCGTCGTGTCGGCAGACGACCCAAATGTCAGGGACATTCTGCCACGCATAAACCGAAAGGTCCTCACCTACGGACTGTCACACCCGGCTGATTACACGGCAGGCAATATCACCTTTAACGCCATGACCACACAGTATGACCTGTTTTTCCAGGGTGAGTTCCTCGACCGCTTTGAGGTTCCGCTGACGGGCAAACACAACATCCTCAACACCCTGGCTGCCACGGCCGCCGCCCTATACCTCAAAATAGACATAGAGTCCGTCATAGGCTCCCTGCAACGCTTCAAGGGCATCAAACGCAGACTCGAATTCAAGGGCGAATCCATGGGCGTCAAGGTCTATGACGACTACGGTCATCACCCCACAGAGATACAAATGACCATCCAGGGCGTCAGACAACAGACAGGAAATCGACTGCTCGTCGTCTTTCAGCCCCACCGATACACCAGAACACAGGCACTGATGGAGGAGTTCGTACACTCCTTTACGCACACCGACAGACTCTACCTCATGGACATCTATCCGGCAGGGGAAGACCCAATAGAGGGTATAAACTCACAAACGCTCTATCAACGTCTCAGGTCTGAGGGGGTGGAGGTCACCTACTTCAGCGACACGCAGGAGTTGTTGAGCACCCTGTCGCGTGAGGCCAGAAGGGACGACTATCTGCTGACCTTTGGCGCCGGAGACGTCTGGAAGGTCGGTGAGGATTTCATAAGGGGCAGCTATGCACGTAACTAGTGTCAGTTGCGATTACTCCACCCTGGTCAGAGACCTCAAGGGTATGGCACATTACAACGAACCCATGCGACACCACACGTCGCTGAGGATTGGCGGTGCGGCAGCGTTGTACTATGAACCCGGCAATCTCGACAGTATGGCAACACTCCTGCAAAGGGCACGGGAGAGTGCGCTGCCGCTGTTCGTTATCGGCGGAGGCAGCAACCTGCTCTTTGGCGATGAGGACCTTGATGCTGTGGTGGTCTCAACACGTCAGTTGTGCACCATGCAGTGGCTGCTGGACGACGACAGTCTGACAATCAGGGCGGGGGCCGGAGTACCACTGGCCAAGGCATTGAACTTTGCCCTGAAGGCATCAGCGGCAGGTCTCGAGGGGCTTGCAGGCATACCCGGCACCGTGGGAGGGGCCATCGCAGGCAATGCAGGTTCCTTTGGCTTTGAGATCAAGGACGTCGTCGAGGACGTTACCGTTATCACAGGTACGGGTGCATTGAGGCAATTAACCAGAGACGCCATCCCGTTTGCCTACAGACACTGCGGACTTGCCAGTGAAAACCTCATCGTCGAGGCCGGCCTCAGACTCATCAGAGGTGATGCCTTCGCACTAAAAGAGCTATTTAATGACTGCCTCGCACAAAAGAAAAAGTCCCAGCCCCTGACTGAACTATCGGCAGGGTGTGTGTTCAAAAATCCCCCCGGCGACTTTGCCGGACGACTCATAGAGGCAGCAGGATGCAAGGCAATGGCACAAGGACAGATAGAGGTCAGCAGACAACATGCAAACTTCTTTATAAACAAGGCAAGAGGCACAGCCGATGACTTCCTCTGTCTGATGGCAAGGGTGCAGGAGAGAGTCCTGGCACGCTTTGGCGTGGAACTCACACCGGAAATTAAAATGCCAGTCAAGAGGGTTGCAGCTTGAACTACATAAATAAAAAAATACTCGGAAGACAACATCTCCTTAAGAAAAAAACGGACAAGACCATGTCCCTGAGACTTATCGTTGCCATAGTGGCAATTGTCATCCTGACAGGGTGTGCAACAGCGGGCGTATATATGTTTATAAAGGCCGATTTCTTAAAGGTTCAGCACCTGCACCTCGAGGGCAATTTCCACCTCCGGGAAGCCGACATGCTCAGACTGCTAAACGTAAATGGAAAAAGCCTCGCAACCATGGACTTTAACAGTGTCTCCAGTGGACTGTTTGTTTCCCCATGGGTCAGCCACGTGACGATGAGAAAGGAGTTCCCCAATACGCTGTATGTCCGGATAAAGGAAAAAGAGCCTGTCGGACTCCTCTCCAACGGCAATGATACATACCTGGTGGATAACTCCGGCCAGAGGCTTGAAAAGGTAGAGCTTCCCCCTTCAGCGTTATCGAATGCCCCGGGACGCTCCTCGTTACCCGTCATCAGCGTTGATGCGACCAACCACAAGACCTATGACAACGCCCTGAGACTCATTGAGGCCCTGAACAAAAACAGCGTAACTCAAGGGAAAAGCATCCTGATAACAGGGGCAAAACCCGAAGAAATAGCCATCCGTATAAACGATACCCTCGTCCTGCTAGGCTCGGGTGATTACGACAAAAAGCTCAAAAACTACCTCCAACTCAAGGACGAAATAACCGACAAAAACATCCCCATAGAGTACATAGATATGAGATTCTCACAACGCCTGATAGTGAAGCAGGCCAGGAGGCCGTCCTGAAAGACACAATCGTTGTCGGACTGGACGTTGGAACGAGCAAGATATCCACGATCGTGGCTGAGGTCAGTGCCGCCTCGATCAGGTTCATTGGGGTCAGCACGACACAGTCACGGGGCGTCAGAAAGGGCATGATCATAGATATGGAAGCGGCCTCAAGGGCTATCAGGACATCCATAAATGCTGCCCGTAAGCTCTCCAACACCGAAATAACCGATGTCTACGCCGGCATGGCAGACAGCCACGTCAAATGTATGCCCAACACGGGCGCCGTGGGCATAGCACGCGGGATCATCCGACAGCGTGACATCGAGTGGGTGATGGAGACGGCCAGCAGCATCTATATCCCGCTGGATAAGGAAGTAATGCACATCATCCCGCTGGAGTACGTAGTCGATGGCGAGGGGCAGATAACAAACCCCCTAGGAATGCGAGGGGTACGTCTTGAGGCCAACGTGCAGATCGTTACAGGCTCTGCAAACTCTTTACACAACCTTGTCCGATGTTGTGAGATGGCAGGGGTATCGGTGGCCGACATCGTACTGGACCCTCTTGCCTCTGCCATGGCAACCCTCAGGGATGACGAAAAAGAGTGTGGATGCATACTGGTGGATATCGGCGGTGGTACCACGGATATCGCACTGTTTCGGGACTCCAGGTTTATCAGCACATCCATACTGGACATCGGCGGCAACCAGATCACAAACGATATATCCGTCTGTCTTGCAATACCGTTGCCGGAGGCCGAAAGGATACAAAAAGCATATGGTATCAACGAATATAACGCAGGGGAAATTACCGTGGCTACAGCCGGCGGTGAAAAAAAGGTCGATGGCAACCTTATCTCCGAAATCATACAATCACGTACCGAAGAAATATTAAACCTCATAAAGACTGAAATAGCACATCTATGTGGAAACGCCACGCCATCCTTTGGGGTGATCTTCACCGGCGGAGTGGCACAATTAAAGGGCTTTGAGATGTTGGCACACGCCGTCCTGAACATACCGGTCAGGGTGGGGATGCCAGAGGGCAGGGATATGATCGAAATGGTCAGAAACCCCATATACGCAACCGCCGTCGGACTGATCTTGTACGCACAGAAGAGTATGGACGATCCGTCGTCTATGGAGCTGCTTGCGGGAGATCTGAGCCATATCAGAAAATGGATAAAGGGACTGGTGGGTAAGCTGTTTTCAGCCTAGTTGACAAAACATATAGAATAGAGATTAAATAGATAGATTAAAAAGAGAGGGAGGTACACATGTTTGAACTGTTAGAGAGTAATGAAGGTAAGGCAAACATTAAGGTAATAGGTGTTGGTGGCGCCGGTGGTAACGCCATAAATAACATGATCATATCCGACCTTAAGAACGTTCAATTTATTGCCGTTAATACGGATGCTCAGGTGCTTCAGACCTCCATGGCTGAGTACAAGTTGCAGATAGGAGATAAGATAACCAGGGGGCTTGGAGCCGGTTCCAACCCGCAGGTGGGAAGGGAATCCGCACTTGAGGACAACGAACGCTTACGTGAGATACTGGAAGGGGCCGATATGGTCTTCATCACGGCAGGCATGGGTGGAGGCACGGGCACGGGTGCTGCTCCGGTTATCGCAGAGATCGCCAGAAACCTCGGGGCACTGACCGTGGCTGTAGTGACAAAACCGTTCTTTTACGAAGGCAGAAAACGCCTCAGTAACGCAACCCTCGGAATCAAAGAGTTAAACCAGTTTGTTGACACCACCATTGTCATCCCCAATGACAAGATACAACTGGTCGTGGAAAAGGGCACGCCGCTTGTAAAGTCTTTCGAAATCGCAAACGATGTCCTCAGGGACGCCGTCCAGGGCATCACCGACCTGATACTCGTCCCCGGACTGATAAACCTCGACTTTGCAGACGTCAAGACCATCATGCAGTACTCGGGCAAGGCCGTCATGGGCATAGGCAAGGGCAAGGGCGAACAGGGACACATAGAGGCCGCCAAAAAGGCCATCTCTAACCCACTCCTCGAAGAAACCTCCATCGACGGAGCCAGAGGCATACTGATCAATATCACCGGAGGCACCGACCTCTCTCTGGATGCCGTACAAGGGGCCTCGGAACTCGTTTTTGACTCCGCACACGATGACGCCGATATTATCTTTGGCGCCGTGATCGACCCAACCATCACAGGCGAAGTCAAGGTCACCGTCATTGCAACCGGATTTGAAGACAAGAAAGAACCAAAGATGTCTCTGCCGGAGATGAGCAGGTGGAAGTCCACAGAGAGAGACCGCGTCTTCACCAGAAGTTCCGACAGATTACTGACCAAGAACCTCTTCGATTTCTCAAAAGAGGACAAGGTCCCAACAACAGAGCTGATGTCCTACGACGACGACATCGATATCCCAACTTTCATAAGAAAACAAAGAGAAGACAAGAGATAAAAGGCTTTCCCTCCAAACAGGGCAGAGGATATCCCTCCTCCTCACACATAACGTCCTCTGCCCACTCCTCCTCATCACAGAAATATTTACATTAACAAATTGTTTGTCGTTCGTTCCCCTGAAGTATCACAGTCTTTCATTAACGGTCACTCTCAAACCCAAGCTGTCAAGCAGAGACGAGAGAGTGTGTGGGGCGTTTTCCGATGGCATTGGGTATATACTTTCCTTGCTGATGTTTGTTTTTTTTGAGACATTTACAACCCATCCGGCCTCGACAATATTACTGAGGGCTAGTAAAAACGCTTCTTTAGAGTTTTCCTCCAATGCTGCATTCAGATACTCAATTGCTTCATCAGGGTCTCTGAGGGCTTCAAGTAAGGTGTCTTTGTAGCTAATAGTTTTTCGTGTCATCATTTGCTGTGACAATCTCTATCTGTTTTGTTGATAGTTCCAACAATTTCATGGTACTCTATAGGCTACATATTTTGCAAGAGGTTCATTCTTTATTTTGGAGGACTTGTGAGATGGGGGATAATCATACAAGCATAGTAGCAGCGATATCCGGCAAGGTCGAAAGCGGTCGGCGTGCGGTGTACATCGACGGTGAATTGTCGCATCACATTGATGAGGAGAAGGTTGTTAAGCTCCTTGGGGAGGCACGCAACAGTCTTTGGCGCACTGATCCGGTTGCGGGGGCTGATCTTGGGATGCGGTTGTACAACCTGCTCAATTGTAGTGCGGGGACGCTGCAAAGGCTCATTGGCAATACCAGGGCTGCCGCTGATAAACATACGCATCTGTATTTACAAGTTCCATACGACTTGACGCAGTTACCGTTTGAGTTGTTGCACAACGGGAGTTTTGTCTTGATCCATCACAACATACACGTAATCCGCCTGGTTGATAATCTGGGGAGACTGACCTCGGATGTGTCAAAGAGGGAGCCGTTAAAGATGCTCTTTATGGCCTGTTCGCCAACGGATATGCACCAGACGTCTGTCCTGAAGTTTGAGGATGAGGAGGAGCGCATCTTTAGGGCCACCCGTGAGTATAACATCGACATGAGGGTTGAGGACACGGGCAGTATCGAGGGGCTTATGCAGACCAACATTGCAGGTGGAGGGTTTGACGTCATCCACATAACGGGTCATGCCGCTCTGGATAAGGACAAGGGGCCGGTGTTTTACATGGAGGATGAGGTTGGCAAGCTCCGGAAGGTATCACCGGAGATGTTGTGGGAAACGATCAAGGATTTTCCGCCCAGGATGCTTTTCCTGTCGGGGTGTTTGACGGGGAGCACAGATGAGAGGGCAAACTCTGAATCCTTTGCGTACCAGATGGCGCAGAGGGGGGTACGATGGGTGCTTGGGTGGGGATTGCCTGTCTCGGACGATGGCGCGACGCCTGTGGCTGCCGAGGCTTACAGGTGTCTCTCCATTGGCAAGGGGGTGGACTATGCCGTGCAGAGTGCGCGGAGGATGGTTGAGGGCACTTACCATCCCTGGCCGCTGTTGAGACTATTTGGTGATGCGGCGCCGATTGTGCCGTTGGTGGCGGCTGGTTTGCCGGTCAAGACAGTCAACCCCGTTACGTTGAGGCACAAGTCGCTTCAGGACAGCAAGGTGCGGGTGCTTGAGAGTGGGTTTGTTGGCAGGAGGCGGTATGTCCAGCAGGGTGTTAGCGTGCTCAGGGGGAAGGCTGGCAAGTATGGGCTTTTGGTGCGTGGCCCCGCTGGGATTGGGAAGAGCTGTCTTGTCGGGAAGCTCGTTGAGAGGGTCAAGGACAAGGAGTTGGTGGTCTTTCACGGGGTGGTCAGTGAGGCGGATGTGACCGTGAAGCTAAGGCAGTTGCTTAAGAGATTGGGCAATGATGAGGGTTTGGCAACGCTTAAATCTGATAAACCGTATGGGCAAAAGATAGAATTTCTTTTCCGTAAAGCCTTTAAAAATGACATTTCGACTGTTATCTATTTCGATGATTTTGAGCAAAACCTCATCCGTAGCGGCAATGAGTACAACGTGAAGCCTGATTCAATCGAGGTCATCCTTCCCTTTCTTGAGGCGGTTGATTGGGCTGAAGGCAGCAGCAACGTCGTGATATCGAGCCGATATCCGTTTATCCTTGAGGCCGATGGTGAAGACCTGTCCAGAACGAAGCTCGTTGACCTTGCGCTGATATCCTTTGATGGTGCGGACTTAGACAAGAAGGCGAGTAATCTTGAGTTTGTCGCAAAGAGCAGCCACGTTGAGATGTATTTGCGATACGGTGGCGGCAATCCCCGATTGCTGGAGTGGTTAGACGTTATCGCCAGGGACGAGGCCAGGTACGATTTAAAGGCCCTTGAGACGAATTTGCAGGATTGGCAAGGTGAGTTCATCCACGAGTTTCTTGCGGATGTGATCGCAGAGACGGTGGGGGAGGAGTTCCACGGGTTTATTCGGAGGGCGGCAGTGTACGGGGAGCCTGTGGATGCGACTGCCTTTGAGGCGTTTGGCGGCGCACAGTTTTTGGACACGGGCGTTGATCTGACGTTGGTTGAGCGTGAGGTGCGAGCCGCACTGGCAATAAAAGATTTATCCAGGGGTAAGTTCGTGTACTGGGTGACGCCCGTCATCCGAGAGAGGATGTGGGGCGAGTTGACGGTAGCTTCGTCCTGCTCAACCACAATATACACATAATCCGGCTGGTTGATGACCGGGGCAAATTAGCCTCGGTTGTAACAAAGCAAGAGCCGCTTCGGATGCTCTTTATGGCCTGCTCGCCGACGGATCAAACACGCCTTGACTTTGAAAGGGAAGAGGAGCTTATTTTCAACGAAACTGCAAACTATAACATCGCTATGACCATAGAGTACACTGGCAGCCTCAAGGGCATTAGGGAGGCCAATATTACAGGCGGTGGGTTTGACATCATCCACATAACGGGTCATGCAGGCTTCGATGAAGATATGAAGCCGGTGTTTTGCATGGAAGATGCGGTTGGTAAGTGCTATGATGTATCACCGGATGATCTGTGGGATGCAATCAAGGATTTCCAGCCAAAGGTACTCTTTCTCTCCGGCTGTTTCACGGGTGGTGAAGATAAAGATGCGGCATCTGAGTCGTTTGCATACCGGATGACGCAGAAAGGTATAAGTTGGGTGCTTGGCTGGGGACTTTCCGTCTATGACGAGGAATCGGCCATTGTGGCTGCCGAGGTATACAGGAGTCTCTCTATTGGCAAGGGGATCGATTACGCAGTGCAAAGCGCCCGGAGGCTGCTTAAGGGCAAATACCATCCCTGGCCGCTCTTGAGGCTCTTTGGCGACGCATCGCCGATTGCGCCCTTGGTTAAGCCTGGTTCGCCACAAAGACCAAACAACCCCGTCGATGTCAGGCGCACAACGCTCAAGGGCTGCGGCATAAATGCCCTTGACAGTGGCTTTGTTGGCAAGAGGCCATATCTAAAGGACGGTTCAGAGGTGCTTGCCAGGGGGAAGGATGGCAAGTACGGGCTTTTGATACATGGCCCCGCCAATAGCGGAAATAGCCGGCTCGCTGCAAAGCTCATAGAAAGGCGTGTGGACAAGGAGTTGGTCGCCTTTAAGGGGGTGATCAATGAGACAGGTGTTGTATCGAAACTGAGGGGGTTGCTTAACAGATTGGGCAACAAAGATGGCTTGAAAATCCTGACTTCGATCGACTCATATGAGGACAAGATACGAGACCTCTTCCGCAATGTTTTCAAGAGTCAGGTCGCCGCAATCATATATTTCGACGGTTTTGAAGACAACCTTGATCCCGCCGGCAGTAAGTATTACGTAAAGCCTGAAACGATTGCGGTCATCCGTCCCTTTCTTGAGGCGGTTGAATGGGCCGGGGGCAACAGCAACATCGTCATAACCAGCCGCAATGAGTTTGTCCTTGAGCATGACGGAGAAAATCTGCCGGCGACAAAGCTCTTTGGTATCAGACTAAATAACGGAGCATAGGGGGATGACGGAGTGCTCCAAAAGCTGGTGGCGCGGTCCTTTCCCAAGGTGATAAAAAAAGGGAGACAGTTAAGTCCCGCCCCCCTTTTCTTTCTAACTTGTTACTACCTCTATCCTGCGTCAAACAGGATTTGCTTATCGATGTTGATCCACAGTGCGAGTGTTTCACCGAGGGCTGCGTAGAACTCACTGCCGGCAGTTGTAACAAGGCGTTCGCTGAACTTATCGGCCCAGCGACCAAGGTGGTCGGTGATAAACTTGCGTTGGGCATCGACGACAATGCAGGCATTTTCTGCGTCATTGTTTGCCAATGCAGTTGCCTCCTTGAGTGCCATTACGTGCATGTACTCAAGTTCCGTGGTGATGTGATCGACGCGCTCTGGCGTGTTGGTGGCCACGTCCAGACCAAAAGCCCGGTAAAACCCGGCGATGTCGGCCAACTGCGCCTGCTGTGACAGCGAATGTTGCGGCGTCTCCTTGTTGACGTACTCCATCTCAGATGGAATAGCCAACATCATACCCGTTGGCATAAAGAGATTGTAGTACTCACCGTAGAGGACGTCAAAGCTGACGGCATCCAGCGCACCCTGCATCTTCTCCAGGAGGGGGAGAAACCCCTCTCCCCCCTGAATATGTTGCACCAACTCATGCCAGACAGGTATATATTGGCCACGCAGGTATTGAAAGTACTCCTCAGTGAGTCCCTTAAACCCACCGGTAAGCAGCCCGTATATCCTGCCTCTTAACTGCGCAATGGCAATGTCTTGCTCAACCGTGTCCACTATGTATATCTACTTTGCAGCGTCAAGCATCAAAGGCGTCCACAATACCGATATGGACTTCATGCCATCGAAGTCCTTGTCGCTTCCGTTCCAGAGTGCGAAGTTTACGTATGTCTGTTTGCCGGGAGTGAAGGCAGCGTCAGACATATCCTGGCTCTTCATGTCCCTTACAAAGACAACTGTCCACTTACCGCCCTGGTGTTTGCCTTTTGCGGTGGCGTTTTGCTGCTGCTGCCTTGTCAATGTGCCGTAGCCCTCTGTCACGTACTCAACCATGGTGGCATCGGGAGAGGGTTTACCCGGAAACTGCGCCTTGAGGATCGAGTCAGACAGACCAACGTGTACGCCTTCGGTTTGAGGTTGACGGTCCATAGGTCTGTTGCCGTCTTTTTCTGCCTGCCAGTCTGCACGCCACTGCCAGATGTTTACCGGTTCACCCTTGGAACCCATCAGCGCAGAGGGATTCAGGCCGCCCGTGTGCATACCAGGAAACATTAAGGCTACCGAGTCACGAAACGTATCGATGGCACTTTCAATGTCAGCGGTATTGTCATCCCAGGTCAGTTGAAAGGCGATGGCTTTTCCGTTATGTATGGCCTTGATCGAAAGGTTTGGCACCTTTTTGCTCATGTTAAGTACATATCTTGCGTTGCTTTGCAGCGCCTTGATATCCTGTGCGGGTATGGAGCCACCCCCGGCCTGGGGACTTGTTACCTCCATGGCGATGAGTGTTGCGTCATAGGGCTTTGCCGCACTAAAGAGGTCGTCACTGTCAAGCGTGATAGGCTTGTTGACGTAGTGAACCCTGATGTTGTTGCCAGTTGAGGCGGCAAACAGGGCGCCCGAACATATCATTGTCAGGGCAAGACCCATGCTGATTACAACTATAAACTTCTTGTTCATTATCTCCTCCTGTATGTCTCGTGTTGACTACGTTACGTCAAGACGGTAAACGTCCAGCTTCTTGTCATAGGATTCCCTGAGCGCCTCCGGTTCTTTTATCGGCGCCTGGGCCACGAGCTCACCTTTGCTGTTGTATCCATGAGCAACTTCGTTTTTCACCTCAAACTTGGTCATTATCTGTGGCGAGCTTCCAAACAGCACCAGGAGTCCCTTCATTACGGAATCATTTGGGACGACCTCTCTGTAGGTCTTCACGGCGTGCTCAACACCCGGACCAAACATCTGCTTCATGTACGGCGTCGGAACATGTATGGGGGGGATGTAGTAGACGTTAGGCTGCGTGCCAAACTGCGGATACAGCGGCAGTGCGAGCTTTTTGATGTGTACGAGGTAGTCTATGGGATTGTCCTCTTTTGCCTTATCCGGGGCACTGAGCCAGCCCTGCATACGAATCTTGCCTATGCAGTGTTCCATACACTGGGTCTGGAGTCCTTCCTCGACCTTTGGGTAACAGGCCACGCACTTTTCGGAGCGGTAGGTGGTGGCGTTAAACATCGGTTTTTTGTACGGACAACCCGATACGCACTGTCTGTAGCCCTGACAACGCGACTGGTCTACCAGGACGATGCCGTCTTCGGGGCGCTTGTAGACGGCCTGTCTGGGACAGTTGGCCACACACGCCGGGTAGGTGCAGTGATTACATATCCTTGGCAGGTAGAAGAACCAGATCGGATGTGGCAGGGTCTCTATGTGCATACCTTGCTTTACGTCTCCGCCGTAGATTTCGTCCTCACCTATGTTGGGGTAGGCGTAGTCTTCCAGTGCGGGCAGGAAGCCTTCGACGGTCTTGTTTTCTTCGGCGGCCCTTTCAAAGATCGTTTTTCCTGCGTAGGAACCATCCTTCCATGTCCCGTTTCCGAGCTTTTCAAGGAGCTTGAAGTCCCAGTACAGGGGATATCCGCCGTAGGGTTTGGACTCCACATTGTTCCAGAACATGTACTCTTGCCCACGGCCTGCCGTCCACGTGGTCTTACAGGTTATCGAGCACGTCTGACACCCGATGCACTTATTTATATCAAAGACAGCGGCAAACTGCTTCTCTTGCTTTGGCTCGTCAAACGGGTACTGCATCTTTCGTTTGATCTGCCAGTTATATACCTCTTTCATGTTTGCATACCTCCTTAGAAAACTTTAGGATATAAATTTACCTTCAAGATACTCCTTGAACTTGGCACTCTCAAGAGAAGGCCTTCCACCGAGTGTGACCGGTCTCCACTTACCCTTACCGCTCTCTCCACCGTCCTCCGCCTTTGTGAACTTGGCATAGGTCTCACGGGGGGCACCGTTTGCACAGTGGATGTCTGGTGCAAAGCCTTGCCCGATGGCCTGTCCCATAAAGTCCTTTCTGATCAGCGTATCGGTGAGCAGCGTTGGCCTCAGCCATGTACGCGTGCCGCTCTGGTGTCCGCCGTAACGGAACATGGACTGATACCCCGTATCAGGGCTCTTTGCCAGACCGTCCTTGCGTGTTTCGTGTCCCTTGACCGAACCGAAGGAGGCCATGTAGAGGTTAAACCACGTCCTAGTCACGCCACGCGGTGTACCAGGGTAGTAACGTGCACGCATCATACATCTGGCAACCTTATACTCATCTGGGCGTTCCTGCCAGCCCTTAAACGGCATGTCTTCGGGATCAGCATCGGCCCATATGTAGTCGCCATCTTCAATCCCCAATTCCTTTGCGTCTGCGGGGTTGATATCCATGTAGCCCTCTCCGACCCACGGCTTACGTTTGTCACGTCTGTAGATGTCGCCAAATGGTCCCCACCACACGGCCATGTAGTCAAGATCGCCACCAAAGGTGTGGACGGCGTGTCTGAACTTTGGCGTGAGCCATATGTGTTTATATCCCTGTTTGTTGAGGGGGTGGTTCGACTTTAATAGCTCATCCGGTGTGTAGACAACGTTTCTCACCTGTCGTGTATCCCTGGTTAGGTCGGTGCGAGGAAAGCCGTATTCCTCCGGGGTCTTAGGTTTGATCAGGGGGTGGGGTGCTGCCACAATTACATTTGGTTCGTAGTAGGTGGCATCTATAGGCTCTCTGTGAAGCGGGATGCTCTCACCGTATTCCTTAAACTCCGGCTCGTCGCGATAGAACTCCAGGCGGCCGCTCTTGGAGTACCACGGCTTTGACTCGTTACTCTGCTCATAGCCGATGAACTTGGGATAGGTCTTGCCCATCATCATTGAAGGTATACCGTCTTTTGCCAGTTTGAGGAGTTCCTCGACGTTGTAGCCCTTCATCATGTTTGAGTGACTGAGGACCCGCTGGATGTATGGTTTGGCACGATGCTTTTCATCGATGAATGCCCAGTAGTCGTTGAAGCGATTGTCTCCGGTGATCTTGGCCAGTGCTGCGGCTACTCCCTTATACGTTTCCGTATTGCTCTTTGTGTCATGTATGCGCTTGATTTCGGTTAGTGGCATAACCTGCATAAACGGATTCGTACAGGACTGAGTCATGTCGTGTATGTTATACTCTGCCCAGCTATCGACACCAAATACGATATCGGCATACTCACAGGTACCCGTCCACCACCACTCGTTTATAAATATCGCTTCGACCATGCGTTTTTGTGTACCTTTGGCACGATAGGCGGGGTGTCTCAGGAGGTTCATAACGAGATCGAAGTGACCCTTGCTATTACCGAGTATCGAGTTTGCCCCTGAATACCACATGGCCTTTGTTGGCAGCGGCATATGGGTCTTGCCGTTAAAATACTTGCCATGGATCTTAAGCGGTTGGTCTATGTGTGAGAAATAGTGGGCGGATTGGAATGCGAAGTACTGCTTGACCTTGGCCGGGGCGTTGGGGTCCAGTGTGATATCAAATGGATTTTCGGCCATGTACTGAGGCATACCGTTGAAATAGGCAGCGCGATAGTTGCCGGCGTAACTGCCGACGTTACCGCCGAAGAAGCCCACGTTCCTGGTCAGAGCCGCTACGAGGAAGATAGCCCTGTCCTTCTGGTCGGCGTTAAAGAACTGGTTTGGTCCCATGCCCACGGCAAAGAGGACGTGTTCGGGGTTTTTGGCAAACTGCCGCGCCAGACTGTATATAGCCGACGTTGGTGCCCACGTTACCTTTGAGGTATTCTCCGGGGTCCAGGTGTCGTTTAAGTGCTGCTTTATGATGTCAAAGACGGGGCGGACCTTTACGTCTTTACCGTCTATTTTCACGGTGAATTCGCCCTCAATGGCGGGGTCGATGCCGAGTTTTGTGAAGTGCTCGCCCACGTCGTCGCGGGTAACTACGGTTGGTTTACCGGTCTTGGTGTCCCATACGACAAAGTCGTCCCACTCGTTGCGCATCTTTCTGGTTACGCCGGGCATACCCACGTTGGTCTGGATTGGTTTTGGCAGGTCTTTGGGGTCATCGACAACCTTTATAAATTTGAGGTCTTTGGGCTTGTAGTCTTTGCCGTGTATGTCTCTGGCCTTGAGCACGTTGCCGTTGTCCATACGAACGAGCATGGGCAGGTCTGTGTGAGTCTTGACAAAGCCCTTGTCGTAGAGGTTCTCTTTTATTAGCACCTGTGCGATACCCAGGGCCAGCGCCGGGTCAGTGCCGGGACGGATGACGACAATTTCATCGGCCTTGCTGCACGTAGAGCTGTACTCCGTGGCTATGACGATTACCTTCTTGCCCTTGAGTCTTGCCTCTGTCAGCCAGTGTCCGTCGGGCATCTTTGTGGATATCCAATTTATACCCCAGCATACGGCGATGTTACAGTATTCGACGTTTGAGAGGTCAAAGTCAATGGTCTGTTGCCCGCACACCATCGGATGTCCAGGTGGAAGGTCCGTGTGCCAGGAGTAGTTGTCCAATCCCATGCTACCCTTGGCGTCGTCGTCGCTGACCTTTCTGACGTGTTTATCGAGAAGGGCCATCGAGTTGGCATTTCTGTACTGTCCATAGAGTTTTATTGAACCCAGTACCGGCATACCACCTCTGAACTTCATGGTCCTGGTACCGGCACCACCCATTTTATCGATCATGCCTGCGTCGTAGTCCTGACGCTTTAAGAACTCGGCACCCTCCTTGCCGGAATAGCGGGTGGCGACTTCGGTAAATGTCTTTGCTGCTATCTCATAGGCCTTGTCCCATGGTACCTGTACGAACTGGTCCTCGCCCCTTCTGAACATTTCGGCGGGGGGCATGCCGTTTTCATCGCGCGGGAAGCCTTTTTCCACCCACTGCAAGAACCCCTTGCGCACCATGGCTCCCTTGACCCTTCTGTCGCCATAGAACCTTCTTACGAGGGCTATACCCTTGTTACAGTGGCGCGGGTCCCATCTCTGGGATGCCTTGGTGCCGTAGACGTCGGTGGCCTTGTGGTAGTTCTGTGACGGCCCGACTCTGACGACAACACCGTTTTTGACGTATGCCTTCAGATAACAGTTGTGTGTACAGTTGGGTGTACACATAAAGACGAAACTGCTGTCGGGCTTGTAGATATCTCTGTAGACCTTTTCCCAGCCACGGTTTGGATAGTGCGAAAGCGGGTCAGCTACTCCAACGGCCGGTTCCAGGGCATTGAGTGCGAGGGCCTCCTTTGCGGCCAGCGCAGTCAACATCACACCGCCTGTGGCGGCCTTTAGAAAATTCCTTCGTGATATGTTGGCCATATGTTTGCTCCTTTTTCAACAATTTTTACTAACATGTCCGTAGTGTTGCCATTTACTTGGTCTTCTTCATCAGTTTTAGCGTGTAGGATACCAGGTTCCACCTCTGGTCCTCCTTGAGGGAGTCTTCGTAGGAGGGCATACCGGTGCCGTCAAGGCCGGTGGTAAAGGTTGCGTAGACGTTCTCCGGCGTGGAGCCTCTCTTGAGGGCACCCGTGGTAAAGTTAAACGGGAGGATTGGCTTGCCCTGGTCGTCCTTTATTTCGGCTGACTTAGGGCCGTCTCCCTTGCCTTCCTTACCGTGGCACTCCCAGCACTTCATGTCATTGTACACTTTTTCGCCCTTGGCAATGGAATCAGCGGAGCCTACGTAGGCCGGCTTTTTCACTTTGATAGGCTTACAGGGTTGTTCATCCGTCCACCTGCTGGAGAAGGTCTTCAAATACGCTACGACTGCATCAATTTCCTTCTGCGACACGTCATGGTGCGAAGGCATACCGGCCCTCATAATACCGTTTTTCACTACCGACTGCATGTCACTGTTTGTTGGCATACATCCCGTAGCCGTAGAGCGGAATTTAAACGTTCCGGTCGTGAGGTCCCGGGGATACACCGCCCACATCTTGTTGCCAACCTCTCCTTTTTCCACGATGCCAATAGCGCCGTTGCCGTCACCCTTTGAGTTGTGACAGATGGCACACCGACTCTCGTACACCTTCTTACCCAATCCATCGTCAGCCCCATAAGCGTTCCCAGGCTTACGGGCAAATACCAACGCCACTACCAGATACAGCAACACAATCGTTGCCAGCCTAACACCCTTGCGTACTCTCTTAGTACCTTGCATACTGCTTCTCCTTTCTTGAGAATATTTTTAATGTGGTCACATTACCACCCATTAACAGTTAACGTTTAATTTTCATGACATCAGTGTTACATAATCACTGACTTGGTATGCTTCTTGCTACTTCCTAACAAACCGACTCCACACTATCCATATATATGTATTCAGTATGACATTGATCATAACATTATATAGACATCATATTTAAAAAAGCAAGTAGTGTTTCACCTTAAAAAAATTCTTGACAACATATTAATGTAAAGGTGATAATAGTCACCACAAGCTGCTAATTATGAAAATGGCTTTAAACATAGCACCATGCGCTGAGTGTGGTTCTACCTGTTCACGTCAATTTTGGATAGAGTAAAATCGAACTGACGGATAGTTATATCTATCACATATCAAAAAAAATTAAGGAGGAAGGATACATGTCGATAACGCGTAGGGAATTTCTCAAGACTGCGGCTGCCGTCTATGCGGCAACAGCAGCGGGCATGTTTGTGCCTGAGGAGTTGCAGGCGGCTGCGGCAAAGGCTGAGGCAGACTGGAAATGGGACAAGTCAGTATGCAGGTTCTGCGGCACCGGCTGCGGCATCATGGTAGCCACAAAGGGCGACAAGATCGTTGCCGTCAAGGGCGACCCAGCCGCTCCGGTCAACAATGGTCTCAACTGTATCAAGGGCTACTTCAATGCAAAGATAATGTACGGCGCTGACAGGCTCACAGAGCCACTGATGCGGGTCAACGAAAAAGGAGAGTTCGACAAAAAGGGCAAGTTCAAGCCTGTAAGTTGGGAGCGTGCCTTTGACGAAATGGAAAGGCAGTGCAAGCAGGCTTATAAAGAGCTTGGTCCCACTGGTATTGCCATGTTTGGTTCAGGACAGTACACCATCATGGAAGGTATTGCGTCCGTGAAGTTTATGAAGGGCGGTCTCAGAAGCAACAACCTGGACCCCAACGCCAGGCATTGCATGGCAAGCGCCGTGGTGGGTTTTATGCAGACATTTGGAATCGACGAACCCCCCGGCAACTACGACGACATGCACCATGCCGATGCCGTTGTCTCCTGGGGGGCCAACATGGCCGAAATGCACCCCATACTCTGGTCCAAGGTCACGGACAGAAAGTTAAGCGATAAGCACAAGGTCAAGGTAATCAACCTATCTACCTACGCCAACAGGTGTTCCAACATAGCGGACGTCGAGATAATATTTAAACCCGGCACTGACCTGGCAATCCTCAACTACCTTATCCGTGAGATCGTTGTCTCAAGACCGGATGCAATGGATGCCGATTTTGTCAAAAACTACTGCGCCTTTGCTACCGGCCCGGCTGACATCGGCTACGGGATGCGTAACAACCCCAAGCACCCGTCGTTTGATGAAAAGGAGACCGATACGGTTGCCAAGGAGCTGTCAAAGGTCATATCAGACGACGAAGCCGTAGCGCTTAAGGCCCTCGGCATAAAGGCCGGCGACAAGATGGAGAACAAGAACGCCAGTACTCCGGACAAACACTGGCTGATCAGCTTTGAGGACTTCAAAAAGGGCGTGGAACCATATACCCTGGAATATGTTACAGCCCTCTCCAAGGGCGACCCCAACGAGTCGTTGAAGGAGTACGCAAAGAAACTCGAAATACTTGCCGACATATACCTGGACAAAGACAAGAAGGTGACCAGCTTCTGGACCATGGGGTTCAATCAGCACATACGCGGCTCATGGATAAACAACATGATCTACTCGTTGCACCTGCTCCTTGGCAAGATGTGTCAGCCCGGCAACGGGGCTTTCAGCCTCACCGGACAGCCAAGCGCCTGCGGTACGGCCAGAGAGGTCGGCACCTTCTGCCACAGACTCCCCGCCGATATGGTCGTAGGCAACCCCGATCACAGGGCAAAGACTGAAAAGCTCTGGAAACTTCCCGAAGGCACCCTCAACCCCGTCGTCGGCTCACACTACACCAAGATCATGCGTGACCTGGAGGACAAAAAGATCAAGTTTGCCTGGGTGCAGGTCAACAATCCCTGGCATAATACGGCCAACGCCAACCACTGGATAAAGGCAGCCAGGGAGATGGACAACTTCATTGTGGTATCCGAAGCCTATCCCGGGATCACGGCCAAGGTGGCCGACCTGATACTGCCCACGGCGATGATATTCGAAAAATGGGGCGCCTACGGTAACGCCGAAAGACGCACACAGCACTGGCGTCAGCAGGTCACACCGGCAGGCAAGAGCATGTCGGACCTGTGGCAGATTGTGGAGTTCTCAAAGCGTTTCACCCTGGCCGAGGTGTGGAAGGAGCACAAGATTGGCGATACGACCATACCCGATGTCCTGTCAAAGGCTGAGGCAATGGGCTACAAACCAACCGACACCCTGTACGACGTACTCTTTGCCAACAAAGATGCCAAGACCTACCAGTGGCCTGACCCGGTGGGCAAGGGATTTATCAACACCGAAGCTGCATCGGATAGCAGAAAACTGGACGGCTTCAAAGGCTACGGCTTTTTCATACAAAAGTACCTGTGGGAGGAGTACAGGCAGTTTGGCCTTGGCGACGGTCATGACCTGGCCGATTTCGACACCTATCACAAAGTCAGAGGTCTCAAGTGGCCGGTAGTGGATGGCAAGGAGACCCACTGGCGATTCAACGCCGAATACGACCCCTACGCCAAAAAGGCCGACAAGGGCAAATTCGTCTTCTACGGCAAGGCATTCAAGAAGCTGCCGATGGGAGACTTAAAAGGCCCGACATCCAAGGACCCCAACGACATATCAAACAAGGCCAAGATTTTCCTGAGATATTACATGGAGCCACCCGAAATGCCCAGCACCGAGTATCCGTTGTGGCTCACCACGGGCAGGGTGTTGGAGCACTGGCACAGCGGTACGATGACCATGCGCGTGCCCGAACTCTACAGGGCGGTACCGGAGGCCCTCTGCTTTATGCACCCCAATGATGCCAAAAAGGCCAACGTCTCCGACGGCAATCTCATCTGGATCGAGTCCCGCCGCGGCAAGGTCAAGGCACGGGTGGACACCAGAGGGCGGAACAATCCCCCGGAGGGGCTTATCATGGTGCCGTGGTTTGACGAAAACGTGTTCATAAACAAGGTGACACTGGATGCAACGTGTCCGCTGTCCAAGGAAACGGACTTTAAAAAGTGTGCCGTAAAGATATATAAGGCCTGAGCTGATTGATGAATAAGGACAGGAGGCATTTTTTGACGGGCGTGGGGTCTGCCGCTGTTGCCGGTATCCTGTGGGGGAGGGCGGTGTCTGAGACGCAGGTATCCGCCCTTGTACTCAGGCCGCCAGGGGCGATTGCCGAAAAGGACTTTATTGCCAGGTGCATACGGTGTGGCCAGTGTGTGGAGACCTGTCCGTTTTCTACGCTCGTCCTGGCCGCTGCGGGTGACAACAAGCCACCGGGGATGCCGTTTTACACCCCAAGAAAGGTCCCCTGCTACATGTGCAGGGACATTCCGTGCGTACCGGTCTGCCCTACACACGCCCTGGACAGAGCGCTTGTCAGTGAGGGCGACAGGTTGAACATCAACAAGGCGCGCATGGGGCTGGCCGTCCTTGACAGGGAGACGTGCGTTGCCTACTGGGGGCTTCAGTGTGATGCCTGCTACAGGGTTTGTCCGCTGATAGACAAGGCCATAAAGGTTCAGTACAGCCGCAACGAACGAACCGGCAAGCACGCCTTCATGGCCCCCGTCGTGGACAGCGAACACTGTACCGGCTGCGGACTGTGTGAACATGCCTGCATCAACGACAAGGCATCCATCTTCGTCCTGCCCCGGGAGCTGGCCACAGGCAAGGCCAACGTCAGATATCTCAGGGGATGGTACGAAGGCGACGAAGGAAAACTACGGCAACTGCCAAAAGATACCGGGGTGGCCACGCCACGGAGCAAGGGCAGCGCCGTTGACTACCTCAACAAGGGGGTGGACTGAGATGCTCATCCATGCCAACAGGTTTCTGCTCACAAGACGCATCGTGCAGGCAACCGTGATGCTGTTGTTTTTTGCCGGCAGTGCCGCAGGGTGGACCGTACTCAGGGGCAATCTCAGTTGCGCCAGGGTCTTTGACGTCCTCACCCTGGCCGACCCCTACGCCGTCCTTCAGATGTTTGCAGCGGGGGTGATGCCCACGGCTGAGATAGCAGTGGGGGCGCTGACGGTAACGGTCATCTATGCCCTGCTCGGGGGACGGGTATTCTGTGCCTGGGTATGTCCGATGAATGTGGTCACGGACCTGGCCGCGTGGCTGCGGAGACGCCTTGGTATAGCGGCTGACTTTCGACTTTCGAAGACAGCCAGGTACTGGGTGATGGCTCTGGCACTTGTGTTGTCGGCGCTACTGGGCGTGGCGGCATTTGAGTGGATAAGCCCCGTGGGAGCGCTGCACAGGGGGTTGATATACGGCTTTGGCGCGGGATGGCTTGTTGTCCTGGCCGTGTTCATATTTGACCTCCTGGTGGCAAGGGGTGGGTTTTGTGGGCATCTCTGCCCTATGGGTGCGTTTTACTCGCTTATAGGCAGGGGCAATCTCATCAAGCCCGTCCATAACCCGGATAAATGCACGATGTGTATGCGATGTGTCGAGGTCTGTCCGGAGAGACAGGTGCTCTACATGATCGGAAAGAAAAACGCTATGGTCAGCTCTGGGCAGTGCATAAATTGCGGCAGGTGTATTGAGGTCTGCGGCGATAATGCAATCGGCCTTGGGAGCAGGTTGTTTTCTGATAAATGAAAACCGTAAAAGGAGGAATACTCTTATGATGAAGGTTACAAAGGTTTTGATTTCGTTACTGTGTGTGCTTTTTTTATTTGGCATGGCCTTGGCTGCTGATAAAAAAAGTGGCGTATCCGATGATGAGATCGGATTGAGAAAGACTCCCCTGATGGATGAAGATAAGACCATGCCGGTAGAAGGCAAGTATCAGGCCGCTTTGCCAGGGAGTAGCAAGGCTGTGGATAGGTCTTTTGAGAACAGTCCGCCGTTGATTCCGCACGATACCACAGGGATTTCACCAATCACGATGAGTATGAACGAGTGCCTCAATTGTCACATACCCGAAAACGCTAAGGGCGTTAAGGCTACTGCCATACCCAAGTCTCACTTTATGGACATAAGTGCGGGCAAGGACCTTAAAGGGCAACTCAACGGTCACAACTATAACTGCACGCAGTGTCACGTGCAGCCCTCCAAGGTCACCCCGCTGATTGACAACGAGTTCAAGCCCGCGTTCAGGAGCAAAAACGACAAACACCGCTCAAATCTTGCCGACAAGGTAAACGAAGGGGTTGAGCTGAAATAGGAGGCAAACGAGCTTGAACATTACAAGTGTGGTGGTACAGACCGACTCTCGGCATATGGCCGATGTGCTGGAGAGCCTCGGGAGGGTTGAGGGCTGTCAGGTGCATTTTACGGACAACGAAGGCAAGATAATTGTTACCGTAGAAGGTCAATCGCAGGATGAGGACATGAAGACACTCCGTGCGATCTCTGAACTGCCGCACGTGCTCAGTGCAAACATGGCATTTACATGCAGCGATAACGAAGATTGACGGTGCATTCACAGGGGATTGGGAGTCGTCCCGTCCCCTGCTCCTGGTCATCGGGAGGTGATTTTTCTTACCAGCTCCCCTTGACGCGCCATTATTCTTAACCCTAATGTTCTAAACATTTATGCTCCGTTATTTAGTCTATGAGATTAATGGCTCTCCACAAACCAATAGTCTTATTACAAACTCTGCCCCATCATCTGTATTGCTGACTGTCAAGTTACCACCCATGTTTGTCTCTATGATTGCCTTTGACATGTAGAGTCCAATGCCAGTGCCTTCTGTATCTTTTGTCGTAAAATAGGGATCAAAGACCTTACTTATTATGTCTCCTGCAATACCGCCGCCATTGTCTCTTATTGAAATTATAATGTTATCTCTTTTATCATTGTTATTAATCCCTATAGTTATTTGCCCTTGTATGTTATCGGTTGTTTTTCTCTTAGCAATAATAGCATCTTTAGAATTACTGAGAATATTAAGTATAACTTGTTTGAATTCATTTGGATATCCATCTGTAAGTAATATATCATCCCCATGAGCTTTAATTTGGAGTTCTATATTATTTTTTTTAAATATCCGGATAAACATCGATATTAATTCTTCTATAGCGTCCCTGACATTAAACGTAACTTTTGTCTTTGATGGTTTAAGAAAGTTCATAAAATCGTTTACAGTGTTTGACATAAAAAGGATTTGACCTGTTGATGAATCAACCATTGCATTAATATATTCCTCATTTAACTCGTTATATTTATACGCATCTTTCAGAGTGTGTACTAATAGCGACAAGACAGTTAGTGGCTGCTTCCACTGATGTGCTATTAATCCTATCATCTCGCCCATGGCTGCCATCTTTGATTGTTGTATTAACAATTGTTCTTTTTGTCTGGTCTTCTCCAACTCCACGGCTATCCTTTTTTCAAGTTCCTTGTTTAATTGCTTTAGTTTGGCCTCCATCATATGCTTGTATAGCGCTATCTCTATGTTTGTCTGCAAATCTCCGTCATGAAAGGGTTTGAGTAAATATCCAAATGGTTCGACCTGCTTTGCTATCTCTATTAGTTTTTCATTTGCATGAGATGTCAGGAAGATAACCGGAATATCAAGATCATCGCGTATATGCCTCGCAGCCTCTATTCCAGTCATTTCACCGCTTAACACAATGTCCATAAGCACTATATCTGGTTTATCGATCCCTGCTTTTTCAACAGACTCCTCACCTGAAGATACCACAGATGTTGTAATGTACCCCATAGATGTCAAGGCTGTCTTTATGCTATTTGCAATTACAAATTCATCTTCAACTATTAAAACTCTCTTGGCCGACATCTTTTCTCCTCTCTTTAACTGGTTTAAATCTTACCTTTATCTCTGTACCTTCCTTGTTTTTCAATTCTACCTTACCGCCAAGTTGTATCTCTGTTATACCTAATATAAGTTCAAGACCCATTGTTTTGTTATTTCTTATATCAATGGCTTCCGATATCCCAATGCCATTATCTCTGACTATCAACTCAATATATCCTTCCGGTGTGTTACTTAATCCTATGCAGACTTCACCCCTCATCTCATCAGGAAATGCGTGTTTCACTGCGTTGGTTAGCATCTCGTTTATCAACAATCCACAAGGTACGGCAGTATCAATTCCCAACTCCAGCTCAGATACGGAAATGTTTAGTTGAATCCTTTCTAATTGATTCCTATATATGTGATAAAGATTTTGTACAAGTTTATCAACGTAAACACTGAAATCAATCCTGGCTATATTGTCTGAGTTATAGAGTAACTCGTGAACCAGCGCCATTGCCATTATACGATTCTCGGCCTCCCTGAAAATATTGTTGTAACGGATGTTCTGCGCAAAAAAAGGCTTACTTCCTTTAAATATAAGGTTTTATAAAAGAAAATGTGTAAACACGTAGACACTAAAACTTGATTTTATTAGTGAGGCATGGTATAATACATTTCATGATAACTTATTAATATAGCAAAGAATTTTAAAATGTAGACACTATCAATTTTGAATAATCGTTTAGTGTCAAGGGGTTACACGATTTTTTACAGTCAAAACCCAGAACATCCGTTGTAATATCTGTCCTTTATCTTGTATCGCTGAGTCTTCAGTATACCGGCGACAATCGCCAGATTGTTTTTAACCCTGTGATGAATCTCACCAAGTAGTAATTCCTTCTCTCTGAGAGATATTCGTATTTGTTCCTCCGCCATTATTCTCTCTGTTATCTCTCTAGTCATATGGATATACTTATTAGTTACACTATCTTTATCAGCAATTGGATAAAGCGTAACCTCAACATAATGTGTTTTACCATCATTATCTATATGTTTGTGGATTACAGACTTGTGTGTACTGAATATAAAATGTCAATGGCAATCTTACAGCTAAAGCTGAGGTGTATCCTCTTAAAAAAGGATGGTAAAATGGGGTCAAGGGGACTTCTTCATGGCCGGGGTGCCTCACCCCTCCCCTTGCAGGGGGTTCTGAGGGGGGGCAGAGCCGCCCCTTTCTTTCTTGCCTTAAAGTTATAGTTACCATGAAATATAAAGAGGATACGCTGAGGTCTTAACATTTGGCTATTGATTTATTTGTCTGTACTATATTATCTTTAACGTTAGTGGAATTAAGCGACGTACTAGGTGCATTTGCCGGCAAGAGGGTGTTGATAGTGGGGGACATAATCCTGGACCACTTTGTCTGGGGGCGGGTCAACCGCATATCACCGGAGGCCCCCGTGCCGGTGGTTGAGGTGCAGCGGGAGAGCTACCTGCTCGGCGGAGCTGGCAACGTGGCAAACAACATCATTGCCCTCGGAGGCAGTGCCGCTATTGTTGGCGTCATAGGTGGCGACCACCAGGGGCGGATCATCTCCGGGCTACTCAGGGACAAGGGGATCGAAGATGCCGGGGTCTTCTGTGACGCACGGCCAACCACAATCAAAACCCGTGTCATTGCACACCATCAGCAGGTGGTCAGGTTCGACAGGGAAGACGCCCGGCACATAGACGGCAACATGCTTAAGGGCATCGGTGACTTCATCGGACGGGTCATCGGAGATTATGACGGCGTGATAGTCTCCGACTACAAAAAGGGGGTCATCAGTCCGCGCCTGATACAGACCATACTTGGGCACACCAGTCCAACGGGAAAATTCGTCTGCGTAGACCCAAAAGTCGGACACTTCCATTACTACCGAGGCGTATCTCTGATCACACCGAACCTCAAGGAAGCCCAGGAAGGTTCCGGCATTGCCATCAAGGACAACATGACCCTGCAGAGGGCCGGCGCAACCCTCCTGAAGAACCTGCACACACACGCCATACTCATCACACGTGGCGAAGAGGGCATGAGTCTGTTCCTTGCCGACGGTACCACGCACCACCTGCCCACGGTGGCCAAAAAGGTCTTTGACGTAACAGGGGCAGGTGATACGGTGATAGCAGCTTTTACGCTAGCCTTTGTATCGGGGGCATCGATGGTGCAGGCCGCCATACTCTCCAATCACGCCGCAGGCATAGTTGTCGGCATGGTGGGCACTGCAACCACCTCGGTCGAAGAAATCAAACGCTCAATGGTTACTGCCTGATAATCGCTCATCTGGTATACCCCTTGTCTGCATCATTTCTTTTTTCCACGTCTGACAGGCTTCCGGTCTGAGATGTAGGGTTCTTGTTCTTCAGCGGCCTTCAGGTAGTCACCGGTCACAGAGTGTGAGGTCTTTTTTTTTTCATCCAGGGACACAATGGCTATCTCTATCAGCTTTCTGACTGCCTCTGCGCGCGATGACAACCTGCAAGAGAATCTAAAGTCCTCTATTTTGGCCAACTGAGACTTAGAGGTGAAAAACACGATTTTCTCATCTTTGCTCTCTGTACCTTCTTCCATAAACACCTCCTTACATAAAGTTTACAAATATTATACACAAGACACACTTTATACACTTGACAAATAATATACTATTTACATACAATAGTAACATTATATCATTGACTATGTCAAAAAGGAGGCAACATTGAAACAGTTTACCAAAAATGATTACGGCACAATTAACATGCCTGGTGGCAACAGGCACAGTGGCAACAGACCCGGTGATGTTACGGAAGAACTGGAAAAGATCAGGGCCATGCTGACATTCATGGCCGACACAACGGACTTGCTGTTAGCGGCAACGATGAATGAAAAACAGCAACCCATGGACGAAACACCCTATGGCATGCACCTGCTCTTTATGGAACTGATATCGAGGCTGGACAGGGCATGTGACAGACCACACGAATAACCCTCCGTAGTCGTCGTAACGCTTGATAGTCCGGTTGCCCTCCCCTACCTGTACGGCATAGGGAGGGCAACGCAGGGGGAGTGCTCAGTCCTTGCACTGCACGACGTCCTTGCCCGTAACCCTGGCATTGTACAGGGCTACCTGAGCGTGTGTCATGAGGTCGTCGAGGGTGTCGTGTTCCTTCAGCGTGGCCATGCCTATGGACAGGGTTGTGCAGAGGTTTTTCTCCGTAAATCGCTCCAGCTTCAGGGTTTCCTGGAAGCGTTCAATGACTACCTCTGCCTTGTCCATTGGGGTATTTGGCATGTAGAGGATAAATTCATCGGTGCCATAGCACCCCAGTACGTCTATGCCGCGGATGCACGATTTGAGGTGTTCGGCCAGATCCGAGTACAGCCTCTTTGCCACATCTATGCCGTAGACGTTGAGCACGCTCTTGAAATTGTTCATATCCATAAGGACCAGCGTAAGGGGGATTTTATGCCGACGACTCTTGTCAAACTCATCACGCAGCTTCTGGTGGAAGAAGTGATAGTAGGTAAGACCGGTGGCAGAATCAATGTCTCTGAGTTCGTTCAGCAGCGTGGTGAATCTTTCTTTCCTCAACGCCTCACCGATCACTTTGGCCATATCAGCGAGGAATTCCCGCAGTTCATGTGCAACCTCCATCGCCCTGTCAAAGTATACCGCAAGAAAGCCCACACTGCGTCCGTCAATTGCCACCCGTACCGCTACGGCTGTGTCATAGTCTTTCTCCACCCACAGGTCGTGGTAGTCCTCCGTGTCACTCTGCCCTGTAACGACAACGACTGGTTCCTTGTAAAAGACCCGTTCCACGGCGCCGTCGCCGATACCACGCCGGTACAAGGTGCTAAAGTGCGCCGAAATGTTATACCGGTTTGCTATTCTGAGGTAGTCGTCCTCGACATTTTTCAGCACCAGCACCCCATGACTGATACCGATAGAATCCTTCATGGCAAACAGTATCTCGTGTATCGTGTGGGTAGCGCTCTCCTGCTTACTCAATAAATCTATAGCCTTGCATACATCCTTAAACAACACTTCCGTCATCATCTTTTTCAAGCTCCCAGTTTATAGTTTCTTAGTTATATTTTACAACAATTCCAAAGAAAACTACAACCTCAAAAGCAGTTGATGCCTTATTGCATTATTTTTAGTCCTATATTTATAATAGATGGAGAGGTTAAGTTTGTCGTTAAAAAAATGTGAGCAAGGAGGTTTGTTTATGTCTGCACAGTTAGAACAGGAACGAGCAAGTGAAAGTGTAAACATCAGAGAATACATCACAGACAGCGAAGGACGTATAGTAGCGGCCATATTAGATATTGAAGAGTTAAGAAGGGTTGAGGAGTTAATAGAGGACTTATCGGATTTACTCGTCATAGAAGAGCGCAAAAATGAACATAGAGTAGATTTCTTCGATTATATGAAAAAACGACAAGCTCGCCTGTATGTACAAGCTGGAACTGACAAATCAGGCTGAAAAAGAATTAGACAAGTTGCCTGAATATCTCTTTCAAAAGATAAAACAGGGAATTTTAAATTTAATCGATGACCCTTATTGTTATCCTCATTCTAAAAAGCTAACAGATAAAGAGAATTCACGTAGATTACGTGTGGGGGACTACAGGGTTATTTTTAGGATTTTTGAGACAGAAAGGCTTATTGTTGTCTCACGTATCCGCCATCGTAAAGAATCATACAGGAAATAACCCTTTCAACTAAAACCTTCATGAATAGGAGCAATGTTCGCTCCCGCTACGGCCACAAAGAAGCCCCCTTGACCCCTTCTTGTCTTGTTGATAGTGGATTGATTATACACAACATTCCAAATTATACGGTCGAACTATTACGCCAAAAAACCTCCCTGTTGACAATCGTGACTGATATTGATTATCATTTTACATCTTGGCCAATCATTGCTGATTGAAAAATATTAGATATGGAGGTATATATGGCAAATGTCAGTTATAAGGAACTTGGTCTGGTAAATAGCAAAGAGCTTTTCGAGAAGGCCGTCAAGGGAGGCTATGCCATCCCGGCGTACAATTTTAACAACATGGAACAACTACAGGCAATCATCATTGGGTGCGTGGAGACAAAATCCCCCGTCATCCTGCAGGTGTCAAGCGGCGCCAGAAAGTACGCCAACCAAACGCTGCTGAGATTCATGGCCATGGGAGCCGTCCAGATGATGAAGGACATGGGAGGAAACATCCCGATCGTCCTGCACCTGGACCACGGAGATACCTTTGAGCTTTGCAAGTCGTGCATAGATACGGGCTTTTCTTCGGTAATGATCGACGGCTCGCACCACCCCTATGAGAAAAACGTCGAGCTGACAAAGCAGGTCGTCCAGTACGCCCATGCTAACGACGTTACGGTCGAAGGCGAACTCGGCGTCCTGGCAGGTATAGAGGACGACGTCTCCTCGGAGGTCAGTCACTACACCAAACCCGAAGAGGTCGAGGACTTCGTAAAACGCACCGGCGTAGACTCCCTGGCCATCTCCATCGGCACCTCCCACGGGGCATACAAGTTTAAGGTCAAGCCCGGTGAGGAACCACCGCCTCTGAGATTTGACATCCTCGAAGAAGTGGAACGCCGCATACCCGGATTCCCAATCGTCCTGCACGGGGCATCGTCGGTCATCCCGGCCTATGTTGACATGATAAACCAGTACGGCGGAAAGATTGACAACGCCGTCGGTGTGCCCGTCTACCAACTGCGCAAGGCAGCCGCATCGGCCGTGTGCAAGATAAACATCGACAGCGACGGCAGACTCGCAATGACAGCCATGATCAGAAAGGTCTTCGCCGAAAGTCCAAAGGAGTTTGACCCGCGCAAGTACCTGGGACCGGCACGCGAGGAACTCGTTAAGATGATCAAGGAGAAAAACGAACAGGTACTTGGAAGTGCCGGAAAGGCATAAACACTAAAGGCATAAGCGGTACAGACATAACGTTACCTCAATGCCCCAAACACGTACACTCTGACGCCGTGTATACCCCCCCCATAGTACTACACATGCACGTGGTACCGTGGGGGGCTGTCTTCTCCTAATATGGTAAAAGAACTGTTGCTCATAGACGACGACATGGCATCCGCTGTTGCAGCGGAACAAGCCTTTGCATCGATGGGATTCACCATCCGCTACAGCCCTGACCTTCAGTCTGCCCTGCAGATGCTCAGGGCCACAGACCAGATCGTGTTGCTCAAGATGTCTATGCCACAGAGCAGCGGCCTTGATGTCCTGTTGAGTGTGCGCTCCGTGTACCCGGACTCCACCGTGATTGCCCTCTGTGCCCACGGCGACTCACACGCGGCCATACTCAGGGCCGGGGCCTTTGCCTGTCTCAATGTGCCAACCGACGTTGAAGAATTAAAGGTGGTTGTCGAAAAGGCAGCCCAAGATATGGCACAACGCCTGGAACTGTCACGCCTGCGTGCACTGCACGGCACCCGAGACCTCAATCCGCTAACGGGCAAGAGCAAAAAAATGGCCAAGGTGTTAAAGGACATGGAACGTGAGGCCTCAAACCAGGGGGCAACGCTAATCGAGGGCGAGTGTGGTACCGGCAAAGAGTTCATAGCAAGGGCCATACACAACCTGGGCAGCCGAAGGGATGGCCCCTTCGTATCCGTCAACACGACCACCACCCCAGGAGAACTGCTCGATGCAATGCTGTTTGGCGAACTCAACGATCCCCTGAGACAACGGCACACGCCCGTTGTATGTGGTCGCCTTGCCCGAACCAACGGCGGTACCATCTTTATCGACGAAGTGTCAAATTTCGACCTCGCTCTACAGCAGAGACTGTTGAGCTTTATCAGGACAGGCCAGTATATTCCTGTCGGGGGAACTTCTGCAGTTGTTGCCGACGTCCGCGTCATAGCCGCCACCAGCAAGGACATCAAAGGGGCCGTTACAGAGGCCACGTTCAACCCCGAACTCTATGACCTCCTGCACAGACACGAAATAAAGCTGCCCCCCCTGCGAGAGCGCAAGGAAGACATCCTGCCCATAGCGGAACACTTCCTGGAGTCATCCCGGCGCAAGTACGATACAGACATAAAGGAGTTCTCTGATGCCGCCAAGTCCCTCATGTTAAGCTATCGCTGGCCCGGCAACGTCAGCGAACTCAAGCGAACCGTCTTTCGTGCGGCAGCCGTATCGGAGGGCGCCATGATTGACGACAAGGACCTCCTCGTTACCGAAGAACGCCCCTGCTCCATGCACGACTTTCTCAAGGATAAGTTGAGCAAATACCTAAAGGATATCACCCAACTCAACGATGGAAACCTATATAATACGATCATCGCCGAGGTGGAGAAGTCGCTTATATCTATCGTGCTGGCCGAAACCAACGGCAATCAGTTGAAGGCGTCCAGGGCACTGGGTATCAACCGAAACACACTGAGAGCAAAGCTCAAGCAATATCAGATATCCATAAGCGACACCAAGAAAGAACACAACGAGGACAGCTCCCCTCAGCTCCAACACGCAGGGGCCATGACCCCAATGAATCCGTGATTGTGTACTCGCTATGAAAAAATTATGCACTCATTCACTAATAAGCTATTGCCGTAAAGAATGTATTTGTGATATCATTGCTATAGGAAAAAAAAGCTAAGGGGTTTTAAGAAATGAACTACTATGAGAACATTGTTATTATTGATGCCTCGTTGGATGACGAAAACGTGGATGGCGCGATAAAACGGATATCTGACACGATAGAGGGCAACACGGGGCAGATACTGAAACAGGAGAAGTGGGGCAGGAGGAAACTTGCCTACATGATAAACAAGCACGAAAAGGGATTTTACCTCTTTTTTGTGTTCAAGGCCCCACCGACGACGACAAGATTGCTTGAGGGATTGTACAAGGTCTACGATCCGGTATTTAAGTATCAGGTGATAAAGCTGAGAAAGAAGGAGATCGAGGTGCTTGAGGAATCTCTGAGGGCAGCGGAGGCAAAACAGAAGGAAGCGGCAGATGCCCCGGTAGAAGAAGAAAAGACAGAGGGGTAGAGACATGTTCAACAAACTCATATTAGCCGGCAATCTGACAAAGGACCCCGAACTTCGTTACACCCCCCAGGGTCTGCCGGTTGTTACGTTGAGATTGGCTGCAACCTCCAGAAGTAAGCAGGGGGAAACGTGGAAGGATGAGACGTTGTTTTTGGACGTAACTGTTTTTGGTAAACAGGCTGAAAACTGTGGCCAGTATCTGAACAAGGGCAGTGGTGTTTTAGCTGAAGGACGCCTCAGGGAGAGGACTTGGGAAGCTGATGGCCAGAAGAAGAGCAGATTTGAGTGTGTTGCAACTAATGTCGTTTTTCTTCCAAAGCGTGAAGGTGGTGGTGCAGGTCAACAACAGAGTGATTTTGGTTCCGAGCCTCTGCCGCCGTATGAATCTACGGACGTTGAACCATTCTAAATTATTATAAAAACTTATAGGAGTAATAGCACTTATGAGAACGGCAACAAGAACCAAGCCGACAGAACAGGCCAAGTACAAGCGGTTTACTCGGAAAAAGTTCTGCAGGTTTTGTGCGGAGAAGACAGTTTTTATCGATTACAAGGACACCAAGACGCTCAAGTCGTATCTGACCGAGCGTGGCAAGCTCCTGCCAAGTCGGATGACGGGCACCTGCGCCAAGCACCAGAGGGACCTCACGGAGGCTATCAAGCGTGCAAGAAACATAGCCCTGTTGTCATTTATGGAAAAATAAGATGCGCATCCCCAAGTCGTGGTTGCCCATAATTGCCGGCAGGATAGTCAACAGCCTTGTCCGCGGAGGGTTTGTTGAGCCAAAGGTGGCCATCAACGAACTCTGCAGGCAGACGGAGGCGTTGCTGTATGAGGAATTGACGGTTGAGGACAGGTTGGCCGATGAGGTGCGGCAGATATTGCGGTCATTTGAGGGTGAGATAGAGCGCAAGCACCTCGATTACAAGGCGCTCTTTGATATGACCAAGCAGAGACTCATCAAGGAGCGAAACATAGTCATTTGATGCTATCGGATGATAAAATAACCCACATGTCACACGTCTTGCTCAAGGGGTTATCGGACAAGGGCCTTGTGCATTTAAAGGCCGACGAAGGCAAGATACGCAAGGAAATCAGAAAGGTCATCGTTGATGAACTCAGGTTAGGGCAGGAGATCGACGATGCCGTCCGGGCAAAGATAAACACCCTGTCAAAGAAGGTCGTTGAAGGCAGCACTGAGTGGGATATCCTTTACAAGAAGCTGTTTGCCGAGGAAGAACGAAAAAAAGGCAGGTCTTGAGTCGGAGTACATTCTTTCACATCAGCGATGAGTACGTAAAACAGCACAGGGCTAAGGCCCGTCAACTCAGAAAAACCACATGGTGGCGCCGCAAATGTCAACGTGGCATCTGCCACTACTGCAACGGCACCTTTCGCCCGTCAGATATAACAATGGACCACATCATTCCCCTGTCACAGGGTGGCACCTCGATCAAAAGCAATATAGTTGCAGCCTGTAAATCATGCAACACCAAAAAGCAGCACTCCCTTCCCTGGCAATGGACATCCTACATGGATAGCCTCAAGGAAGCGGAAAACGGTGGCGATTGAGGGGGCGACTGTCGGCCTTTCGTCGCGCCGAGTTGCATCCGGCTGTGGCGTTTGCACCGACCCCTCAGCCCCATCATAAGGAGCAGAGGATAAACTGAAAAACAGCCGGCAGTCTTGAACTTCAGACAGAACAAAGTCACCGTGATGCAATTTTATCACGATTTGTGGTAAGATTACCTTATGGAGACATCTGATCCTATCCTTGCTAAATTTCATGCGGCGCTTGTTGATATTTACGGCGAGCGCCTTGATCGCGTGGTATTGTTCGGCTCTCGTGCTCGTGGCAACGAACATGAAGATTCCGATTATGACGTTGCCGTATTCCTTAAATCGCTTCCGGACAGGTGGGCTGAACTGGACAGATTAGCCAGGCTCCGTGTCAGTTTCATTGATGATGCAGGCGTTTTTTTTGATGCGAAGCCTTATTCAGCTACGGCTTACCAAGAAAGTTCACCGCTCATGCGTGAAATCAGACAAGAAGGGCTTGACCTGTGACGCCAGAGGCAGCCAGCTTCATTGAAAAAGCCAGGAAATTGCTTGTAAATGCCAACACCATGCTTGATGTTGGCCTTAACGGTGATGCAGGGCGTACCGCTTATCTTGCCGGATTTCATGCCGTACAAGCCCTCATCTTTGAACGTATGGGAAAAACGGTTAAAACCCATAAAGGTGTTCAAATGGAGTTTATGCGTCTAACCAAAAATGAGCCGAGTGTTCCGACAGAACTCAGAATATTCCTGTCTCAGGCTTACAACCTCAAGGCCATTGCCGATTACGAGACAGGTACTGACTCTGAAGTTTCTTTTGAACGGGCTGCAGCCGCCATTGAAACGTGCAAACAGTTTGTGGCACACATTACAGGTCTAATAAATTTGACAATGTCACATTCCAATTTCTGCAATTAAAAATGACGGCAACAGGTAATACCCCCATTGCCGTCAAAGCCACCAGCGCCTAGTACGTGAACACCCCCGTGCCGCCCAACGCTCCGAAGTTGTTTGACGTGCAGAGATAGCCGACCAGGTTGCGCTTGGGAAGCGTATCTCCTTGGAAGCAGGCCATCGGAACGCTGCCACAACTCAGACCAACCGGGTCAACCGTACTCTCACTCGTTATAACAATCGAGGCGCCATAGGAACCATACAGGCTTGACTTGGGGGCCACCTCAGGTATGCTGCCTATCACGTTTGTATCCAGTGAGATGTCTTTGCCATTGAAGGTTAGCATCCGTGTCTGATAGGGGTTGATTTGTTTATTAGCTGTTGTCATTGTCGTTATCAGGTCATTTGTGGGGCTGGACATGTTACCGGCGGCAGTTGCTGTAAGCTCAACGCCTACCGTTGAGGTATCCGCCGTCATATTCGATATGACGCAATAGGTCACGTTGACGGGGTTTGTGTGCAGGTATGGCAGCGTGTAGGTGACCTGAGCAGGCGATAAAAGTGCCACGGGGTCCTGGATCGTCCCGACGGTACTGTCGATGTCTCCCAGTTGGTTGTCTATCAGGTAGAGGGTCACGACCGTGTTATTCCTCCCGCCGCTTATCTCGCCGCAGGGCGTCCCCCTGAATTTGCCGTTGCAGTCGAAGTCGTACCATCCGGATGTGCCGTATTTTTTCACGTGATTGACGACAACCCCGCGGGGCAGATAGAACTTCACCTGGTTGACCGCGCCGGTCTGGACGCCCGTCAGTGTGAATGACAAAGTGCCCACGGGCAGCTTCGACCCGGCGTTGCCTGTAGTCAGGCCCAGGCCGCCGAGGTCGGGGGTGGTGACTGAGCTGATGGTGCTGATGTTCACGGATGGATCGGCTGCCACGGTTATGTACTGTAAGTTGGCCGCGTGGAATGACTCCACGTTACCCTGGAGTCTGTCGGGGGTACCGTCGCCGTTGCCGTCGTAGTTGGGGTCGTTGCCACCGGGGCCTTGCTCCTCCGTGGCTGCGTTAAACGTTGCTGTTACCTCCTTTGCTGCCGACATCGTCAGCGTGCAGGTTGAGGTCGTTCCGGTGCAGTCCCAGCTCCAGCCGGCGAAGGTTGCGTTGTCGCTGGCCGTTGCGGTCAGGGTCACGGATGTGCCTGCGGCGAAGCTGGCCGAGCACGTTGAACCGCAGTTGATCCCGGCGGGTGCGCTCGTGACGGTTCCGTCGCCTGTACCGGAGAGGGAAATGTCAAGCGTATAAGAACCGCCGCTTGAGGTAAACTTCTGGATACGGCTATTTTCATTATCTGCTATATAGACAACACTACCTGAAGCATTTACCGCTATTCCACGTGGATAACTAAATTGGCCATCACCACTGCCAGAACTGCCCCATTTAGTTATAAAGACACCGTTTGAGGTAAACTTCTGAATACGGTGGTTTTCAGCATCTGCAACGTAGACATTACCAGAACTATCTACCGCTACTCCAAGTGGTAAATCAAACTGCCCATCACCGCTGCCTTGACTGCCCCACTTGGTCATAAAAGTACCGCTTGACGTAAACTTCTGAATGCGATAGTTGCGATGATCACTGACATAGACATTATCCGAAGCATCTACTGCTATTGCATGTGGGTTATCAAACTGCCCATCACCACTACCTAAGCTGCCCCACTTGGTTATAAAAGTACCGCTTGAGGTAAATTTCTGGACACGATGATTGCTCTGTTCTACAATGTAGATATTACCCAAACTATCAAATGCTATTCCATGTGGCCAATAAAACTGCCCATCACCGCTGCCGTTGCTACCCCACTTGGTTATAAAAGTACCGTTTGGGGTAAATTTCTGGATGCGATCATTGTAAGTGTCTGTAACATAGATATTACCCGAACCATCTATTGCTACTGCATGGTCATAGTTAAACTGCCCATCTCCACTGCCCCCACTACCCCATGTGGTTATAAAAGTGCCACTTGAAGTAAATTTCTGTATTCGGTTGTTGTAAGAATCTGCAATGAGGACATTACCTGAAGCATCTATTGCTACTGCACTTGGATGATAAAACTGTCCATCCCCGCTACCAAAACTGCCCCACTTTGTGACAAAACTATACGTCTCAGTCGCTGACAACGCTGCCACCGACACCAGCACCAGGGCTATTATTAACGTAATCATTTTCGTTGTTGCCAATAACTTTTTACTTGCTCTGATCATCCTTTTCTTCTCCTTCCAGGTTTACGGTTCATGTTCACGGTAAAAATGTCTGAATCACGCCTGCGACCGTAGGGAGTAAATTTAACTCCACGGATTGCACTGATTATCAGGATTAGGTGAAAGGCAGGTCTTAATCGTTTTTCTGTAAATCAATCCTGCATAATCCTCTAATCCGTTTAATCCCGGTTCAGACAATCTCTTTATCGCCGGAGATCATCACGGTGGGGCGCGCAAAGCCGGACTTGCCGCCTGCCGGTGGATCGGGCAAGAAAGCCCCGCAGGCGGAACATAAGGTTTATATGCAAGAAGAAAAACTATTAAATATGTGTTACATATAAGACTGACTGACTGACTGACTGACTGACTGACTGACTGACTGAGCAAGAGCCATGCCAGAATTATGGCGCCTCTGCGCTAAATCTTTTTTGCTCATCCCTGTCGGTGACATTATCCCCAATCTACACACCATAATTTTTATATCGGAACATGGGGCAATAATCTTTAGCCCGGCAATACCAGATGCAATGGGCGGTATAAAAAAATGGTTCTTTCTTACCTCAAGTGTGTAAATCAACATTGGGTAGTCCTGCATGAGGCAGAGTTTTTTTGACATTTTGATCATTATTTTTATAACATAAAATCAATGGATACGCAATGGAGGAAGCAATGGACAAGAGAAAAGTTGATAAGCATCTAAAGCTTGACCCTATCTTACTTGAAAGAGCAAAAAAGATACTGGATACAAAAACGGACAGTGAAACCGTTGAAAAAGCGCTGGGTTACATAATAGATGAAGGCCAAATAAGAGAAGCGATTAAGGCAATGAAAGGCATTGGCGGTATTGAAGCTGTTTATGATTAAGGTAATCTACGATACCAATGTTTATATAGATTGGGCTGCAAATAAAATAGACGATGATGTACTATTCAGACTGGAATCCAGAAAGTGCGAAACCATAGGAAGTATATGTTATGAAGTTTCATATGTCTTAACGAAATCCTCCCGTGATATACCTACTTGTGTGCATATAGTCCTCAACGTTGAAGCCTTTATATATCTATGGTTAGGAATAGTTAAATACGTCTTACTGCCATCTGGATTTTCTCGCTCCATAGAGATATGTTCCCTTTCTCTGATTATATTGAAACCAAACTTTTCAAACGTATAAATTACTTTCCTTTTCAGGCAGTCGTTTGGAAACTTTTGCATCAGACCTCGACAAATGCTTCATCTATGAAGGCATCTATCACCTGGTCCTCAACATCAAACACTTCACTGCCAAACGTTTCTATGTGAAACCTGATAGCAGAGATGACATCAGAGACAGCATCATCGTAAGTATCACCCTGTCCAACCACAGTGCCCTTAATCCCTAAAGGATATGCAACGTAACCATCATCATGTCTCTCCACAATAATCTTGTACTGTTTCATTTGATATCTCCATCAATACTCAATCTGAATTCGCCTAATCCAGTGGGATGACGTTCCAACTGTTGTCGGGCAGGATTGCCGGTGAACCACCGCCTTTGATCGTCAGGCCGTCCATGAGCCAGATGTAGAATTCCCCGGTAGCGGTGTTTCTTAGGCAGACATCGCTTTTACCGTCACCGTTGAAGTCTCCGACGGTCTTTATTTGCCAGTTGGCGTCGGTTAGTTGTGTGACCTGTCCGCTGGATGATACCGTTGCAGCATCCATGAGCCAGAGAGCAAAGACTCCGGTTGAGGTGTTTTGCCATAACAGATCGCTCTTACCATCGCCGTTGAAGTCTCCGATAGCCTTTATTTGCCAGTTGGCGTCGGCCACCGTGGCCGGAGACGCACTTTGTGAGATGTTCAGACCATCCATGAGCCAAACAGATAACATCCCGGTGGAGGTGTTTTGCCAGATAATGTCAGTCTTGCCATCGCCGTTGAAATCCCCGATGCCCTTTATCTGCCAGTTGGTATCGCCCACCGTGGCCGGGGAACCACCCGACGATATGAGGGCGCCATCCATGAACCATATGTAGGTCATCCCCGTGGCGGTGTTGTACCACAGGACGTCGCTCTTGCCGTCGCCATTGAAGTCTCCGATGTGCCGTATCTGCCACACCTGAGACCGGACAACGGCAGACAAACCGGTCGATACTATATTATCGCTGTCCATCAGCCAGATGTATATGCCGCCATTGGAAGTGTTCTGCCAGATAACGTCAGCCTTGCCATCGGCGTTGAAATCCCCGATGCCTTTTATCTGCCATTTGGTATCAGACATGGCCCCGGACGAACGTCCCAGAGAGATGGCGGCATCGCGCATGAACCATATGTAGGTCATCCCTGATGCGGAGTTGTAAAACAAGAGATCGCTCTTGCCGTCCCCGTTGAAGTCCATCTTTGGCGGTCGGGTGGGGATGAGTGTAAAGTCTGCCGTCACTGCCCTGTCGCTGTTGAGCGTGACGGTACACTGGGTGGCAGAGACGGTGTCGCAACCGCTCCATCCGGTGAAGGTAGAGCCGGTTGACGGGATTGCCGTCAGCGTAACGACGGTACCTGTGGCATATGCGGCAGCACCAAAGTTCCCGTTCCACACGATTGTACCGGATGAGGGTGTAACGGAGCCAGTGCCGGTACCGGTTTTTGTCACGGACAGGATGTTCTCCTGCAGAGGCAGCATAAAGGTCGCCCTAACACCCCTTGCCGTGGCGTTCATCGTGACGGTACACTGGTTTGCAGAGACGGTGTCACAGCCGCTCCATCCGGTGAAGGTAGAGCCGGTTGCCGGTGTTGCCGTCAGCACAACGATGGTGCCGGGGGCATAGGTAGCGATGCCGGTGTTGCCGGTCCATGTCAGGGTGCCCAATGAGGCCGTAACGGTACCGGTGCCGGTGCCAATCTTTGTCACATTCAGGGTATAGTTCTGAGATGTAAAGGTAGCGGTCACGTTTTTTGCTGCATTCATCGTGACGGTACACTGGTTGGCAGAGACGGAGTCGCAGCCGGTCCAGGAAGAAAATGCAAAGCCTGTTGCCGGTGTTGCCGTCAACGTAACGACAGTACCAGATGTATAGGTTGCAGTGCCGGTGTTGCCGTTCCATGTCAGGGTGCCCGATGAGGCCATCACGGTACCGGTGCCGAGCATTGTGACGGTCAGGGTGTTGCCTTGTTGAGGTGCAAAGGTAGCGGTTACGTTTTTATCTGCATTCATCGTGACGGTACACTGGTTGGCAGAGACGGTGTCACAGCCAGTCCAGGAGGAAAATACGGAACCTGTTGCCGGTGTTGCCGTCAACGTAACGACAGTACCAGATGTGTAGGTTGCAGTGCCGGTATTGCCGTTCCAAGTCAGGGTGCCCGATGAGGCCGTTACGGTACCGGTGCCGGTGCCGAGCATTGCAACGGTCAGGGTGTTGCCTTGTTGAGGTGCAAAGGTAGCGGTTACGTTTTTATCTGCATTCATCGTGACGGTACACTGGTTTGCAGAGACGGTGTCACAGCCAGTCCAGGAGGAAAATACGGAACCTGTTGCCGGTGTTGCCGTCAACGTAACAACGGTGCCAGGGGTATAGGTTGCAGTGCCGGTGTTGCCGCTCCAGGTCAGAGTGCCCGATGAGGCTGTAACCGTACCTGTGCCGGTGCCGGCAAGAGTGACGTTGAGTTTGTTTACTTGATAAGTCATGGATATCACACCGGATATGCTGCTGACAATTGTCCCATTAGTGGACATAATTCTATAATAGTAAGTGGAACCGTTTTTAAGTCCGATATGATCATATGAAGTATTATTTGTACTAAAAGCCCCAAAGTTGTTTGTTCCACTTATTGAGGCCAAATTCTCACCCCAGTAAATTACATACGTACTTGCACCTGCTACGGAGTTCCAGTTAAGGCGAAACCCGTCATCGATCTGTGTTATAGCAAAACCCATTGGAATAGGAAGCGTAACGACTGATGTGGTAAACTTCTGGATGCGATTGTTGTTTTCATCAGCAACATATATGTCTCCGAATGCGTCTGCGGCAATACCGGCAGCACTGTCAAACTGGCCGTCCTCAAGACCTGCGCTACCCCATTTGGCAAGAAACGTGCCGGTTGAGTTAAACTGCTGGATGCGGTTATTGCCATAGTCGGCGACGTAGACGTTGCCCACCCTATCGACAGTTACTCCGTAGGGTGCGTTAAAATTGCCATCCGTTGCGCTATTGTCACCCCACTTGGTTATAAATGTGCCGGTTGAGTTAAACTTCTGGATGCGGCTGTTGTCATGGTCAACAACATAGACATTGCCACCCGTATCAACGGCAATACCCTTTGGGGTACTGAATTGGCCATCGCCACTGCCAGTGCTGCCCCATACATCCAAAAATCCTCCTGTTGCATTGAACTTTTGAACCCTGTTGTTGCCGGTGTCTGTGACATAGACGGCTGATGGAGTAGTGCCAACACCTTCGACTGCGATCCTGTGAGGGCTTGAAAATTGGCCGATGCCGGTGCCAGAACTGCCCCACGTTGTTATAAACGTACCGGTTGAACTAAACACCTGGATACGGTCGTTGCCCGTGTCAGCAACGTAGACATTACCCGCTCCATCTGTAGCTATCCCAAAGGGCGAGGAGAATTGACCATTGCCGGTACCGGAGCTACCCCAGGAGGATATAAATTGGCCATCCTTTGTGAACTTCTGGATACGGTGGTTGTTCTGGTCAACGACATAGACGTTACCCATTATGTCAGCGGCTACGTCTATGGGGGCTGCAAACTGGGCATCTTTATTGCCGCTGCCACCCCACTTCGTATAAAACGTATACGTCCCTGCGGCTGCGGTGCCAGCCAGGAAAAACGAAATCATAATAAAAGTCGCTATTGCATTAAACATCGCCTTATTTCGCATAACAGGTACAAACCTCCTTAATAATATCATGTCTGTTTATATGATTTTATAGTGGCACAGGTTTTCTCTGTACCACGCTATTCCTTCTTTCTTTCCAGGTAAATGGTCTCAATATCGACCTTAAACTGCCGTGCTATATCGAGGATTTCTTCAATCCTGTCATCGAGGTCCTTATCGTGTTCTGAAGAGTTCCGGCATTTCAGGGATTCCCCCAACGCCTCAAGTTTTTTCTTGCACCTCTTGCCAAGTTCAGTGACGGCATCCATTTCAGCAAAGAATCTCCCCAACAACTCCCAGGCAACCCCCCTGTCACACCTGAAGGCTATTCTTATCGCTATAATATTTTCCTTGACAAACTCAATGAACTTGTACAGAGTCAACTCCTCCAGGGTCTCAGGTTTTATGCTATTGATGTATGCCTCTATGCCCTGGGTGCCATCAAAGTCCTTGAGCAATGGCACCAGCGTAGATGTTATGATATCCCTTGTAAGTTCCTCTGTGGTCTTCACGGTTTATAAGACTATATGTGCATCTGCCGACTTATTTGCTCTCCTGCCTGACCAGGTTGTTACGGTACTGGATGTAGGCATCGCGCAGGGCAATGTAGGGGTCAACGGCAGAAGTCTTTATGTCCTCGTAATCTCCTATATGCAGGGAGGTTTTGTTAAAATACCTGTAGGCGTTCAGTGAAAGAGAGCCTTCCAGGCTGCCGACATAGCTGATTGGGCTAAGGGCCTGGTCGCCGGCGTAGCCAAAGGAATCCCGCAGGGTCATTGGGCCAAGAAACGGCCAGACTATATAAAATCCGTGACCAATCCCGTAGGAGCCAAGCGTCTGTCCTATGTCTTTCCTGTTTGCCTCCAGGTTGAAGTTAGCCGCTGCCACATCGCCCAGGCCAAAGACCCCCAGAGTCGTGTTTATCCCAAAGCGTGCCAGTTCAATCCCAGCATCCTCAAGCTTAAGCTGCAGCAGCGAACTGACAAACCGTATAGGCATTAACAAGTTGTGAAAGAAGTTGCTTATGAGGCCACGTTCAGGTTCGTCGATAAACGCATTGTATGGGCCACTTAATGGTTTTATCAGCCAAAAATAGACCTTATCGTTAAACTCAAACATGATACGGTTTGTAACCTCAAAGGGGTCTGCTATCGTGTTATCGGTTGCTTCGGTGTTATCACCGGAGTCATTATCGGCAGCAACCGGTTTTTTCATGTAATCTTCACCCCACGCCTTTACATCACAGTAGAATGCCTCGATGGCAAAAAGCAACACAACGCTGACGACAACCAAAGTAAATTTATTACTCATACCTAAAACTCCTTTTTACTTTTATCTCTTGATGCATATTATCTGCTCTGATTGTATTTTACAAAATTATATGACTATTAGTCAAAAAAAAGCTATTTATCTTGTCAGATTATATTAACACTAAAGTGGCATATAATATACATCTGCTGTCATGTTGCAATGATGACAGGCATCTTATTGCACAGGGAAAATTTTTCCTATGTAATAAGTTGTTAATAACTGTGTACAGAGGTTGCCTTACGCTGATGGGTGTTGTTATTATACAGAGTGCACAAAAATTTATCAGTTGGAAATCTGACTGTCATAGGGAATATAATTCCTCTTGATGATTAAATACTTTACAGCAAAAACATAAACCTCTTCTTTAAGGTTTGGACGGATCTGCTAAATCCCCTCTGGCAAAATAATTGCGATAGGTGCTATACTCCTACCCATAAGAGCTTATAGACATAAAACCACTTTATATGGAGTCTGTGTGTATGAAACAACAACAACTGAATGAACCCGACCTCCTGCCCTTTTACCACGTGTCCCCTCCCGGCGCAAACATCCTCGTCCTTGCCCCCCACCCCGATGACGAAACACTGGGCGTTGGCGGTACGCTAAGGAAGCTCATGGCAGCAAACAAGCATGTACACGTTGCCTTTATCACAAGCGGTGACAAGGCCGACCCCGGCAACCCCCTCTCTGCCCAGGTCATCTACAACAACCCCGCAGGCCCACACTTCAGCCAGTATGCACTCTTTCGTGAGACGGAGGCCCAACATGCGCTGGCCATACTCAGCTCGGGCACCCACCTGCAACCAACCATGCCATGCCTGTTTCTGCGATATCCCGACCGAGAGGTCTCCAACTGCTTCGATGACTGTCTCAGAAGACTCGGGGACGTGGTCGCTCCCAATGGCACACCGGTGTTTGATACCATCTACAGCCCCTCGCCCATAGAACTGCACCCTGACCATAGGGCCACGGCCACCATTGCACTGGAGCTGCAGAAGCTCTACGGCGTCGTGGTGGCATTTTACGAGGTAACGGTGCCAATAAGACCAAACGCCCTCATAGACATTACACAAACGATCGGCACAAAGCAGGCGGCCATTATGGCCTACGAATCGCAACTGAAGATGACCGACTACCTTGAGTTTATAACGTCGCTCAACAGGATGCGTGCCCTGACCCTGGGGCGCAGCGTCACACATGCCGAGGCGCTCCTGGTGCTCAGAACCCCCTGGCAGGGGCAGACCATGGATGACTGGTTCAGCTACCGGTGTGGATTGGACGTACCCCTGTAGCTCAGGTTATCTGCAGTGAAGAACGAAATAATCTCTGACTTTTACAGGCGGTTTATTGCCGGCACCATTATCCTGGTAATCATCATGTCTGTTGGCACTACCGGGTACCGCTTGTTCGGCGGCAGTAAATACACGTTGATAGACTGTGCGTACATGACGTTTATAACCATATCAACAATAGGTTATGGCGAGATAATAGACATTGCGCACAAGCCCGGAGGTAGGGTCTTTACTATCTTTATTGCCTTCTTTGGCATAGGGGTATTGTCCTATATGTTGTCTAACTTTACAGCCTTTGTCGTAGGCGGGGAATTAAAAGAGGCATTTTGGAGGAAACGAATGGAGAACAAGATCAAGGCGCTTTCCAGCCATTATATCGTGTGTGGTGTAGAGGGGGATGGTTTTTATATATTGAACGAACTCTATACAACGTCGCGTCCGTGCGTCGTCATAGAGATAGACAAGAAGCGAATAGAAAGGGTGCTTGAGATGTTTCACGCTCAGGTAGTAATCGAGGGCGATGCCACGGACAACAACGTATTGCTCAACGCTGGTATAGAGCGGGCCAAGGGGCTTTTTGCGGCAGCCGGTGAGGACAACGTCAACCTGGTTGTCAGCCTCAGTGCCAAGCAACTCAATCCCGACATCAAGGTCGTGGCCCGGTGCAAGGAACTGAAGAACCTCAGCAAGATGAAAAAGGCGGGCGCTGACGTCGTTGTCTCACCGCACTTTATCGGAGGCATGAGGATGGCATCGGAGATGTTCCGGCCAACGGTGGTATCGTTTCTGGATATGATGCTCAGGGACAAGGACAAAAACCTGCGCATAGAGGACGTCATGGTTCCCGAGGACGTTACCCCCAGGACGGTCGCCTCACTGCACCTGAAGCGCTATCCAACCTGCATGTTGCTCGCCATAAAAACAACTCAGGAGAGATGGATATACAATCCCCCCGAACATCAGATGATAAGCCCCGGCGATACCCTCGTAATAATGACCACACCGGGGGAAAGGATAGAGCTACGAAAGATGTTTCACCTGACGGAGTCAAGCTGATCGAAATCTGCTATAATGATAAGTACATGGACAAAAGTTTTTATATAAAACCAAACAATTGCGGTGGCTGCATGACGTTTGAGGTGCTACCGAATAAAGGAGGAAAATAAAGTTAATGCTGATAATACCGGCAATAGACTTAAAGGATGGAGTGTGTGTGCGCCTTCAGCAGGGCAGGAAGGATGCTGTGACCGTGTACTCCGATGACCCTGCAGCAACGGCCCTGGCGTGGGTCAGGGACGGGGCAGAGCTTATACACATCGTAGACCTCGATGGTGCCTTCACGGGAGATCAGCTCAACATCGAGGGCATAAAACGCATCAGGGCAGCGGTTGACGTTCCCCTGGAGGTTGGCGGTGGCATACGGGATGAGGGCAGGCTTGAACTGATGGTGTCCCTGGGGATTGACCGGCTGATAATAGGGACGGCGGCAATTACGCAACCGGAGATGTTTCAACGGGCGTGTCAGCGTTATCCGGGCAGGATTTTGGCAGGCATAGACGCCGACAACTCAAAAGTCGCCATCAAGGGCTGGCAGGAGGTCACACAGCGCGATGCCATAGAGGTCGCCACAGAGTTGCAGGGGTTTGGCGCCGCCGGGGTCATCTATACCGACATATCACGTGACGGTATGCTCAGTGGTCCCAACGTGGAGGCCACGCAACAGCTTGCAAACGCCCTCAACATACCCGTCATTGCCTCCGGCGGTGTCTCGTCGCTGGAGGACATAAAAAACCTCTCAACCATAGCAGGCCTTTATGGCATAATAACGGGTAAGGCCATATACTCCGGTGCAATTGCCCTGAAAGCTGCCATTGAGTTAGTTAGGCAGATGCAGGGCTAACAAGAGAGGTTTTACCTCTTGCAGAGATTGACTTGAAACATTAAGGAGACTGACATGCTTGCAAAGAGGATCATCCCGTGTCTGGATGTGCGGGATGGACGAGTAGTCAAGGGCGTAAATTTTGTAAACATCCGCGATGCCGGAGACCCCGTTGAAAATGCCATATTCTATGACAGCGAGGGCGCCGATGAGCTGACCTACCTTGATATCACGGCGTCACACGAAAAACGCAAGATCATCCTTGACGTGGTGGAGCGCACTGCAGCGGAGGTTTTTATACCCCTGACGGTTGGTGGTGGCATCGGCAGTCTTGAAGACATCAGGGCGTTGTTAAATGCCGGTTGTGACAAGGTGTCGATCAACACGGCTGCCGTCAACGACCCCGATTTTATACGCAAGGCCTCGGAACGTTTTGGCAGTCAGTGCATAGTGGTTGCCATAGACGCCAAGAGATACACGGGTTCATCGACGGCAGAGCAACGACCACCCCAGTGGCTCAAAGATGTGTTCAGGGACGACTGCAGACACCTCTGCATAGCGCCAGGGGCAACAGCGACTACTGCGCAGAGGTGGGAGGTCTACACGCACGGGGGCAGGAGACCGGTTGCCATTGATGCTGTCCGCTGGGCCGTCTACATGGAGGCCATCGGTGCCGGCGAAATCCTGCTAACCAGCATGGACAAGGACGGTACCAAGGTCGGTTACGACATCGAGCTTACCAGGGCGGTGTCTGAGGCGGTGTCGATACCGGTGATTGCCTCCGGGGGGGCCGGGGAGTTGGAGCACCTCTTTGAGGCCCTGGACCAGGGTAAGGCCGATGCCGTATTAGCCGCTTCCATATTTCACTTCAGGCAGCATTCCATCTCCGAGGCCAAGCAGTATCTGGCCAAGAGGGGCGTGCCGATGCGCATGTAAGCGGGCAACTGTATGACACCGGCAATTGAGAGAAGACGGGTCGTTGTCCTTGCCGTTGCAGTGGAGGGGGGATTGTTGCTTTTGGCGGCGGTTTTGTCGGGGAGTTTGCACATAGGGCTGGTCTTTGGCAGTGAGCGTCCGTTGCGCGACTGTCTGGTGGCGCTGGCATGGACGCTTCCGCCGGTAGCAGTGTTTATTATGTCGCTGTCTGAGATGGCCATGTCGCTATCATTTATGCGCACAATGCGGCAGTTTGTCATCAACCACATCAGGGCCATGTTTATCAACACAACCATCGTAGACGTTGTGTTTATCTGCATACTGGCCGGTGTCGGAGAGGAGGCCCTCTTTCGGGGGATCGTTCAGGTCAAGTTTGGGATCATCTGGGGGAGTGTTATCTTTGGCCTTCTGCATTTCATATCGCCGGCGTACTTTGTCTTTGCCACGGCAATGGGGCTGTACATAGGATGGGTCTTTACGCTGTACAATAGCCTGTTTATCCCGATCCTCATCCACTTCCTCTATGACCTCGGCGCCATCGTATACCTGAAATATTACGTAAAAGAAGAATAAGAAACAAGGTATCCTCTTAAAAAAGCATGGTAATTTTTATTTTGTGGTTTAAAGACATGGATTCCCGCTCCCTGTTCAAGCCAGAGCTTGCCCCTGGCTCAAACAGGGGGACATGTTTCGCGGGAATGACAGTTATAGCCGTTTTAGCAAGTCTGTCATTCCTGTGTAAACAGGAATCCAGAAAAAGTAAAAGCATAGTTACCATGAAATATAAAGAAGATACCCAGCCTCTAAGCACTATTGGAACTTTCTTTGACCAAACTGTTATGATATACACAGTATAATTTATATGAAACATATCCTTAGAGAAAAGAGAGTGTGTTTGTCACGATGTATTATCCGGAGCTGGAACAATTTAAGGAGCTGTCAGACAGAGGTAATCTGATACCGGTGTACAAGGAAATATTGGCCGATATGGAGACACCGGTATCTGCGTACATGAATATAAACGGACGGGACTCGTTCCTGTTTGAGAGCGTTGAGGGTGGTGAGAAATGGGCTCGATACTCTTTCATAGGTGGGGCACCCATGAAGGTCATCAAGAGCTGGGGCAACGATATGGAGATCACCCGGTACCAACAGCCTCCTGTACGTATGAGGGTCGATGACCCGCTGGATGCCCTCAAACACGAGATGGCTCCATACAAGGTCGTTGAGGTTCCGGGTTTGCCACGCTTTTTTGGTGGCCTGGTGGGATATATCGCTTACGAAAGCGTGAGATTCTTTGAGAAGGTCACGCCCACCAACAAACCCTCGCTCGGGCTGCCGGATATGTACATGATGAAGATGGACACGCTGCTGATCTTTGATCACCTCAAGCATGTCATCAAGGTCGTGGCCAACGCCTTCATAGACGACAACACAACTGTCCAACAGGCATACACCGATGCGGTGGCAAAGATAAACGCCATGATCAGTCTGTTGAAAAAACCACGGAAAGACGACAGCCTTGACGTAGGCAAAGACAATTCCACGACGCAATATACGTCTTCATTCAATAAACCGGAAGACTTCATGGATGTCGTTGACAGGGCCAAGGAGTATATAAGGGCAGGGGATGCCTTCCAGATCGTGCTCTCCCAGCGATTTGAGACCGCCGCCGCCGTTGACCCCTTTACTATATACAGGAAGCTCAGGGTGATAAACCCCTCCCCCTACATGTTCTATATGAACCTGGACGGTTGTAAGGTTGCCGGCTCTTCTCCGGAGATATTGGTCAAACTGGAGTCAGACCGCATAATCCTCAGACCCATTGCCGGGACAAGAAAACGAGGCTCTACCGAAGCCGAAGACGTCGCCCTCGAACAAGAACTGCTGGCCGACCCCAAGGAACGGGCCGAACACATTATGCTCGTTGACCTTGGCCGAAACGACGTCGGCAGGGTAGCCCGTATCGGTTCCGTTGAGGTGACTAAGTTGATGACCATTGAGCGTTACAGTCACGTCATGCACATCGTATCCAACGTCGAGGGCGTCTTAAAGGATGGCCATGATGCCTTTGATGTCCTACGGGCATGTTTTCCTGCCGGTACGGTATCCGGTGCCCCAAAGGTCAGGGCAATGGAGATCATCGACGAACTCGAACCGGTGGCACGGGGGCCGTATGCCGGATCGGTGGGGTACTTCAGCTTCACCGGGGATATGGATATGTGCATCACCATCAGAACTATATTGGCCATAGATGGTAAGATATACGTGCAGGCGGGGGCCGGCATCGTTGCCGACTCGGTGCCGGAGATGGAGCACAATGAGTGCGTGAACAAGGCAATGGGAATGTTCAAGGCAGTAATAATGGCCAAGAACGGTTTGGAGTAACGAAATATGCTTTTAATGATTGACAACTATGATTCATTTACATATAACCTGGTACAATACCTCGGCGAGCTTGGTCAGGACATCAGGGTCTGCCGCAACGACAGTGTCAACGTGACGGATATTGAAGCGATGCAGCCGCAATACATAGTGATATCGCCCGGACCATGTACCCCCAATGAGGCCGGCATATCGATTGAGTTGATCAGATACTTTACCGGCAGGATACCGATACTTGGCGTCTGTCTCGGACATCAGTCCATCGGGGCTGCCTATGGCGGTCTTATCGTCAGGGCCGACAGACTCATGCACGGCAAGACGTCCATGATACATCACGATGGCGTTGGCATCTTCAGCGGAGTGTCGAATCCGTTTATCGCCACGAGGTATCATTCCCTGGTGATACGCCCTGATACCCTCCCCACCGACTTTGTCCGCTCTGCGTGGACGGACGATGGTGAGATAATGGCCATCCGCCATAAGAGCCATATAGTTGAGGGCGTGCAGTTTCACCCGGAGTCGATCTTAACCACAGAGGGCAAGCGGATATTAAAGAACTTCCTCGAACAGTCCCAGACTGTAAAGGCAATATGAGTGCTATGCTTGCAGAATGTAAGCAAAAACTGTCTTATGACGACTACCTGCTCCTGGACGATGACCACAGGTATGAGCTGATAGGAGGAATACTGTCAATGTCTCCGGCTCCAAGTATCAACCATCAGGTTATATCAAAGAGATTGTTTATCCGGTTGAATCGTTTTGTTGAGGACAATGCCCTGGGAATGGTGTTGTATGCACCCGTGGACGTTGTGCTCAGTGATGATGACGTTGTTGAGCCTGATATATTGTTTATATCGCGTTTGAATCTGCACAGGGTACAAGACAGCGGTGTCTTTGGTCCTCCTGATGTGATTGTGGAGATACTTTCGGCATCGTCACAGTACAGGGACGTGCATCAAAAGCGACAACTATACCAGCGTCACAAGGTCATGGAGTACTGGATAGTCGATCCATTCAGCAGGTGTATAGAGGTGTTGACATTAAGCGATGATGGTGAGTTTGTCTGTCACTGTCGTGGGAGTCGTATGATCAGTTCAAGAGAGTTAATGGGGCTGGAAGTAGACGTGGATGATATATTTAGGGATTTACGATGATAAATCACCAAAGATGGCAATGTCTTCAGAGGTGCATTAGGAGGTAGTCTGTGATTCGTGAGGCCATAGGGATGTTGGTGCAGGGTATAGACCTCTCTGCACAGGAGATGACCGAGTGTATGACGGAGATAATGGAGGGCAAGGCCACGGATGCCCAGATCGGGTCGTTTCTGACGGCGTTGCGTCTGAAGGGCGAGAGCGTGGAGGAGATAACCGCCGCTGCCACCGTGATGAGGCTCAAGGCGGTGCGTATCAAAGCCCCGGAAAACGTCCTTGACACCTGTGGTACGGGCGGGGACCTGGCACACACGTTTAATATATCGACGACTGCGGCCATTGTGCTTGCCGCCTGCGGTGTGCCAATAGCCAAACACGGCAACCGTTCTGTCTCCAGTCGCTCGGGCAGTGCCGATGTCCTTGAGGCGTTGGGCATAAAAATAGACCTGCCTGCCGACAAGGTTGAGCGGTGTTTGTTTGAGACGGGATTTGGGTTTTTGTTTGCGCCCATGTTTCATCCTGCCATGCGCTATGCCGTAAATCCTCGACGTGAGATCGGAGTACGGACGATATTTAACATCCTCGGCCCGCTGACCAATCCGGCCGGGGCAAGGCGCCAGATACTGGGTGTGTTTTCGCCTGCGTTGACCGAACCACTGGCAACGGTCCTGGGCAACCTGGGGGCAGAGGATGCCATGGTTTGCCACGGACAGGACGGCCTCGATGAAATAACCATTACCGATGGCACCAAGGTCAGCAGATATAGCGACGGTAAGGTCGAAAACATGTACCTCTGCCCCGAGGACTTTGGCTTTAAGCGCGGACGCCTCCAGGACATAGCCGGCGCGGAAAAGGACGACAACGCACGCTATACGCACGAGGTTCTCAACGGATACATGGGGGCCAGACGCAATATCGTTGTGATCAATGCCGCAGCCGGTTTGATGGTCTCAGACCTGGGAATTGGTATTGAGGGTGCCGTTGACATGGTGCAGGAGTGCATAGAGTCAGGCCGTGCGATGAAAAAGCTACAGGAGATACAAAAGGTCAGCAATGCCCTGTAGCTATCGAGGTGGACGGTATTGTCCATAGAGCGTAGGACATCTGCATTACACGTAGGGGTAATCGGGGCGGGGTATTTTGGACGTCACCACTGCCGCATTTTATCCGGGCTGGATGGCGTTGTGCTGAGGGCAGTATCCGATACGAATCAGCAGGCACTGGATGACGCCCTGCGCAACCACGGCAGAAAGGAGCATACAGGTAGCCCATCAGCATTGAGCACAAGCACCGATTACCGCCAAATACTGCCACTGGTGGATGCCGTAGTAATCGCCACGCCAACCGCCACGCATTGTCCCATAGCGTTGGAATGTCTAAGGGCCGGAAAGCATGTCTTCATAGAAAAACCAATCTCCTCTACACTCCTGGAAGCAGACGCCATCATACAAGAGGCGCACAGCAGGGGACTCATCACGCAGGTGGGACACGTGGAGAGATACAATCCGGCGTTTCTGAGGGCACAGTCGTTGATAGATATTCCACTTTGCATCGAGACAGAACGATTGTCACCACTGATTCCAAGGGCGTTTAATATCGACGTGACCCTGGATTTGATGATCCACGACATAGACATTGTGCTGGCCATCGCACGGTCAAAGGCAAGGTCGGTAAAGGCAGTTGGGGCACGTGTCCTTACGCAGAAGACGGACATGGCACGGGCATGGATCGAGTTTGAAAGCGGCCTCAATGCCGTGCTGATGACCGGCAGACTCTATCCGCACAAGAAGCGTACCCTGAAGGTTGTTCAGAGAGATACCTCCCTGTCTGTAGACCTGCACAACATAACACTTACCAGATACTTTAAGGACGGCACGTCAATAGCGACCGAGGACATCGCCGTTGAAAGTTCTGAGCCGCTACAGAGTGAGTTGATGGACTTTGTCAATTGCATCAGAGACAACAGACAACCTCCCGTCACTGCAGTGGAGGCACGTTATGCGTTGGAGCTGACACTGTTGATCAATAATATTATAAAGGAGAACAAGGCATACGAGAGTCTGATGATATGATACCAATGTTGGATTTACGCAAGGAGTTTCTTGATATCGAAAAAGAGGTGATACAGAGCGTTGTTGACATACTGGGCAGCAGTCGCTACATCTTGGGTCCGCACGTTGAGGAGTTTGAGAGGCAGTTGTCGGCCTACCATGGTTTGAGTTATGCTGCCGGGGTGGGTTCGGGCACGGGGGCGCTGTTTTTGAGCCTTGCATGTCTCTCTGTCGGCAAGGGCGATGAGGTCATAACGACACCGTTTACGTTTTTCGCCACAATTGAGAGCATCATCTATAACGGCGCAAGACCGGTATTTGTAGACATTGATGAAAATACGCTTAATATCGATGTTAATAAGATTGAGGAAAAGATAACGAAAAAGACAAAGGTCATCCTGCCGGTGCATATATTTGGAGTGCCCTGCGACATGGAGGGGATAATGTCTCTTGCCAGGCAGTACAAGCTTGGCATTGTGGAGGACTGTGCGCAGTCCTTTGGCTCTTCGATCAATGGTCAGTTGACGGGGAGTTTTGGAGATGCCGGGTGTTTTAGCTTTTATCCAAGCAAGAACCTCGGCTGCTATGGTGATGGCGGAGCAGTTACAACCAACGATTGCCGGATGTATCAGCAGATACTTGCGCTGAGAAACCACGGCTCACATGGCAACTACGTACACGAGTGTTTGGGCTTTAACAGCAGGCTCGATGAAATACAAGCCGGCATACTGCTGATTAAGTTAAAGAAAGTCGAGCAACAAAACCAGTTGAGACGGCAAAACGCACGGCTTTATGATTCGCTGCTTGCAGGTCATCTTCGCTGCCCGCATGTCCCCCAAGGATACGTCAGCAACTACCATCAGTACACGATACGCAGCCCGCAGCGGGACAAGATAAGGGCCAAGCTGCATCAGGAGGACATAGCATCGGTGGTGTACTATCCCATCCCGATGCACCTTCAGCGGGCAACCGAAAGGTACGGCTACAAACAGGGAGATTTCCCCATAGCGGAACAGGCGTGCCAAGAGGTGTTGTCTCTGCCCGTGTATCCCGGGATGTCGGAGGAAGACATACACAGGGTATGTGAGGTGATCCTGGGATGCCTGTAGGAAGTGCTTAAGATGGGGGTCAGGGGGGCTTCTTTGTAACCGAGGTGTCCCACCCCTCCTTGACCCCTCCCTGCGAAACCTTTTACCATGCTTTTTTTATAGGATACGTATACTTGGTAACCACTTAAATTAAAAAGGATCTGGTAAATAATTGTGAAAGAAGGTAATATAACAGATTTTATTTCCGGCTTGGAAATTGAGGCAACACCTGAAGAAGTAGAAGCTGTTCAGGTGTTTTCTAAACAACTAGTTGAAGATTACAATTACCCCAAAGACCATATTCAAACAAGACCACAGTTTCGGGTAAAGGTAAGACCCTCGGATACAAAAAAGGAATATCCTCTTGATATTGCAGTTTTCACAAATAGCAAAAAACAAGAAGATAACATATATATTATTATTGAATGTAAAAAGAAAAGTAAAAAAGATGGTAAAACACAACTTCGGGATTATTTAAAGTTTTCAAGAGCAATTTTAGGTGTTTGGTTTAATGGTGATGAAAAATTATTTATTAGAAAAATTGAAAAACATGGAAGAGTTGAGTTTGAAGATATTCCCAATATTCCTATATATGGTCAAAGAATTGATGATATTGGGAAGTTTAAAAGAAAAGACTTAAAACCACCTCATAATTTAAAGGTTGATTTTAAAACAATTAGAAATCATTTGGCCGGTATGACTACCGGAATCACACGAGATGAAACTCTAGCCAAAGAAATTATAAATATTCTTTTTTGCAAGATACTTGACGAGCAGGAAACAGATATGGACAAAACGGTTATGTTTCGTGCTGGTGTTGGTGAAGACCCCAATGAAGTCTATAGACGTATTCTTGATATTTTTGAAAGGGTAAAGATAGCAACCTTTGAGGATGTTTTTGAAAAAAGTGACTCTATAAGACTTGACCCTGACAGCCTTTATTATGTTGTTGGGCAACTTCAAAACTACTGCATTATGGATGCAGATCGAGACGCCATAGGAGATGCGTTTGAGGTTTTTATAGGACCTGCACTCCGTGGGTCAGAAGGTCAATTTTTTACACCTCGCAATGTGGTGAAATTGATGGTGGAAATTATTAACCCTATGCCAGGCGAAAAGATTATAGATCCGGCATGTGGTTCTGGCGGGTTTTTAATAGGCTCACTTGATCATGTCTGGGGACGGATTAGAGAAGATGCTAAAAGTAAAGGCTGGTCTGAGAAACAGCTAATAAAACGTGAAATAGATGTTGCCACTGAGTGTTTTCGAGGTATAGATAAAGATGCCTTTCTTGCTAAGGTATGTAAAGCATATATGGCTTTGGTGGGTGATGGACGAGGTGGAATTTTTTGCGAAAATTCTTTAAAACATCCTAACGAATGGTCACGCTCAATGTTTGATAAGGTGCAACTAGGTAAATTCGATATTATCTTAACGAACCCGCCATTTGGTAAGAATATCGTAGTCAAAGGGGATTCATTGCTATCTCAATTTGAATTTGGATATAAATGGAAAAAAGACAAAAAAACTGGTGAGTTCACAAAAACTTCTTCCCTTTGTGACGAACAATCACCACAACTTATATTTTTAGAGCGTTGTCTTCAACTGCTTCGTGAAGGAGGCAGAATGGGCATAGTTTTGCCGGAAAGTATTCTTGGTAATCCTTCATATGAATATATTATCACATACCTGTTTGAAAAAGTAACTTTAATAGGTGTTGTAACAATGCCGGAATCACTTTTTAAAACAAGTGGTAAAGGTGGAACTCATACTAAAGTTTGCACGCTGTTTATGAAAAAAAGCATACCATATCATCCTTATCCTATATTTATGGCAGAGGCTAAATGGTGTGGTCACGATTCAAGAGGTAATCCTACAATACGCATATCTTCTGATGGTGAAGAAGTTCTGCTTGATGATATTCCAGACATCATTAAACGATTTAAGGAGTTCACTCTTGATAAGTCCTTCACTGCTAATCATCTTGGTTTCACTCTATCATCAGAGACAATACGTAATCGTATTTTAGTACCCAAATACTATAATCCAGAGATAGAAACTGATATCACTAGTCTATCTATAACTCATAATATGGTGACAATTGAAGAACTTCTAAAAAATGGAATTATCACATTAGACACAGGTGTCGAAATAGGTAAAATGGCATATGGTACAGGAACAATTCCATTTATTCGTACATCAGATATTTCCAATTGGGAAATTAAAGCAGACTTTAAACATGGTATTAGTAAACAAATCTATGAAAATTACAAATCACAAATTGACGTACTTGCCGGAGATATTCTTATGGTACGTGATGGTACTTATCTTATAGGTAACACTGCTATTGTAACAGAAAGTGATGTTCCCATGATTTTTCAAAGCCACATTTACCGTATAAGGGTTGTAAAGCCAGACAGCCTTAGTCCGTGGTTATTATTCGCTTGTCTTAACTCTCCTATTGTCCGTAGGCAGGTACGAGCGAAACAATTTACACAAGACATTATTGATACTCTGGGCAAGCGATTATTTGAAATAGCCTTGCCTATACCTAAAGAGGAAACTATGTGCAATCAAATTGCCTATGAAATGCAGGAAGTAATAGAAACCCGTATTCGTCTCCGTAATCGTGCTAAAGAAATTGCAATGGAAGTAGAAGGCATTGAACATTATGGTAGTATAGATATTGAAATTCAGAATGACATGTAACCATCCATATCAGTACATGGACAGAAGTGTTTATATAAAACTTAGGATTAAGCATAATGCGTGTAGGGCTGAGGGGGGCTATGGGCGCCATGGGGCGACAAGAAGCAGAGCCACCCCCTTCTTTTTGTAATGCCAACGAGGATAATGATAATCGCCGGGGAGGCATCCGGTGAACTGTACGGGGCTTTGCTTGCAAGGCAGTTGAAGCAGCGGTGGCCCAATGTCAACTTGATAGGCGTTGGCGGCAAGGGGATGGAGGCCGCCGGGGTCGAACTTGTTGGGTACATGACGGGGGCATTTGGGCTTATCGAGGCCGCATCGACACTCGTGGCACTGAGGCGCATGTATAAAAAGATAACCGCCCTGTTTAAGACACTGAGGATTGATGTCCTGGTGTTGATAGATTTCCCGGACTTCAATCTCAGGGTTGCCAGGAGCGCCAAGAAACACGGCATAAAGGTGCTGTACTACGTAAGCCCTCAGGTATGGGCGTGGAGGCGCGGGCGGATCAAGACCATCGGGCGTCTGACGGACAGGATTGCAGTGCTGTTGCCCTTTGAACCGGCGGTTTATGCACAGCATGGCATAGAGTGTGAGTTCGTGGGGCATCCTGTGGTTGAGGAGATAACGGGGCATCCCATTGACAGGGATGCGTTGTTGGCGGGGTTTTCACTCAATCCGCAAGCGCCTGTTGTTGCGCTCTTGCCCGGGAGCAGGCACAGTGAGGTGGACAGGCATCTGCCCGTGATGGTTGAGTCTGTGAGGTTGTTGAAGGCAAGACATCCGGAGTTTCAGTATCTGATGCCGTTGGTGTCACACTTGGAGCGTGGCAGATATGCCGGTAGTCTGGCTGAGTTGGAGGCCCTCGGGGTGGTTATTGTTGCCGACCGGGCGCTTGACGTCCTTGCCGTAAGCACATTAGCGGTGGTTGCATCGGGGACGGCGGCCTTTCAGGCGGCCATTATCGGGGTGCCGATGGTGGTTATCTACCGGTTGTCAGCCTTTACTTACTACGCCGGACGGATGCTCATAAGAGTCAATTACATCAACCTCGTAAACCTGATCCACGATGCCGAAATAGTCAGGGAGTTGATTCAGGATGAAGCCACCCCGGAGATGATAGCCACCGAGGTGGAGCGTTTGTATCGTGATGATGAGGCACGTACAAGGATGCTCAACGTCTTTGGCCGTCTGAGGGCCATGTATGAGCACAAGGACCCGACCAAAAGGGTCGTCGAAATTATAGCTGAGATTGTGAGGGAGTAAGTCATGGCCTTCTGTACTCCTTATATGAACCTTTTGACCCCTTCCTGCTTGTTATAGCTATTTATGCTCGCTTACTTGCTATGTGGCCAGGGTGGCTTACCCTTTTTTGCCGGCCATGGACCAGGGGGATTTGTCTATGACCTCCTCGACACTTATCAGATAACCGTGGGGATAATCGGGCTGAAATATGTGGAACCTGTCGTGTTCAAAGAGCTTTCTCGATGCCAACAGAAATCTGTAGTGCGAATTAGTCCTGTCCAGGATATCTATTCTGCCGTTTACCTGAAAACTTATGTAGCTCAGTGTGCCATCATCCTGCTGCATACCTGCATACAAGAGTGAGGCGTAGCAATTTTTGGTCAGATTTTCGAGGGTCTTACCACCAAAAATCTCCAGTCCACCCAAGAGTGCGGGGTCAAAGTTTGACGCATCACTGTAGAGTCTGCCCATGGCCTCAACGCGCAAGACCATGCCTTCCTGCGTGGGGAGGTTGCGAGCAGTTGCTGCCGTCTCTTCAAGCAATTCCGTATATTTGAGCAGGTTATCACCCCCGGGGATCAGCCCAATGCCCTTGACGGTCATATTGAGCGGATAGCGCTGCGACGTCTCAGACCACGTGACCATAACGGGGAGGTGTGCTGAAAAATACTTCACCGGCATGCCCTCTTTCATCTCGCTGATGAACCGAAGCCTTGAACTGACAAGCCATTGCAGGCAACGTGCCGGAAGGGCGTTGGCTAAATCGTCTTTTCCCATTGATAGTAGTCGTCGGTGAAGTACTTTGGTCGGGCCTTCTTAAATTCCCTGGTGGAATACAGGATTTTATAGTCCGCCACGTTTGTTTCCCTGCTTATCGTATCGACGATTTGTTGCAGTTCTTCCGTACTCTTGGCGTGTATCATCGTAAACAGACCGTACTGCCACATTTCGGTGACGGAGCGTTCGTAACAGTGTGACACGGCCATGTATGAGGCCATCTTGCGACCCGTCTCCTGGAGCATCTCCGGTGCCACGGCCCAGACCACCATGCCGTTGGCGCTAAAGCCGATATTTCTGTGATACAGCACCGCCGCATAACGCCTGATTACCCCGCGTTGCAGCAACTCTCGCAGCTTATCTATCAGAGCTGCTTCATCCATTTGGGCAACCTCTGCAAAGTGCGCAAACGGCCTGGACACCAAGGGAATATCCACCTGCGTGACCCTGATCACACGCTTGTCGGTGTCATCCAGGGGACTAAAACTTTTGATAGAGGTCTTAACCTCTTCCTTTTCGCTGATACCGCTGCGTTTGGCCAGCTTTACACCGATCTTAAAGATCGTCTTTGACTCTAACAACATGTAATGTTCGACACCGGCCCTTTGGGCGATAAGGCGGATTGTATCATTCAGACCATAGCTGGAATCTGGGGGAACTGCTATCGTAAACCACAGATTGAAATCATGGTCTCTGAGATAGTTGTGGCTGACACCGGGGTATGAGTTTATCACCCCTGCAGCATGTTCGATCCGGTCGGCTTCGGCCTTAAATGCCACAAGCGAACTCTTGTAGCCTAGCATCCTTGTCTCATAGATCGGCGATATCTGTCTGACAATCCTGTCGGTCTTGAGCCTCCTTAGCGTGTCGATAAACTCGGCCTCGGTAATCCCCAGTCCCTGCGCCATCTCCTTAAACGGTTCTGTTACCAGGGGGATACCCTCTTCTAACGCTTTGATTACTTGGATGTCCATTGCTATCCTACTTAGCCCCCGCTGCATCAGGAATGAATACCCCAGATGGGGTGGGCACGCTCACCGTGTTGATAACATCCCACGTATCAACGCTGAAGGTCTTAACGGCATTTTCAAAATACGACGAAACATAGAGCGATTTGCCGTCGTGGGAAAATCTAAGGTGCATCACCCGTTTACCGGCACTTATGGTCTTGATCACCTTGTTGGTCTTAGGGTCTATTATCGAAACATAGTCGTCCTTGTCCCCGCTGTAGTTGACGGCTATGTATTTCTTGTCCGGGGAGACTACCACAAACACGGGTAAACCAACCAGGTCTATCGAACTGATATAACCGAAATCCTTCATGTCTAGTATATACAGCTTCTTTTCTCCTACCGCCGGGATAAAGGCCCTCTGATTGAGCACCCCCCACGTCCCGAAATGCGGTATCTTAAAGACCGTATCGCTGCCCGCCTTTGTCTCCTTTTCCGTATACTTGAACGTATCAAGGTCAACGATCCCAACACCGCCCTTGAAAAAGCCCGTCACATATATATTGTCACTGAGGAAAGCATCAAAGGGCATCTCCCCCTTTGTCTTGATCTCCTTGACCTTCTCATGGTTCTTACTGACATCGTGTACCCATATCTGGTCATCATCCATAAGGGCATAGATCAGCAGGTTGTCCCTGCACTTTATACCGACGTTGCGCGACCCCGTCTCTATAACCTTCACCGTATTGAGCCCCTCGTCAAGTATCACGACGTCCTTTGGGTCGTAGTTGGCCACACCAATGAAATCGCCACAGAATATAAACCCTATCCCGCTCTTACCCGTCCTGGCGCTCTTTACCACCTCATACGTGCCCAAGTCAACCTTCGACAAGAAACCATCCCTGCTTATGACATACAGAAACCCCTTGTGAAACTTAACAGTAGCGTGATTGAGATTCTTAACCCCCTTGATCTCCCTGAGCAACTTGCCGTCTTCGATCAACGCAAGCGCCTCCCGCTCTCTCTCTACAACAAAGACCTTTTCGGCTGCCGCATGAGTGCTGAACAATAGCGAAATACCCCAAAATATAAGCATAACGTATAGCATTAAGGGGTTAAGGGGGCTGGCCCCCTTGCGGGTAGGGGTCTGAGGGGGAGGGCAGAGCGCCTCCCCCTTCTTCTTCTCTTCTCTTATAAAATACATGCCGGATCCTCCGCGTAGTAATCCCCGTGTATGGCAAAAGCCCTTGCCCTGGAGTTGCCGTTACAGATGTCGATGTACTGACAACTGCCACAGCGACCTTTGAACTTACGCGGGGTTTGTCTGAGTTGTTTTAGAAACGGGCTGTTGTTCCAGATGTCGCCAAAGTCCTGCTGCCTGATGTTGCCTGCAACTTCCCGGTAAAACGGGTCAGCCTTGACATCGCCCTTGTGGCCTATGTTGACCAGGGCGACTGCGGCCTGATTGCCACCCCAACGCCGCAATCGGTCATAGAGTGCGTCGTATGCCGGGGTGGAGTATCGTTGTCTCACAATGTCAAGCAAGGCAACGGCCGTGGAATCGTTATTGCCCGTAATGACCTTTACGCTTATATCACGCTCTATGTATGACAGGGTCTTTTGGATAATGTACGTCACCGCCGACCTGTATGTTGCCTTGTCGAGGTCTTCGAGCATCCCCCCACGACCTGAGTATACCAAGTGCGATATGTAGAGTTTTGGGAACTGTTGTCGCTCTACGATATCAAAGATATGTTCCAGACTTCCATAGGTTGCCTGCGACAGGGTAAAGCGAAGTCCCACGTCCAGGCCCCAGTCCATGCACATCCTCAGGGCATCGATGCTCCGGCCATAGGCGCCGCTTAACCCCCTGAAGGAGTCATGCACCTGCGGCAGGCCGTCGATACTGACGCCTACGTAATCGAAGCACTGTGTTATTTCGTCTTTCAGCCCTTCGTTAATCAGGAGGCCGTTTGTCGAAAGCGCCGTCATTATTCCGGCGCCCTTAAGCTCCCGTGCAATGTCAAAGATATCATCCCGCAGCAGCGGTTCACCGCCTGAGAGTATGACACACCTTATGCCGTTGTCATACAGCGTGGGGATGATGGCCCTTATTTCGGAGAGGGTCAACGCATCGACCTCGGCGCCGTTTGTATACGCACGCTCTGTAAGGGGCTTGGCGGATGAGTAACAGTGTTTGCAGGAGAGGTTGCAATAGTTGGTGAGGTTCCAGATGCAAACGACAACGGGGGTGTCCTTTTCCCTGGTGCTGCCAGCCCTGTCATTAACACCCTTGCCGATGCTCTCTCTTAGGAAATCAGTTATCCTGAGCATCTTCGCCCGACTTCCTGAACTCCTCAACGAACCTCATCAGCACATCCATCTCCTCCGGTTTGAGGTCTATCTTTGGCATCACGCTGCGCTTGTAACCGAGCTTTTTGGCGGTGGTCACGGGGTCTGTCAGTTGTTCCCTTATGATTGACTCCGGTCTCTCCCGCACGATCTTTGAAAAGGCTGGTCCAAATGCCTCGCTTGTGGTGTGGTGGCAGCCCCAGCATTTTTCCATGTATAGTTCCCGGCCTAGCTGATATTTCTCATACCACCTTGATTTATGGACAAAGTTGTATTTTCCAACCGGGAGATTGGCCTTAAAGCTCTTGAGCTCCTTCAGGGTTGCGGAGTCGTACAGGACAAGATATCCGTCTTGTTCAAAGATGCTGATATAGGATATCTTGCCATCGCCGGAGAATTCCGTGTGTGTGGCTTTCTTTCCCTTTCTGGAGGTCAGATATTTCAGGGCGAGAGTCTTTTTATCGATGAGTGTGAGGGTATCAGTGCCGTTGTCCATCCAGAGGTATGGGGATGCCGGTGTGGTGCGGACAAAGAAGCCCTCCCCGCCGATATCAATGTTTTTGACAAAGCCCCAGTTGTACATCTTCCACAGGGATATGTATGGCTTAAGGATGTGCGGTGTGGCGAAGTAGAAGCTGCCCTTGTCGTACCAGAAAGAGGCAGAGGCCAAGTGTGGCATACTTTCGATCTTGTGTTCAAAGACGGTTTTCTTTGTCTTGAGGTCAATGACGACAAGCAGACTTTTCTCCCGTGAGCTGCCCACGATGTATCTCTCAAGGGGATCGATAAAGAAGTCCTCAAAGGACACTTCTGTCTTTATGTATTCGACGTTGAAGGTGGTGGTGTCTAACAGGCCTATTTGTGGTTTATCTTTTGTGGTGAATATTGCCTTATCGCTGGAGTATTGTTCGTAGATGGCGCTTATTTTACCGACGTTTTCAATGGTTTTTACGGGTTTGAGAGTTGCGGTGTCGAGGATGAATATGTTTTGAGGGATGAGACATGCCGCCAGGACGTGCTTACCGTCGTTGGAGAGGCTTATGTTTCGGAGGTTGACGCAAGGCCGCACCCTTCCGACGTATCTCTCTTCGGTGAGGTTGTACTTGGCCACCCAGCCGTCTCGCGATGGCAGAAAGAACATTGTCCCTTTTGTATCGAATTTACCCCCGCCGTGGACGTTTCCAAACTTGAAGGAGTCTACCATTCGGTCGCCCGTCATTATCCATACGCTGTCATTGCCCCGCTCCACTACGGCGGTTATATCCTTGATATTATGAATACGCTTGAAACTCTCTATCCGCACGGGATTTACTTCTTGCAGGGTGATGCTTTTTTCGATGTCTTGTGTTGTCCATTTTACGGTTACCGGTTTTCTGATATAGGATATTATGGCTTTTACTTCGTCGTCATTCATATCGGGCCAGGACGGCATCTGAGTTGCCGGCAGACCTTTTCTTATAATTGAGGTGAGTCGTTCATCGGAGTATCTGGTGAGCAATTGCGGCAACAGTGGGGAGGCCGTAACGCCGAGTCTGTCCGTGCCGTGGCAGGTGCTACAATATTTCTCGTAGGTATCTGCCTTTGGGGTATCCGACTTTGGCTGATCACCTTCCCCGCCACCGAAGGACAGGGAAGGGAGCAGCATCAGGAGCACAACGACAATTGCTTTTGCAGCCTTTGCCATTTACCTTAGTTTGACGCCCTGTTAAGGGTCAAGTACGTCACAGTGTTAATATACGTCATGTGTGGTGTTGTATACGTTAAAGTGCCCGGTTGGGGTTCTTACCCAGTCGCCGGTGATTTCGCTTACCAGATTGAATGTCTTATCGTCATAGACGAGGATTGCGCTTGGCTCGGTCTTTTTACCCCAGGCGGCGATCCATACCTCTTTGCCACTCTTGTCGAACTCGAAGTGGACGGCTCTTCCTTTGTGTTTTTCCGGCAGTTCGATAGTTTTTACGACCTCAAGTTTTTTCTTATCTATTGCAAAGACTGACCTCTGCAGCTTTGGATCGGGATTTAATGGTCTATCCGCCCACATCCAGGTTGATGACGGGTGTGTTTTTACAAAGAGATTACCACCGCCTTCGCCGGGGAGTTTGATCTTTTTAACGACCTTCCAGGCGTGTTGTGGGTGTTTCTTGGGGTCGGTACCGATACATGCTATGGTGTTGTCTCCCAAGTGTCCTGTACACCATATAGGGCCATACTCTGGGTGTTCTATGTTAGCGCCTCTGCCGGGATGGGGTTTAATGCCTGTCTCAACGAGTGCAACCATTTTACCCTCTACCGTATCAACGATAGCCACCTTGTTTCTCATATTGGCCGCAACGAGGAAGTATCTCTTGGAGCTGTCCCAGCCTCCGTCATGCAGAAATCTTTCGGTCTCTATCATGGATACCTTCATGTTGCGCAGATCGGAGTAGTTGACCAACCATGTCTGTCCTGTCTCTTTTACGTTGACAACCCATATTGGATCATATGGAGCGGCGACGATAGAGGCAACTCTTGCTTCTCTGAGGAACTCGTTTGTGTCATATGTGTAACTGCTGGTAGATACCACTTTCATTGGTTCGAGGGTTTCACCGTTGAGGACTACCAGACTGGAGGGCCAGTAGCATCCAACAATGGCGAGCTTATCGATGAAGTCACCTTCCTTGCCCTTGTACTTACTGGTCTCTATTGATCTTGCGTCATAACAGGTCTTGACCTCGGCTACTTTATCGGGGGTCTTGAGCCACAGGTCTATGAGTGTTACCTTGCCGTCTCTTCCTATTGAGTAGAAGAATCTGCCCGAAGCCGATGACCTTAGTATGTGTACGGCAAATCCCGTGTCTACGATAGAGACGAGCTTCTTTGTATCACCGTCAATAATGGCAACCTTTCCGGTATCCCTGAGGACGACTCCCATAAAATTCTGCCAATTAAGTGAATGCTCAGGCTTACTTGGTCTGCTGGCAGGCTGCAGGGTTACTTTCAGGGACTTCTTCATTTGGTCCAGCGTCATTTCGGGTGGTGATGGTGGCTCGTGCTGGATATATCTTGCTACGAGGTCTATATCGGCTGCCGACATAACGCCCTGTTTGCCCCAATCCGGCATTCCACCGGGCAGACCGCCGTCCATAATGATCTTAAGATTTTCCGTGCCTATCGCCAGAGTCTTGTCCGGGGTAAGGGCAGACCCTGTAGCACCCTTCCTTAACATTCCATGACAACCAGCACATCTGTCAAAATAAATAACAGATGCCTTTGTCATCTCTTCGGCCGTGATTGGTGGTGCAGCTTGTTTTGGAGCCGTATCTGCCGCAAATGATATATTAAATATCATCATCTGCAGCAACACAAACACACTGACTAAAAGTTTTCGTACCATACGCTCTTCCAGAGAATCCGGTTAATCTTCTGCGGAGATTAATCCCAATTCTCTGTAATGACCTCCTTTAATAATAATTTAACCATCTAAAGATGGTGCCTTTTGCGCTTTCCTTCTTTGTACTTTCCTTGATTCGTTACCAACCTGGACAACTCTTGAAATGTAATCTTAGTCACTACGAAATTATATACATATTAGCAATTTGTTGTCAACTGCTTAGTCAGATTTTTTTTCGTGCATCCTGGAGTAGTCCTGGGATTTGATTTCATCGACAAATTGCGATGTTATAACGTCAATGCCTTTTTCTTTGGCCTTTTTTTCTATCAGTCCGATAATCATGTTTTTCATAAAAGCCGGAGTCCGTTTCATTCTTGCCTTTGCGGCATCATCCCAGGCAATTGACCCCTGGAAGTTGTCATTGAGTTCGACCTTGTCCTTGCCCGTGACCCTGTCTTTTCCTGCGGGTTCGTAGAGACATAGGGAGTCTTCTTCCATAAAGTCGCCGTACTGAGCCAATGCCCGTGCCCTGCACCCGCCACATATCTCCGTGTACTCACAGCGTCCGCACCTGCCCTTGTACTGACCGTCGCGCAGGAGGGTGAGCTTTTGGGAGTCCGTCCAGATATCCACGATGGAGCGGTCCTTGATGTTACCCAGGGTGTCTGGCATGTATGGGCACGCCGTGACGTTTCCCACGGGGTCTACCCGCATGTATAACCGTCCGGCAAGACAGCCCCTCGTCCCCTGCGGAATATGCACGTTGTCCTCGTGCAGTATCCTGTATATGTGTGGGGCACAACGCGCCCTGACCATGATTCTCTTTTCCGTGTCGGAGATGCCAGCGATCTTTCTCAGGACTGTTTCGTAGTTCTCCGTGGATATGAATTCTTTCCTGGCCCTGCCCGTACACACTAAAAAGAAAAAATTGACCGCCTTGGCTCCAAGCCTTATGGCCATCTCAATAAATTCCTCGATATCATTGTAGTTCCTGTCCGTTACCGTGACATCTACCTGTGTCTGTAGATCAACCTCTCTGCCAAACTTCAATGCGTCTGTCGATAAGTTCCACGCCCCGTAGTACAGGCGGAAGGAGTCGTGATAGGTAGGGGTAACCGAGTCTATGCTGATGCCCAGCCCCTTGAGACCGGCAATCTTTAACCTCTTGAGGTTGTCCTTTGTCAGGAGCGTCCCGTTTGAGCCCATGACGGTGATAAATCCGTGGCCAGCGGAGTACTCCACAAGTTCATAGATGTCATCCCGCAGCATCGGCTCTCCACCGGTTAGTACCAACATGATATTGGGGTTTAACCGGTGCAGGTCATCGATGACTCCTTTTGCTTGCTGCGTTGTCAGTTCACCTGCCGCCCTCTCCCTGGCATCCATGTAACAGTGCGGGCAGAAAAGGTTACACTGACTGGTCAGGTTCCATGACACGATGTAGGGCTTGTAGTCCTGTGATTTGTCTGTTGCGCCTATGTTATTTATATCTGCCATCCCTTGTTTTGCTCCTTCTGAGTAATTAAGACATTGCATGGTGCGTATCTTAAGACATTCTCCGTCACCGAGCCAAGGTCAACCCCCTCGGCGTGATGTCTGCCCGTGCGTCCGATGAAAATCATATCGGCATTGATCTCGGTGACATAGTCGCATATGCTCTTATATATGTATCCGGCAAAGACCTTCTTGACGACCCTGACCCCTGCCACCTGCGCATCTTCCGGCACAAGCCCCCAGCCCTCCGAAAATCGTGCACTGAGACTGTTGCCGTTAAAGACGTCCCGCTCGGCCTTGTCCAGGATCATGTAGCCGACCCTCTCAAGCCCCTTGTCTATGAACTCATCGTGTATCTTCTCCTGCTGCTGTGAGTTGAATGAAAATCCCTCGGCGTTTATAACCGAGTCCTTGAGTCTGTTAAAGAGGTCCTTGTGCAGGGAGGAGTCAAAGGCGTATACAAGATGCAGGTTGCCAGAGTACTTCTCCGCAAAGGCCTTTGCCGCCTTGAGGGCATTTATGGCACAGGCGCTACCGTCGAGGCAGACCACTATATTTGGCTCCTTTAACTGTGTCGGGCGCTTTACAACGAGGATGTCCCGGTCGTTGCTTCTGACAACCCGCATACACACGCTGCCCACGAACCCCCGCTCCAAGGCGTTAAATCCGCTGGCCCCTATGACGACCAGTCCGTCGCCCTCCTGTTGTATCATTTCGTTTATGGCAATAAAGTTCTTTCCCTCAAGCACCTTTGGTCTGAAGGGCACCCCCGCTTTTTTAAAATCGTCCTCCAGAGGTCTCAGATACGACAGGGATATCTTTTCCATGCCCACCTTGATCAACTTGGCATGTACAGCGCGCTGATGTTGCAGTATCTCTTCCTTTTGATATTCCTGTGGCAGCGTAGGTTCCATTATCCTGAAGGCGCCGTCGTGCATCACCGAGTTAAACCCGTGTATGCCAACAACCTCGCATCCAAATGACCGTGCCAGTTGCAGTGTTACCTCTTCACAGGCACCGGATACCTCACTGTTGTCGTGGCATAGTATTATCTTTTGCATCATATAAGTTTCGTCTCACTCTCTCATCTATGTCTATTAAGTAGCCATGTAATTGTATTACAAACTGAGCAGTATTGTAAAGTGCTATTATCTCCACCAGGGCAATCGTACTTGACCGTAAGAAAAAAAAAGGGGAGCGGTTTCCGGCAGGGGTGCCTCACCCCCTCTGCCCTCCCCTCAGACCCCTCCCGCAAGGGGTGAGGCACCCCTGCCATAAAAGGGGACCAGTCCCCTTGACCCCATAATGCTTAATCCTGAGTTTATATAGAAACTTCCTTGCCGTAAAAAATCCCGTGATGATATGATATTGAATGCCGTATATATTTGTAGACAGCCTCGTTGTCAGGGACGGACACGCACAGTTAGGCAGGGAGGTGTCACACTACATAGCGTCGGTGCTCAGGCACAGGGTGGCCGATGAACTGGAGTTGTTTGATGCGGGGGGCAGGTACTACAGGGCTACCATCACTGCAATTGGCCGGGGAGGGGTAACGGTCAGGGCGGTACAGGAGGCGACCCCTCAGAGGGAGTCGCCCTTAGAGCTGGTGTTGTGCCAGGGACTCCTCAAGGGGGATAAGATGGACCTGGTGGTTGAGAAGTCCACGGAGCTTGGTGTCAGGAGGATAATCCCGGTTGCAACCCGGAGGGGACAGATGCACCATACCAGAAAACTCCAACGGTGGAAAAAGATAGCCATAGAGGCCGCAAGGCAATCGGGCAGGGTCGTTGTCCCCGATATTGCAGAGGTGATGGCCTTGTCGTCATTGCTGGGGCGGATATCCTCCGAAAAGAACGCCCCGGGGATTATGTTTTATGAGGGTGAGGGCACGCATACCCCGCGCGATTTGACCGGAACGCCCGGGCGGGTATACGTCCTGGTTGGCAGTGAGGGCGGATTTACTACGGATGAGGTCTTACACGCGCAGGCCGCCGGTGTTTTGGTAGCGTCACTTGGCAGACGCATCCTGAGGGCTGAGACTGCGGCCATCGTGGGTGTAGCCCTTGTGCAGTTTCTGTATGGTGATCTGGGCATCCGGGGGTAAGCCACAGCAATCAGAGCAGACACTACAGTTTTAATTTTATTTTACCGACAAATATATTGTATGGTGAATGCAGTGGTACCGCAGACATATGGACACATTTTAATTCGGTGGCAGTGGGTGGACTGTTGTGCAAAAAAAGTGATATCATAGTGTATGAGTCTGGTATTGCATAGCAAGTTTTATATTTTAGGAGGATGTAAATGAGGTTTAACAGTTCACGGTTTGGTGAGTTAGAAGTTGAGGATGGTAAGATTATAAGTTTCCCCCGCGGCTTGGCAGGCTTTGAGGGATTAACGAGGTACTGTCTGTTGTTTACCGATAAACCCGTAAAGTGGTTGCAGTCGGTGGATGACCCTGAGGTGGCCTTTACGCTGGTTGACCCCTTTGTGATATACAAGGACTATACCTTTACGGCCGTAGACGAGGTAGAGGAGTTTCTGCAGTGCAACAAGATTGAACAGTTATTGGTGTTGGTTGCAGCAACGATTGGTGAAAAAGAAATGTCGGTTAATTTTAGTTCTCCCATTGTTATCAACACATCCAACATGAAGGCGGCACAGCTAATGATTGTAGATGACAGGGTGCCTTCTATGTTGGTTGTTCCAATTGCGGCAGAGTGAGCAACCGGCAACTCATGATACTATAAGGAGGGACAACACATGGATGTATCAGCTACAGGCATACAGCAGGGTTTGTACCCAACCTATGGGTTATCAGGCAGCACAAGGGCATCAGGCAATGGCTCCAATGCTCAGGAAGCGGATGGCGTTAACAGGCAGGGTGGTGTAAACACCGGCACGGATGGTAAAGCCGGCGGCGTCACGGCAAACAATGCCAAGACAACACCACAAACCAACGCAGACAAGGCAAAAGAGCGTGAGATACAGATACAGGTACAAAAGCTAAAGCAGCGCGAACAGGCAGTCAAGGCCCACGAACAGGCGCATGCGTCCGTTGGTGGGCAGTACACCGGCGCTCCAACGTATGAGTATACGAGGGGGCCTGATGGCAAAAACTATATAAGCGGCGGCGAAGTACCAATTGACGTATCGAAGGAAAAAGAGCCTGATGCTACAATCAGAAAGATGCGGCAGGTTAGGGCGGCGGCCCTTGCCCCCGCAGACCCCTCTCCGCAGGACCAGGCAATTGCCGCCAAGGCAACCAACATAGAGAGCAAGGCTCAACAGGAATTGATTACCAAGCAGTTTGACCAGAGGCAGAAGCAGATGGAATCCTACATGATGTTCCAGGGGATTGGAAACTCGGAGGCAAAACAAGATGTAGGCTCTAATGTCTCAATTTACGCATGAATAGTTTAGGCAACCCCCTTACTCAGAGTGCGTCACTGTCTCGCTCTTTCACAGGACAATAATCCTGTCCTGGTGTGTGACAATGCTTTTTAATGCCTCTATCTTTTCCTTTTTCATCCACATGTCGGTAACAACTATTACCTCGTCACTTCCCCTGGCTGACTCAACAGGCATGACTTTAAGGCCGAAAAAGACGGCACCCCCAATGTCGTCATAAACGGCCCTGACCGTCAAAGACGCACTGTCGGCAACGATGCACAGCACCCTGGCCGCAGAATTTGGACCATAGATGGCAAACTCCCTGACGTTATGCTCCATGAGCGTGTTGAGGCAACTGAGCGCACGCTGCAGGTTGCTTTTGTCCTGATAGGTCATCGTTTGGAAAAAGCCTCGTATCTTATAAAGCTTCCGGAATATGCTCCGTGGTTGTTTGACGGTCTTATTTGTCCTGATTATGAGATGCTGGATGATAGTTGCTACCAGGTTGAACTTGAGTTTGATAATGGTTGATGGTGATTTAGGGGCATGTTCTTTTTTTCGCTGCCTGGATAGATCGTTAAGTTGTCTGGCGGTCCAGTGTCCGATGTTTTGTTTATATTCGGCAGTCAGTGGTGGTACTGCTTCGGTATCATAGTTGCCGATTCTGTGGGATTTGACGATAGGGTTTTCCAACAGGGGCATTGTACGCCCTGTCAATCTGGCCTCAAGGGCCATTGTTGAGACATTGCGGCCGTCATGGGGGCCTATGTAGTTGTCGGTGCCATCGGTGCCGGGGTGCCATACGTGGTATATGAATTCGCTCTGATGCCATATCTCTCTTTTGCCGGCGTTGACGAGTCTGAAGGTCATATCATAGGGGCCGCAGATATGTCCAAAGTAGTCCATGTGTTCATCTGCCCCGCCGATGGCTATAAGGTCACTGCGTCGGGCACACATGCAGGCGCCGTAGTTGAGGGTATGGAGCGGGTCCTGGTCGTCCTGCAGACCCGTGCTCTTGCCATCCTTGAAGTTGATACAGCCCTTGCCCGTGATATCGTCCACGGTTGGGTAGTTAAACGGGTAAAATCTCCTGTCGTCGTTTCGGATCTCGTCTATGTGCAGTACGATGTTGGGGTCTGAGCGGAACATTTCAACGATGCTTTCGACAAAGGTTGGCGTAAAAATTGCGTCTGAATCGCAGAAGACAACAATCCTGCCCCGGCTGACCAGAATGCCAACGTTATACAGCAGATGTTTGTGATAGCAAGTCTGTTGCGGCATGTCCAGGACGATCCACTTATCCACCACCGGCGCCACACCGGAGTCCTTACACCCCTGCAGCAGGGCCGATATCTCGGGGGAACGTCTGCCAAAATACTCGATCCAGAGAAGCTCGTACTGGTCCCTTTTGGTGGTCTGTTGATTGAGGTACTGGAGGGAGTGAAAGCTCTCCCGGCATGACCAGTCCAGCAGTACGATGCTGACCTGTGGGGTAGTGGGCAGGTTGTTACTGAATAACACGTCCATAATCGTTGTACTCCTTTATGTTTTAAAATGCCTGTAGTAGCCTTCGTTAGCCATTTGCAGCATTTCTCTGTCGCCTCTGGTGTCGCCGTATGCGTAGATGTAGGTTGAGTCGTCCAGGTTGTATTTGTCTCTGATGCGTCGAACCTTTTCGGGGCCGTAGCAGTTTTTCGTGGCCAGTTGGCCGGTGATTATGCCGTCTTTGGTTTCAATCTCTGTGGCGATCAGGTCAATACCGTGCAGTTCACACCAAGGTCTGAGGTAGTAGCGCAGGGATGCCGAAACGATGACCACCTGGTGTCCTTGGCTCTTGTGCCAGTTGAGGCGTTGCATGGCGCTTGTCTTGAGGAGCTTGGGTAGTTGACACCTCGAATAGTCCGCTGCTATGGCCTCAAAGGTCTTGAAATCCCACCCGCCATAGAAGTAGCGAATTGCCCGTGTCTTGAGCTTGTAGTTGGGAATAATTTTCAGTGCGTAGAGCAAGAGATAAGGCAGCAGCACCGTCATCCCGGTTAGCAGGCATCGCCACCCAAGGCTGAATCTCAGGAAGTCTATAAAGCTATCCCGCCTGGTTATCGTACCGTCAAAGTCAAAAAACGCTATCTTATTCATCATTGCAAAGAGAAGAAGAAGAAGAACAAGGAGGGCGGCTCCGCCCCCTCCTTGACCTCCCCCGCAAGGGGAGGGGCGAGGCGCCCCGGCCACAAAGAAGTCCCCTTGACCCCATCTTACCGAAGCGTAACATCATAGTACGTCGCTGAAGCCGTCCTTGAATTTGCTGAAGGTAAAGCAGCCTATGGCGAAAATTGATAGGGACATTGTTAGTAGAGACAGCAGCAGAGATGTTGTTGGTAGTTCTCTGAATAGTATAATTTTGTGGTATGTGGATGCGAAGTGTGCAAACGGATTGAGGTAGAAGAGGATTCTGAATTTTTCGGGGATTTTTTCGATGCTGTACATGATAGGTGATAGGAAGAAGAGTCCTTGCATGGCGTGGCCGATCACGTATCCCATATCTCTTAGGAACGGCAGCAGGGCAGAGAGGATCATGCCGGCACCCATGGTCAGTAGCAGTTGCAACAACACTACGGGCAGCAGCAGGAAGTATACGGTGGAGAATGTTGTCAGGGTTGAGTAGACGATCATAAAGATGAGGAATCCCACGACGGGTTGGACGTAGCTGGATATGGTCACGGAGATCGGCAGGTAGATGTTGGGGAAGGAGACTTTTTTGATCATGTCGCTGTGTTCGATGATCGAGGTTGATGCCCTGGTGATTCCCTCGGCAAACGCCGTCCAGCAGAGTATTGTGGAGAGGAGGAAGTACAGGTATGGGACGTGTGTGTGTGTGGTACCGGCATACGGTCTGGCCTTCATTATCTCATCGAAGACGAACCAGAAGATGAGTATCTGCAGCAGCGGCAGCACAACGCTCCACAACGCACCCAGCACGGAGCCGGCGTACTTGGCCTTGACATCCTTCTTGATAAAGTAGACAAGCAGGCTTAGGTTAGTAAACATGGCGATGTAGTTAGCATAGGCATCTTACGGGTAGTTGATTGCAGAGCAGAATAAGTCGAATGATTTTGAATTTTTACGAGCTACATCAAAACGCACACAGTTAAAGAGTATTTCAGCATGTGTTGTTTTTTTGTATTTTTTTAACATGATTCTTTCGAGAATCGCTACACCATTTCGTCCCTCAAAATTATCCTGATTATTGTGCTGAAGGATTAATTCTTGTCTGTTTTTAATACCTTCAATATCTGCAACGATCCAATTTTCGAAACATCTGTCAGAGACGACAACTGTTATTTTTTTTAACTGTTCTTCATTAAAATCTTTTAATAGTCGTCTTTTAATTTCTTCTAAGACTGAAACTCCAAACTTGACAGCAGGCGTTGTTCTTTCTTCTCTATCTAATATACAAATGATATGCCTATATCTATCCTTAAGAGCCTTTTGTAAACGAGCATAAATAGGATTAACATAAGCCTCTGGAGTAACATCCTTTCCATTTACGCCTGCTTGTATAAAATCAGGCGATTGTATAGATTGAGTTTCAAATTTCTTTCTGAAGGAACGAATTTCTGTTTTACCATCAACAATAAACAAGGCGGTTTTCAGATCAATCATAGTGGTACACCACCTATTGATCCGCCTACATAAAAATACCCACAACCAAAACCAGTATTTCTTATTACCTCTTTAAGATTATTATCCTCAGATAGTCTGGTACATTCTGTCTTGCCTGCTTTATTTTCCACTACGACAATCTCTTCAGGTCTTAGTGCATTTAGCACTGTCTCTGAATGAGTCGTAAGTATGCACACCTTATCCTCGAAGTAGTCTCTAAAGTATTCTATAAGTAATTGACATGCCCAGGGATGCAGATAGTTTTCAAGTTCTTCAATAGCTGTTGTACCCGTATTTTGCGAGTATATTCCTACAAGCAGCGCTATAAACTTAACCGTGCCATCGGATAGGTTCTTGGCAGGATTTTTTATATCATCAACATCAATAATAGAAAATGAACGAGTCATGTCTTGACTAATGTAAGTGCTTTCGATGTCTTTAAAGCGCGGATATATGTTATCAAGCAAAGACTTCAGATCGTCTAAGTCTACATTATTGTCATTGATCATAGCATACAAGGCATTCGTGAGGTATTTACCATCCGGCAACATCTTCGATGGGGCACTCATATCATTGCGTTCCCTTGCAACTTGCGGAACAATGCTTAAAATCGTGGTGCCTTTTAAGTCTTCTCTTACAAGGCCGCAATAATCAAAGTTATCGCTTAATACCCTAAAAAATCTGCCCTCAAGCAATTCTTCATTACGAGAAGAGACTTGCATCTCAACAATTTGATTTGGAGTCTGTATGTCATTTTTTATTGAAATTTTTATTGGACACATTACAATATTTGCCTCTAAAAATCTTGTTCTATATTCTGGTGTTTTCGTTTCTGCCTCAAGAATTACACTAAACTTGTTGTCTTTATAGCTTCCTTTTTGTAACTGAAGTTCCTGGTTTAATATTGGTATTGTATCACCAATTATGAAAAGTCTTATTTTATATTCGTAGAGTAAAACCTCATCTGAATCACTTAACGCTATCTCTCCCTTGCAAGAGGCGCATATTCCCTTCTCCGAAAGATTGTCGCCCAATGTAGAGGTAAAGCAACCTGTCATACCGCCGCGCTCGCTTAGAAATGTGCGCACATCACCACTTGCAGCCTTTGCAAACAGATCAAGCGCATAACAGATATTACTCTTGCCGGCACCATTGGGCCCTATCAATACGTTCAACCCCTTCTCAAAGGTCATACGAAAGTCCACCAACGACTTAAACCCGCTTATAGCGATCTCAGTAATCACAAACCCACTCCATATACAATAGACATTATCGAACATTACCCCCCCAAAAGTCAAACCCATCCGCCGCAGGCCAGCAAGGTTGCACAGGAAGGGGTCAAGGGGGCCAGGAGCGTCCTGGAGCGACAAGAAGCGGAGCCGCCCCTCTCTTTCTCTTACGGTCAAATGCGATTGACTTGATAATAAATTGCAAATATAGACAGGAGATATGTTAAAATAAAAGCGATTAGGAAAAGTACTGTTAGCTCAAACGATGCAAATATAAACAAAGGGATAATTTTTTCAGCGTTTTATACTGAAAATCAAGAGGATACCAGATGGTGTTGTTATGAGCGTTACATGGCATAAGTCAACCTGTCCGTACTGTGGATTTGGGTGTGGCCTGATGGTTGGAATTGACGGCGGCAGGGTTGTCAAGGTGACTGGCATGAAGGGACACCCAACCAACGATGGCAGATTGTGTGTGCTTGCAGAGACGCTGCCTGGAGTTTTTAATGCCAGAGATCGGTTGACACGACCAATGTTGCGACGTAAGGGGGTTCTGACGGAGGTTACATGGCAGGAGGCCATTGAACATGTGGCCGGGACACTGCTGAATATAATACACGAACACGGCCCCGATGCCGTTGCATTTTATGGCGGCGCCAGTAAACTCACCGAAGAATATTACCTGATTAACAAACTCATGAGGGCCTGCATCGGCACAAACAACATTGAATGTAGCACACGCCTGTGTATGGCCAGTACGGCTACGGGGTTGCTTTCAACCATTGGTGCAGATGCCCCTCCTGCGTGCTACGCCGATATAGAACATGCCGATCTGTTCTTTATTGCCGGCAACAATATGGCCGTGACGGTACCGGTGTTGTTTCAGCGGGTTCGGGCCGCAAAGAAGGCCAACTGTGCAAAGGTTATCGTTGCAGACCCTCGCAGAACGGATACTGCCGCCATTGCCGATATCCACCTCCAGCTCATACCCGGTACCGACGTTGCCCTCAATAACGCCCTGGCACACGTGCTCTTAAGAGATGGCTTCGTTGACAAGGAGCAGGTCGAACTCCACACAAGCGGCCTGTGTGACCTGAAGAATTTCCTGAAGGACTACACACCGGCAGTTGCGAGTCAGATTACGGGCTGTCCGCAGCAACAGATTGTCGATGCAGCACATGTCATAGGTCAGTCAAAGGCCATGCTCACCTTCTGGTTTCAGGGGTATAATCATTCCTCGCAGGCCGTGTTTAAAAACAATACGTTGCACAACCTGTCGCTGTTGACGGGCAACTTCTGTCGTGTGGGGGCAGGGCCGGTATCAATCACGGGGGAATCAAATGCCCTTGGCTGTCGGTTTGTTGGGGCGCTGTCACACCTGCTGCCGGGTATGCGCCTGGTAACCAACGCCACACATCGTCAGGAGGTGGCTGATTTTTGGGGCATCCCCGCCGAAAAGATAAAACCCGTCCCTGGCCGCTCAATCATCGACATCATCGCCGGACTGCATAACGGAGAGATAAAGGCACTGTGGGTTGCATCGACCAATCCTGCGGCCTCCCTGCCACACACCCGGTGGGTACAGGAGGGGCTGGCCAAGGCGCAACTGCTCGTCGTTGCCGACATCTTTCACCCCACCGAAACCACCATGCTTGCAAACGTTGTCCTGCCGGCGGCACAGTGGGGTGAAAAAACCGGCACCTTTGTCTCCTCCGAACGGCGTATCGAGCTGGTTGAAAAACTCGTACAACCACCGGGGGATGCCTTGCCCGATTATGAAATCATTTGGCTGATAGCCCGTCAGATGGGATTTGAACGGGAATTTCCATACACCAGTCCCGAGGATGTCTTTGAGGAATGGAAGGGGTTGACACGTGGACGTCTGTGCGATACCAATGGCGTGACATACCGGCGACTGAGAGGGGCCGTTGGACCTCAACTGCCATGTCCAACGCCGGAACATCCAGGCACTGAACGGTTGTTTGGCAACCTGGAGTTTGCACGTCCCGATGGTCGGGCGGCGCTTTTGGCACGCAGGTACGTCGAGCCGATTGAAACACCGGACGAGGAGTACCCCTTTATGCTTATCACGGGACGTCTGGCATGTCAGTTCAACACACGCACACGCACCGGGCGCATTGACAGGTTAAACAGGTCGGTTGCCGACAGTTTCGTTGAAATCAGCACTGAAGATGCCCGTATCATCGGTGTTACGAAAGGCGATGTTGTCAGGGTCATCTCACGTCGCGGTAGTGTGGTGGCAGAGGTGATGTTGTCGGAGCGGATACGTCCCGGCACGGTCTTTATCCCATGCCACTTTGGCGGCGCCATTGGGGGTGAACAGGACAGATTGGTCAACCTCGTTACCAACCCCGTATACGATATACATTCCAGGCAGCCGGAGTTCAAGATCAGTGCGGTAAGGATGGTCAGGGCAGAGTGAAGGATATTTCCACACAGACGGTCAAGTTTTTCGAGTCCGTGCTCAGTGCATCGGTTGACGGGATACTGATCGTGGATGAGTCACAAAACGTGATCGTGGTCAATGACGCCTTCTGTGTACCGTTTGGTTGTGTGCATGGCGACCTGCTGGAGACCAGCTTGTATGTCTGGCTCGAACGTATTGATGTCTCTCTGGTGCAGCGTTGGGGAAGGCTTGTCAGTGAGGTATACCTCAATGGCAGGTGCAGCAACGTCGAATTTGCCATACAAACAACGACGGGGGTTGAATACTTCAACGTCACGGCCTCATTACTAAAGCAGGTGCAGGAGCAAACTGTCAACGTTATCATCAGCATCTGGCACAACATCACGGCACTTAAACAGACAGAGGCGGTACTGCGCCAGGAGCGTGACACCCTGGAGGTGCGCATCACACGGAGAACCGCCGAACTGGCAAAGGCCAACGAATCCCTTATGATTGAGATCGCCCAGCGTAAAGAAATGCAACAGCAGATAACTCGCTCCCTTGATGAAAAGGTTGAGCTGCTAAAGGAAGTCCACCACCGTGTCAAGAACAACATGCAGATAATATGCAGCCTGCTCATGCTGCAAAGCAGCTACATAGAAGACGATAAGTATAAGGATATGTTCAGGGACAGCCTCAATCGCATCAGATCGATGGCCCTGCTGCACGAAAAAATCTGCCAGTCTCCGGACTTGGCCAACATCAACATACGGGCGTATATACTTGGCTTGGCCAACACCATCTTTAGTGCCTATAAGGTCAGTAACAGCGTGATTACCCTGGAGTTGGACGTTGACGACATCCCCGTCAACATAGATACCGCCATGTCGTGTGGGTTGATCCTGACAGAGCTTATCTCTAATTCCCTCAGACACGCATTTCCGGGCAACAAAGCGGGCGCTGTCAAGATATCCCTGCACCGCCATGATAACGGAAACTTCAAACTCGCGGTCAAGGACAACGGCATTGGTATGCCCCAGGGCTTCGATATCAGAGAGCCTGACTCCCTGGGATTGCACCTGGCTGTCTCTATGGTGGAAAATAAATTTAACGGTCAGATAGAATTAAAGAACAATGGCGGGACGGAATTTTGCATAATATTTAAAGAAATACTACCGCAATAACCTTTATTTATGACATTATATTGTATGGCAATTTTAAACGTTCCAAACACACTGACTGTACTGAGGATTTGTACGATACCGATTATCGTGACAATGCTCGTAAGCGGCAGACACATGGCGGCACTGTGGCTGTTTGTCTTTGCCTCCGTCACGGACATCTTTGACGGCCTTATCGCACGCCTTGCCAAGCAGCAGACCCAGTTGGGACGGTTTCTCGACCCTATGGCGGACAAGCTCCTGTTGGTGACCTCGTATGTGACCTTTGCCTACTATGGTTGGGTACCCGTGTGGCTGACTGTCGGCATCCTGTTGAGGGACGTTACAGTGGTGGCGGCGTGGGTGACGTTTTATCTGGTACACAAGTTTGTCTTCATACGGCCATCCATCCTGGGTAAGACGGCCATTGCCATGCAGATGGTGCTCTGTGCCCTGGTGCTGTTGCGGTTGAACTATGGCAGCAGGATACCTGAACCCGTGGTGTTTGTCTGGCTAACGGCTGCGTTTACTATTGTTTCGGCGCTGCACTACTTGTATCTGGGGTTTACATATAAACATGAGTGACACGGGCGCCAACAAGGTACTCTCCGTCTATCCGGACAGCCCCGCCGCAGAGGTCGGCATCAGGCCAGGCGATGAGCTGATCTCTATCAACGGCAACGCCATCAACGACGAAATAGACCTCAGCTTCTACGCTGCCGATACCACGGATGAGCTGGAGATGGTCATCAGGCGTCGTGGCCGCCTCATAAACGTATCAATCCCGCTGGATGAGCAACAGTGGTTGGGGATTGAGCTACAGTCGTTTAAGATAAAGACCTGCAAGAACCACTGCCCCTTCTGCTTTGTCTCGCAACTACCCAGGGGATTACGAAGAACCCTGTACATCAAAGACGAAGACTACCGCATGTCCTTTCTCTATGGCGGTTACATCACGCTCACGAACCTGACCCCGGAGGAAAAAACACGAATCGTACAGCAGCGTCTAAGCCCCCTGTACGTATCCGTTCACACTACGGACAATGCGCTGAGGCAACGCCTTCTTGGCAATCCTAATGCGGTTGACATACTGAATGAGATAGAGTTTTTTGCAAGCAACCGGATAACCCTGCACACGCAGATCGTACTCTGCCCCGGTCTGAACGATGGCCAAAACCTCCGACGAACCATCAGCGACCTGGCGGGGTTCTTTCCATATGTGGAATCCATAGCGGTGGTGCCCGTTGGTCTGACCGCACACGGTAAAAAGAGGGTGAATCCCGTTACCAGGGCGGATGCTCAAAGCGCCCTGGAGCTTATCGGCAGGTTGCAGGGGGAGTTTTTCGACAGACACGGACAGGTTATCGTCTATGCCGCCGATGAGCTTTATCTGCGTGCAGAGGCAGATATCCCCCCGCTGAGTCACTACGGCGAGCTGCCTCAGATAGAAAACGGTGTGGGACTGATTGCGTCGTTTCTGGATGGCGCTCAGGGCTTTGAGGGGCTGCGGCGTACCCCCAAGCGGATGGCGGTGACGTTTACGGCCATGTCATTTTATCCGTTTCTGAGGGACTTTGCCAGGGTGCTTTATGAAGAGACGACCTGCAATCTCAGGGTAGTACCCGTAGAGAACAAGTTCTTTGGTACCTCCGTGACTGTCACGGGGTTGCTAACTGGCGGGGATGTGATCAACGCCCTTGATGGTCAGATCAAGAGGGGCGAGGTGTTACTTATCCCGGATATCGTGCTCAGGGCCGCCAGGTGCGACCTGGAGCGACAAAGAAGCGACGATGTCTTTCTGGATGACGTCACGGTAGCTGGAATCGGGGAGGCCCTGAAGGTCAGGGTACAGGTCATAGAGTCCACATTTGATGGGCTTATTACGGCATTAGAGGAGTTACGTTAATGATGATAAGTGCAAAGACCAAAGTAAAAACAAAGGTATCCTCTAAGAAAAGCATGGTAAGCCTTATTTTATGGTTCAAAGGCATGGATTCCTGCTTTTGCAGGAATGACAGTTACAGCCGTTTTCCAATTGTGTCATTCCTGGCTTGACCAGGAATCCAAGATGCGTAACAGTATAGTTACCATGAGATATAAAGAGGATACAAACAAAGGCATTATGCCCATGAGAAAAAAATTATTGACCAAGAATAGAGGCATATGTTATCGTCATTATATATGGAATGTTTAAGGGACGATAAGGATATAATATGGCAAAGATATTTATTAGTCACTCATCCACAGATAAAGAAGAGATTGCAACCCCTTTATTTAATCATCTAAAGACAAACCACACAGTATGGTATGACAGCGAGCGGATAGCGCCTGGTGATTCTATAGCATCAAAGATAGCAGAAGGTATGGATCAGAGCGATTGTTTTGTCTTATTAATCTCAGACGATTACAATCAACGCGCCTTTTGTCAGCGAGAACAAGATGCAATAATTTATAGGCATATAAATAAAAGAAAACGTCTTTTAATTGTCAAAATAAATAATGCCAGGATTAGTAGCATAATAGAAGACCTTAGCTGCATAGAATATACCTCGGACAGCATAAATATACAGTCAATATGCGATGCAATAGATAGGAGCTGTAAGACTACTGTCACAAGGGTTGATGAACCTGATTTTTATATAGATAAGTTGGTATCTGATATTTTGCAGTTTAGGTCAGGTTGTATGGAATTGGAAACGTATACGTACATCACATCAGGCACAATTAAACCTAAAGACTCAATTTTAAATGAAGGTGTTATACTCATAAAGCCTGGTGGAACATTCTATAAGCCCTGCTTGGAAGAGATATTTAAAAGAATAGTTAAGAAATGTATAATTAATAAAGTCATAGTTTTTGATGGTAGAGCAATAAAGCGTATGGAGTTATTTGATAAGCAGTACAATACGCCAGTAAGAATAGCTACTGGTGATATAAAACTTTCGGTAAACGATTATGAAGAAATTAATCGGATATATAACACTGCTATATTTAAAAGAGAATATGGTGTTGCTTACAGTAATAGTTTGGTAGTTCCAGCATTAAAGCTTTGTGAAGAAAAAAACATAGGGCTTGATGAGTTGACAAGATTATGGGATGAGGGGAGGCAGCCAAATAAATTCTGGAACGGAAGGCATGATGGCCTTAATAAAATAGGTTATCAAAAATCAGTTTATCCTATAAAAATAAGATACGAAAATCAACCTGATGTCAGAATTGTAGTTAATGGATATATACCTGGATTAAAAAAACTATTCACAGATGATAAAAGTAGGGTAATAGCCTTACATATTTCTACCAATGAAAAATGGAATGATTTGAGGCTTAATTTAATTGGTCATAAATCAAATCCAGATTTATGTAAGGAAGGTACAATAAGAAAGGATGCAACAATAGGACGCATCCAACTTGATCCAAAGATACAAGGTAATGCAGTTAATGGACAGAAAAACATATGTCATATGAGCGGATGTTTATTTGATGGAATGAGAGAGCTAACTGTGTGGTTTGATATGGACACTACAGACACTGTGCTTGGAAGAATTCTAAAAAGCAAAGGAATATCCACAGAACGTATAAAACTAGCAATGGATAACTCTTTACCTGATATATCATGGTCAAGTACAAAAAGTAACAATGGAGAAATAGACGATGTTATTTTTCATGTTATTGATGAAGCTGATGATTTAAATAATTTTATTGTTGAAAATGAAATTCGATCTGATTTATTTAGACAAGTAAGTGATAAAATTATCCAAAGTTATTTTAGAGATGCGAAATTAAAAATTAATATTAAAGAAAATACTGATTTGCTTAAAAAGTATAATATTATAAAAAATAGACTTAAAACATTTATTTCTGAGGGGTTATATTATAAAATTCTAAAAAATGAAAGGTATTTTGCGCGACGAGTTGCCAAGGTGTTTGAAAATGATGATAATGAAGAGAGATTAACCTCTTTATTCTACGAAGTGGTAAACGAGATCGAAAAAATAATTCAAAAAGATGGTAATACTAATGTTTCACCAGAGATAGTGGCTGAAGCTTATAAAATAGCGGCAAATGATATAAAGTTCATAAGCAATAACATATATAAAACCAATGTTGATAGCCCTATGCTGTTTTATTCAAAGATTGTAACAGAATTACCTGAGCAGGCGATAAACTGTGCCCGAAGAATAAGATATAATTTCGTAAAAGAGCTTTCATCAATAAATCCTAATATTTGTAATGACAATCCAACATGTATTAGTGATAGAAAAGAATGGAAAACCTTTGTACAAAATGATCTGCAGCATATAGTGGATCAATTTCAAAATACCATATCAGAAAGTCCTATCACGACACTTATACTATGTGGTGGTCGGTCAACGCGTATGAATTCTACGATACCAAAACACATATTGCCATTGGGAGAAAAATTTCTATTTGATTGGGTTTCAGATATGATATTAGAAGCAACAAAGAAATCTTCGATGATTTATGCAGCAACAGGGTTTAGATCTGAGCTATCAGACCTGGTTTATGGTAATAGAATTAGAAATATTAAAAATGAACTTGCTTTTGGACCAGCGTTCAGAGTTGCTACTTGCTTAGAAGCCTTAAAAGATAATACTGGTCTTTTTATAGTTGTTTATACTGATATGCCATACATATCTCCAACTAATATTCGCAAGCTAATTGAACATTTAAAGAGTGAAAACAGCAATAAAAAGACATTTGGTATGATGACAAGTTTTGCAGACCTAGGTGGTTATGTGATAAGAGATGCTGATAATAATATAGAATCTATTATACAGGCAAGAATTGAGCCAATGAACATTAACGATGAAATGGGAAGAGATGTTGGCCTTTATATTTTCTACAACACGCAAGAATTTAGAGATGCGCTATTGAGTGTTAGCAACTCTAATGTCAGAGGTGAGTATTATTTTGCGGATGTAGTAAATGAATTGTACAAAAAAGGATGGAATATCGTTGATGTAGAGGAGACAAAAGCAAACTCACGATGCGTTAATACTTCAAGTGACTTATTGCGTCTTGTCTCCGACATAGATTTTAATGTTAATTTTGATGATATGTGTGGTAATTTTAAGAGAAATTATCACATGTCGATATCTGAACATATCAGAAGGAATAACTTGAAAAAGGCTATTGAGGAGTACAATGGCCCATTTTATTTTTTTAAATTCCCTGAATAAGATATAATTATAGAGTTTCCTACAATGCGCCTGTTTATAAAAATCTCAGTGCTTATTGTCCTACTCTATTAAGTATTTGGGCAAAGGTTTTCATATAAAACTCAGGATTGAGCGTTATGGGGTCATAGCAAATCGCATTCAAAGGAGTATGTTATGTTTCTACATTGTAAGATGCTGTATTTTAATGGGGTCAAGGGGACTGGTCCCCTTGCGGGGTGGGTCTGAGGGAGGGGCGGAGCCGCCTCCCTTCTTTCTTTTCTTGTATTGCATGCAGCGGAATCGAGAATGCCCTAAACAGGTCATAGAGTCCACATTTGATGGGCTTATTACGGCATTAGAGGAGTTACGTTAAGATGATAAGTGCAAAGACCAAAGTAACGGGGCTTTTAGGCTATCCCGTTGAACACAGCCTGTCACCGGCAATGCACAACGCCGGATTTAATCACCTGGGACTGGATTACTGTTATCTGGGTTTTCCCGTGCACCCCGATGCCCTTGGCGATGCAGTCAGAGGACTCAGGGCATTGAACTTCGCCGGAGTAAACGTGACCGTCCCGCACAAGGAAAAGGTCATCCCGCTCCTGGATGAGATCGACGAGGAGGCCAACTTTATCGGTGCCGTCAATACGGTGCTCAATACGGGTGGTGTCCTGCGGGGGTTCAACACGGATGGTCGGGGATTTTACCGGTCTCTGACGGAGTCCGGAGTTGTCATCCAGGGCAAGAAGGTGTTTATCGTGGGTGCGGGTGGGGCGTCGCGTGCCGTGGCCTATTATCTGTGCAAGGAGGCCGCATCGGTGCACATCTTCGACATAGACCGGGGAAAGCTCGACACACTCGTTGGCGACCTCAGACGCATAAATCAAGCCGTCTACAGTGAGGCATCGTTATCCGGTATCAGCGCCTCAGACATCGTCCTCAACGCCACCCCCCTCGGACTCAAGAACGATGACCCCACGCCGTTTGACCTTGCACAGTTAAACCCCTCACAGGTCGTCTACGACCTCATATACACGGAGACCCCCCTGCAGCGCTATGCCGGCGAACTTGGCTGCAAGACCCTCAACGGTCTAAGTATGCTCTTTTGGCAGGGCGTGCTGGCCTTTGAGGTATGGACGAAGAAAGATGCCCCCGTCGAAGTGATGCGCAGGGCTTTGTTGGATGCCAGGAAATAAAAGAAAAGACAGCCAAAGGAAGAGTTGGAAACACTGTCTTTGATCGTCAAGCTCATAATAACGCCGGAGTTTGCGTTGTTCATCATGATGCTGTTGTTTCTTATGGTATTTCACAAGAAAAAACTGCTTACGGCAATTTCAGGGTTTATTCTTTTGTCGGCCATATATCTTTTTCGTCATGGGACAGGAGCGTACCTTCATCATTTAGCTCAACCTGGCGAATATCATCTGCTTTACAACCTGATGCTGCTATTGCCGGGGTTTGGACTGGTGGCATATTATTTTGAGGAGTCCGGCTTTGATGAGAGAATATCCGGGGTTATTCGTTCAGACAGGGTGCTTCTGTGGGTGGTGTTTTGTCTGTCTATAGTATTGGACAATATTGCAGCGGCAATGATAGGAGGGGTGTTGCTATTGGCGCGTTATGGAAAGGATGCCCCGTTTATCATGGTTGTCTCCGTAATTGCGGCATCCAATCTTGGCGGCTCTGGTTCTTTTGCCGGAGATACGACAACGGTTATGTTGTTTGTAAGCGGGGTATCTATCGTGACGCTTGCAAGGGCGTTTGTCGCCGCAATTGCCGCGCAGGTTGTGATTAACCTCTTTGCCTCCAGGCATGACTCTACCCCCATGCAAGCAGACAAGGACAATCTAAAGCCTTTGAGCCGGCGGATGTTTCTTCCAATGATGGCCGTACCGGGGCTTGCCTTGGGCAATATCGTGTTTGATCAGCCGGGGATTGGGCTATGGGTTGGTCTGACTTTAGGTGTTATCGCCGGACGTGTCAGATTCCATTGGAAACCAATAACACAGTCCCTTGAAAATACGTTTTTTCTTACCATACTTGTGGCAACGGCCAGTCTGCTTCCCCTGGTCAAAATACAACCCGTCCTGGCGAAATTCAGTAAGAATACCGTTGCTGTCATTTTGGGTCTTCTATCACCGTGGTTTGACAACATACCGTTGACAAAGATAGCTATGGATATTGGAGGGTTTGACTGGGGGTTATTGGCATATTGCGTCGGTTTTGGAGGCAGCGCCATGTGGTTTGGAAGCAGCGCCGGGGTAGCTATAGCCCTTAAGTTTCCTCAGGTATATGAGACAAGGAGGTGGTTCAAGCCATTCTTCATTGTTATGCTCGCTTACCTGGTCGGTATAGTCGTTTATTTGAGTGTGTTCAGTTTTTTTTAATAGAGTGGCTCTGATTCTTTACTATACGTTTGCAGGTTGCAGCAATAGGTGGGGGCAGAGCCTCGCCCCCTTTTTCTTAACGGGGGGAGGGTGTTTCTAATGAATTGTTTTAACAAACTTAGCTGCCCACTTTCTATCCTTGTTTTTATGACAATACAAACAAGCAAAATCTAATGTAACATATCCTCTGGCAAATAGTTTACCATCTTCCTCGTAGAACATTTTGGCGTTTTCATCCGTGTTAATTGTTACTAAATGTGTTCGAACATCTGCCTTAAACGGTCCCCTTACAACCGCAGATTCTATAGCCCATGGCATATGACAGTCTATACACGTTATACCCACCTGACCCATTGGAGTTTCTTTATATTTTTCAGCCTGAGATTTGTGACAAGAGGCACATTCCTTGATTATCCCCACCTTGGCTCGCTTATGGGAATTATGACATGTGGTGCAGGCAAGGTCTCTATGCGGACTTACCAGAAACTCCGAAAACTGTTCATGATGGCTGATAAATCCGTTTTTTGCCGGAATTTTGTCTTTATTTCCCCTAACATGGCATTTTCCGCAAAGTGCCGCTGAGGTGTCAACTACTATGTTTTTTTTGCTGCCATTCTTTATGTGTTCACCACCAGGTCCGTGACACGCCTCGCAATGAATCCCCGGCTGCGCCCATGTCCCTATCAACCCCTCTCGCCCTTCCTGATGACCTTCAGGATTATAAGCCGTCGTGTGACATGGGCCACAATCGTATGGCTTTTTTTTGCCTTTCTCATAATATACCCATGTCCCTGTTTCTATGTTGTACTGGGTCTTTAAGTCCGAGCCATCCTTGGCGGATGTAACAATATACCCATTAAGGTCAATGTATCTTACTTTCTTTTGTGCCCCACCTATTATATATGATATGTCATCCCAGGTATAACCTTCAGGAATTGGTATGTTACGTTGTCTGGCTTCTTCAGCCCTTGCTAATTTATAAGGGTGTCCTGAAGTGATGTGATCGTTATATTCTTTTGGGTGACATTTAAAACAGGCATACGCTCCAACATAACCTGCAGGTGACACGTTGGAAGGGGTAATCAGCATTAATAGGAAAATGGTAGCAAACAGGTATTTAAAAAACGGTCTTTCCACGGCATACCTCCTTAGACTCACAATAACTTATGTTTTTCCGACAACCATGTTGCCCTTCCTTTAAAGTTATCATAAAGATAAACAGGTTGTCAATCTATCGGATTGGGCATTGGGCCCCTGAGGTTACCCCTTTTGTTTACAGACTAAAATATGTTACCATGTTAAGTAGTAAAAGGACATAACGATAGAGATTACATGGAGGTTGTTGTTGATATGCCGGGAGGTTCTTTATCTGACGCCCTGACGATACAGGGCAGAAAGGTGGGAGCGGGAGAGCCTGTTTTTATTGTAGCCGAGGTATCGGCCAACCACCGGCAGAGTCTTGACGTTGCCCTCAGGACAATCGAGGCTGCTAAGGAAGCCGGTGCGGATGCCGTTAAGTTTCAGACCTACACGCCCGACACCATCACCATCGACTCGCAACAGGAATACTTCCAGATACGCCACGGCACCATATGGGATGGCAAGACCCTCTATCAGCTCTACGAGGAGGCATTTACGCCCTGGCAGTGGTACGGGCAACTCAGGGCCAGGGCACAGGACGTGGGACTGATCTGTTTTTCGTCGCCATTTGACAGGACGGCGGTGGACTTCCTGGAGGAAATGCAGACCCCGGCCTATAAGGTAGCCTCCTTTGAGATAACCGACATACCACTGATCCGGTACATGGCGTCAAAGGGCAGACCCGTTATAATATCAACCGGCATTGCAGAGCCGGCAGAGATAGAGGAGGCCATTGACGCCTGCAAGGGCGTAGGCAACCAGGACATCGCCCTCTTGAAGTGCTCAAGCATCTACCCGACGCCCTTTGAGGAGGTCAACCTCAGAGGGATTGCCTGGCTGCGGGAGCGTTTTGGGGTGATCGTTGGTCTGTCTGACCACTCAACCAGCATTGCCATCCCGGTGGCATCGGTGGTGCTGGGGGCGTGTATCGTGGAGAAGCACTTTACGTTGGGACGCCACCTGGGAGGGCCAGACAGCGGGTTTTCGCTTGAACCGCATGAGTTTCAGCAGATGGTGCTGGCCATCAGGCAGGTCGAAGCAGCCCTGGGTGACGGTAACTATCGCACCAGTAACAGGGTGCGACGCAACAGAGTACATGCCCGCTCGCTCTTTGTGGTGGCCGACATACAGGCTGGACAACCATTCACGGAGGAGAACGTCAGGTCTATACGACCAGGTAACGGACTGCATCCCAGGCACCTCAAAGACGTATTAGGCAAGCCGGCCGCAACGTTCATCGCCAGAGGCACCCCCTTGGGTTGGCAACTCGTTGAAGGAGGCGGAGGTGACTCGTGATAGCGGGTGCATATGGTAAGCTTTATTTTATGGTTCACAGGCATGGATTCCCGCTTTCGCGGGAATGACAGTAATAGGCATTTGTCATTCCTGTGTAAACAGGAATCCAGAAGCCTGCCCCTGGCTTTAACAGGGGTTGCAAAAACGTTATTGCCATGAAATATAAAGAGGATACGTTTATACCCCATGATGTTTTCTTTTTAATGAGTCAGTGCCTTTGTTTTTCCTATGCTTGCATTGCCGCACTTGAAAAAATTGATCGTAGTCTTTAGGATATCCGCCTGAGAGTTGAGTTCCTCGGAGGTGGATGCCAGTTCCTCTGCCGACTGGGCGTTTTGCTGGATCACCATGTCCAGTTGCTGGAGAGCCTTACTGATCTGTTCTGCACCCGTGTTTTGTTCGTTGTTGGCCGCGCTGATCTCCTGAATAAGTTCTGCCGTCTTTGATATGTCAGGGACAAGCTGTGTGAGCATCGTGGCGGTCTTCTCTGCGGTTGAGACGCTTGACTCCGACAACTGGGTTATCTCCACTGCGGCCTTCTGAGAGCGTTCTGCCAGCTTTCTCACCTCCGAGGCCACTACGGCAAACCCCTTGCCGTGCTCACCTGCCCGTGCCGCCTCTATTGCAGCGTTGAGCGCCAGGAGATTTGTCTGACCGGCTATGTCCTTTATGATTGATATCTTGTTGGTTATCTCTCTCATCAAATCAACAGTCGTTTTAACGGAGTTGCCGCTTTCTTTGGCATCGTGGGCGGCTTTTATGGCAATCTTTTCAGTATGCAGGGCATTTTCTGCGTTCTGCTTTATGTTTGAAGACATCTCTTGCATAGATGCCGATGTCTCCTCGATTGAGGCCGCCTGTTGCGTAGCTCCCTGCGAAAACGTCTGGGCGCTTGAGCTTATTACTCCACTGCCACTTGCTACAATATCGGAGGCCGCTCGTACATTAAGAATGACATCCGTCAGCTTTTCAGCCATGTGCTTCATTGCCGACAATAGTTGTCCCGTTTCATCCCTGGAGTCGGCATTTATACTCAGTGTCAGATCGCCATCGGCCAACTTGTTGGATACCTCAACGGCCTGCTTTAAGGGAAGCACTATACTGCGGGTGATCAATATGGCGATGACAATTCCGGCAAGTATAATAAGGCCAATTATTAACATCACGCCATACAGTGTAGTGTCGATAGTTGTCCCTATCCCGTGTGTCATATCCCTGGCCTCTTTCACCTGAGTGTCTCTGAACTGGCTAACCTTGTCGGTTAACTCCGAGGCAATCTTGTCAAAGCCCTCCATCAGCTTGTTTCCTTCTTCTATACCCTGTTTGATGTAGGTATCGGCCATCTTGTTGCCCAGTTCGTAGTAGCGTGAAAAGAGAGTCATTATCTCTTGAATTTCACTTATGGATTTCGTGTCATTCTCTGCCCTGTACATCCCCATGACCTTCTCTGCGTTTTCTTTAAATTTTGACGCTGCCTCGGCTGCCTCTTTATAACCGTCGGTATTGTGTGATGCTGCCACATCCTGTATAAACTGCTGCACCTGCACGACATCCAATACCATCTCATCGGCTATGAGGGCATATGGCAGACTCTCTTTTTCAATTTGCATGGCGTGTTGTTTGATATCCTTAAATGCAAAGAATACGCCACCACCCATGAGTAATATGAGCACTATGATTATCCCGAAACTGCCACCAATTCTGGTTCCAACCATTAAGTTCTTAAACATAATCTATCTAAAGTCCTCCTGTTAAAGAAATAGCTCTCTACACTCACCCCTCCCCTCCCCCCTAATGCTGTTGACTTAAGGAAACATAGTAACTGTCTGAACCAAGATTACACAGATTAAAAGATTTACAGGAAAAAAACACAAGCCTTCTTAACTTAATCCTGATAATCCCTTAATCCTTTTAAATCGTGGTTCAGACATCTTTATGCTTAAGTCAACAACATTACCCCTACCCCCTCCCATAAAGGGAGGGGAAACTAAAGCATATGTATACCGTATTGCCTTGTATTATTCTACCTTCCGAAGATCGGAGCCGCACTTGCACTTACCTGGCTTATCCGATACCGTATTGCATGTACAACCTGCGCCACAATTACACACGTAAAGCCCCTTGAGGCTTACCTTCTTGACAGGCTTACCGCAGGAACACTTTGTCGGATCGTTGGGGTCTATCTTGCAGGTGCAATCCTTGCCACAAGCGCATAGCACAGCCTCATTACCCTCGATCTTTAGCACGTGCATGGCGGCACTCTCATGATGTCCGCATGGACACTTACCAGGCTGCGCCAATGCCGCACCCTTGCAGTGACAATCCGCTCCACAGTCACACACGTACAGGATGCTGCCCTCATTGACCGAGGCACCTTCCTTTTTCTCCTGTGCCACAACAAAATTACCAAACACCGCTACTGCAACAAACACCGCCACTGCCATACCCAAGAGCCTTTTCATTAAAACCTCCATTGTTGATTTAATTTTCATGCTATCCATAGCATCCAGATTATAACATAACGGCAATAGAAACAGGTGACAAAAAAACTTTACTTTTTGGATAGCTTTTATCGCTACAAGGAAAGTGGGTATCCTCTTTATATTTCATGGTAACCATACTGTTACGCATCCTGGATTCCTGGTCAAGCCAGGAATGACACAATTGGAAAACGGCTGTAACTGTCATTCCTGCGAAAGCAGGAATCCATGTCTTTAAGCCATGAGTTAATTTTACCATGCTTTTTAAAGAGGATACGAATATCTCTTACTTAGGCAGACGGATAAAAAAACTGGTGCCTCTGCCTGGCTCTGACTTAAACGTGATCTCCCCCCCGTGCAACTTGACGATCCCGTGGCTGATTGACATCCCAAGCCCGGTGCTGGAGCCAAAGGGTTTGGTTGTAAAGAAAGGCTCAAACATCCTGTGGCGGTGCTTTTCTTCTATGCCCCGGCCCGTGTCTGTGAACTCTATTTCGACGAATTCTCTCTGCTCACACGCAACCTGCCTGGTTGTTATGTGCAACTGCCCCGTACCCTCCATGGCGTCGGCTGCATTGGTGAGGATGTTGATAAAGACCTCTTCGATCTGAGTTGCATCGGCCTTTATGTGACCTATCTCAGGGTCAAACGTAGTTGTTACGGAGACGCTGCCGAGGTTTGCACTCCTGAGGACCTTTCTCAGTGGCAGCCCGATGTCCTGGGGCGACTTGTGACGCTCCTGCAGCAGGTCGAGGATAAGTGCATTTACATCAACGTTGGTTATATTCGACGTTATCGTGGATGAAAACCGCAACAGTCCATTGACAACCCTCGAACACCTCTCCGAAGATTCCATGATCAGCTCAAGGTATTCCCTGTCCTCTGACTTGTCGGCAGATAAACGGTCTATCATCATCGACGTAAACATGATAATGCCCGTCAGCGGGGTGTTGATTTCGTGTGCAACGCCGGCAGCCATCCTGCCAATGGCCGCCAATCTTTCAGAGAGCCTCATCCGCTCCATTGCCTGCCTCTGCGGTGTGATGTCGCGCACCAACAGGATGACACCCACGACGTCTCCCGTGGCGTTGTCCCTGATTGGTGCCGCACTGCCCTCGATGTATACCCTGCCGCAGTTACCCGACAGCTTAGGTCTCAGCACACCGCTGACATAGGTTATGACCGCCCCGGTACGAAGCACCACTTCGGCAGGATTTTCCAGTTCTCTGTCAGAGTCCTCCGCCATGACGCCAAAGACATCTCTTACTGGCCTGTGCAGTGCAGCCTCGGCGCTCCAGCCCGTTAGTGATGTTGCATGGTGGTTGAGATATGTCACCAGCGTCCTGGTATCGGTTGTGATCACGGCATCGCATATGCTGTTAAACGTCGTTGCAAGCCAGGCCTGACTCTCCCTGAGCCTCTGTTCGGCCTTATGCTTGTACAGGGCGATGTCCACGGCTATTTGCAACTCCCGCTCCTTAAACGGCTTGATCAGATACCCAAACGGTTCGGCCAGTTTGGCACGCTCAATGGTCTTTTTATCCGAAAACGCCGTGAGAAATACAAACGGAATATGCAGGCGTGAATATATATGCGTGGCGGCCTCAATCCCGTCCATTTCGCCGTCAAGTTTGATGTCCATGAGGACGAGATCGGGTCTGAGTTCGGTAGCCCTGGCAATTGCCTTAACTGCCGTTGACACGATCCCGACGACCTCATAACCCATCTCCTGCAGACGTATCTCTATGTCATTGGCAATGACCCATTCGTCCTCTGCGATCAGTATTGTTGTCTTTGGAATGTTATTCATATTTGCCACGATCTCTAGTATACAATTTTGTCGCTCAGAAATATATAGCAGGGCTGATTACAAATTTGTCAGAGTTAAGTTATAATTAGACTAAAAAAAATATTTATACAACATATAGCAAAAATCAGGAGGACACGTAACAATGGCAGACGAATTCAGCAAGTACAAGGATGAGGTGGAACTGTTAAGAAGCCGTATCCTAGAGATGGAACAACGCAAACAGACAGAAGAAAAGGTCATCGCCGAAGACAGACCCCAGGTACAGTCCGCCCCCGTGCAGCGCGATGCATGGGCAGCAGATACCCCACCCCCTGCCCCACCCCAACAACGTACAGCGGCACCCGAACCGGCAAGACAAATATCCACGGAGGCAGAGAGTCCCAAGGGACCGGTAGGGCTTGACCTTGGCACCAGCAACATCGTCATGGCCCAGAACAAGGGAACCGACCTGCACATAGCAAAGCAGTTAAACGCATTTTTCCCTGTCATACAATCCAAGTTTACCAAAAAGATTTTGACGCAGAACAATGTCCTGTTTTTTGAGAAAAACAAGCTGTACTATATCATAGGTTACTCTGCGGAGAACTTTGCGAACATGTTCAACGAAAACACCCGCAGACCAATGGAAAAGGGCCTGCTGAGTTCCAGGGAAGACGACGGCATAACGATCATCCAGGCGATAATAAACACGCTTGTCAAGAAACCAAAGAATTTTGGTGAGTATATATGTTTCAGTATCCCCGGGATTCCCGTGGATAACCCTACGTTTGTGGCCGGCTATGAGTCGATCATCAAGATGTACCTTGGCGGGCTTGGTTACACGCCAATTTCCATCAACGAGGCACTTGCCATTGTGATGGAAGAGCTTGTCAATGACAACTTCACGGGGATCGGAATAAGCATGGGCGGTGGCATGTGTAACGTGTGTCTGTCCTACCTGTCGGTACCCGTCATTACCTTTAGCATACAGAAGGGCGGAGACTATATAGATGCGATGGTCAGCCGCGAAGTGGGCGAGCCGGCAACCAAGATAAAGGTGACCAAGGAGGAGGCGCTCGATCTGTCAGTCCTCCCCAAGAACAGGATAGAAACCGCACTGCACGTCTACTACCTGGACCTGATCAACACGCTGGTTGATACCCTCAGGGGTGTGATTTCATCTTCGGACAATATACCCAAGATATCGGCGCCGATTCCGATAGTCTTAAGCGGAGGCACGGCCATGCCCAAGGGGTTTAAGGAGAAATTTGACGAAACCCTTAGAAGAAGCAACATGCCCATAGACATATCCGAGGTAAGGATAGCGCGTGACCCTCTGAATACCACGGCAAAGGGTGCCCTGAAAATGGCCATGACCGTGGAGTCATAACCCCTGCAATGGCCGAAGACGTCTGCATATTCTCTGCCAATGCCATCAGGGCACAGGTGATACTTCATGCCTTGCAGCAGGCAGGGATATCTGCCGTCTTATCAGCCAACAAACCCATGAACTACAAGCTCTCAATATATGCCAACAACCCCCCCGGGCATCCCGGAGCGGTAAATACCAATGGCTTTACCCGCACGATCTTACCCGGGATTGTGATCATTGACGCCTACAGCTATACACGCGCAGAGCTGAAGGCCTTTAAAGAAGCTGCCTCAGACATCTTTGCACGGATGCACGCAGTTGTCCTGAAGGCTCCCCACGACAACACGGACTTTGAGGTTCAATGCAGAAGCATGAATTTTTGTGCATCAGTCCCCATTGACCCTGACCTCATTGTTGCAAAGGTGAAGGCGCTTATGGCCTCAAAAGATGCGGCAGATGCACGACCGTCGTCTGCCGCCAAGGATGACGATAAGCTCTTGAATGACTTGCGCGGCTTTCTCAACCTGAAATGATATTGTCGCTATGGAGACACACACCGGGAGGGCATGAGTGGACAAACAGGTCATAGCCATCGTTGGTCCCAAAGGGGGAGTAGGCAAGAGTACGATAGCGGCAAATCTTGCAGCCACCCTGGCAATGATGAACAAGAAGGTCATAGCGGTTGACCTCGACCTTAGCGGGGCAAACCTGCATACCTTTTTTGGTATCAAGGACACCGTGTCGCTGGACGACTTCATACTGAAGAAGGTGCCAGGTCTGTCATCGATACTCATAGACTCTGGCGTCAAAAACTTGCAGGTTGTCTGCGGCGTATCCAACATCCCCGGTGTGAGCAACATGTCCGAGCATCAGGAGATGAGGTTGGTCAGAGAGGTGCTGAGGCTCAATGCCGATGTCATACTGCTTGACCTTGCGGCCGGTTCATCGAACAGCGTGGTGGATTTTCTGTTTTTTGCCAACAAGGGACTCCTCATAACGACTACGGAGGTCAACTCGCTGCTAAAGATATACAGTTTTATAAAGACCTCGATGTACAAAAAGCTCCTGTTTTACTTCAAGGCAAAGGGGACGTCCGAACTTGTCAGGTTCATTGAGAATGCGCTGGACTTTGAAAATCACCCTCAAATAGCGACCATGGATGACCTCTTCAATCAAGCGGGAGCGATAAACGCCCAGGTTACGGAATCGGCGCGGGTGTTTATCGCCACCTACAACCCCCTTCTGGTGCTAAACCGGGTACATGCGCCCCAGGAGGCCGCCACCGTTGGCAGTGCCATAAAGGGCATTACCCGCAAGTTCCTCAATATCAACTGTGACGTTATCATGTCCATATCGGAAGACAGCGATATACGTAGATCGCTTGCGCACACTGCCCCGCTGGTGACTTACAATGCAGCCTCCACGTTTTCCAGAGAGATTAAGCAGCTTGCCATGAAACTCTGCACCGGATAAGTCCGCAAGAAAAAGAAAGGGGCGGCTCCGCCCCCTTCAGAACCCCCCGCAAGGGGACCAGTCCCCTTGACCCCATCTTGCGCAACCTTGATTTTTAAACATAAGGTAAACTCTTAACAATTCGTAAAATTCTCTGATGCGATTGCCTTGGGTTTGTCAAGGATTTTTTGTCTGCAGTTTTTAGTCTCCGTATAGTATAATATAGTTATGGATACACTGGCAGGGCAAGGGAGTTACGACAAGCTCATGAAGGAGCTTCTTGAAAAGATCGAGCGCCCCCTGATAGAGAAAGTATTGGGGATCAAGGCCGATAAGGTCAGCAAGCTCAACGTCGTGACGCAGTTGACGGACGAGCGGGAGGCGGATTTTGTCATCAAGGTGGAAAACCGTGATGAACCGTTCTTTATCGCACACGCCGAAATTCAGAGTACAAATGATCCCCCAAGAAGCTTAAAAATACGCTCAAGAGAATGCTGCGGTACTTTGTCCATCTCTATTCGGTGCACGAGGTCATAATAAAGCAGTACGTTGTCTTCATCGGCAAGGACAAGATGGCTATGAACAACGCCCTGGATATGCCCGGCGTCCACTACGAATACAATCTGATTGATATCAGAAGTATCCCCTGCGAGCGGTTTTTATACTCCAGAGTGCCTAATGAGATAGTTCTTTCCGTATTGTGTAACAGAGGGGATCGCGATGAGCGATCATTTGCGAAGGAGATATTAAGGGAGCTGCTGGTAAACGTCATAGGAGGCCTGGACCTGTCGATGTATATAAAGGAAACAGAGGTCTTTTCAAAGTTGAGGGACATGAAACAGATCAGAATAGAGGAGGTGGATAAAATGCCGATAGTATACGACTTGGAGACGGATATAAGATTCATGCAAGGAGTGCAGAAGGGTATAGAAAATGGCCGGGTAGAAGGCCGGGTAGAAGGTATGCATAATATGATTGAGACTTTGTTGAGGAGAAAATTTGGCGAAAGAGGTTTAGCCCTTATGCCAAAGATCAGAATGTATAAAGATGAGTCGAGGCTCTATGCAATAACTGATGCGTTGATAACTGCAGAGGACATCAGGGAGATTGAAGGGCTGCTCTAAAGAAGCAGAGAGGGCAAATCGCCCTGCCCTCCCCCCTTCTCTCTTTTCTTTTTTAACCGTAGAGGGCACGCTGCACGGTCTTGATGGCACATAAATCCGCACACATACTGCATACCTCCGACTGTGCAGGCGGCATGTGAGAGCGCATGGCACGAACCTTGTCGGGATTAAAGGACAGGGATATCTGCCCTTCCCAATCGAGCTTTTTCCTGTAGCGCGCCATCTGCCTGTCCCTGTCTATGGCTGACTGTATGCCCTTGGAAATATCCGCTGCATGGGCCGCTATCTTGGACGCTATAACACCCTCAATAACATCGTCAATATCCGGGAGCCGGACGTGCTCCGAGGGGGTAACGTAACAAAGGAAATCCGCCCCTGCTGCCCCGGCTATGGCCCCTCCGATGGCCGAAGTTATGTGGTCGTAGCCAACGCCTACGTCCGTCACCAACGGCCCCAGGACGTAAAACGGTGCCCCGCTGCACAACGACTTCTGCAGCTTGATGTTCATCTCCACCTGATGCAGCGGAACGTGTCCGGGACCCTCGATAATGCTCTGAACTCCGTGTTCCAACGCCGTCTTTTGCAACTTGCCAAGCGTGATAAGCTCCTGCACCTGTGCCCTGTCCGTGGCATCGGCCAGACAGCCCGGACGCAGACCATCACCAAGACTCAGGGTGAGGTCGTATCTCTTGGCCAGCTCCAAGAGCCGGTCGTACTGCTCATAGAGCGGATTTTCCCTGTTGTTGTAGACCATCCACTCAAGCAGCAGCGACCCACCGCGACTTACGATATCCAGCTCACGTCTCTGTGCCTTGAGGTGCTCTATGGCGCTGAGTGTCAGTCCACAGTGGACGGTGACAAAGTCCACGCCCTCCTTAGCCTGCAACTCTATGACGTCAAAGAGGTCATCGGCAGTCATCTTAAAGATGTTGCCATGTCGCTCGATGGTGGCAACGGCGGCCTCGTATATGGGCACCGTGCCAATGGAGACGGGGGATTTTTCGGTGAGACTCCGGCGCAGCTCCCTGATTGGTCCGCCGGTTGAGAGGTCCATCACCGCATCCGAGCCGTACTTTACCAACATGGCGAGCTTGACCAGTTCCTCTTCCACTGATACGTGGTCCTTGGACGTGCCGATGTTGGCATTTATCTTTGTGGTCATCCCCTTGCCAATCCCCAGCGGCTTGATGTTGCGGAGCGTGTTTCTGGATACCACGGTGTAACCATTGGCTATATCGGCTGAGACTGTCTCTGGTGATAGTCCTTCGGCAATTGCTACCTGTCTGATCTCTTCGGTTATTATACCCTTGCGGGCCTCATCTATTCTCGTAATCATAGTGACTCCAAATATTTTTTTGTCGCATCAAAGACACTATCACCTGACAGTATCCCAGAAATGACGGCAATGCCGTCAGCCCCGCTCCCCATAACATCCCCAACGTTGTCCACCTTGATCCCTCCGATGGCAAACACGGGAACCTTGACCTTTTTCCTGACCTTCTGAAGCGTCTCTATTCCCACGGGGGCGCCGTACATCAGCTTGGAGGGCGTTTCGTAAACCGGCCCCAGCGTTATAAAATCGGCCCCCTTCCTGGCCGCCTCCGTTGCCTCATCCAGGCTGTGGGTTGACTGACCTATTAGCACATTCTCCCCCACCAGCCCACGCACCACCGGGATCGGCATACTGCTCTGCCCCAGGTGAACGCCATCGGCCCCCACCAGGAGCGCCACGTCAACCCTGTCGTTGATAAACAGTTTGGCGCCATACCTGGCTGACAGTTCCCTGAGTTTCGTTGCAAGGGCCAACACCTCCCTGCCGGTCATGTCCTTTTCCCGCAGTTGCACGGCCTTAAGTCCCGCCCTGAACGCCTCCTCAACGGCCTCCTCAAGCGGGACTTTGGCAGTCTTCCTGTCCGTGATCAGGTACAGCCTGAAATCAATCGTCTGCATGATTTATAGTTACAGCAACATGCCGTCAAGTGGACTGCTTGCCGTTGCGTAGAGTTTCTTTGCAATCCTCCCGGCCTTGTGTGCGTATCGTCCGGCGATAACGGCGTGTTTCATGGCCTTGGCCATGGCGATGGGGTCTTTTGCCCCCGCAATGCCGGTGTTTATGAGCACGGCGTCACAGCCAAGCTCCATGGCAATGGCCGCATCCGATGCCGTCCCCACGCCGGCGTCAACGACAATCGGAAGGTCTACCGTTTCGATGATTATCTTGATGTTGTACGGGTTTCGTATCCCCAGCCCAGACCCAATGGGCGCTCCAAGCGGCATCACGGCGGCTGCCCCGGCATCGGCCAAGCGCTTTGCCGTTATGGGGTCGTCGCTGGTATAGGGCAGGACGATAAAACCCTCCTTGGCAAGCACCTCCGTCGCCTTTAGCAGTGCGCATACGTCTGGGAACAGTGTTCTATCGTCGCCGATGACTTCCAGTTTCACGAGGTCCGTCTCACATGCCTCGCGGCCCAGTCTGGCGTATCTGAGGGCGTCTTCGATCGTGTAGCACCCTGCCGTGTTGGGCAGTATCTTGTACTTCTTGGGGTCTATGAAGTCAAACAGGGCTGGCTGGCTTCTGTCCGTGAGATTGACCCTGCGTATGGCAACGGTAACAACGTCCGCACCGGATGCCTCTATGGCCCTGGCCGTTTCCTCAAAATCCTTGTACTTGCCTGTGCCCACCCACAGTCTTGAACTAAATTCTATGCCTCTGATGACGAGTCTGTCTTGCATCGTGTCTCCTTCTTATTGCCCATCAACATATTTGATATTCTGATACGAAATTCTCTTAACTCACGGTCTATTATCTGAGATTACACACCGAAAAGTCAAGAAGAAAAGGCATAAAAAGAAAAGACAAAGAAAAAAAGGGGTGGCTCCGCCCCCCTTCAGAACCCTCTGCAAGGGGTCACGGACCCCTTGACCCCTTTATAACCTCATTTCAGCGGTATTTAAATTCAGAGGGGAGGTTTAGGTGTACGCTCCATAATATTTATGCGTAGTGATCTTGTAAATTATATTGAACACTAGTCACAGCCATCATGGGATGTTTTTTTAACGGTTACAATGTGGGGCGTAGATGTTGAGTCTGGAAACTTAATATATGGATATTGGCCAAGCTCGTCGGCTTTTTTGAAATACTTATGTAACATATCTGAATTTTCTTTATTGAAAGTTGCAACTGCTATCTCAAACTCTTCATTAATGTTACGTGGAATACCAACAGTTGCAATTGCTCTCCAGTTACTTCCTTTTACTGTTGCTATTGGTTGTGGCCACCATCGCCCTTTTAGGGTTTTTACATGCAAAAAAACCCATATATCATCGTTATTATTAGCAGCATAATTGACAGTTCCTGTCACTTTTAACGCACACCCAACTGAGTTACCTTCTTCAGGTGATGTAATTTTAACTTTATTGTAAGATTCTCCAAATAGCTCACTTGCCTTCTTTGGATTTGTTCCTATCTTGTCTTCAGCATCTTTCAAATTAGGTTGGTTGGGAAATCCTTTTCCGTATACCTGAATCAGAGCAAGCTTATAGTAAAACGCTGATCTTGAATAGTACTGCTCTTTATAAGATTTATCTGCCTCTTTAAGTAAACTTTGATTGAATTCAGCTGCTCTTGGGTCTTGGAATCCTACTCTCATAACATTCGTATAACATGGTTGAATATACATGTTACGTATAAAGTTCTTGTATTCATCATCATCTTTTACATATGTCTCCATAGCTCTTTCTACAATATTTATAATAGCAAATTCAAAATAGTCTATTTCGCAATTTATTTCTTTATCCTTTAGTAAATTCAAGATGCTGTTTACGGATGTTATTGAAGATAAAATGGCTATCTGTTTGGAAGAATCTTTTATGTGTTCTGTAATGGCTGCATTTACATCGTCTTGCATTTGTTGATAGTTATAAATTTTTACGGTCATTATAATGCTCACGACGGTAAGCAAAACACCAAGGATGCCTAACATTATCTCGGTAAATGGGGCAAGATACAAAGCCTTGTTTCTTAACCGATTCCAAAAACCTATCTCTTTAGTATTCATTTCCATAATGTCCTCCAAGTCCTTATAACTATAATCTATGCAGGCTATGCCTGTTGATGCTCACACCGAAAGCTATGAACACCAGTTTAATTGTGGACTATTTAAAAAACAAAAATCCAGTGAATTTTACTTCACATGTTTTGTGACACTGCCATATGAGCACCATGATGTAAAACGTTGTAAAATGCGCCATGAGATGTATTATTAGAGGTCCGTACAGGTACCCATGTTGTGAAGTTTACTTCACTGGAATTTATCCGACTATTAAATTTAGGCTATTTCTTAAAGTGAATAGGTAAATGAGGTATCCCCCTCCCCCATTCCCTCCCACAAGGGGAGGGAGGTTAGAGAGACATCGTCATATTACCCTCCCTTTATGGGAGGGGTTAGGGGAGAGTTGGATGGATTTTGGCAACAGAGAACAAATTAGCCCTGATGCGACCACGCCGGACTGGAGTGCTATCTACGATTTAAGGTAGCATTTAAAACAACGGCATGTTTGAACCATCGGGGATGACTTTCCAGGTGTGGCCGGTTAAGGCGCCGGGGGAACCAACCGATGTTGCCTCCGTACCGTTTATCAGACCGATATACAACTGACCGGTTGGCTTGTCTGTGACACAGATGTCGCTGTTGCCGTCGCCGTTGAAGTCGCCAATGCCAACAACCTGCATGTTTGACGGCAATGTTGCCGGAGAACCACTGCCAATGATACCGCCGTTGATTAGCCATATGTAGAGCATCCCGGTTGAGGTATTGTACCAGAGGATGTCATTCTTGCCATCGCCGTTGAAGTCACCAATGCCCTTTATCTGCCAGGTCGTATCTGCCAGAGTCAGCGGGGAGTTGGCAGAGGTGATTTTGGTGCCGTTGAGGTACCAGATATATATAGCTCCGGTTGTCGTGTTTTGCCAAAGGATGTCGTCCTTGCCATCGCCGTTGAAGTCGCCTGTGCCCTTTATTTGCCAACCGGTATCAGGCTGTGTGCCCACTGTGCCCTGTGACGACACCCATGCTGTGTTCATAAACCAGACGTAGACCATGCCGGTTTTGGTGTTTTGCCAGAGGATGTCGTCCTTGCCATCGCCGTTGAAGTCACCAATGCCCTTTATTTGCCAACCGAGGTCAGGCTGCGTTGCCACTATGCCCTGCGCCAATACCGATGATGCGCTCATAAACCAGATGTAAACCGTGCCGGTTTTGGTGTTGTACCAGAGGATGTCGCTTTGACCATAGCCGTCAAAGTCGCCAATGCCCTTTATTTGCCAATCGAGGTCAGATTGCGTGTAAATTGCGTTGTCACTGACAGCCTTCAGGTCATCCATCAGCCAGAGTCTGGTGCTGCCGGTAGCGGTGTCGTACAGTAGGATATCGCCCTTGCCGTTGCCGTCAAAGTCCGCCTTTGCCTTTGGTGTTGGCGCAGTGCCACCCTCACAGGTGTATATTCTGACGTCATCGATGAGCCAACCCAGAAAGGCCGTGCCAACATCGGTCTTGAGGTTGAACCTGAATCTGACGCTTTTACCGGCCAGAGAGCTTAGATCGAGCCGGCTTGAGATGTAGCCGTTGCTGATGTCACTAAACCCATAAGCGCCATCATATTGACTCTTAAAGTTATAACCGTTGTGTGTAAACAGGGGGCCGGCATCAGTCCATGACACACCGTTGTCCGTGCTGTATGCAACACGCCCTATGTCCTGGGCAAGTAACTTGTTGGTGTTTGCCTCAAGGTCGTATGCGTGACTGAAGTGCAGATATGCCTTCTGTGGAATAACCACAGGTGTAGTCATCATAATGGCCGACTCTGACAGCGTCTCGGACTCCTCGCCGTAGATGCTGTATTTACCGCTTGTTGCGTAGCCTTCTTCGTGGGCGTTCCACGCATCGGAGCCTGTTATGGCGCTATGGGTCCACTTATCAGGGCCGCTCTCAAGGTCGTCTAAAAACACGTTCTTTGGCAAACCGCTATCACAGACCGGGGCATCGGCAGATGGACATTCCGATGGCTGTTGGTTCATTTCCACGGCTTCGAGGGCATTTTTCACCTGTAGACAGTCCGCCGATGTCGTCACTGAGGTGCTAATCAGCGTGTTGCAGGCCGCCTCAAGGGCGTTGTAGAGGTCTGCGTAGTCGCTGCCGGAGGTGAGTAAGTGGCTATGAGCCTCGTAGTATATCTTTGCAACCTTGGTGATGCCAATACCCGTAATCGTTTTTGAGTTAAAGGTATCGCCATCGGTCATCAGGTAAGCGGCCTTGTTGCTGATGTTGCTGTTTGTATGCACTCCGCCATTGTCTCTGTAACCGCAGTAGTAGTTGCTGCTGCTCATCTTATCTGGGTCTTTGAATAACGTCGGGTTCTTCATGTTGCGTATAGCCCCGATAGGGAGGTCTTCACCCATTGCCCACCTTACGCTTGCAGTATCGTTGCCATGTCCGTTTGTCAGGTCTGCGAACTCTCCCCACACATCGGAGAGCGACTCGTCAATGGCGCCAGATTGATAGTAATAAAAGAGGTTGGACGTAGCTTGCGTAACTGCGTGGGTATATTCGTGGGCAACGACATCATCGGCATAAGCAAAGCCACTGCCAAATACAAGTTGTTTGCTCTCAGTATCCCAATAGGCGTTTTCATAGGGACAGTCATCTCCGGTATTTTCCGGGCAATATCTGACCGTGACAACTATGCGACTGCCTGCGTTGTCGTAACCGTCTCTGCCGTGGATGCTTTGATAAAAATCATAGGCGTCACCAATATATGTATAGGCGTCATCGACGTCCTTTATACCGACAGCGGCCTGACCTTCACTCCTGACAGGGGTAGAACCCGGGAGGAAGTCATCCCGGACATTTTTTTTATCGTATATAGCCCTGTTTTTTGCGTCCCTGATCTGATTAAAGTGCAGGGCAATACGCCCGGTTTGTGCATCGACCAGTACAAGTTCATTGATTGTTCCTGGTGCATCTGCCTTGACGTTCATCCGCCAGACAAGGGTATTAATATTGCGTCCGTGGTCGAGCAAGACGGGGTTGTATATCCACAGTTGCGGTGTGTCGGCAGACAATTTTGCCTGTGAGGTGTCGTAATGCTTCGCTATCAGCCTCAGTGCCTCTGCCTTGGCTGCATCCGGCTCTACGGATGGCGTTGTCTTGACAACAGGCGTAGGAGAGACCTCCCCGTTGGCGGTTAAGACGTTCTTTTTGGCATCCATCTGGACTATCAGCTCACCGGCCATGACAGGGACGTCGTTATACACCTGCCGGAACCTGACTATCGACCTGCCGTCCCCGGTTGTCATCTGCCGCATAACCTTAAGTTCTTCCGCCTGGGAGTCAAGCCCAAACAGCCTGCCATAACCGTCAAGGAACCCCCTTGCCGCTGCCTCTGCCGTGGCGCTTTCCGTCAGCCCACGCACACGAGGCAGCATTGCGGCGCCATCAAATCTCATGAAACTGACACGCCCCGTACCACGATGGTAGGTCAGTATCACCTGCCCGCTTGCTGACTGCCTTAGCCTCTGAACCAGTTCGTCGTCACCTGAGGCCGCATACAACAAATCCCATGTGCTGCCAAAGCACCATGCAGTTGCAAGCAACAGCAGCAGAGATATAAACATTATCCGTCTTTTCACGCTAAAACCGCCTTTTTACTGATATCGGAAACTATGTCGTCTTACTTGCATTTTAGGATAAACAAAACGCTATGAAAAGTCAATCGTATATTAGACATTCGACATGGCAGGGCTATCGTATTAAAGAATTTGCAGAAGAGTACATGTTATGTAAAATATAGCAAAAAACTCATTTTGCAAGTGGCTGATATTAAATGATATTTGGGGGGCACGATAATTGCTTGATTTGAGATTTGCAAGAGGCTCATAACAATAAGCAATTTAAATGTCAAGAAGCGACAATATGATTTTTTTGATCGCATATTGTATAATAATCTGAAAGGGGGGTATGCACCCCGCGGCAAAGAGGGATTTACTTATGGATAACAGAGAACTTAAGCAAAAAATAATCACACTCCTTAAACCTCACGGTGTAAGGAGTATTGCAATATTTGGCTCTTACGCAAGAGGTGAGGAGACCTCTGAGAGTGATTTTGGACATACTTGTTGAATTCTCAGCAAAGAAAACGCTCTTTGATATCGTTGGCATCGAACAAGAATTATCCGAGACCTTTGGCATAAGCGTAGACCTGTTGACCGAACGAGCTATTAGTCCATATTTAGTTGACAGAATAAAGAAAGGGAACTATGCCAACTTATGAGGTGATTAAGTTGTGCTACCTTTTACGGCAAGCAAGAAATATATTAGTTATGGTTTAATACTAGAAAAAAATATGGAGGTAAATTTTTAATGGTTAAGTTAAAAAAGGATGCCACGATAGAGGCTTCACCAGAGGTGGTCTTTAACTATCTCAACTCCCCGGACAACTGGAGGGAGCTATACCCCAGGATCACTAAAATCTGGGATACAAAGGCCCTTCCCAATGGCGGCTATAGCTACAACTGGATGTTTAACATGGCCGGCATAACGAACGTCGAGGTGGCCAGTGAAAATACGGACGTGGTCAGAAATCATCGCCTCGATTTCAGGAACATGTGCGGCCTTAAGGGCAGGAAATACACCGAAGTCACCGAGTCCTTCAAGCTGGAGCCTGCAGATGGAGCAACCAGGCTGTCTTATACGGCTGACTATGTTGTCCATATTCCAATTGCCGGCAGGGTCTTCGAACTGATGTTTGTGCGGATGTACGAAATAAAGATAAATATAGTTATTGCTAATCTCAAGAAGAAAATGAAGTCGCTGAAATAACGCCGTAACTCCCTAAGCACATGACGGACAACCGCAGACCTGTCAGGCACCTGCCCCCATTGGCTGACAGGATGCGCCCCAAATCCCTGGAAGACTTCCTGGGGCAGGATGAAATCGTTGGCGTGGGTAAGTTGTTGAGACAGGCCATAGAAGGCGACCAACTGCCATCGATGATCTTCTGGGGGCCTCCTGGCAGTGGCAAGACCACCCTGGCCTCAATTATTGCCGGTCAGAGCAGGGCGGAGTTTCGTGCGCTAAGTGCGGTATCAAGCGGGCTGAAGGATCTGCGGGAGGTCATCACGGAGGCGCAGCGTAACAGCGCCAACGATAAGCGGACTGTCCTCTTCATTGACGAAATTCATCGGTGGAACAAGGCCCAGCAGGATGCCCTGCTGCCATATGTGGAGAAGGCGGTGGTTGTGTTAATTGGCGCCACCACGGAAAATCCCAGCTTTGAGGTACGCGGGGCACTGTTGTCCCGGTGTCGGGTGTTTGTCTTAAAGCAACTGAGTGAATCTGATATCGTCAGGATTATTGACAGGGCACTGGCGGATAAGGAAAACGGCCTTGGAGGGGTAGACATCAGTCTTGGCAGAACGGATGCCCTGTTGATGGCCCGGATGAGCAACGGGGATGCCAGGGCTGCGCTCAATGCCCTGGAGTACATCGCCGTTATGGGAGCCGAATCTGGCGGCCAGGTGACCATTACCGGGGCACTCGTGCAAGAGGCGTTTCAGAAATCGCATCTGCTCTACGACAAGGACGGCGAGGAACACTACAACATCATCTCCGCACTGCACAAGGCAATGCGCGGTTCAGACGCCAATGCCTCACTCTACTGGCTGGCCAGGATGCTGGAGGCTGGCGAAGACCCGTTGTATGTGGCGCGTCGTCTGATCCGGTTTGCCTCCGAGGACGTCGGTCTGGCCAACTCCAGGGCACTGGAACAGGCCGTTGCCGCCTATCAGGCCTGCATGTTTATCGGGATGCCGGAGTGTAACGTCATCCTGGCTCAGGCGGTTGTCTACATGGCCAAGAGCAACAAGTCCAACGAACTCTATACAGCCTATGCTCAGGCGGCCTCGGACGTCAGGGAATACGGCAATCTACCCGTACCGCTACATATCCGCAATGCCCCCACCAGGCTGATGAAAGACCTCGGTTATGGCAAGGGCTACAAGTACAGCCCCGATCACGACTACAAGGAGCAACAGGAGTACCTTCCGGCAGAGTTGCGGGGCAGGAAATATCTCAGGTAGCGTAGATAGCAATAGAATGGAGATATAGATTATGTTAAACATAGTTAAAAAGTATGTCGTTGATGAAAACAACAACAGACTTGCAGTGGAAGTAGACATAGAGACTTTTAACAAGATTGAAGAAATCCTCGAGGATTATGGACTTTATCGCCTCATGACCGATGACACTGACAATGAAATGCTTGACCTCGATGAGGCAAAGAGATTCTATAGCACACTGGATAAAGATTGAAATTCAAATATGGCAAGAGATTTAGAAATATCTCAGGTAACATCATTGTCCGATAAACCATTGTGGAGACAGCGTTATACATACACATTCCGTTTTGTCTGAGGAAATGCGGCTACTGTGACTTCTACTCGATTGTCCTGGACACCGGCATGGCAGGGCAGTACGTTGAGGCATTAAAGGTGGAGCTGCTCCTGCGACGGAGTGAGCTTGGCCCGCTGAAAAGCGTCTTCATAGGGGGTGGTACGCCCACGGCCCTTGAGGGTGAATGCCTGGCAGGACTGGTGGCGTTTATCCGGGAACACTTCGAGTCGGCCACCGACGCCGAAATCACCACCGAGGCCAACCCCCTGACCATTGATCCGCAAAAGCTCGTCCTGCTAAAAGACGTTGGGATAAACCGCCTGAGTATCGGTGTGCAGTCCTTTGACGATGCCATACTCAAGACGCTGGACAGGCTGCATGACGGCAATCAGGCCAGGAGGGCAATTGAGACCGTGGCCAAGGTCTTCAGCAACTACTCTGTAGACCTGATCTACGCCGTTCCCGGTCAGAGTCATGACAGTTGGCATTCGACGTTGGTTGAGGCTGTAGCCTGTGCCCCCTCACACGTATCGGCCTACGAGCTGACGCTTGAACCCTCCGTGCCACTTGCAAGGGCCGGATTGACCCTGCCCCCTGAGGATGTGGCCATTGAGATGTTTGACCTTACCGCCGGCTATCTCACTGCAAACGGATACATACACTACGAGATATCCAATTATGCCCGTCCCGGGTATCAATGCCTCCACAACCTCAACTACTGGCGTACCGGTGGATACGTTGGCGCAGGGGCAGGGGCTCACTCATACGCAGGCGGCAGGAGGTTTTCAAACATCGCCAGTGTCAACGATTACATCAGGGCCATCGCTGTTGGTACGTTGCCGGTTGAGGGGGTTATTGAAATAAATCCCCCGCTTGCACAACAGGAGGCTATACTCCTGGGGCTGAGAACCAGCGAGGGGGTGAGGGCTGTCATGAACCACGTTGTTGATGAACTGCAGGGGGAGGGACTGGTGAGCTTCAATGACGGCATTTTACGCCTTACGCACAGGGGGATGCTCCTGAGCAATCGGGTAATAGCGCAGGTCATTGCTGCCTTGGGATGATTGCCGCAGAAAGAAAATTTTTCCTGGCACTGTAAAAAATTTTCACCCTTATTCCATGCTAACCCCCCTGAGCAGATATAACTCAGAAGGCTATTATCTTGGTAAGTGTAACAATACAAACAGCACCTTTAATTGTTGGCATTAAAATTGCACTTGCTGCTATCAGTTTATTTTAAAATGGCTATATAATGATAATGGAGGTGCAATATGGCATTTGTAATTCAAACAAACGTGATGTCGCTAAATGCGCAGAGGAATCTGAGAAAGACTCAACCGATCTTAACTGAGGCCATGCAGAGGTTATCGTCTGGATACAGGATCAACGCGGCAAAGGACGATGCAGCAGGATTGGCAATTGCAACAAGGATGACGACCCAGACACGTGGTCTGACGGTTTCGGTGAGAAACGCTAACGATGGTCTCTCTATTGCCCAGACGGCAGAGGGTGCAATGGATGAGATAACCAACAACCTGCAGAGGATCAGGGAGCTTGCCGTACAGGCCATGAGCGGTCAGTACGGTGTTACGGACGTATCCTACATGCAGAACGAGGTTAACGCCTTGATTGAGGAAATCGGCAGGACAGCAGAACAGACAAAGTTCAACGACAGGAGACTCCTGGGCGGTATGTTTAACACCAGGCTGCATGTAAGTTATGCTGCCAGTGATGCAGGCATAAACGTCATTATTACTTCGATGAATACCGATGCCCTTGGCGGCAAAATATTTACATCTACAGGTAAGAATGGCGCTATGGCGTACCTAAAGGACATACACAGTGCCACTACGGTTGGTGTAGCTCAGGTAGGTGATAACTCCTTTGTATCTGTTGATGGAGCAGCCCCTACATGGAGTTACACGGCAAATGCTAGTATAACCTATTCCGGCATTGCTTCACTCTACGTTGCAGATTCTACCAGTGTGACGGGTTGGTCATCGAGGGCGTCTAACGCAATCGCCATAATAGATGGCGCACTAAATACTGTCTTGTCGGAGAAGGCGAAACTTGGTGCAAAGGCTAATCAGATGGAGGCTATAGTACGAAATCTCGACAATGTTCTCGAGACAACATATTCCGCACGTAGCCGAATCATGGATGCAGACTTCGCATTAGAGACGTCCAATATGACAAAGGGCATGATACTACAACAGTCTGGTATCTCGATCTTGGCACAGGCCAATAGTCAGCAGCAGAACATACTTGCCCTGTTGAGGTAGTTCGTTTTTTACAGATGCAAAAAGATGCTTTCTGTAAATATTTCAGTGATGACAGTGTTAAGCATTATGGGGTCAAGGGGTCAGCGAGGGGTCAGCGACCCCCGGCATAAAAGGGGCGAGCCGCCCCCGGCTAAGTTCCCCCGGCATAAAAGGGGACTTGTCCCCTTGACCCCACTCTATGAGCAACGGACTGTCTGCAAAGCATTATACGTGGTTTCCACGATAACCGTCCAGTTCTATTTTGCTGTGACATAAGTAATGGGCGACATTGACAGCCACGGACGCTTTATGCTACATTACCAAGTACGTGCGAGAGTGGCGGAACTGGCAGACGCGCTGGACTTAGGATCCAGTGGGGCAACCCGTAGGGGTTCAACTCCCCTCCCTCGCATTACCCCTAAAATCAACGGTTTATAAAGTTAGAGGGACAGTGATAGCCCCTCGAAAAACAGCCATGGTACCAAATTTAGTGTTAATTCTTATGATAATTAACAGCCGCCCCTTTCTTTCTTTGTATCGCATGCAATCGAAACACACTATAATAAAAATTCTCTGATGCAATTGCCCCTGTCATATTGTGTTTTGTGGTATTATATTTGAGGTTGTTTGATTTTTTAAAGATATTCGGAGGCAGATACATGAGCAGGACGTACAATATAGGGGTTATCGGAGGGGATGGCACGGGGCCTGAGGTTATCCGTGAGGGGATAAAGGTGCTGGAGGCGGCTGCGGCATTGGGCGGCTTTGAAGTTGAATTTACACACTATGATTTTGGCGGAGGGCGTTATCTCAGAACCGGTGAGGTGTTACCGGAGAGTGCCTTGTCCGATCTGAGGCGGCACAGTGCGCTGTTTCTTGGTGCCATAGGGCATCCCGACGTCAAGCCCGGGATACTGGAGAAGGGGATACTGTTGCGACTGAGGTTTGAGCTTGACATGTATGTAAATCTGCGACCTGTAAAGCTCTATCCGGGCGTAGACTGTCCACTCAAGGACAAGTGGCCCAAGGACATAGATTTTGTCGTCGTCAGGGAAAACACCGAAGGGTTGTATGCCGGAGCTGGCGGATTCTTCAAGAAAGGTACCCCTGATGAGGTTGCTGTCCAGGAGTCGGTCAATACACGCAAGGGGGTTGAGCGGTGCATCCGGTATGCCTTTGACTACTGCAAGCGGCGGAACAAGGACAAAAAACTCACACTCTGTGGCAAGACCAATGTCCTGACCTACGCATTTGACCTGTGGGAGCGTGTCTTTTATGAGGTTGCCCGTGAGTATCCCAACATCAAGGGCGACTACGCACACGTCGATGCCATTACGATGTGGTTTGTCAAAAATCCCGAGTGGTTTGATGTAATAGTTACCGACAACATGTTTGGCGATATAATCACCGACCTTGGTGCCATGATCCAGGGTGGTATGGGGATTGCTGCCGGGGGCAACATCAATCCGGAGGGCACATCCATGTTTGAACCCATCGGCGGGTCAGCCCCAAAGTACACCGGTAAAAATATCATAAATCCCCTTGCCGCCATCTGTGCAGGGGCAATGATGTTAAGCCACCTAGGTGAGGAGACATCCGCCACCCTCATTGAACGAGCAGTAATGGAGGTCACGGGCAAGCACATAAAGAGCCTCGCCGCCGGCAACATGGGGATATCAACGACAGAGGCAGGAGATCTGGTCGCAAACTATGTCGCTAAATTGTAGTGGTCGATATAGCGCATATGGCTTGGCGTGCAGCACAACGGGAACGGGAACGGCTATCCCCCCGTACCACGTAAGCAGAAGAGTATAAGTAGCTATAACGTAATTAACCCAATTAAAGAAAGAAAGGGGCGGCTCCGCCCCCCTTCAGAACCCCCCGCAAGGGGACCAGTCCCCTTGACCCCATAAAGGCTGGTGATGTTATACATGTTTATGCTAGGTTGCTTAACAATCTAATGATGTTCTAGTGTGGTCACTACAGCGATTAAGGGTATGCCTATTGAGCGCTTTAGCTTCAGGTATGCCATTTCGTAGCCGTATATGGCCTCTGAGAGTCTGCGTTCGGAGGTAACCAACAGGTTGTTGGCATCCATGACGTCTAGTGTTGTTGCAAGACCGGCATCGAATTGTCTGTTTACGCTGTGGTAGTTGTCGGCGGCGTAGGTCACGGTGTCCCTGAGGGAGTTTATGACGCCTTCTTGTGTCAGGTATTGCAACCAGGCGCTCTCAACATCAAGGGATATGGTCTTTTTCAGATATTGGACAGCCAACTCGCTCTGTCGTTGCTTTGCCTTGGCCTCTCTGATATCGGCTTGCCTGGTGCCACCCTCGTACAGGGGTAGGGTCAACTTTACGGTTGCGTAGACTGTTTCGGTGTTGTTGAATAACCAGCCGGGATTGTCGTCTTTTTTCATAAGCACGCCCTCTACGGACAACGTCGGCCAGGCAGAGCTGCTTGCAGACTCTATTGTCTTTTGGGCAATCTCACTGGCAGTAGTGTATGACTTGAGCTCGGTCCTTCTGTTGAGGGCCGTTTGTATGAGACACTCAATGTCGCCTGCAATGCAGTTTGCCAGGTCGTGTGTTACGGTGGAGGTGTCTCTGACGTCGAAGTCATCCGTGGAGTCATCCTTTAGGCCTGCGAGTTTTTTTAGTGTAGCCTTTTTGATCTTCAGGTCGTTTTGTGCTTGCAACACCTCGGTTGTGGCCGTTGAGAGTTCCGCTTCGGCCCTCAGAAGTGCGGTCTTTGTCACCTCTCCGGCTAACAACCTGCTCCTGGCCGCATCACGGTAGAGGGTTAGTCGTCCTACGTTTGCCTGTGCTATCTCAACGGACTTCTTTGCCTTCAGGCAGTCATAGAAGGCCCCAGCGATGCCGTAGAGATATCCCTCGGTGACGGAATCGTAGTCGTATCTGTTTTTTTCGATTGATTTTTCGGCCATATCAATTGCCTTGAACTCCTTGCCTCCCAGCGAAAGACTCTCATCCAGTCTGACGCCACCGCTTACTGATGAGTTTGGTTGCATCACCATTCCCCCGGAGGCAACCTTGTCACGGTTATATTGCGTGTAGAGTGAAAAGGCCGAAACCTTTGGGAGAACAGCCGCAACGGCCTTGTTTTTTTGCTGCTCTGCGATGTGGATATCCTCCTGCGATATCTTGATTGTTTCGGAGGTCTGCAGGGCATACCGGTAAAGCTCCTCCAGGCTGTAGGGATGCGATACGTCGGCCCCAAAGAGCAACGCCGGCAGCATCCATAGGGATATCAACCAGACCCCGATTTGGATAACAGAACTTGCAGCTTTCACTTTGCGGCAGGACTCAACCGGACTTTCCGTATCTATTGCTGAGATACTCATAGACAGCAGGCATGACAGAGAGTATGATGATAGCAAATATGACAATGGTAAAGTTCTTCTTTACAACCGGGATGTTTCCAAAAAAATACCCCGCCATAAGCAGAAGCGTGATCCACAACAGTCCGCCAACGACGTTGTAGGTGATAAAACGTGAGTAGGTCATCTTACCGATGCCGGCCACAAACGGTGCAAACGTCCTGATGATGGGTACAAAGCGTGCTATGATAATGGTCTTTGCCCCGTACTTTTCATAGAAGCGTCTGGTTCTCTCCAGGTGTTCTCTGTTGAACAGCCGCGAGTGTTCCTTGTTAAACACCCGAGGGCCGACGCTATGACCTATCCAGTAGTTGAGGGTATCGCCAATTATTGCGGCCAGACTGAGCAGGATGAGCAGCCAGTGAACCTTCATCGGCGTAATGGCGGCCAGCGCACCGGCGGCAAAGAGCAGTGAATCCCCCGGCAGAAACGGCGTTACGACCAGACCCGTTTCACAAAAAATAATGATAAACAAAATGGCATATGTCCAACTGCCATAGCCGTTGATCAGGTCATAGAGATGCTTATCGAGGTGCATCACGACCTCAAACAGGTTTCTAATCACTTGCATTGTATCACAAAGATTTGGTTCAATTTATGGATATATTCACGTTAAAGCAATCCCTCAATCTCTCTGATGTCCTGGGCCTTTATCAACGCCTCTGTTATTGAGCGGAGCCTTGACGTATCTCCATAGCCTCTGAATCTTCGACATAAACGATAAGCCTTCTTCACCAAATCTGGCCCTTAACAAAAGTTCTATCGTATCTTGCATGCCTTCCTCCCGGCCACTTTCCAAACCCTCTTCCTTACCTTGTATGAATCTCAGGTCCTTTTCTATTGGTAAATCGTATGCAAGTGACATTTTTCCAGCCTCCTCTATCACGATTTTTTGCATGTCTCTCAACCTTGAGAGCATCTCTAATGTCCTTATATTTCTTGACAGTTCCAGTCCTTTAGCGACCTTCATCAGCTCACCTAAAATCTGTCGTACAAGCTCCCTCTCATCGCGCCCGCCCATGAATCAACTCTTTGATGAGCTTATCGTAACTGCCTGGTGGTGTAGTATCCATACGATCTATTATAACGCATGACATTAAAAATTGAAAGATACCAAAAACTTGACAAGCACGTTGCTGTTGTTGTTTACTACCATAGATTGAGTTGACTGTCATCTTAAACAAAAGTGCCATACTTTAAGACTTTAGAACAAACATTGGTGGACAGCGTGTTGTATTGCAACCGGCAAATTCCCGATTTCAGGGAGAGGGTGTTCTATTGAGATTGAGACCTTCAGAGGCATTTTTGTTTGTTGCAATTGTGGGACTGATTTTCGTGCACAGTGCATCAGGTCGTGAGATTAGCAGAGTTAAGGAGCTTTATGCAAACAGACATGAGTTTGTTGATAAACAGGTCGTCATTGAAGGTAGGGTCGATACCATAGCGGAGATGGCAAATAAAGACAAGCTGGGCAGGTTTTCGTTGAAAGACGGCTACGGTGATGTCATAATGGTCAAGTCCCTGGATACGTCTCTGTTCCCCGGGGCCAATATCAGGGTGGAAGGGGTCGTCATCATAACCGATACCGGTAATGACAAAGGAGGTGGGATATTTATACATGCCTCCCGCATCACTGTCCTGGCACTGGGAAATACCACACCCCATGAAACCGTGCCACAACACTCCGACTCTGCACGCCCTGCTTACTCTGCCTCTTCGGTCAAGGGCACACTCCTGCTTATCGTGGCAGGTGTCGCTGCTGCACTGATAATCGCCCTTATCCTGATAAGAAAGAAGTCTGCCGGCAAACCTGAATTTGAGATAAAGGACATCATGTCCTCAAACAAAGATACTCTCACCGACAGGATGAACAAAGCAGGCATGGCCAACGTGCCCAACCCTGCACTGAACGATGTCACACTACAACTGCTGCCGGGTTACCTTGAAATCACCGCAGGGGTATACAAGTCTGCCGGCAAGAAGATATTTATCCATACTCCGTACACCAGGATAGGACGCCAGGAAGAGGGTGTAAACAAGGGGGTTGACTGGATAACCTTTCCCCCGGACTGCATGACGGTCAGCCGGTATCAGGCAGACCTGAGGTATGAGCAAGGTCAATACATAATCATATCGCGCTCACGGGTCAATCCAACCTTTGTAAACAACGCCCCCCTGATGGAAAATGACGCCAGCTTTATCAGGAACAACGACAAGATATCCTTCGGCGACGTTGAACTCACCTTCAGGGGCAAATAATAGTAAACCCTAACACACATACAGGATCGAGGACAGACGATGAAAGTTAAATTTTGGGGGGTGCGTGGTTCCATCCCCACCCCGGGAGAGAGCACGGTGCGATACGGTGGCAACACCTCGTGTATAGAGTTAAACGGAGATGATGGCACATTGATAATCTTTGATGCGGGGACGGGGATCAGGCTCGTGGGGGGGAGGTTGGCATCCAAACCTCCGGTGCCGGTGCATCTGTTTCTGTCACACACGCACTGGGACCATATACACGGATTCCCTTTTTTTATACCGGCTTTCATCCCCAGTTTCAATATCCACATCTATGGTCCGCCCCACTATGACAAGAGTGTCAAGGAGATCATGTCTCAGCAGATGGTGTACTCCTACTTTCCGGTAACGGCAAACGAGCTTCAGGCAAAGCTCCACTACCGTGACCTCAGGGAAGAGACCCTGACCATTGGGGCGCTCACCATATCAACCAAGTTGATGAACCATCCCGTCTCATGCTATGCCTACCGCGTTACCGAAGCAGGCAAGACCGTCATATACACCGGGGACAACGAACCCTACTACAACTTTATAAGCACCGGGGAGACCTCACAGGAGGAAACCCGGGAAATTGAATCGATAGTCGAGGAGCAGAACAACAGGAACGTGGAATTTGTAAAAGGTGCAGATATCCTGATAGCAGAGGCACAGTACACCGATGAGGAGTATCCATCGAAGCTCGGCTGGGGACACAGCTCCACCACTCATGTCCTCACGCTTGCCATAAAGGCCGGCGTCAAGCACCTGGTCATCTTTCACCACGACCCCGTCCACACGGATGAGTTCATGGACCGTCTTTATGAGCAGGCACTGGAGAAGTACGCACAGATGAACCACACAGGGCTTAAGATCAGCGTGGCGATGGAAGGGATGGAACTCACGACTTAGACGTCAGCCTCGGAGGGCGGTTCTTCTTCGTTGCCAAATGCCGCCAGGACTTCGCTGATGACCTCACGGTAGGAGTTGATGTACTTGGGGGAGACGTGGATGACCTCGACGGCCTTGACGCCTGCCTCTTTAGCTATGTAACCGGCGAGGGCTGTTGTCAGATGGTTGCGTCTGAGGGCGCGGTCGCTGTCGCCTTCCAGGAAGAATGCCTCGATGTACAGGACATCCGCTCCGGTTGCAAGGGCGATGGCCTTTTCGATGTTGCCTTGGGTGGGTGCGATGTCGGTGATGTAACACACCTTCTGGCCTCTGGTGATTAGCACCAGGCATAGGAGTTCCTCCAGAGTGTAGGCCCTGTCGTTGAGGACAAACTCTTGGGCGTTGTATCCGTTGCGGATGGCCGCCTTGAGGGTGTTGAGCCAGGGGCCTACGGTAAAGCCGCGTTCTTCCAGGAGGGCCTTGTTGACGTTTATGTGGAAGTCTTCCTTGAGGCTGTAGCCCAACACGGGGATGCCGTGGTCAAAGCCGCAGGCCTCAACGGATATGCCGTCGTATGAGAGTATCTCAGGGGTTTTCGGGAGTGTGAGGCGGTCAATGCGGCAAAACCCCTCCTGTGCGTAGAAGCTCGCGTGGAGTGCCTCGGTATCGGTCAGTTCGCAGACCTCGACCTTGAGCGGGTATTGTTTGATCAGGTTCCACGTGAAGCCTTTAAGTTTGCTCTGGACGGCCTCAATGATCCCCTCGGGGCCATAGATGTTGACGGGTGTCTCCCTGCCCAGGAGGCAGCGGATCAGCGGGTCAAAGCCTATGAAGTGGTCAATGTGCATGTGGGTGACAAAGACGTTTACGATCTTCTGAACCTCCCTGACGGATAACGCCGATATGTCGCCCAAGTCAAAGGCAAAGGCATTGCTCTGTCGCCTGAACCTCACAAACAGGACAGGATCGTTAAAGGGGTCGTTAAGTACCTTGCAAAAAAAAGTCGTCTTCATGGCGATAGAAAGAGGGGAAAGAAGGAGGGCGGAGCCGCCTCTTTTTCGCTCCAGGTCGCACCTGGCCCTCCTCAGACCTCCCCCGCAAGGGGAGGGGCGAGGCGCCCCGGCCGGAAAGAAGTCCCCTTGACCCCATTATTCTTAACCCTAATGTTCTAAACATTTATGCTCCGTTATTTATTTGGCCTTATCTGTCGCTTTAGGTTTTCCAATCTGAATATCGGTGTTGATGGTTTTTAAGACCTGGTAGCTCAACAATCCCAACATGTCGTTAAATGCGGTCGCACCGTTGGTTTGAGTGCTGCCGGCTCCCATGACGACCTCCGGCACCCACTTCTGCTTGGCCAGCTCCGTAACGGCCGTCTTCATAACGCTTTCGTAGACAGCGAGTTTTTGAGTCAGGGCGCCATCGGCTGCCATAATGAGTTCCTTCTTTTTAGCCTCACCCTCGCCCTCGGTAATGGCCGCTTCCTTTTTGAACTTTGCCGCTTCAAGTGTAAGCCTGGCCACGTCCCGTTCCTGTTCGGCCTGGGTTATGGCCTTTGCCTTGATGACCTCCTGTTCCCACTTGGCCTGGGCTGCGGATGCCTTACCCGTCTGTTCCACCGTGAGGGTTTGTTGTTCGGCCTTCTTGGCGTTTGCGATGGCCGTCTGGACGTCCATTATTGCCGCCTGTTGTGCGGCAATCTGCTTTTCAACCACATCATCGTACTTGATGCTGTTGATGCTGAGGTTATAGACCCGCACATTAAACTCCTTAAGCGGAGACGTTTCACGCCTGACCAGACCACCGGGAGCATCGGGACGCTTTATTAGCTCCACGACAGTAACCGTCTTGTCGGCCCCAGTGATGGGGTCCTTGACCTTGGTTTCTATCGAAGTTGTCGCAAAGACACCATCCTGGGCCTGGTCCTCGATGTAGCCAAGAAGCTCATTACGCCTGGCAGCATAGGACTCCGTACTGGACATCAACGGTCCCGACATATACACCGATTTTTCGATGATCGTTCTCACCAGCTCGTGCATAACCGCCCGTTGACTGCCGTACTTCGTATGTATGGCCGTAAGGTGTTTCTCATCCAGGGGCAGGTCTACCCTGACACTGCCGGAGACATTGGCGTGTCCGCCGTCGTTAAAGCGTATCTTGATGGATTCATCAGCCTGGGCGCCCTGGTCTTTCATCGAACTGAACCAGTACTGCATGCTCTTTTTGTACTTTGTAACCTTGCCAAACAGTTGCAGCTTTATCCCCTGCGTCGTATAGATATACAATGTACCGGTGATCGGATTTTGAATGATACATATTTCCCCGGCATCAACCTGCTCGAAAATATAGGAAGACATCAACAGGATCGCACCCGCTATGACAATCATAACGAACCGCTTTAAATGCTTACGGGAAAACTGAATCAGTGAACCAAGATTTCTGTTAGCCCCCAAGGGTAAAAAACCATCATCCATAATCCCTGCTCCTTAAATAATAGAGATTTTACATAGGCTTATAAAGTCCAAATCCATCATTAGATCGATATCAGACCACGATTAATCATTATACAACACCAGGCCAAACTTGTCAAATCTTTACATGTTTACTTTTCGCCCAAAAAAATGTTAGCCTATGAGTAAAGATAACAGATGACAGGCAAGAAGATACCAATAGTAGTTCGGCTGTTAGATATAATCAATGCGAACAAGGATTTCCCTGCAATGTCCCGGACGGTTGCACTTGTTAGTAAGCAGACTTCCTCTGACAGCGATGCCTCAGTAACGGAACTTACAAACACCATACTGGATGATTTTGCCCTGTCCAACAAGTTACTCAGGATGGTCAATACCGCCTTTTACATCAAGTATCACGGGGCAGGGAGGATCAACACGGTCTCTCGTGCCGTCTATATACTGGGATTTGGCAAAATAAGGGATGCCGCCCTGTCCCTTATGTTGTTTGAGCATATCAAGAACAAGTCCCTGGCCCTGGAACTCAGGGAGGCCTTTATAATCTCCTTTATGAGTGGCGTGGTGGCAAAGGAGATGGGCAAAAAGCTGGGCATCAAGGACATAGAGGAGGCCTTTATATGTTCCATTTTTCACGACCTGGGGAAGTTGCTGATCAGGTTCTATCTGCCGGAGGAGCAGAGAAAGATAAAGGAACTTGCCGCCGCTCAGGATATTACTGAGGATGAGGCAGCTCCTGATGTAATAAAGGCATCCTACGATACCGTCGGCATGGAGGTGGCCAAGAACTGGAACTTTTCCGACAGCATCGTCTATTGTATGCGCAAAATCCCCCTGTACAAGCTCGTCAAACCCACGACCGATATGGAAAACATAAGGGCTCTTGTCCTGCTCTCAAGTAAATTGTGTGAGCTAATAAACAAGGCAAAACCCGCTGATTGGGAAAAGACATTGGCCACCTTTAAGCACCGGTTTGATGTCTGCTTCCGCTCCGGTGAAAAGACCCTGGCAGACGTGCTTGAGGTATCATATAACGAAATAAAATCCTACTGTGATAATTTTGGCTTTAGCATGGACAACAGTCACTTCTTGCAAAATCTGGGCCTGCTATTAAAGGGACCCGAAGGCTTAAAAAAGGATAAAAAACTCTCTGACGCTGCTGCAAAACACCCTATGCAGATACTTGACAGCCTGCTTGATGGTGAAGAGGAGACCTCGCAGGTGCTGACCCCCGATGACATACTCACAAAGGGAATACTGGAAATAGCCAATGCCATGCTTGAGAGCTTCTCCTTAAATGACATACTGCGGATGATCCTGGAGGTCTTGTATCGCGGTATGGAATGTTCACATATTATTATCGGTATAAAGACTGCAAAGGAGCCATATATGGAAGGTCGTTTTGGCTTTGGCCATGACATAGGCAAGCTCGTTAAAGGGTTCAGGTTCCAGATTGAAAGCTCTTCGGATGACGTCTTTAATATATCGCTCAACAAGGATTCCATTGTCCTTATCAATAACGTCTATGACGTTGAGGTGCAGTCTTGCATACCCACGTGGTTGCGTACTACATTTGATGTCCGGACGTTTATCGTAATCCCCATTACGCTGAAGAAGGTCCCCGTAGCCGTGATCTATGGAGATTGGGCAGAAGTTGACCAAAAGGCGCCGCAACCCAAGCGTTTGAGATACGTCAAGACGCTCAGAAATCAGGCCATGTTGGCCATCAAGCATTACACGTAAGAACGATTTTTCCCACGAAAAAGGAGTAGCCGGATGATTCAGATAAAGAGACCTATGAGGCTGCGTGCAAGCGCCGAACTTAGAAATATGGTGAGAGAGACGGTTGTGTCGCCTGCGGACTTTGTGTATCCGTTGTTTGCCACCTTTGGCAGGGGTGTCAAGAGGGCGATAAATTCAATGCCCGGGTGTTTTCAGGAGTCCACGGACGAGCTCGTAAAGTCGGCCAGGCAGTTAAAGGAGCTTGGCATCCCGGCAACGATTCTCTTTGGCATCCCCCCGCACAAGGACGAACTTGCTTCCGGTGCATATGACCCCGATGGTGTTGTCCAGGAGGCGGTCAGGGCCATCAGGGATGCCGTGCCGGAGTTGTACGTTATCACGGATGTGTGCCTGTGTGAGTACACAAGTCATGGACATTGCGGCGTTATCAATGACGGCAGCATAGACAACGATGCCACGCTTGAGTTACTCTGCAAGGAGGCGGTCTCACACGCCCGTGCCGGGGCACATATGGTTGCACCCTCTGATATGATGGATGGCAGGGTCTACGCCATACGCACCGCACTGGACAGGGAGGGATTTCGCCCGGTGCCAATAATGAGCTATGCCGCCAAGTATGCCTCGGCCTTCTACGGACCATTCCGTGAGGCGGCCGCTTCAACGCCGCAGTTTGGCGACAGGCGACATCACCAGATGGACCCGGCCAACAGACGTGAGGCCCTCAGGGAGGTTGCCCTTGACATCGAAGAGGGAGCGGACATCGTCATGATCAAACCGGCCCTGGCCTATCTCGATGTCATCGCTGCCGTCAGGGAGACCTGCAACGTCCCCGTTTGTGCCTACAACGTCTCGGGCGAGTACTCTATGGTAGTGGCCGCGGCAGAGCGCGGGTGGATCGATTACAATGCCGTCATGATGGAGATGCTGCTGTCTATAAAGCGCGCAGGGGCCGATATCATCATAACCTACTTCGCCAAAGATGCCGCCAGGTTACTTTAACTGTAACTCTCCCAATATTTTTTTAAACCTATCCCGTATTAAAGTAGATTCACAGCCTCGTATCACAATGCCAAGCCTGGGGTGCATGAGAAAGTCATGAGTACATGCACCCGACAATCAATAAATATTTACTTGCAATTAACCGATAAACTGTAGTACTTTGTAAGAAAAAAATATACATATACTATAAAGCTTAATAAATAAGGAGATTAGGTATTGGTTTTAAATACAAGTGAAAAATTGGGCGATATATTAGTGCGGTCCGGCCTGATCGATTTAAAGCAGGTGCAAGAGGCGTTGGAGGAGCAGAAAAAGACAAAGAGGCGTCTTGGAATCATTCTATGCCAGAAGGGGTGGATCAAGGAGGAGGATATAGTAAAGGCCTTTTCCAGTCAGTTAGGCATCCCCTATGTTGAGCTGCGTACCTTTGAGCCGGACCACGTGGCCATGAGGATTATCCCGCAGGGGCTTGCCAAGAGGTATCTGACCCTGCCACTGAGCTTTGAAAGCGACAGGTTAAGCGTCGCTATGGCCGACCCTCTCGATGACCACCTCCTGGGCGCCATAAGGTTTGCCACCGGTAAGGAGATCAAAACCAACGTGGCTACCACTACCGAAATAAGGAAGGCCATCATCAGATTCTACGACGGGCTAAAGGTGCAACAGTTAGGCGATATACTCATAAAGGCAAGGGTAATCACCAGGCAGCAGCTTGATAAGGCGCTTGAAAAACAACGGAAAGACAACAGAAGACTGGGAGATATACTCGTTGCCGATAACGTGGCAACCGAAAAAGATATAGTGCTTGCCTGTGCATCGCAACTGGGATTCCCGTACAAGGAGCTGAGGGCAGTTGAACCAAACCAGGATGCCCTGCAATTCATCCCCGAGGGGCTGGCACGGACGCACCTAATCATCCCCCTGAGCATCATCAAACGGGTACTGATTGTCGCCATGGCCAACCCCCTGGACATCAATGCCATCAACTCCATTACCATTGCCACGGGTATGATCATCAAGGTTGTGATATCCACACAGGCGGAGATAAATGAGACAATCGACAGGTTTTACAACACCGTAAAGACGCAATGCCTGGGGACAATCCCCGTGAACTCCGATATCCTGTCCGTTAAAGACATGATCCAGAGCAAACCGTATAAAAAGCTGATGCTGGGTAATGTCCTGGTGGAAGCCGGACTCGTGGAGCCTGAACACATCAGACGTGCCATTGAAATCCAAAAGAATAACAAGAAACGACTGGGCGACATCCTGATCGAAGAAGGCTGCATCAAGGAAGCAGACCTGGCCAAGGCGATATCGGTTCAACTGAGCATCCCGTTTGTCGAACTCAGCGACTACCAATGTCAGCCGGAGGCATTGAAACTCATCCCTGAGAAGCTGGCCTCCAAGTACATGGTAATGCCGCTAAGTGTTGAAGAAAACCTCCTCTACGTAGCCATAACCAACCCCCTTGACAGAGAGGTTGTTGATATACTGACCTTCGCATCGGGTAAGAAAATAAAACTCAAGGTTTCTACGGCAACGGATATACGAAAGGGAATAGTTGGCTATTATCATAAAAAAGACGTAAAACGGCTGGGAGACATCCTCATGGACGCAGGTTTGATCACGGAGCAAAAGGTGACGGAGATGCTCGCCCTGCAAAAGGGCTGCACAAAGAAATTAGGCGAATTGCTCACAGAGCATGGTGTAGTCAGCGAAAATGATATATCCAAGGCCTTCTCAACCCAATTGGGCATACCCTTTGTAGACCTGCGAACTGTTACGCCTGATATAGAGGCGCTGGAACTCATCCCTGAGAGCGTGGCAAAGAAAAATATTTTAATCCCGCTGGAATTTGTAAACCGCGACCTGACCATTGCCATGGCCAATCCTGTGGACATCCTCACGATAAAAGAAATGGCACATCTCACCGGAAAACAAATCACGGTCAAGGTGTCAACCCCGTCTGTGATTTTAAATGCGATCTCCCGATATTACAGATACAACAATCCCCTGAAAAATATAGAGATAAAAGCAAACAAAATAAACGCGACAACAGAGGTATATCATACAAGTGACGATGCCGTAAATGACGTCAACTCCCCCCCGATTATACGCATAGTGGACAACATCCTGCTTCAGGCCGTCAGGATCAATGCCAGCGATATTCACATTGAGCCAAAGCAGAACACGCTTGATGTCAGATACAGAATAGACGGTCTGATGCGTAACATCAGCCAGTTTCCAGCTCACGTTCAACGTGCGGTGTCATCGCGCATCAAGATCATGGCGTCCTTGGACATAGCCGAAAGACGGGTACCCCAGGATGGCAGAATAAAGATCAGGATCGACGACAAGGAGATTGACCTCAGAGTCAGTACGTTGCCCAGTCAGTTTGGCGAAAAGGTGGTGCTGCGAATCTTGGACTCGACCTCCGCCGTGCTCAATATAAAAGACATAGGACTTTCCGGGCAGGATGCCCTGAGGTTAAAGGCCATGCTCTCCGTCTCAAACGGGATAATTTTGGTGACAGGCCCCACGGGCAGCGGTAAAAGCTCCACCCTCTATGCCATAATCAACTACCTCAAGAAACCAACGGTCAACATAATGACCCTCGAAGACCCCATAGAGTACAACGTAGAAGGCATCACCCAGATAGCAATCACCGAACGCCTCTCCTTTGTGCAGGGTCTGAGGGCTGCCCTGAGGCAAGACCCTGATATCATCCTGGTTGGGGAAATGAGGGACACGGAAACTGCCAACATAGCGGTGCAGGCCTCCGCTACCGGTCACCTGGTGTTGTCAACGCTGCACACCAACTCCGCCGTGGGCGCTATTGCCAGGATGGTGGATATGGGGGTCAAGCCTTTCATGCTGGCGTCCTCTCTGAGGGGGATCGTTGCCCAAAGGCTCGTAAGAAAAGTATGTGACAGGTGCAAGAAACCCTATCCACCCTCAAGTGAAGATCTCCTAAAAATCGGACTCCACAACAACGCTGACTTAAAAGACGCTACCTTCTATAAAGGGGGCGGATGTTCCCGCTGCTCAAAAACAGGCTACAAGGGGCGCATGGGTGTCTTTGAAATTATGACGCTAAGTCAACAGATGCGTACCCTGATTGTCAAGGAAGCCCCCGAGTATGAGATAGAAAGGGCAGCCGTAGAGGCAGGCATGTCTTTTATGCACGAAGACGCTGTTTATAAGGTCAAAAGCGGGTTGACAACCATCGATGAGGTTGCCCTGAGCATTCACCTGGTAGTGTAGTTAATTCATGGTTAGATACCAGTAATTGCGTGGGGGGTTGAAAGGGGGCGAGGGGGTGGGGCACCGCCAGGGCAATTAGACAAACAACCATGTAATATTATACAATGGACTAGCGGACAATTTTAAGGAGAACGATTTATGAATATAGCCATAATAGGTTGCGGCTACGTGGGACTGGTTACGGGTGCGTGTTTTGCCGAATTCGGCGGTACGGTCAGATGCGTGGATAATGACACCGAAAAGGTACGAATGTTAAACAGGGGTGAGATACCCTTTTACGAACCCAATCTTTCGGACATGGTCAGCAGAAATATCCGTGAGGGCAGGCTTGGGTTTAGCACAGATATGGGCGAGGCCGTCAGGAACTCACTGGTTATCTTCATTGCCGTTGGAACGCCCCCAAGGGATGACGGTTCGGCAGACCTATGCTATGTCTTTGAAGTTGCCAGGGAGATTGCCAAACACATCGACATATACAAGGTCATTGCCACAAAGAGCACGGTACCCGTGGGTACAGGTAGGAGGCTCAGAGAACTGATCGCTGAGGGATGTGACAACAGGACGAGTTTTGATATTGTCTCCAACCCTGAGTTTCTGCGTGAGGGGGCGGCCATTGATGACTTCATGCGTCCTGACAGGGTTGTAATCGGCGCAGAGAGCCGGCAGGCCATCTCTATCATGAAGGACCTGTACAGACCGCTTTATCTGATAGAGACCCCTTTTGTCATAACCAACATAGAGACGTCGGAGCTTATCAAGTACGCATCAAATGCCTTTCTTGCAACCAAGATATCATTTATCAACGAAATGGCAAACCTCTGTGAGCTGCTCAACGCCGATGTCCACGACGTTGCCCGTGCAATGGGTCTGGATGGCCGGATTGGCAAGAAGTTCCTGCACCCTGGTCCGGGCTATGGCGGCTCATGCTTTCCAAAGGACACGCGTGCCCTGCTGACCCTTGCCTCTGAGCACTCGCTTAATCTTAACATCATTTCTGCCACAATTAACACCAACGATAGACAGAGAGAGCGTATGTTGCAAAAGATACTCAATGTCATGGGTGAGGTCAGCGGAAGGACTATCGCATTTCTGGGACTATCTTTTAAGCCAAACACCGATGACATCCGCGAGGCGCCCTCACTATTTCTGATCGATGAGTTACTGAAACGGGGTGCCAACATTAAGGCATTTGACCCCGTAAGTATCAACAATGCCAGAAAACTATTTGATACCGTACACTACGCCAACGACCTCTACGATGTCTTTGTTGATGCCGATGCCGTTGTCCTGATCACGGAATGGAATCAGTTCAGAAACCTCGACATGCCCAGGATCAAGGCCCTGGTAAAGACTCCGTTGTTCTTTGACCTAAGAAACGTATACGAACCAGCTAAGATGAAGGAACTCGGCTTTTCATATTATGCCGTGGGACGATTATCAGGATAATTGGGCAAGTTTTTCATGGTTATGGGTATTATAGCAAATTTCGATTGGATTAAATACAACAGACGTGGCATTTTTATGGGGTCAAGGGGGCTTCTTCGTGCCCGGGGCGGCTCGCCCCTCCCCTTGCGGGGGATTCTGAAGGGGGGCGGAGGGGGTGGGGCACGATTTTCCCGCAGCGGGTCGCACCCGCCCCTGTCGTAAACCGCCCCTTTCTTCCTTCTTTACGTATAAAATTAATCACGGGCAGGTACTTATGATGAAAAAAAAGACATTAATAGCGTTGACACCGGTTTTGTTACCGATAGCCGTGGTACTCCTGCCGGTGTTGCTGCCGCTCATCCTGTTGTACGGATTTTCAGCGATTAACCTTCGGATCGGATACAGCAGGATGTTTTGCAGCGGTCCGCGCCCCACCGTCAAGGACCGGGTCATCAGCAACATGGAAAGCCGAGGGTTACCGGTACCTATGTGGTTGCGGAGGCCATCAAAGACCTGTAACCCTTAGGGGGTTACGGTGAAATCGACGCTGTCAGAGACAAAAAAGCTTGCGTCAGCGATGCCATCTGGTGTCAGGTCAACACCAAAGGTAACGGTATAGTTGCCCGGTGGCAGACCGTTGCCGTTAAAGACACTGCTGAGGGGGAAGTTAAACAGCGGCCCCTGGTAGCTTACACCGGCGCCACTGACCCACAACCAGGTGGCGGCGTTGAAGTGGTACATCAGGCCGTTTGGCCCGGTTGCATAGAGCCACCAGTCGGCATTGCTGCCGCTGAATTGGCCGGCTGCGAGGCTAACCGTTATGGATAGGTTATCGGTGGAACTAAGGCTTGTTTGGATGGACTTTCCGTTGACCATGACCTGTGGCAGGAGGCCCTTGCTGTGGCCATAGAGCTTGAGACTCCAGGACTTAAGCGTTCCCATATTGCCTGTTATGCGGTCTGCAACATGCAGTGTCCAGTTGCCCGATGCGGGTTCACCGAGGTGACGTGTTGAGCCAAAGCGCCAGTTGTCAAAGGTATACTCGGACGGACACGTGGTGGTTGGATGTGCAGAGGCCAGAACGCTCTTTGTCCCAGACGGGGAGGTCAGCGTTACGTCTAGGTCGGTGAAACAGGTGTGGTCGGGGGCATTGAGGTAAACCTCAACGAATTCAACTGTCATGTCTGCCGCTTCAGTTACGCTAACTGTGTTGTTGAGCCCTGCAGGGGTATTATCGGGGATGAATTGATTGACTGTGGCGGACTTTGTTACGGAGGTCTCCGGAGGCAGTGATGTCCACGTCTTTGCTTTGTTTATGGCCTCCGATACATCGATGGCTCCAAAACCATACTTGTGGTTGACGTGCAGTCCGGCGCCATTGACAGCCCAATCGCCGTCGAGTGGGTCGTTCTTGCGGGCGGACATTGCAAGTATGTAGCGCACATCACGCCATGACAGCAACGGGTTGGCCTCCAGGATGATTGCCACAGCCCCCGCCGCCATCGGTGCCACGGCTGAGGTACCACCAAAGTCGGTGGTGTACTTTCCGTTTTGGGTCAGGTCGGTGGTTGTGATATCGAGGGTGCCTCCGCTTGAGGGGGCATTTACCAAGATATTGGCGCCATCCTCGGAGTAGTATGCCACGGTGTCATTGTTTGTCGCTGCGCCAATGGCAAAGACGTAACGCGAGTTGGCATAGCCGTCGTTATTGGAGTTATCGTTATCTGATCTGCCATTGCCACCGGCCCAGGTGTAAACGTTACCCAGACCTCCACGCCCCTTACTGGTACCAAATCTGAGGGCATCCACAAAACTGGGGGGAGGGGCATCAAGCATATCTCCGGTGTCATCGGGACCCCAACTGTTGGTGTATATCCGGCCTTCATTGTAACCACGTGTCATTGCATCGATTCCGTTTTCGTCCGTGAAGTTCATCAGCAGGTTGTACCCCACCAAACCCGCTGCAGGAGCCACGCCGGTTACGCCAAGGGCATTAAACCCTCGTGCCGCTGCCAGACCGGCACAACTGGTGCCGTGTGAGTCTTTCTTGTCTGTGGGGGTCGGGTCCGTGGTATTGTTAAGATAGTTGTGGCTCTTGTCCGGAAGCACGTTGCCCCGGAGGTCCTCGTGTCCTATTTCCAGGCCGTTATCCACAACGGCAATTGTCTGGGACGGTGTTGCACGGTAGGTACTCCACAGGGACGATACGTTCATATCCGCTCCGGGGTGACCTCCACCCTGGCCGGTGTTTTTGAGATACCACTGTTGCAAAAACAGCGGGTCATTGGGTGTTGCGGTGTCTTTTGCAGAAACCGGTTTTTTAGTGATTACACGGTGGGTTACGTGCCTTATCCAGTTGGGATAGCTGTATTGTACCACAGCAGATTGGCGTATAGCGTTGGCTATACCTATGGGATCGCTGATCTTATCATAGGCGGACTCATATACGTATGTTGCGGAGTGTTCATCGGTAAGGGGCAGGACGCTCTTGCGTTTTAGGCCAAATTGTCCCTCTATGGCAGCAATCTGCTCCTGCGTGTAGGTGGCAGCATACCTCACGATGACCTCACCGCTGAGGGCCATGACACGTTTCATGCCCTTATCCGTGTAATAAACGTGTGAGGCATAGTTCATCCCCTCGGGCAATACGGCATACTCTCCGGCTGCCTTCCACGCATGGCGTTTAACGTCGCCCTCATACCAGTAGACGATATCCCTGTCCTGCATGGCCGCCTCCTGCCCCGCCGCCATGTGCGGCACCAGCAGCAGACAGCATGTCACCGCCACACACCACACTGCAATCAGCTTAATTGACTTCGAATACATCATCACGGTCACGCATTACCCTGTAAGTACAATCTCAACTCGGCTACTGATGCGGACCGCTTGATAAGTGTGCTTACTTCATTCAATTTATCTATTTTGTCAATGGTCCTGAGCATATTCATAAGCTCAAGTCCCTCAGGGCCATACTTAATCTCAAGCATCCCCTCTATCCCTTCCAGCTTGCCTTTGAGTTCGCCATCCAGCCTGCCTTTGAGTTCGCCTTCTTGCCTGCCTTTGAGTTCGCCCTTTGTAAATATATCCTTAAATAACTCGTATTCATCCAAATCAATGGTTATCGGCATATTCATTACCTCCTGTTTTACTTTATGTGCCAAATTTCTTAACCCGGAAAGATATAGCAATTTCTTGATATAATTCTCCCTTTCAACGGGCGACAGCAGGCAGAGTTTAACAAGTATCCTCCTGATGGTAACCTCTGCATCCTCGAACCTACACAGGATGGCCAGTATGATGTCATCAGGGTCATCGCTGTCAATGAGATAGTCGCCGTCAAGGGTTCGGCTGTCTATGAGCTTGTAGCCATACTTTATAAATCCAAACTCCATACTGCTTTTCATATTCAGCGGTTTGTTGCCAATATACAAGACAATCTGGATTGGTAATTTCTTGTACTGGTTGTATATCAACCCGGCATAGAGAAACATGCGTCCTAACATATTGCTATCGTTTGTCGATTGCATTTCGATCTGGACGATATCGTTGCCCGGCGCCGTCTCAAACGCAATATCAACACACCTGTTCTGAACGTCGGGGAATTGGACATCTATGAACTTGCCTGCCTCATAGCCCGTCAACAGCTTCAGAAACCTCTGCGGTACATCCTTTATGATGTCCTTTAGTGTTATGTCATACTTCTGGTACATGACTGCTTATTGTAATACCATATAAATACATGATGAATACATCATCACGGTTACGCATTACCCTGTAAGTACAATCTCAACTCGGCTACTGATGCAGACCGCTTGATAAGTGCGCTTACTTCATTCAATTTATCTATTTTGTCAATGGTTCTGAGTATATCCATCAGTTCAAGTCCCTCAGGGCCATACTTAATCTCAAGCATCCCTTCTATCCCTTCCAGTCTGCCCCTGAGTTCGCCTTCTTGTCTGCCTTTGAGTTCGCCTTCTTGTCTGCCTTTGAGTTCGCCTTCTTGTCTGCCTTTGAGTTCGCCTTCTTGTCTGCCTTTGAGTTCGCCTTCTTGTCTGCCTTTGAGTTCGCCTTTTGTAAATACGTCCTTAAAGACCTCGTATTCATCCAAATCAATGGTTATCGGCATATTCATTACCTCCTGTTTTACTTTATGTACCAAATTTCTTAGCCCGGAAAGATATAGCAACTTCTTGATATAATTCTCCCTTTCAACGGGCGACAACAGGCAGAGTTTAACAAGTATCCTCCTGATGGTAACCTCTGCATCCTCGAACCTACACAGGATGGCCAGTATGATGTCATCAGGGTCATCGCTGTCAATGAGATAGTCGCCGTCAAGGGTTCGGCTGTCTATGAGCTTGTAGCCATACTTTATAAATCCAAACTCCATACTGCTTTTCATATTCAGCGGTTTGTTGCCAATATACAAGACAATCTGGATTGGTAATTTCTTGTACTGGTTGTATATCAACCCGGCATAGAGAAACATGCGTCCTAACATATTGCTATCGTTTGTAGATTGCATTTCGATCTGGACGATATCGTTGCCCGGCGCCGTCTCAAACGCAATATCAACACACCTGTTCTGAACGTCGGGGAATTGGACATCTATGAACTTGCCTGCCTCATAGCCAGTCAACAGCTTCAGAAACCTCTGCGGTACATCCTTTATGATGTCCTTTAGTGTTATGTCATACTTCTGGTGCATGACTACTATAGTAATACCATATGAGCGCCCCTGTCAACAGTTATTTTACTTTGTTTTGGGTAAGTAGAATCATTCCCCGCATAAATATCAACATGAGGGTAGGGCGGAACCACTATTCTCCTTTCTTTATTCTTAGGGAGTGAAGTATTACGTCAGATTTTTTCAAGACGACTCTCTCCCTCTGTTATTTTATGGTATAATACCAGCGAAATGCTATAGAAAGGAGGAAAGACTAACGATGAAAAAGACAAGAATAACCGCTGCCTTTGAGAGACTGGGCAGCGCAGGGAGGAAGGCCTTTATCCCCTACATCATGGCCGGGGATGTGTCGCTGGATAGGACACGGGAACTGGTTCTGTTTCTGGAGCGACACGGGGCTGATATAGTAGAGCTTGGCGTGCCGTTTTCGGACCCCCTGGCTGACGGCCCTACCATACAGCGTGCCGCCGAACGGGCACTGCAAAACCACGTGACACTATCAGGGGTCATACAGGCCGTCAAGTCGCTGCGCAACCAAACGCAGGTCCCCATTGTCCTGATGACCTACTTCAACCCGGTCTACAAGCTGGGCCTTACACGCTTCATCGACGACGCCACAACAGCCGGGGTAGATGGCGTAATCATCCCCGACCTGCCACCCGATGAGGAAACGGATTTCATACGCTCCTGCGCCGATAGCGGCCTTGATACGATATTCCTCCTTGCCCCAACGTCCACAGAGGACAGGATAGAGCTGGTTGCACAGGCATCGCGGGGGTTTATCTACTACGTCTCCATCACTGGCATCACCGGTTCAAAGATATCAATAGACACCGAAATGCGGACGATGATCCGGCGCATCGGGCAGATGTCGGCCAAACCGGTCGCAGTTGGCTTTGGCATCAAGACCCCGCAGGAGGCAAAAGAGGTGGCAGACATAGCCGATGGCGTCATCGTCGGAAGCTCGATTGTCAACGCCATCCACGAAGACAAAGGCTCCCTGGAGCCGTACATAAAGGCCCTGAGAAAGGCCATATAGCAGAGGACGTCCAAATTTCCGCATTCTGTCAAAATATTGACACCAAGTAGCACTGACAAATGACGCCTCCTCTGTCAGTGCCTCTTGCACATGTGGTAGGCTTGTGTCGTTACCGTAAAGTCCTGCAACATCGGGATTAACAGACTCCTTACAGGCACTTGCTCCCAACATAATCACCATGAACCTCAACAACAACCTGACTCAAGCCATCCCCCGGATAAGGCTATTGCCGTATGGTACGTATTTTGCAAAGTACTTGGGATACGTCAGTAAAGTTATCTTTTTAAGATACTTATACGAAACAAAAGACGAAGACTGTATGTGTAAGAAGGCGTTTTGAGATGATAGGATTATTTAGCAAAAAAAACGAACCTGCAGGAGAGATCACCATGAAGAAGCTCTTTGAGGCAAAGGGTAAAGGGAAGGCAGTTGAAAAGAAAGAGGATACCAAAAACGATATTGCCATACTGGAAAATACCGCTAATGTCATCTTTAAGAAACTCGAAAAGCAAATAGAAATTCTTGAGGCAATAGAGGCCTCTGTGGATGCCAAGCTGGTAAATTTTGAGCGACTGTTACACATGGCTGATTCGGTTAATCACCCCCAGGGTGCGGTCAACAGACAGCACGAGGTCATGGCCCTGACATACAGGGGACTGGACATGGACGAAATAGCAGACGTACTGGGAATGCAGAGGGGAGAGGTTGAGCTGATCCTGAATCTCAATAAATAGAACAGGTTAGTCCATGAGCGGATGAGGTAGTGGAATAATATTCCCCCCTCCGGGGACGAATATGTCCGGTGTTGGGAGTGACGCTAAAAATTCGGCTTGGGCTTTAGCGGCGCTGTGTGGGCAATGAGGTTCAACGGAGGTTGGGACTGTCGTCAATATTTTATTGGGTACCAAACTTGCAAAATAATACGAAGGAGCAATTGATCTATGTATAAAGGAATTTATATAGCCGCATCGGGGGCAATTATGAAGCAACGTCACATGGAGACGGTATCGAACAATCTTGCAAATGCCGCCACGTATGGCTTTAAAGAGGACGGTATAACCTTCAGGGATTACCTGATGTCAGAATTCAGTGACACCGGCGATGAGGAACAGGCAAAGGTTGGCATTGGCGGCCGCTCAGGAGATGGCAGGATTATGACATACCTCTCCGATACCTATACCGATCATAGCAGTGGTGCGATGATCAGCACTGGCAACCCCTTGGACCTAGCCATTGATGGCCCTGGTTTCTTTGCCCTTGAGGGGGATAAGTACACAAGGGCGGGTAACTTTAAGTTAGACTCCGAGGGCTTTATCACCACCGCAAAGGGTGTAAGGGTGCTTGGCAGCGGGGGCTCCATACAGGTGCCTAATGGTAAGCTTGAAATAAGCGCATCGGGCGATGTTGCCGTCGATGGCACGATAATAGACAGGGTCAGGGTAGTGGGCTTCTCCGACAAGGCCAAGCTGAAAAAGGAAGGAGATACCAACTATACATCCAATGAGCCGGCCGTTGAATCAACGTCGGGGGTAAAGCAGGGTTTCCTGGAGGCCTCAAACGTAAACGTGGTACAGGAGATGGTCAACATGATCGAGCTGTACAGGGAGTACGAGTCAAATCAAAAGATGGTACAAACCTTTGACGAGGCTACTTCAAAGGTCGTAAGCGAAATGGCAAGGCTGTAGGGTGACGGCAATGATGAAAAAAATTTCAAGGAGGGAAATATAAATGTTAAGGTCTTTGTTTATAGCAGCAACGGGAATGAATGCACAAAAGTTGAGCATAGATGTGGTCTCCAATAATCTGGCCAATGTCTCAACGTATGGCTACAAGCAGGGTCGTGCGGAGTTTCAGGACCTCATGTATCAGGCCATGAAGTCCCCCGGTGGGCCAACGGCGGAGGGTAAGATGTCCCCCACCGGTGAGCAGATCGGCCTTGGTGTACGTACCGGCTCCGTGGGTAAGATATTTAAACAGGGCGACTTCGTCAACACCAACAACGAACTGGACCTGGCCATAGAGGGCGAGGGTTTTTTTCAGATTACGATGCCCGACGGCACCATTGCCTATACACGTGCAGGGGCATTTAAGCTCGACAGCGAAGGCAAGATTGTAAACGAAGAGGGTTACGCCCTTGAACCGGAACTCACCGTACCACAGGACACCACTTCTCTCACCATTGGCTCCGATGGCGTGGTCAAGGTACAGCAGAACAACCAGATAACCATGACGGAACTTGGTCAGATAGAGCTGGCGAGGTTTGTGAATCCAGCAGGCCTCAGGGCGCTGGGCAAGAACCTCTACCAGGAGACCGAGGCCTCCGGCACGGCAGTGGTCTCAACGCCGGGATTGCAGGGGTTTGGCACCCTGGCGCAGGGATTCCTCGAAACCAGTAACGTAAGCGTAGTGGATGAGATGGTCAACATGATAGTCAGTCAGAGGGCATACGAAATTAACTCCAAGGCCGTTCAGACCTCCGATGAGATGCTCCAGTTGGCAAACAACATGAAACGGTAACGGGATTTAAAGGAATCGTGCAATAATGGTAGCCTTTGTATTAGCGGCAGTGTTAAGCGGGTGGTCTGCCCAGGGGGTTGTCACCGACTACATCAGGGACAACTATCCGTGGTCAGAGGTGCGGGTGCAATCCGTAAATGAACCTGAGACCCTGCCCCCTGATGCCCCCGAGGGGATAGCGCTGCTCAGTGGCAAGGTCCCTGGAAGGGCGACCTTTCAGTTGAGTTTCCCCACAGGGAATACGATAAACTACGTGGTAGACGTCGATGCCTACGACTGGGTGGTGAATGCACGCAGGGCACTAAAAAAGGGCGATGTAATCAATGATGGCGATGTCTACAAGGAACTGGTAAACATCAAGAGGATACCCATTGGTGCCATAACAGAGGAGAGCGAGTGTACAGGCAGGACACTTACCCGTTCAGTTGCCGTCAACCGTGCCATTACCGAGCGCGTCCTTGATAACCTCTACGCCATCAAGAGGGGACAGGAAGTGATGATGCTGTATGAAAGCGGTACCGTGCGGATCACGGTAAAAGGCATAGCCAGAGACAATGGCAACGTTGGAAAATCGATCAAGATTGAAAATCCATCGTCAAAAAAAATAGTCGTTGGCAAAGTTATTGACAGTCATACCGTAAGAGTGGAGAGATAAGCAATGACAAAGTTCAAGGAAATAATATCATCAACGGTCTGGTTATCGGTGGGGTTTGCAGTGCTGCTGGCAAGTGGTTGTTCAACACCGGCAAGCAAGTTGCCATCGTCACCGCCGTCCTACGTATATGCCCCTGCGGCTGCCAGGGACCCGCAACAACAGGGGTCGCTCTACAGCGACACGGCAAGCCTCTACGAAGACAGTCGCGCCAGAAGGGTAAACGACCTGGTGACGATAAAGATCGTTGAAAACATCAAGGCCAACACCAAGGAAGAGACCACCGCAGACAAGGAGTCCAGTTACAACTCTGCATTGTCGAACTTCTTTGACGTTACATCCCAGGCTGCCGGCCTTGTAAAGGGTTCCGCAACCAACCCCCAACTGGCAACCAGCAACAAGGACAAGTTCAGCGGCAAGGGTGAGGTAAAACAGGAGGGCAGCTTCCTGGGCTCCATCACGGCCAGGGTCATGGAGGTGCAACCCAACGGTAACCTCATCATAGATTCACGCAAGGAGATCACAATAAACTACGAAAAGCAGATACTCGTCCTGCAGGGTATCATCAGACCCAACGACGTGGATGCCAACAACGTCGTGATGAGCCAAAAGGTGGCCGACGTCAGGCTGTACCTGGTGGGAGACGGCCTCTTGCAGGAGCTACAGACACCAGGGTGGTTGGGTAGACTGTTTGGACAGGCAAGGCCATTCTAATGAATAAGTCAGCCAAGATAAGATTCCGCAGCATGGGGCAGGGCAACGGCGGCAGGACAATCGCCCTTGTCATTCTGATAGTGATGGTGTTGCTGCCAACCTCTCAGTTGTACGCCGAGCGTCTCAAGGACGTGGCAAGCATCAGGGGGATCAGGGAAAATCAATTGGTGGGTTATGGATTGGTCGTTGGCCTGACCGGCACGGGTGATAAGAAGGGTGCAATGCTCATGAGTCTGACCAACATGCTGTATAAGATGGGCATAACGATAGACCAGAAGGACGTTGTGTCCAAGAACGTGGCCGCCGTAATGGTAACGGCCAAGCTGCCCCCGTTCCCCAAGGTAGGCAGAAAGATAGACGCCACCGTGTCGGCCATAGGGGATTGCAAGTCACTCCAGGGAGGTGTGTTGCTTATGACACCGCTTAAGGGCCCCGATGGTAAGGTCTATGCCCTTGCCCAGGGTGGCGTGTCAATAGGCGGGTTTGCGGCGGGACGTGGCGGGGCCACGGTGCAGAAGAACTTCCCCACGGTGGGCAACGTCCCCGAGGGGGCAACGATAGAAAAAGAGTTCGGCTACGACCTGGCAAATGCCGAAGACTTCACCATTGTCCTTAACAAGACGGACTTTACAACGGCGTCAAATATAAAAAACGCTATCAATAAACACCTCAAGGGTGATTACGCACAGACCCTTGACCCCTCATCGGTGAAGGTAACGGTACCGGAACAGTACAGGGGTGATGTCGTAAGTCTGGTCAATAACCTCGAGGCCGTTGATGTGAGCATAGATGTTCCGGCAAAGGTGATCATAAACGAACGCACGGGCACCGTGGTTATCGGCGAAAACGTCAAACTGTTGCCTGTGGCCATTGCCCACGGAGACCTGACCATAGAGATAACCGAGGCCACTCCCACCGATGTGGCGCTCCAGGCCATGGGCGGGCAGTCGGTGCAACCCGGCGTCAGTGTAAAGGAAAGCACCAAGGTGTCGTTGTCCAAGATTTCCGGCACAAACCTTGGCGATATAGTAGCAGGTTTAAACAAGCTGGGTGTTTCACCCAGGGACCTGATAGCGATAATGCAGGCAATAAAGGCGGCAGGTGCACTGTCGGCTGACTTAGAGATACTATAAAGAGGATAAATTAATATGAAAACGGTTAACGGACTATCGGCAAACCCCATGACCGCCCTGCGCAACATAAAGGGCAAAAAGGACCCCGAGGCAATAAAGGAGATCGCCAGAGAGATGGAAGCACTGTTTGCCGAGCAAATGGTCAAGGCGATGAGGTCTGCCTGCGGACCGATGGTGGGCAAGGGGTTGGGTGCGGAGATGTACGTGAACCTTTTTGATACAGAGATAGCGAGGCTTATGGCTCAACGCGGCCTCGGCCTTCAGGATACCTTCGTAGAGCAACTGAACAGGTTGAACGAGGAAAGTGGTTCAAAACAGAAACCGGCTACCAAGGATTCAGGGGATCCCCAACAGGATAAAGGCTCCTTAAAGAAATCCGAGCTAAGTACCGATAGTAAGTTATAGAAAACAACTTTCCTTAAAGGAGGTATAGAGATGAAGATATATGGTAATAAACCACCGGAAGGCAAAGAGGCCATCAGTCCTGTTAAAAGGATAGACAGGGCCGAACCCTATGCCGGCGGGGGTGGAATGTCAAGCGTGGAGAAAGTAACGACCTCCGACAAGGTCAACCTCTCGCCACGGGCAAAGGACTTTGAAGAAATAAGAGGGAGAATAGATCAGCTCCCCGAGCAGCGAATGGACAAGATAAAGATACTCAAGGAATCCATCGAAAACGGTACCTACAGTATTGACTCAAAGGCCATTGCCGCTAAAATGCTGCAAGAGATGTCATGAAAACAACCGATGCTTTAAAGAAAATTCTCAATGAGCAGGTCCTTGGGTATAAGGCGTTGTTTGAACTCTTGCAGGTAGAGCGGCAGTCTCTGGTTGACTTTAACGAACAGAGCGTCGAAAGACTTTCGAAGGAGAAAGACACCCTCGTGCTAAAGCTAAGGCTGCTGGAGGACGAAAGGGTCAGGCTCATGAGGAAATATTCTTTGGAGGCATCAAAAGAGGTAAAGGCCAGGCAGATACAAGCCGGTACCAACGATGGTAACAATCAACAGGTTTACACAAATATCAAAGCCGACATCAGTCTCAAAGAACTGGCAGAGATAACCGGTGATAGTGTGTTCCTTGATATCCGCTCAAAGCTGAGATCGCTGCTCCAAGGTATTGAAGAGTTAAACGACTACAACAAGATTCTGATAGAACGTTCGATAAACTATCTGAAAAATAACCTGAACTTTCTGAGGACCCTCGGGATTAACCCAAATGTTGTCAGAAAGGGGTTCTTCATTACAAAGGAGGCTTAAATGTCTGTTACAGCTTTGTTTGACATAGCAAGGTCGGCAATAATGGCATCCAGGACTGGCCTGGAAGTTACGGCCAACAACATCGCCAATGTCAATACCCCGGATCACAGTAGACAGGATACAATACTACAGATATCATCCCCGCTGATGACGCATGTTGGGGAGATCGGCAGGGGAGTGGATGTTGCCGATATCAAGAGACGGTATGACAAGTTCATAGAGACGCAGTTGATCTACGAGAAGTCCAACATGGGCAGAAGTGCAATGCTGGATGACACGTACTCCAAGTTGGAAGACGCCCTCAATGAACAAACAGGTGTCGGACTTGGCGGCATAATCACAGACCTGTTTAATGCCTGGCAAGAGATAGCCACCAACCCCGGTGCCTCAGCCCAGAGAAACCTCCTGCTGACAAAGGCAACCGAACTCGTCGATAAGGGCAAGGAGATCGAAAAGAGGCTGACCGACCTGGCCGCCTCCGTGGACAAGGAAATTCCTGCCGTAGTTGACAATATCAATAAACTGGCGGATACAATAGCACGATTGAACCTAAATATAGCCCAGACAGAGGCCGGCTCAACGCACGAGGCAAATAACCTCCGTGATCAGAGAACAGGCGCCTTGAAAGAACTCGCCGAACTGGTGAAGTTTGACAGCTTCGAAGATGAATTTGGGCGAGTCAACGTGATCGTAGGCCAGAGAAACCTCGTCAGTGGCAACATAGTTCATCCCATGCAGGGCACCAAGACGGCAGCCGGCAAGTTCAGTGTTGCCGTGGGTGACATCGACGTCACCGACAAGATAACTAACGGCAGACTAGGCGCCTTGCTCGAACTAAAGAACTCCGACCAGAGCGGAGTGCCCTTTGCCATCTCAAACATGAGAAGGATTGTCGGCTCCCTCACAAACGAAGTAAATATCATCCAGTCCACGGGCTTTGGACTAAACTCCACACAATCCGACTTCACCCTGACCAATAATACCCCTGCGGCAACCACCACCGGCGTTATATCCTCAACGAGTATCACTAACTTTACAAACTTTATCCCCGGTGAATATCAGATCAAGTTTTCGGCAACAGGGACGACATACGATGTCTACAGAAACGGACAACTATCAAGCAGCGGTAATGCCTACAACGGTTCAACCATCAGCTTGAATGGTATGGATATAAATTTCTCAACAGCCCCGGCAGCAAACGATACCTTCTACGTTGCAGCCAAAGGGTATGACCTGTTTAACTCCTACTCACCAACCGTCATAAATTACAACAGCACGACCGTCACCGACGTCAGTGCGATAATATTCGACAGAAGCTCGCTTACCTACAAAGAATACGAGGTGAGATTCACGGGCACCAACACATACGACCTCTACGATATAAAGGAAAAGACTACCGTCAGTGGCACTCTCACGACAGCCAACACGTTGATCGTAGACGGCATCCAGATGAGCTTTTCTGCGGCCCCGCAGGCAGGGGATGTCTTTAAACTCTCCCCAATAGACCTGGCAATTAAAAATAGCGGTGTTGCAATAACCGATATAGAAAAGATCGCAGCGGCATTAGGCTCACCAGGCTTACCCGGCGATAACAGAAATGCCCTGGCAGCCGTGCAACTGGCCGAGTTCAAACACGCTACCAATTCGTCTATGAAAAACAGTACGTTCAGCGATTTCTACTCCGCCTTCGTTGTCACCACGGGAGGCTTTAGCAGGGCAGCCAAGGACACCAATACGTTTGAAGCAAACATGTTCAACGAGCTTACACAACGACGTAATTCCGTGTCAGCCGTATCGCTGGATGAGGAGGCCATGAATATCATCCGCTTCCAGAAGGGATTTGAGGCCGCCGCACGACTTGTAAGCGTAACCGACGAAATGCTCAAAACTCTGGTGAACCTATGAGAGTCTCCACGTTTATGATATATGACCGCACCAAGCAGAGCTTTCAGGGCAACTTCGCCAAACTGTACGAGGTGCAACGAAAACTGGCCTCCGGGCTTAAGATAAATAAACCTTCTGATGACACCATAGGAATGCAGAAGGTACTCGACTACAAACTCACGCTCAATCACAACGAGCAGTACAGAAAAAACATGGACGATGCACGCTCCTTCCTGGAGGCAACGGACTCCGCCCTTGAGGCCGTAACGGATAACCTACAGCGCATGCACGAACTGATGATAGATGCCTCAAACGGCTCACGAGGCCCCGTTGACAGACAAGATGTAGCAAAAGAGATAGCAGTCCTCAAAGATGCCCTCTATAACCTGTCAAACAGCAAGTTCAGAGACAGATACCTGTTCTCAGGCTTCAACGCCTACACCTCCAGCTATGCCACTAACGCCGGCGGCTCCTACACCTACCTCGGAGATGCCAACCAGATCAACGTGGATATAAGCCTGACCGGTCGGGTAACCGAAAACATAACCGGTACGGATGCCTTTGCCATGTCCCTGCCACGCTCGGAGTCCATGCGTGTGGATACCGGTAACTTTGCCCACATCTCCTCCATAGCCAGCAGCGCACAGATCACTATTGTCATGAGCACTTCAAGCGACCCAACGGTTGCCGGCTACGACCAGTTGAGCTTTACCAATTACATCGATATGGCCAAAGAGATCGAAATTGCCCTAAATACCGATAACATCGAAAGGCTTTCGGCTCTGCAAAAATGTGTCTTCTTCGCCCTGGATAAAACGACAACCGTGCGCTCAACCGTCGGGGCAAGGTTAAACTACATCAGTTCAACACGGCAGGCCAACGAAGATTCATCCATGGGGGTTGAGGCGGTAAAGTCCAACGTCGAGGATGCCGATATGGCTGAAGTCATGAGTGATATATCAAAAACAGAGGTGGCCCTCCAGGCTCTGAGGCAGACATCGGCCCAGATATTGTCACAGTCCTTGCTGGACTTTCTAAAGTAAATTGCACCCCCCACGCAGAGAAAAAAAGATGTACTTCTTTACTGATTTGTTCTATAATAACCGTATAGCTGAATTTGTTCAGACTCATAGTGTATTGCATATTTGCATTGCTTAAGAAAAAGAATTGTGCTTTAAAAGGAGGGCAAGATGCTCGTATTGACAAGGAAGTCAGAAGAGGCAATAAAGCTGGGTGACCTTATCACTATCACTATCGTAGAAATAAAAGGCAATAAGGTCAGGCTGGGAATAGATGCACCAAACGGTGTCAGAATATACAGAAAGGAACTGTATGAAAGGATAAAGGCAGAAAACTTACTATCTGCCGGGTTGACCAAAAACGACTTTGACGAGATAAAAAATGCAATACAGTAATAGTATTTTATTTGAAACAACGCGGTTTGGTCCTCTCGTAATACAAACCAGTAAAATCATAGAATTCCCCGAGGGTCTGCTGGGCTTTGCAGAACTCAAGCGGTATATCTTGGTCGATCACAGGGATACCCCGCTTAAGTGGCTACAGGCTATCGACGACCCTGATATAGCCTTTATCGTTACGGACCCGACTATTGTATCGGCTGATTTTACCCTGACCATTGATACCGCTACCAAAAAGTACCTGGAAGTAGACAATGATGCCGACATGGTTGTCCTTGTTATCATCAGGGTAGACAATGGACGGGTAATCGCAAACTTCAGGGGACCGCTTGTCTTTAATGCCGCCAAAATGAGAGGCATACAGATTGTCCTGGATAAACTATAGTCACCACATCTAAGGCTGTATGATAGAAAACTACGGTTTAGCCAAGTCCGATAGTATTGTCACTGTCTTACGCACTGAGAGCAGACCGATAACGCTATTGTCTGGCGATGTGATGATGGCCGATGTCCTGGACGTGATAGAGTCCGGGATGGTTATGTTGCGTATAACCCCACCGCCTGGCAAGGGGGCTGGTGTCCAGGGTGGTGTCGTTACGGCCAAGACCAACGTACCGCTAAATGAGGGTGATAAGGTTGTCCTCGAGGTGCTTGGCTCAGGCAAAGAGGTCAAGTTCAGGTACCTGGGCACGGAAAAGGGTGAGCAGGAAACTGGCGGACAGGAAACACCCACCAAAACCCCACTAGAGCAGTTACAACTCAGGGTCTTCAGCCTGCTGTCAGAGCTATCAGACGCCAAACTCCAGAGTGAAGACCTCAAAACCCTCAAGGCCGCCTTTGACGCCATACCCGTTAGCATTAAGAGTAACTATCCGGAATTTTCGATGTTTTCCAAATTCGCACCAGACATAGAGCAGATAGATGCCAACCTCCTGAAGTCAGTCATAGAGGGGGCGGGCGTGCTGTTTGAATCAAAGCTCAAGACCGCCGTCATGCAGGAGATAAAGCAGGCCCCTGATGTGTTGCTTGCAAAGGAGACCCTGCATGGGGTCATCAACGTGGCAACCCTGGGGCTTGAGGAGCTTCAGGGACTTAAGTTTGACATAAGGGGGGCGCTAAACACCATCGTCTTTAAGGCTGAGGAGGGACTCTATGCCCTGCAGGATGTCAAGAGTGATATCGACCTCAGACAACTGCTCAATGCCCCCCTGGAAAAGGTAGAACTGGCGTTACAATTACCCCTGGATGGCAAACTCAGAGACTCGCTGATATATCTCAAACAGAGACTGCTTGATATAATGCAGACACATGACCCCATCAAGCAAGAACAACCCAAAACGGCGATCAACTTTGCCGATGATCAAAAGGCCCTGTTGTTCAGGCTCCAGGACGTGCTGTCTGAGGGTAGGGTCGCCGATATCCTGAAATACTCTGTCGGCAGAAAAGACGACATCCCCGACATTGTGGAGCGATTGATCAAGCACATAGAGTATTTCCAGGTCTCCTCAAAGGCCAATGACATGGTCTACTCGTTCTTGCCCTTTTCCTGGCAAGGGTTGAGGGATGGTGAGATGTTGTTCAAGAAAAACAAGTATTCCTCCAAAAAGACCTTTACCTGTGACATCAACCTCAATCTCCGGCAACTGGGGAAGTTGTCGATATCGGCAACGCTTTCGGATCGGGTGTTTTTTATATCCTTCCATGCCGAGCGACCTGAGACCAAGGACCTGATCGCTATCCACAAGTACGAGCTTGAAAGACGCTTTGAAGAGGTCGGCCTGTCCCTCAAGGTCATAAACGTGGCAGTAAAGGAAAAGATCGACTTTGCAGAGGCCAAAAACACCAGGGCCTTAGACCTTGTGGTGTGAGTCATCCCAAGTATGAATGAAAAACCCCGCAAAGCCGCAGCATTAAAGTACAAGCCTGGTGTTCCCGGCGCCCCCAGGTTGGTGGCCAAGGGGGCTGGCACGGTGGCCGACAAGATAGTTGAAATGGCCCAGGCAAGCGGCATCCCCGTTACAGAGGACAGGCAACTTATCGAAATCCTCTCCGCACTCGACCTCTACCAGGAGATTCCCTATGACCTGTACAAGGCCGTAGCAGAAATCCTCGCCTTCGTCTACTCTATAAGCAAAAAGGCATGAGATATATTGCCCCTATTTTCATGTGATACCTTAAGGATAAGTTGATATGTTTGAAGATATGCCTGCAATTTATGACTCATTTCAGATTGATGCACGGCTTGTTGTAACAAAGGATGACGTGCTAAATGCCTGCCAGAAATTACCGGATAATACCTTTTCTCTTATTGTTAGTTCACCGCCTTACAATATGGGTAAAAATTATGAAAAGGAACTGCCTTTGCAAGAATATATACAATGGCAAGAGACAATAATCAGTCAACTGGTAAGAGTTATGAGTAAAACGGGCTGCTTGTGTTGGCAAGTTGGAAACTATATAAACAATCGCGAGGTATTCCCTCTGGATATTTATTTCTATCCCATCTTTAAGAAAATGGGGCTAATACTTCGTAATAGAATCGTGTGGCATTTTGGTCATGGGTTACATGCCTCACATAGATTTTCAGGACGTTATGAAACCCTGTTATGGTTTACCAAATCTGAAGATTACGTTTTTAACCTTGATGCGGTAAGAATTCCGTCTAAATATCCTGGTAAACGTCACTATAAGGGAGAAAAACGTGGACAACCTAGTTGCAATCCTTTGGGGAAGAATCCTTCTGATTTCTGGGAAATTATTGCAGAGGAATTTGAATCCGGCATTATTGAAATTCCCAATGTCAAATCAAATCATCCGGAAAAAACCTCTCATCCATGTCAATTCCCGATAGAACTTATAGAACGATGTATACTTGCATTTACAAATGAAAACGATTGGATTTTGGACCCTTTCTGTGGGGTGGGTTCCGCACTGATTGCCGCTGTTAAACATCAACGTAAAGCAATGGGCATAGATAAAGATACAGAGTATTGTGAGATCACGAAACAACGATTAAACTCATATTACGAAGGAACTCTTAAAATACGCCCTATCAATAAAGAAATTTATAAACCTACAGGAAGGGAACGTGTTTCTCAAATCCCTATAGAATGGCTAATCAAGGAACAGACCTAAATGATAATTGCAGGGATATTCTCATTCAACCGTGGAAAAGAAATTGTCGAAAAAATATTGGTTAATAGTTATGACTTCCTTTAAATCAGACGAAAGTTTTCTTGAAAAAATCTCTATTGGTGCGATAGGCGCTAAGAAGGTTTTTGAATATCTTCAAAATCAAGAATTGGACCCCATTGAACTTGAAAGAGGTTCAATGAATTATAAGATTTGGAAAAAGATAAAAATTAAACGAATCAGGGTGCCTGATATCCTTTGTGTTAGGTGTGGGATTAGGATAGAATCCAGAGCAAAAACCAAACTGGAGATATCAATGTCTCATTCTCTGTCTGACCCGGAGAGGGGATGGGACTATGGCATGAAGGATAATGACTACGTCGCATTTGTGGTATGTGACAAAATTGGTGAAAGACCTATTGACTGGCAGGCTGATAATTTAATCCAGTTTGTTTCAATTAAGAATTTAAGACTAGCAGAGAAGGAAAAGATGGTCTTATATGTTAAGCCTAAAGGGTCAGAAGAAGGCTTTGAGGCCAGAATTACCTGGCCTGCTGCCACTGCTTCAGCAGATGGTATTATTAAAGAATCAACGGCTGAAAGAATACAGTATGAGCGCGAAAAGGATGGCAGAATAATAAGTCTGAAGACTTCTAAAAAAGGATTAAAGATGATCCCCCTTGTGCATACCGGGGACATTGTTCATAAGAATCAGGTGCTGGCCTCTGTTATTCCCGTTTCTATGACCTTTTCATGTGATTCAGTTGACTATAATTACTTTTTAGGTAATTTATCCAATCCGGCTCTTAGCGAGAGATATACTGCATCAAAAGCCCTTTCTTTTTTTAACAATTCTGAAGTTCAGACAAACTTGTCAAGTTTGTTAGACAATCCGGATGAACATATTTATGTAAAGCTGGAAGCGGCGGCAAGCCTCGCACGATTTGGAATAAGTCAAGGATATAATTTTATAAAAAAGTGTATCGGTAGCAGTTACCTGCAAAATGTTCTTGAATCAGTAATCGTATTAGCCGAGATTAAGACAGATACCTCATGTAAAATGCTCTGTGATATCTTAAATGATAATAATAATGATCCGGAAATACGAGCTGCTGCTGCATGGGGTATAGGCGAACTGAAAAATAAGACTGCACTCGATGCCCTTGTTAGGAGCTTCTCTGAGGTAAACGAAAATATAAAGATAGAAGCTGCCCGATCTTTGGCAAAGCTTACCAAAAACTATAGCCCTGAGATATTGAATAGTTTCACAAAATCAACTGCCATCCAAAAGCCAGGTATTGCATGGGCGTTAACTAAGTCTAACTCAATAGTCCTTGACCAGTTAATCAATGCTCTATCTGATGATGATTCAAAGCACTGGATTTCCTATATCATTGGGACACAGGGAGAGAGCAGATATATTACTGATATTGAAAAACTAAAGACAAAATATCCAGAGGTCTATTTTGCCGTTACGGTATTATGGAAGATTATGACAAGCTGGGTATATAAACTAAATGAATACTAAATATCTTTACAGAACAAAAATTGGCAGAGCGGTTGTTGGAGATTCTATGGAATTGTTAAGAAAAATTAATGACGATTCCGTTGATTTGGTCATAACATCTCCTCCTTTTGCCCTGCAAAGGCAAAAAGAATACGGTAACAGAGAGCAAAACGAATATGTGGACTGGTTGCTTTTATTTACTCAGGAAGTAAAACGTGTTATTAAAAATACGGGAAGTTTTGTTTTAGATTTAGGAGGAGCATATCAAAAAGCTAGACCCATAAGGTCATTATATAATTACCGTATTCTCATCAGGATGTGTGACGAACAAGGATGGCATTTGGCTGAGGAGTTTTTTTGGTTCAACCCGGCGAAACTGCCTTCACCTATTGAATGGGTTAATAAGAGAAAGATCCGTGTCAAAGATGCCGTTAATACCATCTGGTGGCTATCTAAAACTGATTTTCCAAAGGCTAATGTAAAAAACGTTTTAGCACCATATTCAGAAAGAATGAAAAAATTGATTGAGGACAGTGCAAGTTTCTATACACCTAAAAAACGACCTTCCGGACACGATATTAGCAGCGGTTTTGGTTTTGATAACGGCGGAGCCATACCATCAAACATGCTTCAGATTCCAAATACGGAAAGTAATTCTCAGTATTTAAGGTATTGCGCAATCATGAAAATAAAGGGACATCCAGCGCGGTTTCCTGCTAAATTACCAGAATTTTTTATCAAGTTTCTGACTGAGTCCAATGACCTTGTTCTAGATATTTTCGCAGGGTCAAACACGACTGGAGCTGTGGCAGAACAATTAAACAGGAAATGGTTGGCATTTGAAATAGATAATGCTTACTTAGCTGCTTCGGTGTTTCGTTTTCTACCATACGGGAATCCAGAAGTAATAGAACAAGTTCATAGTGTGTTAGCTAGCTCACCAGAGGCGACTATGGATTTAGACGAATTGATAGATTTAGCAGAAAAAAAGAGAATGATATCACCTTTCAATATTAATGAACCAGTTTTACCTTATTGAGCCAAAACAAATGATTTTCAAATATGAAAATCAGATACAGGAAGGAGGCATATGAGAATGATAAAACGTTTGAGTGTTATACTCCTGTTGCTGATTGTGCTGCCGATGTCTGCGGCAGCGGCGACGATAACTCTCCCGCAAACGGGGCAGACCACCAGCTACGTCGATGGCGACGGCGGGGCTATAAGGGCCGGTGTTGCGTGGCCGACCCCCCGGTTTAAGGACAACGGCAACGGCACGGTTACGGACAAACTTACGGGATTGATGTGGATGTCAAATGCCAACATGGCCGGTGGTAAGGTGACGTGGCAGGAGGCACTGAATCTCGTTGACTCGCTCAACAAGGGCGCCGCAAGGAATTACACCAACTGGCGTTTGCCAAACGTCAATGAGCTGTCAAGCCTCCTCAACGCCGAATACTCACTTGCCGCCGACTGGCTCAACACGCAGGGGTTTAAGGGCGTGCAACCATACTACTACTGGTCATCCACCTCCTATGCACCAAGGACGTCCTTTGCATGGGTCGTTGGGATGGGCAACGGCATTGTGTTCTACGATGACAAAATATTCAAAAACGCATTCTTCTGGCCAGTTCGCACGGCAGATGCAGCGGTAGTGGCCAGCCTCCCGCAAACGGGACAGACTACCAGCCTTGCCCCCGGCGATGATGGCGCACTAAAAACCGGCGCTGCATGGCCAACTCCACGCTTTAAGGACAACAGCAACGGCACCATCACCGACAATCTCACGGCCTTGATGTGGGTCAAAGATACCTCCACGCCATTAGTTGGCACATGCACGGGCGGAATCAAGGCCTGGCAAGAGGCCCTCGACTACGTGCGGTGTCTCAACGCCGGAAACTACCTGGGATACAACAACTGGAGATTGCCCAATAGCAGAGAACTTGTAAGCCTGATTGATCGCTCAATGGCCTGGCCACTTGCCCTGCCACAGGGACATCCGTTTACGTCGGCACAGTCACAATACTACTGGAGCGCCGACACGTACAGTATCTATAATCCCTACGCCTGTGTAGTCCTCCTGGCCAGCGGTGCCGTAGATTACACAAATAAAACGTACCAGTACTTTGTCTGGCCAGTACGTGCAGTACAGTAGCTTATAGCGTGTTTCGTTTGCATCCGATACAAAGAAAGGGGTGGTTTGTGGCAGGGGCAGGTGCGACCTGCTGCTGGAAAATCGTGCCCCACCCGCTCCACCCCCCTTTAGACCCCCCAGCAAGGGAGCACAGCCCCCTTGACCCCGTAAAAAATGCCACATGTTTTGTATTTAATCCAATAGAAATTTGCTATAACGACTAGAGCCTCGTGTAAAAAGGGGGCAGCGCCCCCAGGCATAAAAGGGGTCAGCGCCCCCGGCATAAAGGGGGACAGAACCCTTCCCACCTTCTTATCTTTCTTCAACCTACTGAATCTGCCACTCCGTACCGAGTACCGCCGGTAAGCCGCCAAGCGACAACTGCGTGCCATCCATGAGCCAGATGCATATCTCTCCGGTTGCGGTATTACGCCAGACTATGTCTCTCTTGCCGTCGCCATTAAAATCACCCACGCTTATGATCTGCCACTGAGGGCCGGCCTTGGCCGTCAGATCGCCGCCGGTTATGGTTGTGCCGTTCATAAGCCAAGTGTAGACCATGTCGTTTTCGGTGTTGCGCCACAGGAGATCGCTCTTGCCGTCACCGTTGAAATCGCCCACGTTGACTATCTGCCACTCCAGGCCAAGCGTCGCCGGTGAACCGCCACCCGTTATTGTGGCGCCGTCCATGAGCCAGATGTAGACCACGCCGGTTGATATGTTGCGCCACAGGATGTCGGTCTTGCCGTCACCGTTAAAATCGCTCACGCACGCAATCTGCCACTGAGTCCCAACCGTACCCGGGGAACCTCCGGCCTTACCGTTCATAAACCAGATGTAGGTCATCCCGGTTGAGGTGTTTATCCACAGGACGTCGCTGGTGTCGTCGCCGTCAAAGTCGCCTGAGCTTACCACCTGCCAGGCAGAGTCAACCGCCGATGGCTGCGACATAGACGATGGCGAGGCGCCGCTTTCTATCTCAGTACCATTCATGAACCACGTGTAGACCATTCCGTTGGAGGTATTGCGCCACATTATGTCGCTCTTGCCGTCGCCGTTGAAGTCGCCGATGCTTTCGATCTGCCATTCATGGCCAAGCGTTGCCGGTGAACCGCCGTTTGCTACCGTAGCCCCGCCCATGAGCCAGATGTAGACCATCCCGGTTGAGGTGTTACGCCAGACGATGTCCGTATTGCCATCGCCGTTGAAGTCGCCCATGCTTTCGATCTGCCACTCGTCGCCGAGCGTTGCCGGTGAACCGCCGTTTGCTATGTTGATACCGTTCATGAGCCACGTGTAGATCATGCCGTTTGACATGTTCCGCCACAGTATGTCGCTCTTGCCGTTACCGTTAAAATCCATCCTGGGGATTCTGCACAGCAGGCAGACGCCCTGGGTAAAGCTGACGGAGACGCTCCTGTTTGACGACATCGCTACGGTACACTGGTTGCCGCTTGTGGAGTCGCATCCCGTCCAGCCCCCGAACTTTGAGTCCTGCGTCGGAGTTGCGGTCAGGGTAACGGACGTCCCGCTGGCGTAGGTTGTCGTGCCGGTGTTTTCGTTCCAGGTTAGGGTGCCCGTTGAGGCGGTCACCGTGCCGGTGCCGGTCTTCGTGACGGTGAGAGTGTATAAATTTGGTGTCGGCGTTGAAGTTACAGTAAATGCTTGGATGAGATTGTTTAAGACGTCTGATACATAGACGTTACCGGAGCTGTCCACTGCTACGCTAAATGGCATGGCAAACTTACCATTACCCGTACCGCTTCCACCCCACTGAGTCTTAAAAACCCCGCTTGAGTCAAACTTTTGGATAAGGTTGTTTAAGGAATCAGCCACGTAGACATCACCGGAGCTGTCAACTGCTATACCAGTGGGGTTGTTAAACTTTCCGTTGCCTGCGCCGCTGCCGCCCCATTGGATGCTGAAAGTGCCGCTTGAGTCAAACTTCTGGACGAGGTTGTTTAAGGTGTCTACCACGTAAACATTGCCTATAGTGTCAGTTGCTACACCATATGGGGCATTAAACTTGCCGTTACCTGTACCACTTCCACCCCATTGTGTTATGAAAGTGTTGCCATAGTCAAACTTCTGGATGAGGTTGTTTAAGGTGTCTGCCACATAAATATAGCCGTTGACGGCCACTGTCACGCCAAATGGTGTGTTAAACGTTCCGTTGCCTGTGCCGCTGCCACCCCATTGGCTCTTGAAAACGCCGTTTGAGTCAAACCTCTGGATGAGGTTGTTGCCGGCGTCAGTCGTGTAAACATAACCACCAAGGTCCACCGTTATACCAACTGGAGAGTTAAACATCCCATAGCCAGTGCCGCTTCCGCCCCATTGGCTATTGAAACCGCCGTTTGAGTCAAACTTCTGGATGAGGTTGTTCAAGGAATCTGCCACGTAGACGTTGCCGGATTTGTCCACTGCCACACCATATGCCAGACCAAACGTCCCGTTACCCGTGCCATTTCCGCCCCACTGGGTCTTGAATTGATAGTCCTCAGCGTACAGGTTGCCTGTACTCAAACAGAGGACAAGGGCAAACGCCACCATAAAACCCTTGAATACAAACCTTTTATACAAGACCATTGAACTCGTGTCTTTTTTCATTAAACCCCTCACTAAGTGACTTTAATTATCAAATATCGAAAAAATTAAATTCGACAGGGGCTTCGCCCCTGTACCCCAAATAACCAAATAACCAAATGATCAATGTCCCAAGCGCACTGGCCATACGCTGTTGTCGTTGTAGACGTAGACGTTGCTGTACACGTGGCCGTCGTACGTGTTGGCGTACCACGCGTAGGATGTACTGTTAGCATTGGGAGTAGATGACCAGTAGTAGTCTGTCTGCACATTAAACCCCTGATCGTTAAGCCAGGACATCATATTAACTGCATAACCTTTACCTTCACTGTCCATGTTACAATAGTCCCACCAATAATTTGAAAGAACAGTTGGCAACCAACTGATATCGCCAGTTTTATTGCATATACCTGCCAACTGCTGAATGCTTGGCACCTGCCAGTCGCTATGCCCCTTGTATTTAGCATTGTTCAGACATTTCACAAAGTCCTGGGTTTGACTCCATTCCATATAATTATAACCATTGGTTAAACTACCATATGAACTACAGGAAGACACAATAGGTGCCGAATTCTGCGACCACATCAGGCCGGTAACGGAGTCGGTCATCGTACCATCGCCGTTATCCGTAAAGCGCTTGCCACCTGGAGTTGGTGTGGGAGTCGGTGTAGGGGTTGGAGTGGGTGAATTTACTACATTGAACGTATAAGTACTACTTAATTCGCCAACTGTGCCATCTGCATAAATAGGAAGTACATTCCAACTATATTTTCCTTGAGCAAAATTATCAACCTCGTATGAGCAAGAAGATTTCCATCCTCCCGTGTTGTTTGATGTACAAAAGTCTTTTACATTTACTGTTAGTTGACCTTTTGAAGTTATAGTAAGATAATATTTCGTAGCCCCAGGAAAATTTGTATTCCATTGGAAAGTAATCTTGGTCGAAGTACCATTAGCAGGGATATTATCTTTTAAAGGGTACACGAGTGTAGGAGCAAAGTCGCAGGTTGGGCCAGATATAAAGTCCTTAATCGCAAACAAAAACATCCAATTACAACGTGCATCGAAATAAGAATATTTCTCCTTACCGACACAGACATCGTGATTAAGACAAGCCTGCGTGTATATATTCACACCACGATTAGGAATACTATCCAAATCCCATATGGATGCAGGTATACATCCCTTGCCACAACGCCCCATACATTTATCTCCGCCAAATAACGTAGCTTCAGTTATAGTATCATTAGCATCTGAAGGCGGTTGAAATACCGTGTTTAAAATTGCGGCTATATCTGAGACGCCACCTGAAACATATCCAACATTTACAAGGATAGCTATTAGGTACGGCGGAATTGAGCAGATGTTTCCACCCACCTTTGTATATGTCGCATCTTGTGTAAGGTCTGTTTTACTAAAAACACTGCACAGATTAGCGCTTCCTGTAAATAAAGAAAAACTAAATCCACACCAGGGCAGGACTTGTGGTGTCTCTGACCTCGTTGTAAGGTTGACGATCTCAAGGATATTTAACGGCAGATTGCTTGGCCAACTGTCCATAAGGTTTAAAGTGCGCACCAACTTATCCTCTACAAGTGTCGAACCTCTTAGTCCACTTGCCACCACGTGCAGTGCCTTATTTACAAGGACGTTGTCTTCTTCCGTGAGCATCGCTACTGGATTGTTGCTATCATAAGCGCTGATATGGAAATCACCTTCTTTGCTTCCATAGCCGATTCTTACGTTTATCTGTTTGTCGTTCAATAGCAGGTTTATATCGATTACCTCATCTGCCCGTCCATTCACGGCTGAAAACCTGACTCCAGGCTTTTGGGTGTCTTTGGTCTTACCAACGTCAATTGTGTAGCCCTCTATCTTATCCTCCGTATATGTGGAGACAGCCAACCGTGTTAATGTCTCCTCGGCAGACACGATACCCAAAAGAAAAACCGTGCAAAGCACCACAGCTACTCCTACCACCCTTATGACTTTAAACATACAACCCTCCATTTTAATCCTTAACACGTAATACGTGTCTCATAGTTAAATATCCTCTTCAGAGTAAACACTCACATCGTCTCTATGCGACATACCGGAAGTCGCTCCTTTATCCTGCTTACATAATCGCCCGTCTCCTTCACGATTAACACCGACCTGGTCCTTACCTGCATCAGTCGTCTCAAAAAAACACCCTCGTGTCTCATCGGAAATCCATACTTCACCCCCTTATTGTTCTCCTTCATCCTTGTCAGGTTTAGAACCTCTCTTATCTCGGAGACAGGCTCCTCATAAAACTCATAGAAACACCCTACCTGAAAAAAAAGTACCGAGTCCCTAAACATACCACTGTAGTATATATACTGCATCTTTGATGTCTTAAAATGAGTCGCAAATCTATAGCGTGGGACTATACACTCGTTATCAAATGAGAAATACTCATTAAGAAAGCTGTATCGCTTGAGTATGTCGCTCCTTAGATTATACGTATCGGCCCACTTTAAGTGTCCAAAGTACGATGCAAGCACGCTACGCATGCTCTCAAGTATATCGTAGGCGTATATGAATCGTCTCATCCCGTTTACTTCTATAAGAAGCTGTTTCTCATAGTCATCAAGCCTCGTCTTTAGATTATTCACAACACGCCTCCTCACAAGTGTATATTCACGCCGAATTATGTAACCAAGGAAATTTATACCGTTAATCACCGGATATACGGAATTGTATTTTTCGTTTAAGGCAAGAGATAGCCGGCCCTCGATAAACATTCGTATCTTTTCCTTGACCTCGTCAAGCCACTGTTTGGACGTATGGAGTATTAAAAAGTCGTCGCAATATCGGACATAGTATCTACACTTGAGGGTATGTTTTACATACTGGTCAAGTTCGTTTAGGTACACGTTTGCAAAGAACTGACTTGTCAGGTTACCCACCGGTAGACCACGGTTGTCAGGGGCATTGAATAGGCTCTTGTGTATAGGCAAGTGTTTCAGGAGCCTCCTGTTGCCCTTTATCAGACAGTTCTGTGTAGGGTTATGTTGAATAACTACAGATGACAGGTAGAGTAGGGTTTCGTCCCTTACCTTCCTCTGCAACAGACTGTATAGGATACCCTTTTCAATTGTCATAAAGAAGTTCTTTATATCCATATGCAGGTAGTACAGCTTCTGTTTACCGTTATCGCTTCCCTTCCTTATAAATGATTTAACCCTTTGGACTGCCCCGTGTATTCCCTTATGTTTTCTACACGCATAGGAGTCGTAGATGAATACCGGTTCGTAGATTGCCTCAAGTCTCTCCACAAGCGCATGATGCACGATCCTATCCCTAAAGTCAGAGGCGATAACTTCCCGCATCTTAGGCCTTTCTAATACGAAACAGACAGTGCGAGAGGGACTATATGCCATTGTCGTTAGCTCCTCCGAAAGGTCGAACAACCTTTCTTCGGCGTTTATCTCAAACCTCAACGCATTTATTGTGTTTCGCTTATTGCGTCTACACTTTAGGTAACAACCGTAGAGGTTCTCAAAAGAAAAAAGAGGTTCTAACCACTCTCCCAAGCGCACTGGCCATACGCTGTTGTTGTTGTTGACGTTGTTGTTGCTGTTCACGTTGCCGTCGTTCATGTTGGCGTTCCACGCGTTGGATGTATTGTTAGCATTGGGAGTAGATGACCAGTAGTTGTTTGTCTGCACATTAGCACATCCTCTTGTGTGTCTTTCATCAGGTAATCCTCTTCGGTATGCCTGACTACCTGCTTATGCCTATAAGGCGGGATGGGCGCACAGTGGTTATCTATGCTCGCCCGACTCTCTGTTTCAGCCGTTGCTTTACAGCGGAAAAGAAAAGTCAGCTCTGGCATTATTTCTTACCTCTTACCGATTTCAACCAACCCTCGCACTGTCTGCTTAGTGATATTACGTCTTCTATGAGACGCTTAAAGGCATTAAAATTCTTAAATACTCTTATCTCCTTGCCCAGTCTGAGTATTACCCTCAGCTCCTCAACTGTATCCCTGAGTTTCGCAAGGGTGTCTGTTTTGTCTGTCTCTGAATTGGCTCGTATTATTAATCGTATAACCATACGGGATAGCTCCCTCATCTCTGAACCTATACTGTATTTGTTATACCTTGAAAATCCCCTGACAATATTGTCGATATATATTGACATGTCAAATGCTGTCTTGTATATTGGGAGGTGCTCATACTGTGCCATTGCAAACTCCCCTATCTGCTGACATCTCAATTCGGACATAGTCACAGGCATTGCGCCATCCTTTCTTGTCTACGGCAACGCATCCCTCACAAGTCCGCAAAGGCTCCCTTATTAAAAAATATATGTTGACAAAATAAAATGGAAGAAGTAGACTTACTTGTGACTTGTGACTTGTGACTTGTGACTTGTGACTTGTGACTTGTGACTTGTGACTTGTGACTTGTGACTAACGGTAAGCCCCTCTGAATGCTGCCCCGCTACACCCTCTGTTGTCTTGCACTCATACATACGACAGACTATCATAACTGGAAATGATTTGTCAACATATTTTTATGCACCCCAAAACAGAGGCAAGGGGGTGCTACCAGGACAATCGCATTGGAAACGTTCATGAATTGTTAATAGTTTACCTTACAGCCCTTGCCAGAACTGCCACATAGACCTCTTTGGCCCCGGCATCCAGCAAGACTTTGGTGCATTCGTTGACGGTTGCACCGGTGGTCAGGACGTCGTCAACGAGCAGTATGCGCTTGCCCCTGACATCCCTTGAGACCTCAAAGGCCCCCTTGAGCGCATGAAGGCGCTCCTCCCTGGACAAATGCACCTGATGCCCCGTCTCCCGAATCTTTAAGGCAGCATCATCCGCAACAGCGATACCAAACTCCCCTGAAAGACGGTGCGCCAAGAGTAGTGTCTGATTAAATCCTCGCTCTATGAGCCTCTGCTTTGTCACCGGAATTGCCGTTATCAAGTCAACTTTTGGTATGGGCAGTGAACAGATAAGGTCGCCCAATGGCCCTGCAAGGCGCTTGATGGGGGAAAACTTGTACCTGATGATGGCTTCCCTTAAAACGCCCTCATAGACCCCAAAGGCAAACGCTGCCCTGTACAAGGGTCGCACATCCCTACAGTCTTGACACATGACGTCGGAGTCGTCGTCTGAAGACTCGGCAAGTGGTCTGCAACAGACACTACAGTGCTTGCCCGTTATAGGCCTGAGCGTTGACCAGCACATGCTACAGATAGGGGCAGTTCTGATGCTGTCGGAGGGCTGCAAGCACATTGGACAACTCTGCGGAAACAAAAGGCCGGCAAGCCAGTTGAGAAACCTATGGATAGCCCCGGAACTCATTTTTCATTCACTGCGGGCAGGTGCCACAGAGGATGCTGTTGTTGGTTGAGAACATGCTGCAACGAAGTTCAGTATATGCCGTGCCATACCAGATGCCTCCAATGTCTCCTTCCAGGGCATTGCCCATGCTGAAGACCTCCGGGTGCATCCGTATGCAGCATGGTGTGACGAAGCCATCGCAGGAGATAAAGCATCCAAAAAATGGCCACCAACACACCCCTCGTCTGCGCTGTGAGCCGCCATACGTAACCGCTATCCCGGACCTGGCAAGCCTGGCACTGTATGCCCTTACCTGCGCTATGATCTCACCCTCAACCTCTAAAGATTTGGCCACAAATGCGGACATCGATTCAAACCCCTCCTGCCCTGCTATGTACCAGTTCTCCACAAACTGGATATGCAGTTGATCGGGTGAGGCCTCGGTTACAAAGTCGTACAGCAACGCGAGCTTATCAACGTTGTCACCGACGACGACAAAGTTAAAGACCACCCTGGGGACTCCCGACGTCCGGACACTCAACGCTGGTGCGATCTCCGTGAGATACCGCCGCCTGATGTCTCGTTGTCCCTGCGTGTCTATGGAGACGATCAGTTTGTCGAGGTGTTTCAGGAGACCTCCTTCGATGTTACGCCGCAGGGCAGAGGTGTTGGTCGTTATCGATGTGTTGATTCCCCTGTCTTTGCTCAACCTGAGCATTTCGATGAGTGCGGGATTTAGGGTGGGTTCGCCAAGTCCCTGGAGTTGCAGGCGCTTTACGGTTGGAAAACGGGTGATCAGTCGTTCAAAGTCGTCAAAGGACATGTTTCGGTTTCTCCTGCCATCGGGCAGGGTGTCCCTGCTGCATGAAGGGCAGGTGTAGGTACACTTTGTCGTCGGCTCTGCCTGGATGAAGAACGGCTCCCAGAATACGTCGTTATACAGTGCCTCATGCGTGTATCCGGCAACACCTGAGATGGCGTCTCTGGCCACCTGCCAATCAAACGTGGCAAGTACGATGCCGTCAAAGCTGACCTCCCTGAGCTTGCTCACCGGTGCAACCGTGTAATCGCAGAGCGTCTGCCCGTGTCGCTGCCGGTCGGCATCCACGACAGCGGCAATCTCAACACCACGCACCCTGGCTGCATCCAGGACGTGCCGCGCAATCCCCAACGAACCGTACACGGCAACCTTCATGGTAGCAAAAGAAAGAAGGGGGCGGCTCTGCCCCCCCTCAGACCCTGCAAGGGGAGGGGTGAGGCACCCCGACCATGAAGAAGTCCTCTTGACCCCTTCCTGCGAAACCTTTTACCATGCTTTTTTAAGAGGATACCCAAAATCGTTATATGACTGATATCTTAACGCTGATGGTGCCGGCGAGTTTTTTAAGTGGCTCCGAAGTGTCTATCAGTTTTCCGATGGGGTTGACCTTGGATGCGGCGCGGGGTTCATCGCCTATGCTTACCGGGGTGGGGCCAAAAAAGATGCAGAGCGCATTGCCAACCGGCCAGACCGCAAGCTCGCCCACCTCCATGACCTCCTTTGCGTCCCCTGCGATATCAACGTTGATACCACAATCGCCGTAGTACTCATCGCCCCAGCGCTCCATCCTTACCTCAAGTGGCAAGAGCATGCGGAAGGTGTCCGCCGTTTTGCTGTTGTTCAGTTCGGCCTTTAGTTTCACTTCTCCGGTTGACAATAGTATACTGTTACTCATAGACTACCTCCAGTGTAGAGAATCTTTAATGTTTTTATTAAGGCTTCTGCCTTGCTGAGTGTTTCGTAGTACTCTCTTTCGGGGTCTGAGTCTGCTACGATCCCGGCCCCTGCCTGAACGTAAGCATAACCGTCCTTGACTACAAAGCTGCGTATGATGATGTTGATATCCATGTTTTGAGCAAAACCGATATACCCCACAGATCCCGTGTATGGGCCGCGGGCAACCGGTTCGAGTTCGTCTATTATCTGCATACAGCGCACCTTGGGCACCCCCGTGATAGTCCCCCCGGGAAAGACGGCCCTGATTACGTCTATGCAGTCCTTGCCGCTGTTGAGGACACCCCTGACGTTTGATACGATGTGTATTACGTGCGAGTAGTCCTCCGTGATCATCAGCTCATCCACGCCGACCGTGCCATACCTGCATACCCTTCCCAGGTCGTTGCGTTCCAGGTCAATGAGCATGATGTGTTCGGCGCGTTCCTTTTCGTTGAGCAACAGGGCGCTGCGCTGCGCCTCATCCTCACCAACGTCCTTGCCACGTGGTCTCGTCCCGGCAATGGGACGCGTATCGACAACCAACACACCGTCGCTTTCGGCCATGACCCTGACCAACCTCTCCGGGGAAGAGCTGACTATCTGGTAGTCACCAAAGTCCAGGAAACACGCAAACGGCGACGGATTCACCCTTGACAGCAGGGTGTATATCTGCCAGGGGTCCGTATCCCCGATGCGTGCGGATAGCCTCTGCGAAAGGTTGGCCTGAAAGATGTCTCCGGCTCCTATGTACTCCAGCGTCCTTCCGACCATACCCATGTAGCGTTCTTTTGTTGTTTCGTGAATGATCTCAATTGTCCTGTGGCACTCAGGGGCAGGTTTTATGGTGTCAGTTGAGGCAACATCGGATAGTTTGCCCTCCAAAAAGGACGCCATGTTATTGATGAAGTCTGCCGTTTCATCATACTGGCGGCTCCAGTCGATCTTGGCTGCGTTAAAGACGGGACCGTCTTGCCTGATGCCAGGACAGACGATCAACCACGCCATCTCCCTGACGTGGTCTACCGCTATGAGCCTGTCTATCATGAAGAAGTGCAGCAGGGGGATGTTCAGGTCGTCTATGGCCGTGTTGGGGATGTCCTCGATGCACCGCACCAGGTCGTAACTAAGCAACCCCACTGCGCCTCCCTGAAACGGCGGCAGAGTGTCTGATATGCGCTGCTTGTAGCCGCCGATAAGCTCCCTGAGTTTGGTCAGCGGGTCCTTTGACGACAGGCTCCTTTTGCCGTCCTTCTGTACTTCTACCAGAGAGCCTTTTGCCTTGACCGTCATGTATGGCTCAAAGCCGATGAAGGAATACCTCGCCGTATTGACTGACCCGCGCACGCTCTCAAGGATAAAGGAGTTCTTCTGTCTCAAGGCAGCATAGTACAGCGATGGCCGTCTATAGGTCAGTTCCCTGTAAAGGGCAGGGATAGAGCCATTCGTCACGGCGGCCAGGAATGCGGGCTTGTCAGGATATATGGTCTTCATTCCAAGAATTAAGAAAGAAGGGAGGCGGCTCCGCCCCCCTTTAGCCCCCCCCGCAAGGGGAGGGGTGAGGCACCCCCGCCACAAAGAAGTCCCCTTGACCCCATTATGGCTTGTCCACGGCACATGTTTATTTTATCGCGGATTGTCACTGCTTTTCTTGAAGAATAGACTTGCTATAACCTTTGTCAGCAAAAAGTTCAAAGGTATAAGTAATAAAATGATCAACATGGCTATAAAAATTAACACTAAAGTGGCAGTGGCATAATCAGGGAATGTATGTTTAAAAGGCTCTGGTGTATATCTACCGGAATAAATGATGATCAAGGTTATTATTATTACAATTATAATGCTTATAATATTAAGAGTTATAAAGATTATTTTTTTTGAACGTGCCCTCTCTTTATCCGGATCATTATCCTTAAAGATTTTAAATACCCACGAGAAGATATCTACAAACATCTCAAATAGAAAACCGATTCCCTCAACTATAGTCATTGCCCTAGCTCCTGCTCATTTCCCGCTATAATTGCGATTTTCTGTGGTGTAAGGTCGTAGAGTTGGTAGACAAGCTGGTCTATAAGGATATAGTCATAGGTCTTAAACCACTGTCTGGCCTCAAGGGAGAGTGTATTGAGCCTCATCTTTTTACCTTCTTTACCTGATACGACAACTTTAAGGACGTTGGTTCCGGAGTTTCCAAAGAACCAGATGATATATCTGTCAAGGACCTGACCTTTAACAAACTCTCTTGTTATTCGTTCGATATTGGTCTTTGGAAGTCTTTCATCCCTGAGCTGCACGAAAAAGAAAAGGAGCTGTGAGGTCTCTCCTCTGCTAAGACAGACAGGACGAATCTCATTCCGATCAGCAAACTTTGGGTGTTCGGCTACAAGACGCAATATCTCAACGCCAAACAGATTGCGTTGATCCTGATGTGGAAACACGCTGTCCCAGTATCCGGTGGCAACAGACAACTCCGTGTACTTGTTTGACGTAAGCAGATCAGTCAAACAGGTCTTTAGTTGAAATTGAAATGTTGAGTTGTCAAGTATCTTGGCAAGTATTTGGGGATTGGCTGTCATACTATAATGTTGTCCTCTGTCAGTTCTGATAAAATCTTACACCTCACTTTATCATAAAACTCAGGATGTTGTCAATGGTCAAATTCAGAGAACCAAACGCCGTGTTTACACAATTAAAAAAAATCGTGATATTATATAATCTCGAGTTTTCGAAAAACATGCAACCAATGTGCATCAATATTGCCTGCCTATTTTTTTGCGATCTCAAGCAACTCCTTCTGTTTTTCACGCTTTCTTTCGACATTCTTTTTTTCAACCTCCAACCATTTTTTCACAAAATCATCATCGTCTTTTATTTTATCCATCAGAGAATTCAAGTTTTCATACTGAAGGGGCCAGGAGCGCATTGAGCCGGGGGTCGCTGACCCCTCCTGGAGCGAAAAAGAAGCGGAGCCGCCCCTTTCTTATTTTTTTACACGCCGCCAATAAACATTTCCTGTGTGTACCGGAGCATGTAGTAGTTGTCTGTGAACTCGCCGATGACAGGCGCTACTGGCAGCCCCTTGAGCAACCTTACCAGAAACAGCGGGCTGTTGGCCCCGGCGGCAATGCCCAAGGCAGCCCCGCCACCAAATCGCGGATTGACCTCGATGAACTTGACGCACCCGCCATCCAAAAAACACTGCAACGTGTTATGTCCTCTGAGATTGAGCTTAACGGCAAGCCTCTCTGCCTCGTCCATCAGTTGAAGGTTCCTGCACGTCTTGCCGACAAAGGACTCCCCCCCAAGGACGACTATCCGCTGACGAGGCACTACCGATATGACCCACCCGTTGAAGTCCGCAAACAGATCAATCGTGTACTCCTGCGCACGTACAAACTCCTGGACAAGCAGCTCAGGCGTCTCTTCAAGCACCCGCCTGTGCTCCTTGCGTGAGTTGATCAAAAAAATGCCACGACTGCCCTTGCCAGTACGTGGCTTGACAAGCAGCGGATACGTAATCTCCCTCTCTGCCGCCTCTGCTGTGTACAACCTTGGTGCAGAAAAACCATGTTGCGTGCAAAACTTGTAAAACAACAACTTGTCCTGACACGTCCTGATAGTCAACGGCGATGATACCATGACCGTGACCCCGATGTCGGCAAACCGCTGTTGGTGTTGTGCAAAGATCGGTAACTCCTCATCCCTGGTTGGTATCAGCAGTACGATCTCATACTCCGTACAAATCTCAAGCATCCGCGGGATAAATCCGGGATCGGCATCGGCAGGGACGAGGCAATGTCCATCGGCCATGTACAACGCCGCGGCCAACTCACTGGTATCAGCGGCAATGACCCTGCCACCACCCTCCAATGCCAAGGCGGCCTTAAAGGCATTGATCAGACTCACCTTGCGGGAGGCGCTTGTTATCAGGACGTTCATTTTGCCCTCTTTGCCCTTTCGTACTCTGCGACCATCCTTATGCCCTCACTGACGGATATCGACGGCAACCATCCGGTTGACTCCTTGAGCCTCTCAAGATTGGCGCCACTACGCTCGATCCGTTCAGTTATACCCTTGTCGATGTAACGCAGGCCCATTTGTACGCCCAGGATATCCAACACCTGCGCAATCGTAGTTGACACACCGGAGGCGAGGTTGACAACGCCATGTGCATCCCCGCTGCAGGCCAACCGGTAAAGCCCCTCGGCTACGTCTGCGGCATATATGAAGTCGAAGGCGTTTTCCTTGTTGTACACCTCCACGACCTGACCCTCAAGGGCCATCCCAATCCAGCGCGATATCACGTCCTTTGAGCCACGCCCAAACACCCTGTAAATCCGTGCGTTGACGCAGCGCAGGGCAGGATTGACAACCTCGTTGACAAACTGCAACTCCCGCTCCGTGTAATACTTGGATGCCCCCGTGACGTTTCTGGGATCGACCATGTCAGACTCCGTGAGATACCTGGTCGCTGAACCTGAACCCTCCTGCATATATAGCTCTTTTGCGTATATAAGATAACTCGAGGCAAAGACAAACACCGCCACCGTCGGCAATTGTCCGGCAAGCTCAACCATCCTGTGACTGAGCAGCGTGTTGTCCTGCCAGTTCCTGTACCAGAATCCCGGTGATTCACTCGACCTCTCAAAACCCGCCGCCAGGTGAAATACCACCTGTGGGGCAAAGTCCCTGATCGGCTCCAGTGAAGTCTCTGACAGGTCGGCCTCAATGTGTCTAACCCCGCGTTTAATTACATCCGGCGCAACGCGATCCAACGGCTCCCTGTCAATGGAAAGGACCTCCACGTTATCCTCCGCCAGCAGGGACAACAGTTGTCGCCCGATAACCCCTGACCCGCCGGTAACCAATATCCGTTTGTTTTTTATCATATGCGATTCATCTCCATAAAGACCTCCTGGCAGCCATTGCCCGTGACGGTTTGCCGCCCCTTTATACTCATCTCCTTCCGTCGGGTGGCATCTGCCATAAGCGTCGTCAGCATTGTGCAGATAGCGTCGTCCCTGGCTGACTCAAACCAGCCGATATCAATAAACAACCCGTGTCTATTTAATCCGCCAACCAGGTAATCCTCAATTTCGGCCACCCTACCCACGATACTGGGCACCCCCATAAATGCCAGCTCCCACACGGTTGTCCCACCCGAGGTAATTGCCACATCCGCCCACGACATAAGAGAGGGCATGTCCGTGACGTTTTGGAGAACCGTCAGCCTGCTTGACATCGTCACGGCCCTGATACGCTGGACGTTGGGGTTGCCCGCACCCACCACCACGATCACCTCAAGTGCGTGGACATCTCTGATGGCCAAAAGTATCTTCTCCGTGAAATTGGCCTTGTCTATACCACCAAGGGTTATGAGGAGGTTCTTACCCATACCGTCGATGGGCTTTGTCACAGGGTGCAATCTCAAGAATTCCCGCCTCAACATGACATACCTGGCACCCAGGAGCAATTTTGTCCCCACAGTGCAGTTATAATGCAGGTCGTGGGCGTGGAGGTTCTGGTTGATCACGATATCGGCATTATACAGCGGCAACCTTGCCATGTCGTCAATTACGGCCACCCTGCATCCACAACTGCGCAAGAATTCGTGGTATGACTCATCAAAATGGACACCGTCAGCAACGATCCAGTCGGCCCCCTGGGAGGTCAGGAGGCTTCGCTGCGATGCCTCATCCAGTGGGACAAAGCCAAAACCCTCCGCCTTGAGCCTCTCAATAAGCCCCACGGGGTCACACCTGCCGACAAAGACAACCCTCAACCCGTTGTCCGCCAGGGTCTGCCCCAACGCCAGGCAACGCATCAGATGCCCCGTACCAATCCCGGCAAAGGCATCCGCCCGCATAATCACAGTATTCATGCCACCTCTGTCTGTTGCCGGAATATTGTCAGGAGTCTACCAGACTGCCGTTTACTCAAAGACAACCGATTCAATCCCGCCTATTTGGAGTATACCATATGTTTGGCCATTTTACAAGATATCAATTTTATACGTCAAAAATGACTATCTTCTTAATTTTACAATGTCACATCCCAAATTTCTGCAATCAAAGATGTCTGAACCACTATTTAACGGATTAAGGGATTATCAGGATTTTGTTAAAAAAAGTCTTATCCCTATTTTCCTGTAAATCCTTTAATCTGTGTAATCCTAGTTCAGACAATCCCTATGTTTACCTATACTTTCGCACTTTTTTATAAACCAGCCTTTTATGCAGTTCTTGAAAATGGATTCCCGTTTTCACGGGAATGACAGTAAATGGCGAGGCTGTTCTATGTCATTCCACGGCCTGCCCCTGGCTTGAACAGGGGTAAGCAGGAATCCAGAAAGTGCGAAACCATAGTAACAAAATATCTCTCAACCCCTTTCGCTGAGATTTGCCAGAGACAGAGCAGGGGCCCCCCACACTTCTATTACCATCTTCTGGTATAATCATAAGCATGAAGGGTAAGGCGGACAACGTCAGGGTGATGGCCCTGAGGGCACTTGATGCAATTGCCACGGGCAAGGGACTGCCCAAGGACGTCCTGGAGCGGTCTGCTGATGACCTGGAGCAGCGTGATAGGGCATTTTTGATGGAGCTTGTCTATGGCGTGCTCCGCTACAGGGACACGCTGGATTGGATGCTGAGGGCGTTTCTGAAGAAACCATCCGGCCTTAAGCCTTTTACTATGAACAACCTCAGACTTGCCGTGTACCAGATAACCCACATGAGGGTGCCCGATTGGGCGGCGGTCAACGAATCGGTCGAAATCGAAAAGGCCTTCGGTACACATGCCGTTGTCGTAAATGGCGTCCTGAGGCAATTACTCAGAAGCAGCCACCAACTGATTATCCCATCGTTGGAGGAATCGCCCTTACAGCATATAGTTCTGTCCACGTCTTCCCCGCAGTGGCTTGCAGAGAGATGGCTGAGACGATTTGGTCCGACCAGGACACTGGCCATTGCGCAGGCCAACAATGTAACATCAGCACCCACGCTGCGGGTCAACACCATCGTCGCCACACGGCAGGAGATAGCACGAGAGCTTGACGCCCTGCACATAGGGTATGCCCTCTGCCGGTACAGCCCACACGGCATAAGGCTCACGGAACACCTCCCCATGGCCGCACTGGACCCACTCAGGGGCAAGGTTTATATCCAGGATGAGGCATCACAGTTGGTGAGCTTCATGCTCGACCCACAGGAGGGCGACTACTGTCTCGACGCCTGTTCCGCACCAGGAGGCAAGGCCACACACATGGCCGCACTGGGCAACGACAAACTCCACATCGTGGCCGTTGACGGCAGCAAAAACAGGGTCAACAGGATAATACAAAACGCCCAAACCCTCGGGATTAAGAGCATCACCCCTGTGGTTGCAGATATCAGGGCACTACCCCCACAGCAGAGGGAGTTTGACAAAATACTGCTTGACGCCCCCTGCTCATCACTCGGTGTGATGAGGAAAAACCCCGATATTAAGTACAGACACTCGGAAGCCTCCCTCAGGCAGCTCTCACGACATCAGCTTACCCTGCTTGAGAGCGTATCGGGGCATTTGAAAAAAGGAGGCCTGTTGGCGTACTCTGTATGTTCAACCGAGTGCGATGAGGCAGAGGACGTTATTAAAGAATTCTTGACGAAAAAAGAGAATTTCTGTATAATAAACAATATGGATATCTTAAAGAGGAAATATGGGATAGACTTGAGCGACTTTGCTGACCAGAGGCAGGCATCGGCGGTGCAGGGGGCGGGGTCGGGCATTTACAGGGCGTTTCCCGATGTTCATCAAACGGATGGCTTCTTCTTTACCGTGATGACAAAACAATGAAGGCAATATTAAGGATCGTACTGTTCTTTTTCATATTCACCGTAGTGACTGTAATTACCGGTTATATAACATTTGGCCTGCTAACTACGAGTAAGAGCATAACGGTTCCTGATTTGCGAGGCAGGAGTCTTTTGGATGCCAACGGGATATTAAGCGGGGTCAAGCTCTACCTCAAGGTGGAAGGAGAGACCTACGACAATGTCATTCCAAATGGTCAGATATCCAAACAGAACATCCCCGCAGGCAATAAGATAAAGGAAGGACGAACCATTTCCGTGGTCATGAGTAAGGGCAAACGCTCTCAGATGGCAGGAGACCTTCGCGGTCAGCCCGTGGAAAAAACCCAGGACATGGTCGCCGTCAATAAACAGGATGTCGCAAAGGTGATCGAGGTACATTCCGATACGGTTGAAGAGGGCAAGGTGATAGCACAATGGCCATCCCCTGAAGACAAGGGAGGCGGAGAGCTTTCCGTGGTGATGAGCAAGGGGCCATATGTCTCACCGCTCTACTGTCCAGACTTCATGGGGCAGGACGTTGAGCAGGCACAGGAGCTTGCAAAATCCCTTGGGCTTGAGGTCAATGTCACTGGCACCGGAGTGAGGATCAACGCACAGTTGCCCGCCCCCAATACGGTGATTAAAAAGGGCAGCACGGTTGAACTAAAAGCAACCTTCCCCGATGAGTAAATTCTTCCTGTAGATATTGCCGTGATGAGATAGCTATATCTACAGGTAATCCTGAAACGTGGAGCAGCGCTATTGATGAACTCAAAAATAGATTTTAATGAACCAACAAAGTTGCTAACCGGTTATAGAACATGTTATTGTAGAGACGGCAATGATAAGGTAGGATTTGGGATTACAGATGACATGGCACAAATGGCTATACAAGATGGAGCCGAAGAAACCTTGCCTTCACTTTAGGTTAACGCTATAAATGTTTATTTGCTGTTACTGAATTAATATGCTGTTTTACAGACCGAGGTTGGTGATAGCCGGGCTGCGGGGCGGAGGGGGTAAGACCACTCTTTCTATAGGACTCCTAATGCTGTTCAAGCAAGCCGGGTTAAACGTTGTCGCCTTTAAGAAAGGCCCCGACTATATCGATGCTGGATGGTTGGCTGCCGCATCCGGAAATCCCTGCTACAACCTCGATTCGTTTATAATCTCAGAGGACAGATTGCTGCAATCCTTTGTAGCACACTCCGAAGGCACCGACCTTGCGCTGATCGAGGGCAACAGGGGGTTGTTTGACGGCGTCGATGCCTATGGCACGTTTAGCACGGCGGCCCTGGCAAAGTCAACGAACTCACCGGTTATCCTTGTGGTTGACTGCATCAAGACGACTACCACAGTCGGGGTCATAATCAAGGGTATCAGCGAGTTTGACGCCGACCTCTCCCTCAAGGGGGTCATCCTGAACTACGTCGCCAACGACAGACACAAAAACGTGATCCGCCAGGCCATCGAGCATCACTGCAACGTCCCGGTGCTGGGGACGATTGCCAAACGCTCCGATGCCGTTGTCCCAGAAAGACACATGGGGCTGGTGGCGCAACAGGAGCACGGGCAGGTCGATGCCGCCCTCGATGGCATCGCAACAATGCTGAGGGCCGACATTGACATCGACGCCATAAGCGATATCGCCCACCAAGCCCCTGCCATCGACTGCGACATGCCGGATACGCAGACGAGCAGCATCCCCAGATATGACACGACCGTCAAAGTAGAGACAGCGGATCGCATCCGCATTGGCGTTATCAGAGACAGCGCATTTCAGTTCTACTACCCCGACAACCTGGAGGAGTTGGTCCGCTGCGGAGCTGACATCGTTGAGATCAGCGCAATTGAGCACTCCCGTCTGCCCGATATCGACGCCCTCTACATTGGGGGTGGCTTTCCCGAAACCAATGCCATCCTGCTGTCCAAAAACACCGCCTTCAGAGAACATCTCAAGTGGCTCATCGAGGACGGTCTGCCCGTGTATGCCGAGTGTGGCGGCCTCATGTTCCTGGGCAGGAGTATCATCTACAACAATAAGACCTATCCGATGACCGGTATATTCCCTATGGATTTTGTGATGTCCCCCACACCTGCGGCACACGGTTACACGGTGGTAGAGGTGGTGGAGGAAAACCCTTATTTCCCCCCGGGCACTGTCCTCAAGGGACATGAATTCCACTACTCAAGCGTCACGGACGTTGGGCGCCTTGCAACGGCATTTAAGATGACACGTGGCAAGGGGATTGTCAGCGGCCCCGATGGCACAAGGTGTGACGGGGCCATATACAAAAACGTCCTCGCCTCCTATACACACCTCCATGCACTGGGCACAGAGCAGTGGGCAACAGGTGTCATCGGGGCAGCACGGAGAAGAAAAAAAGCACCCTCTTAAAAAGGCATGGTAAAAATGGGAGCAAGGGGCTTCTTTGTGCCCGGGGCGGCTCACCCCCCCAATGCCTGAGCCACCCTGCCCAGGCCATCAACCTCACTGGTGTTTAGCGCGCCATCGCAGATGGCAATCTGGCGGCAGATATCGAGTAACCGTGTGACATCGTTGCCCGATAGCGTCTTGATACCCCTGAGTTCTGCGATGACGCCGTCCCTGAAACGCCTGATGCCGGCCTTGCAGTTGGCGATAACCTCATCGATGTTGAGGTCAAATCCAGACTTGCCATTGAGTCTGCGTATAAATGACTCCTCTGCTGCATTGAGTTCGCCATCGCACACGGCAACATACAACAGGGACAACACCAAAAGCGACCCCCCCTCCCGACTCCTGAACACGCTGCCATACTCAAAGGGGTCACTGCCAATGAGCACCTTTGTGATCTGCGCATCTATATCGTCAAACCCTCTGAGCATGACCTTGTCCCTCTGCCCCCTGAGCGCTATGACGTCCAGTGCTACAAGCTCAAGGCTCTTGTACCGGATGGGGATCAACGGGTGCGTAGAGATGTCATCGGAGAGCCATTGAGCCTCGGATATGGCCTTGACTTCATTATACTGTGCCGACAGACAGCGAATAACCGCCTCATCGTCCTCCAGGCAAAGCCCCGACACCAGCTTGAAGAACGCACTTGCAGCCGACCTGAGGTTGCCGCAGCACAGAAGCCCAAGACGGTCGGCAGATATCTCACTGGCCTTGGACCAGCTTGATATCATGTGTATAAGCTCGTGAGGTATTTGCATTTCCCCGGAGAAGAAAAACCCTGCCGGTATCTTGTTGTGGCCAAAGATGACATGCCCCAGCTCATGACCAATGACAAAGGCTATCTCTCGTGTATCGAAGTCCTTGATGATCGACGAGGACACCACAATGTTAAAGCAGTTTCCGGAGCAGTCTATAAAGGCGTTGTACTGGCTGTTTTGCTGGACGTAGAGGTTGCCCGTAAGTTCCACCCCAACATAGGTCAGACACTCCTGATAGAGCCTGTACAGGTCTGGCAACAGAGCCTCCGTGATCTTTGCCGAGGTGGACAACAGGTACCTCTTGCGCATGTAGTCTTCCCTGTCCTGGCCTATAGACCCCAGGATCGGGGATAGTGCGCTGCTGGAGTTGAGCTGATTAAACAACCACCGCTCATACTGGAAACGCAGGTTATCCAGGTGACCCGTGTTCAATGGATATCCCCCTCAGTCCTTCCTGCCCTCAACCCACCTCAGTCCCCAGTTATAGGCCTTGTCAAGGGCCTCGTGTCCGTTGACATACTGGACGACCTTGGTCACCTTAAGGGAGCCTCCGGATCGCTCAAACAAGGCTATGCCGCACATCTGCACGCCATCTTGTGTGTTGTCGAGGTTGACGACGATGTCGGGTGAGCCGGGCTGCTTTATCGTCACCACGCCGTTGGCCTGTGTCCAGTTTGCAGCACCTTCGTAGATGTATGAGTAGATCAGGATGCGTTTGATGTCCTGGAGGTGATTGCCGTTAATGCGGAGGTTTTCGCCTTCGGACCATGCCCCGGTTCGATCATCGCCACAGTGGAAGATATAGGGGGGACTCTCAAATGAGCCAAAACTCTTGCCCAGGGGTTGGATGGCGCCTTTCTGACCGTTTGACAGCTCATACAGACATCCCAGGTCGAGGTCTATGCCGCCTCCGCTGCCGCCTCCACCCATCAGTTTGCTGAAGAAGCCGCCAGTCTGTTTTTGTTGTCCCTGATTCCAGTTGAGGTTCACCAACAGCTCTCCCACACCGCCATCGGATTTGGTCTTGAGCTGGATGGAGTCACCCTTGGCCTTCAACACGATCTTTGAGGACAGCTTAAGCAGACTCGCCCCCGGTATCGTAGACTGGAAGGTCGGCATGTCGATGATGTGATTTTCGTTGACCAGCTTGGCCCCCATAAAGCCGGAGTTGTCTATCCTGGCAATGACGGCAACCGTGCCGGGTTGGGTTGAGTTCAGCGGTACGGCAACGGACTCACCCTTGTCATCGACTATCTGTACGTGCCCGTCGTAGTTGCTGAATGTGGAATGTTTGTTTTTCGATGCGTCCGTGAAATTGATCGTGCAGATGTAGACCTCTGCCATGTCATCGAGCCTGGTGATCCGCAACTCTTCTTCGTTGTCACCGCCCTTGGAGCCGACCCCGGCATCCGCACTCAAGGCTATATAGGGAAAGGAGTTAAGCTCTCCCATTGAGCCGCCGGCGTAGTTGTCCGAAAACACGCCCCCAACACGGCCATCCTTGGTCTTGTAAAATGCCATCAGGTCAAGGTCTACGGCTGCAGACCACTTGAGTGTTACCTTCAACTGTTTCAGAGACAGGTATGCCTCCTCGCCCTTTTTCTTTAGCACTATCTTTGACTTAATCTCTGCCATAGTTCAACGATTTCCTCCTGATTGTTTATGACCCCGTGCGTATAAACTGCCTGATCCACTGGCCGAACCCCTGGGGGTTTCTGGTCTGGATCAAGACCCTGCCAGGCCCCCTGAAACGGCACACCATCCCCTCACCCGAAGTAAAAGAAGATATCCATCCCGAAGATGCCTTCTCTATCGTGTAGACAACACTTTCGGGCCATGCCACAAGGTGGCCGTTATCGACAATCATCTCCTCCCCCGCCGGTATATCCAGGGCGTGGATGGCTCCATATGAGCTGACAAATAGGGTGCCGGAACCGCCGACCTTTATTACAAAAAAACCCTCTCCGGAAAACAGCCCCTTTGCCAGATTCTGCATCTTGGTGGTAATCACCACCTCATTAGAAGCGGCAAAAAAACCGTCCTTCTGTATAATGTAGTTAGTCCTGCCGTCCAACTGCAACTCCATGATATCCCCCGGGACCACGGGAGACATCAGTACTTCGCCATGACCACGCCGTGCGGTGAGCGTCTGAAAGAAGAACTTCTCTCCGGAGAGCATCCTCCCCAGACCGCCCAACACGCCACCCTCCAACTTGCCTTCCACGTCGATTGTACTGCTCATGGCCACCATCGCATCCGACTCTGCCTTTATTATTTCGCCAGCCTTGAGGCGGTATCGCAGCATCGTAAATGCCCCGCGATACAGGTACTCATAGGGCACGGTAGGTGACGGTGTTGGTGACGGCTGCGGTCTGATGTCCATTTTGTCTGCAAAGAAATCTACCATAATGATATTTGTCCTGTCCGTCTACTTTATTAAAAGATTGCCGGCGGGTATGGTGCTGACAAATGTCTCCAGGCTCATGATGCGGTTTTCGTTGATCAATTTTGGCCCCATTGCGCCGGTGTTGTCGATCTTTGCAACAAGGGCTACCGTACCTTTTTCGGGCGAGTTTAGGTGCACCGAAAAGGACTCTCCCTTGTCATCCATGATCACGATACCGCCATCATACTTGTTAAACGCCGATTCTATCTTTTTGCTGGCGTCGTCATAGTTCAGCACGATGATGTAGATTTCAGCGATTTCATCGAGTTTGGCAATGCGCAAGACCTCTTGTTTATCGCCGCTGCTTCCGCCGACGCCCTCATCTCCGGTGTGCTGGATGTAGGGAAACTCATTGAGAGTTCCCAGGGAACCGCCAAGCTGGTCAGTAAAGATACCGCCGGTGCGACCATCCTTAGTCTTGTAAAACGTCATAAGGTCAAGGTCTACATTGGCCGACCACTTTAATGTCACCATTAACTGTTTTACTGGTATATAGGCCTCGTCACCCTTGCTCTTGAGACTAATCTTTGCCTTAAGCTCTGCCATAACAATCCTCCTGATTCTTTTGTGATACTGAAATCTATGAGCACCATACTCATAGTTGTTGTTGAGCCGATATGCTGATTATTAGGTATTCATTACTCCACATCTGTTATATTAATTTAACAATACCATATTCTATACCATACCACATCTGGCGGTACAATTGTCAAGTTTTACATACACACAACTTCAGATAGAAGGACAATGCGTCGGACAAACACAACAGCACGCTACCATCTGCTACCGCTTGTTCCTCACACGGAGGAACGCTCAACACATTCAGAGGCTGCTGGTTATTATGCTGCCGGTTGCCTCCGACGTCAGATGAAACTCTATCCTGATGCGCTTATCTCTGAGGTGTTTTTCAATTAATCTCTTGGTGGTATTGCTTAAACGGCGCAGACAATCAAACCTCTTCTGCTTGTACATAAACTCAAAGACCTCATCCGTGGAGGCGGTCAACAACACCTCCTTACACTCAGGGATCACCGAGGCCAGAAACGCCAGGACTTCCTCAGCGGCAGGGTCATATTTCCACAACGCCAGAGCGATCATGCCACGACACTGCGCAGCCACCGATACCGTCGCCCCACCGTGGACCTCCAACCCCTGTAACACTCCTATCAGATCGTCACCGGCTGGGACATAGACATCGTCATCGAAGTGAAAAAGCTCTCTGTGTATCTGCATGGAGACAGGGTGATCGTATATCACAATTGGTTTCATAAAGACTACCTCCTGTTTAATATCCCCAAGACTTCGCAGTGATACGTGTTGGGAAACATGTCAACAAGCCTGACTGACGCCAACGTGTACTCTTTACCCAGCTTGTGTATATCCCTGGCAAAGGTGGCCGGGTTACACGAAACGTAGGCAATCCTCTGGGGACTGAGGGCCAGGAGCCGTAAAACCCCTGCCGTAGTAAGACCAACTCTTGGAGGGTCAACGATTACGATGTCGTACCTGGCGGTCTTTTTATCGCTGCGGGTTGCTTCTGTTTCCTTGATTTTTTCCAGTGGACGTGAAATATATCTGATGTTCTTGAGGTTGTTGTCTTCGATGTTTCTCTTACCGTCTGCAATGGCGTAGGGGTTGTTCTCAAGGACGGTGGCACCACGACAGCGCAAGGATAAGGGGAGGGAGAAGTTCCCCGCCCCCCCGTAGGCATCCAGAATGCTCATGCCATCTATATTTCCAAGCGCCTCGGAGAGCTGTTGTATCAGGCGCAGGTTCAACTCCCAGTTTGACTGGAAAAACGTCTGCACACTGACCACGTAACTCAATTCTCCGAGCATAAACCTGCAACTGGTGACTCCAACAGAGGGGCCACTCTCTAAGACCGCACCATCAAAGCCAACGTCCAGGAAGAAATCCAGGCGCCCCTCATCGACATCCGCACCCTTGACGTAGGCTATCGTGTTTTCTCCGGAGAGGATGTGTATCTCCCTGATGCCCCTGACAAACCGCGCTCCACTGAGCTTTCTCAGCAGAGCGTTTATGCTTGCCTTGCATATAAAGCACTCTTGCACGGATACAACATCCCTGGAGTCTTCCTTGTAGAACCCTATTGTGCCATCATCGGCCAGCTTAAACTGTGCCTTGCTCCTGTAATGCCACTGTTGACCTGCAAGGGTTGCTTCCAAGGCGATATCAGTTTTTCCGATCCGCTTAAGGCAGTCTGTGACGATCTCCTCTTTGATCGCAAGCTGACGCTCATAGGAGATATGTTGATAGTGACAGCCTCCGCATACCGAAAACACCGGACATATAGCCTCCACGCGGTCCTCGGAGCCGTGCAGTATCTCTATCGCATCGGCAATAGAGTAGTCCCGCTTTTGTTCCCTTAACTGCGCAACAACCCTCTCACCGGGTATGGTGCCCCTGACAAAGACGACACCATTGTGCCGGCTAAGACACAATCCCCCATACAACGGGGCTTCAGTCTCCAGCTCTACCTGTTCCATTTCTTGGCGCTCCAGGACGCTCCTGGCTCAGGACAACAGCTTCTTGATCGTGTTCTTAAGTTCCGTCATGTCGGAGGACTTTACCACATAGGCATCCGAGGCCCACACCGAAAAGTCATCACGGTAGTCATAGGCCGTTGACATGATTATGGGCAGGTCCGGTTTCTTTTCCTTCATCCGACGCAGCACCTCTATGCCATCCATCCCGGGCATCAGTATATCCAGCGTTACTATACCTATGTCCTCCTTGTCAAATATCTCAAGGGCCTCCTTGCCGGAACTCGCTACATACACATCGTACTTCTCATCCTCCAGCTCCATCTTGTACAGGTCTCTAAGGTGAGGGTCATCATCGACTATTAATACCTTCATTTATCTTGCCTCCTTTAGTATGAATTTAATCTTGAATATAGTCCCAACTCCTAACGTGCTCTTTACATCTATCGTTGCTCTGTGTTCTTCTATGATCTTGGAGGTTATGGCCAATCCAAGGCCGGTTCCCGTGATCCTGGTGGTGTAGAAGGGGTCAAATATCTGGCTGAGTGCCGCCTCTTCCATGCCAACCCCCGTGTCTTCGATCTCAACAATGGCCGTGTCATCTTCCCTGCGACTGCGTATGCTTATTCTGCCGCTATACTGTATGGACTGCCACGCGTTGGTTACTATGTTGGTAAAGGCCTCCTTCAATCTGTTGGGATTACCGGTTATCTCAAGGGACTCGGCACTGTAATCTTCATCAAAGACGACCCTGTCCTTCACTGTTGTACTCATCTGCTGCCTGACGGAACGAAGCACGGAGTTTATGTCTATGGTTTCGTTGGACATCTTTGATTCCCTTACGAAACACAACGCCTGTCTTAGTATGGTCTCAAGGCGTGTGACTTCTTCCACGATTATGTTTGCATAGTCCTGCAGCGGGCCATCTAACCTCTTCTGAAGACGTCTGGCAAAGCCGCCAATGGAGGACAGCGGATTTCTGATCTCATGGGCAACCCTGGCCGTCATCTCTGCCATTGCCGCTATCTGCTGCATCTTGGCCAACTGCTCTCTGAGCTTTTTGCCCTGGGTCACGTTGCCGGCTATGTGGACTGCACCGGTATATGATCCATAAGAGTCTATGATTGGCGAAATCGATACGCTAAAGGTGTCCTTGCTACCGGCATAAAAACCCTCTATCTCGGAGACCACCGAACTACGCCTCTGCAGCATCTCATCGTAGGGACACTGTGGTATAGTGGTGTCCTGATTGTGAAACAACTCACAACACTTTCGCCCTATTACCTGCTCCTGCTGTAAACCAAGCAACTCACATACGGCCTTATTCACCTTGGTTATAACCATATCCAGGTCGGTTATAAAGACGCTCTCCGATATTGACTCAAAGATGTTGTGCAGCTCACTCTCTGCCACACTCACCTGCTCAAAGAGCCGGGCACTCTCTATGGATATGGCCGCATGGTCTGCAAAGGTCGATATAAATCCAAGGTCATCACCTGTTATCTGCTGTTTGTTAAACAGATTATCGACCCACAGCACTCCGATCACCTTACCCAGGGCTATTAGCGGAATAACGGCATAGGCTTCCGTGCCAAGCCGCTCTACGACAATTGGGTCGGCCATCGGGTCCGTCTGCGCCGAGGTTACATTAAAGGACTTCTTGTACACTACCGCGGCCGACAGGTAATTGCTCCCTTCATCTGCGATTGATATCTCCAGCTCCCTGCACTGTCTGTCCAGGAAGGTGTCGCGTCCAATTGTGCCCTTTTCGATCTCCTCCAGGAGTTCGACGATTGGTTTGTCTTTTAGTGTGGGGTCGTTCCAAATTTGGTGTGCCTCCTGCAGGGTGGCAGGGCCTATGCCCATTGTTCCTCTGAGGCGGCCATGCTGCTCGTCGTAGAGAAAGAGGATTGCCCGGTTAAAGCCAAGGCCGTCCTTGGCCGTTACCACCGTGAGGATCATCAGCAGGAGTTTCTCCAGAGCAAGTGTGCTGCGTATCACGGAGCTTATGAAAAACAGATGTGACAGCTTTCTCCTGCTCTTTAGCAACTCACGCTCGACTATCTTGCGCCGGGAGACGTCCCGTGCTATGAGCGTTATGCCGGTGACGGTGTCGGAGGCATCCTTTATGGGTGAGATCGTTATGCTGATCTCCACAGGGCCTGAGTCCTTTCTCTTGCCGGATATCTCTATATCCCTCAGGATATCGCCCTGGCCGACTGCTGCAAAGTATTTAGCAAACGTCCTGCCGTTAGAATCGGATAGGAACGGTAAGAAATGACCTGCTATTTCCTCCTCCGAAAAGCCGAATATACGCTCCGCACTCTTGTTCCACGACTGCACCGTGCCGTCAAGGTCGGTGGTAATAATAGCATCTGCGGAGTTTTCTATCAGGCTTTCGAGTCTGTCCTTGGTCTGACTGACGCTCTGGTAGAGGTCTATGATTTCGTGCTGATGAATGACCGTGTCGGTTGTCTCACGGATGATGACTATGCACTCTTTTATCTCTTTGTCGTCTTCTATGGGGTAGGCAGACAGTTCTGCGAAACGCCTGTTGCTGCTGTAGGTATCCGACTGCGGCAGGCCACTTTTGAAGGTCTCTGCGGCCACGTCCTGGGGCTGTATGCCCTCGGCGTCGTTAAAGACATCGCAGCAGTTAAGGCCGACCACGTCCTCGGGACTTCTGTTTATCCAGAACGCTATCATCTTATTGGCCGATGTGATCGTCATGTCGGCTCCCACGGTGAGTATAGCCCCTTGTGCTATATCGTACAGGGCAGCCATACGTTTTTCGGCCATAGCGGATGTGTACGCCGTCTCAGACATCAGGGGTTGCCTTGCGTCGGAGACCTTATGGGTGCCGGTCTTGTCGGCCATGCTAAACATCAGAGTGTGCAATGCCTCTTGTGGGTCATCAATACCTGTTCTGTGCTACAGCCCGTTTCTCATGTACTTGGTTGCATCTTCGGGGGAAGTTGGGTTGATGTAGAAACCCGAACCCCATTCAAACCCTGCCGTTCTGGTCAGTTTTGGGAACATCTCTATGTGCCAGTGGTAGTAGAGGTTTTGCTCGTCCACAAACGGAGATGTATGGAGCACAAAGTTGTAGGGGGGCACGTCCAGTATCTTGTCAAACTGTCCCAGCACTGCCTGGATCACCTCGGAGAGCGCCGTGAAGCTGTTGTTGCGTGGGCCAAAGGATGATTCATGGTACTTGGGGAGTATCCACGTCTCAAACGGCACTCTGGGTGCATAGGCCGAAATGGCCAGGTATGAGTCGTTCTTGTAGATGATCCGTTTATTGGCGACCAGTTCTTGTTCGATGAGGTCGCAATAGATACATTTCTCCATGAAGCCGAAGTACTTGCGTGCCGATTCGACTTCTTCCTGGACGCGTTTGGGCACTATTGGCAGTGCTATCAACTGGCTGTGTGTATGTTCGAGAGTGGCGCCGGCGGACTCTCCTTCGTTTTTAAATACGAGGACGTATTTAAACCGGGGGTCTTTTTTCAGGTCATTCAGGCGTGAGTTAAATGCCCACAGCACGTCCTCGGCAGACTTCTTGTCCATGCTTGCCAGGGAGAGGCTGTGGTCAGGGCTTTCAACCACGATTTCGTGTGCGCCGATCCCGTTCATCTTACCGAAGATTCCCTCGCTTGACCTGTCGAGGCTGCCCTCGATCTGCAGTGCAGGGAACTTGTTGGGCACTACCCGCAGGCTCCAGTCTGAGGGACCGTTCTTGCCGGGTTGCTTGAACGATACGATCTCAGGGGGGGTCTTGGACTCGTTCCCCGGACAAAAGGGACAGAACCCTCCCGTCTTCTTTCTCTTGTGCGATGGAGATATAAAGTCAGACGGTCTCTTGCCTCGCTCCGTTGATATAATGACCCATCTGCCTATGATGGGGTCTTTCCTTAGCTCTGACATCTCGCCTCCTAATATTTTATTATATTAAAACAATACATAGGGTTTATTGTATCATATAAGTGGCAGAGTTTTAAACAGGGCAATCGCATTTAAAATTTTTATTAGCTTGACATTGTCATAATAGTTCTACACTCTGAACTGCCGTCGCAAAAAAACACGTCTACAAAAATCCGTAGAATTTATGATACAATAAGGGTTGAAAGTTATGTTTAACGACAGGGTCTTAGTCGTCGATGACGACAGTCTTGCTATTGACACCATTGTCAGGTCTCTGGGGTCTGAGGGGTACGACATTGCCGTTGCCAGGTCTGTGCAAGAGGGCATGGAGCTGTATCGCGGACTTGCCCCAGAGGTCGTCATGACGGACATGTCGGTGCTCAGAGATAACGCCTTTTTGGAGCAACTGACTGCATCCAGCCTGGAGTCTTGCTCATTGATTGCGCTCTGCCCTGATGTGGTCATGACCGAAGAACTCTCCTCAAGGGGAATCAGTGCATCCCTGAGGAGACCCCTCAACGTACACGAGGTCAGGGGCGTTGTCGGCAACACGATAGAACTCAAACGCTTGCAAAAGGAACTGCAAAAGGAAATCGACGGTCGCAGACGAACCGAACATGCCCTCTGTGAACTCAGACAACACCACGACGTCTCACTGGACGCCATCAGGGATATGCAGACCATCTTTGACAACATCCCGCTGGGGGTTGCCTACCTCGACAAAGACTTCAGGTTCCTGAAGATCAACGCATTCCTGGAGAAGATGCTCAGGACAAAGAGCGCCGACCTCGAAGGCAAGACCTGCTATGACACGGTCGGGGAGTTCTCAAGGAGCACAAAAAAAAACGGACCGGAAAAAAATTTGCAGCTTCTGCAAAAAGGACGAATGTTTCACCAATAAGACGCAAACCGTCATAGAACGCCCAATGGGCGACATGATACTCAGGGTTACAACGATCCCCGAGGTTGACGCCAACGGTAACATCTACCGGTTCCTGGAGATCATCGAGGACATCACCATGCCCAAGTACACCGAAGACAAGATGGTCAGGACGTACCAGATACAGAGCGTGGTGGGGGCGATCCTCCAGATATCGCTGGAACCCGTTTCACTCAGGGAGCAGTTAGAACGCATACTTGAACTTATTTTTTCTATCCCCAGTCTGTCTCTGATGTCCAAGGGGGCAATATTCATAGCTACCCCCGGCACCGATGAACTGACCATGAAGGCATCACACGGGTTTAACACTGCCCAGGTAGAGACCTGTTCAACCGTCCCCTTTGGCACCTGTCTGTGTGGCCTGGCCGCACAGAGACGTGAGATCGTATATGCCCCCTCTATTGATGAACGACACACAATAGAGGTTGATGCCTTTATCCCTCATGGTCATTACTGTGTACCGATCATAAATAAGGGTCATATACTTGGAGTCATTAACCTCTACATTGCCCCGGGACACGTCAGGGACAAGTCGGAGGAGGAGTTCCTGTCAATAGTGGCCAACACCATAGCCGGAGTCATTGTGCGTAAAATGGTCGAGGAGAGTCTGCGAGACCAGGAGGAGCTCCTGAGTTCCGTCGTGCAATCTACCAAGGACGCCATCGTGACAATTGACGGCAGCGGTAACGTCCTGTTCTGGAACCGCGGGGCAGAAAACACCTTTGGTTACAAGGAATCAGAGATGAAGGGGCAGTCCCTGTCCATTGTCATACCCGAACGCTTTCGGGAGTCCCACCAGCAGGGCATTAACAGAGTCATTACCAGCGGCAACTCAACCCGCATAGGGCAGACCTTTGAGCTGGTTGCACTGCGACGCGATGGCAGCGAGTTCCCCATAGAACTGTCCCTGACCAGGGGCAAGATGCACGGCGTGGACTTCTTCACGGGAACAATACGCGACATCACATACAGAAGACACACGGAAAAAGAACTGCAACGAAACATAGACAAACTACGCAAAACCATCGGCGGTATCATCCAGACCATATCCATGACCGTGGAGGTCAGGGACCCCTATACGGCAGGACACCAACGGCGTGTGGCCAACATCGCACGCGCCATTGCCGGCGAAATGAACCTCCCCGAGGAGACCATCGATGGCATACGCATGGCCGGGGTCATACACGACATCGGAAAAATATACGTCCCCTCAGACATCCTCAGCAAACCCGGCAAGCTAAACGACCTGGAGTTTGGCCTAATCAAGCTGCACTCCCAGATCGGTTACGACATACTCAAGACGATAGACTTCCCCTGGCCCGTTGCAACCATGATCCTTCAGCACCACGAAAGAATGGATGGCTCGGGCTATCCTGCCGGTCTCAGGGGCGAAGAGATACTCCTGGAGGCACGAATAATCTGTGTGGCCGACGTGGTTGAGGCAATCTCATGCCACAGGCCATACCGCGCTGCACTGGGCATAGATACAGCGATGGCGGAGATATCGCAACACAGAGGGAGCAGGTATGACGCCGATGTCGTTGATGCCTGCCTGCGGCTGTTTCGTGAACGCGGGTTCAGCTTTGAATAGCGCCACCACAAAATACCAACGCCTGGGAGGAAGACATTGAAACCGATACGCTCTATAAAGACAAAGCTCATCATACGCATTACGATAGCCTTGATACTGCTTTCGATAATGTTGCAGACCGTAGTGTTTATGAGCTTCAGGTCGCTCACACTTGAGAGCGCACAGGACAAGGCCAGGACTGTGGCAGAGTTGACAAAGGATGCCATCACATCTTTTATGGTCCTGGGGGTCTATGACAAACGGGACGTATTTTTGGACAGACTCAAGTATGCATATGGATTAAAAGAGTTAAAGATACTGAGGGGGACAAGTGTTATCAAACAGTTTGGAGAGTCAGTGGTAAAGGGACAGTCGTTGTCTGCGCTGGAGTCTGAGGCGCTGCAGAAAGGGGAGCAAAGAGACGATCTGAAGGATGATAGTTTATTTGCCACGGAAGTCGAGTATGCCCTTGTGATACCTTATAATGCAGTGTCGGACCAGAAGGCCAGGTGCATCAGTTGTCATCAGGCAAGAGAGGGTGAGCTACTCGGTGCCATATCGCTGGTGATGGACCTTTCAAAGCAGAAAGAGCGGGGGGTATCCTCCATGTACTATATGGTTACCATATCGCTGATCTTTTCGATGGGAACGTTGTATTTGATCTACGTCTTTTTTAAGCCGTACACGGAACTGTTTCAACGTCTCAGGAGTGGCTTTCGGCGGGCACAGTACGGCGACTTCAGTGAGACCATTGACGTCCCCCTGCTGGATGAGGCCGGCGATGTGGCAAGTGGATTCAACCACATGAGCGCCACCCTCTCACAGACGCTCTCCGCCATAAGCAACAGGGTATCGCTGCTGATAGGCTATGAGGCGTCAAAGAGCGGCAATGCCATAACTGATACGGCAAACACGGTTGACAGCCTTGTCAAGGTATACTACTTCAAGCGGACAATTGAAAAGGACACCAGTAAGTTTGACATATTTCTGAGGTTTCAACAGATACTCACAGAGATGGGCATTACAACATTCTGTATCTACGAAATCGATAATGAGCAGGATGTAATGTCAATACTCTCTGCGGAGGGGCTTTCACAAGGGCTTCCCGGTACAGGAGACTCTCAGGACTGGGATTGTTATTGCAGCGAAGAGATATTGACCAACACCAATGAGTGCAGGGCAAAGAGGACTGGCGGCATTGTGGACTCGGGGGAGTTTACATCCATATGTCTGAGCTTTACGCCGCCGCTGATCATAGGTAACGTCAGGCCGTGTCACTACTGCATTCCGCTGTATGTGGGCGGGCGGGTTGGTTATGTCATCCAGTTGATCTACCCTGTCGGGGACTCCGGGCGTCTGCACTCCGTGATTCCCTATGTCAAGAGCTACCTGCAGGAAGGGGAATCGGTCATCGAGGCAAAAACGTTCATGGAGTTACTGCGGGAGCAATCGTTGGTTGACCAGTTGACAAAGCTCTACAACAGGAGATATATCCAGGAGACAGGCCCAAAGTTCAGCGCCCAGGCACTCAGGAGAAAAACAAACCTGGGCATTCTGATGCTTGACATAGACCATTTCAAGCAGGTCAACGACACCTTTGGGCACGACGTGGGCGATATCGTGCTAAGAACCGTTGCCGGATTGATAAAAGATTCGGTGCGGGACTCCGACATCGTGGTGCGCTATGGCGGCGAGGAGATACTGGTCGTCCTGGTTGACGTCTCGGGCACGGGGGCGCTGGATGTAGCTGAAAAAATACGAAAAACGATACAAAACACTGCAGTTGAACATCCCTCGGGCGTGCTGAAAAAGACCGTAAGCATTGGTATAAGCGAATTCCCCACCCATGCGGAGAACTTCTGGCAGTGCGTCAAGTACGCCGACGTTGCCATGTACAGGGCAAAGGCCGATGGCCGCAACAGGGCATATGTCTTCTCCAGGGATATGCCGGAGGACGCAAAGTGACTAGGGTTACAGCAATCCGGCGTGTTTCAGGGCCTCTTTCAGCTCCGGGTCCTTATCGGCTTTTTCTTTAATTGCCAGTTCCAGTTTCCCGGTTCGGGTCTCAAGTTCCTTGACGGTTGCTGCCAGAGGTGCCAGGATTGTTCGTCTGTCCCATAAGGCAAAACCGACAATAAAGAGCATACCGCTTATGGTTACGCTGATCATTACGTATATCAGTCCCCTGAGATCGTCGATTCTCTGGCTGGTAGCCTTAAAGCCATCGTCCATCCTTTGGTTTGTGGCCTTCAGGCCGTCGTCGATCTTTTGATTTGTAGCCTTTAAGCCCTCTTCCAGCCGGACCAGCCGTTCCCTGTCCGCCTGCGTAAACGACGAATCAGCAGCGTCTACTACAATCGTCATTCCAATCATCAAGGTAAAAACTATCATTATAGTTCTCATGCTTAATTATACCATAAGCACAGGATTGGTTTTGCGCTACACTATCACACTATAAAAAAATAAAGAAGATACCGTTATCTTTATTCTTAAATAAGCGGGCGACGGGATTCGAACCCGCGGCCTAAAGCTTGGGAAGCTTTCACTCTACCACTGAGTTACGCCCGCAATTTACTAACCGGATATATTATAATATATGTACAGAGAAAAAACAACAGGAGGTTGGTGACCATGATGCGAGAATTTTTTATTTTTTTGTTTCTATTACCCCTTGTGCTGCTGTGCAGTCTTAATGCCAATGGCGCTGTTATTGTCAGCGACTACGAGGCGCAGTTTAGGGTTGTCCCCAATGAATCAGGACGACTTGAGGATGTTGCCGTTACCCTGAAGATCACTTATGCCGCCACCAACCAGACACTCGGCAAGGGATTCAAGTTCGTAGGCACGGACAAGGTCAGACAGGTGCGTGTCAGCGATGAACACGGCGATATCCACTTTAGTGTTGATAAACTCCGTGAGACGAAGATCAGCTTTAACTTTACCCCTATAATCCGAGGCAGGAAGTTGATTACCATAGATTTTCTGCTCGAAAGAGCACTGAAAAACGGATTGTTATCGAGTAAGTTTAATGCCCCGTGGCTTGGCAACTGGAACATTCCCGTTGACATGGCCAGGTATTCCTTCGTGTTGCCGGATAAGTACAGCCACGGCAGCATTGAAGCCAATATACCATACACGACAACGACCGCTCCATCCGGTGCGGAGATAATCGCATTTGAAGAGACCCCTCTGAAGACCCGGCACCTCAAAATAGAGATCAGTCCGGCAGTCAGCGGACATAAGTTATCGTTTTTGATTGCCTGGGTAGCCATTTCCCTGTTTGCCGTAATCGTCAGTGTAATTAAGCGATTGAGACTGCCTCAACCACCAATCATGGATGCCCAACAGCCCACACCGGCCGAAGTCGCATATCTGAAGAAAGGCTCCAAACATGCCGTCTGCGTAGCGATCTTTGACCTGATACAGAGAGGCTTTTTGCAGCAAGCGCCAGAGAGAGGACACATATGCCAGAATGCAAGCAAAAAAGATGACAAGGCCATTACCACCTCCTACGAGTATGGTGTCGTGTCTTTTTTTGGCCGACCTGCGACGTTGAGGGACTTGTTTGCTAATAGCGCTGCAATAAAGGCATTTAAGAAAGAACTCCTCGACGTACTGAGACGCAAGGGATGTCTCATAAGCAGTTATGACAAGCAGTCTTTCTTTTCTACGGTGTTGTTTACCAGCATACTGGCTGTGATTGCCCTTATTGCAATGGGGGGCAACCTTGGGATTGACACGGGTGTTATTGTGTTGTCCCTTGCCGTGCCGGTGATATGCACAATCTGGGCGGTTGTTTTCTTGATGTCAACAGTTAAATCACACAGAGCCATGAAAGTCCTGTCCGACTTTGAGCAAGCCATAGACAGAGACAATCTGATATTGACAAGCAACCAGCAATACAATCCACTGTTGGGTTACGCCATTGCCATAATCGGAATATCAATCCTGGTGGGTACGATATATGACACGCTGTTGCCGAGCATCTCTTACGCCCGGGCGATGAACGCAGGGACGAGTACGGCGTGTAGTTCGTGCAGTTCCACTGTAGATGGTGGCAGCAGTAGTAGTAGTTGCAGCAGTTGCAGTAGTGGAGGCGATGGCGGGGGCTGTGGTGGTTGCGGTGGGGGCGGTGATTAGGGTATCCGGCTTTGATCCGTATTTCTATCTCCAATGGCATATAAACAGCCAGTGCAACCTCAGTTGCGCCCACTGCTATGTGCAACAGCGCAGGGCCGAACCGGACGAAACCAATCTGTTTCTGATCCTTGCCAAGTATAAGGACTTTCTCAGACAGAAGGGCATAAAGGGGCGGATTCAGTTCTCCGGAGGAGAGCCGTTTCTGTCGAAGTCACTGATGCCGCTGTTGCTTCAGGCAAGGAAAGACGGCATCCCAACGCGAGTGCTCTCAAACGGGACACTGATAACCGCAGATGTCGCCTCCGCCCTGCAACGGACGGGGTGTCGCACCGTCCAGATATCCATCGATGGCGACGCCTCCGTGCACAATGAACTCAGAGGCAGCAACAACGCCTTTGAGCGTGCAACTGAAGGTGCCATCCACCTGCGAAACAATAACGTCCCCGTCACCTTTATGATGACCGTCTCACGGCACAACCACCTGAGTCTCAAGTCCGTCTGGGACGTTTCACGGCAATATGCCGACAGGTTTTCCTTCTCGCGGCTTGTCCCCATTGGTGTAGGCAGCCGGATGAGTGACGACGTCCTGACAGTGAAAGAGACCAGGCGTCTGTTTGAGACGTTTCATGAGCTGAAGCCGGACGACACAAATCCCGTATCCAAGCCCATGCGTGACCCCCTGTGGCATCCCTACTTCAAGCGTTGTAACCTGCATCTGCTAAACGGTTGTTCGATAGGCTACAACGGCGTCTGTATTGACAGCGACGGGACGGTCTATCCGTGCAGGCGTCTGCCCATACCACTTGGAAATGTCATGACAGACGACTTGGCCGATATCTACAACTCAGATGTCCTCAACCAGCTCAGAGACAGGGATATGCTAAAGGGCAAGTGCAGAAGGTGTCCCATGCGGTGGCAATGTGGTGGCTGCCGCGCCATTGCATATGCCCTGACGGGCGATTATCTTCAGCAAGACCCGCAGTGCTTTCGGTAAAAGAGTTCCCATAAGCACATGAATCACGGGATGGTAAAACCAAAGAGACAAAGCTCACCCCTTAACCCTGGCGATATCATTGGTATAGTTTCGCCTTCTGATCCGCTTTGTTATTGCGATGATCTACGCAGGGGGATCGAGTACCTGGAGCGTCTTGGGTTTCGCACGGAGGTGGGCAGATACATCGGCTCACCCGTACCTGGGGAAAGGGCGGAGGATATAAACGACTTTTTCGGCAGGGGCGATATCAGGGCGATATTTTCAACGCAGGGTGGCAACAGCGCCGAAGAGGTCTTGCCGCATTGTGACATGGACGTCATACGGGCAAATCCCAAGATTTTTATGGGACTCAGTGATGTGACGGTGTTTTTAAATGCCATACATCACAGGACGGGGCTTGTCACCTACCATGGCAACAACGTGCGTCTTGGCGTCAACGCAGAATTGGACGCCTATGACAGGCATGAGCTTATTGACAGGCTCTGCCTTGGCAAGGCGGGCGATGTGAGACCACGCAGGGGACGCACTGCCATACGCGCCGGGGTGGGTAGGGGGAGGTTGCTTGGGGGCAATCTGAGGTGTCTTTTGAAGTTGACCGGTACGGAGTTTTGGCCGGACTTTACCGATTCGATCCTGTTTATCGAGTCCTATCGCATTACGCCGGAGAGCTGTCTGAGGTACTTTGAGGTACTCCGGCATATGGGGGTTTTTGAGGGTGTGAGGGGGGTGCTTGTGGGATTTAACTACAGTATGCAGGTAGCGCATCCTGAGATGCGGCAGATGGAGAGACTGTTGGCCGAGTTTACGGATGGTTATGACTTTCCGATCCTGAAGGTTGAGGACTTTGGCCACTTTTGCCCGAACACTGTCTTGCCCGTAGGCTCTGTGGTCGAGGTGGACGCTAATGCAGGACGTATTACCATAATCCCCGATAGCGTTTAATGTTTTGCATATGAACCAGATAGTTCATGCTTCAATTTTTCAGGGTTTCCTTGCCCACGAAAGGGATCACGATTAATTTCCTTGATTAGATTGATAATCTTTAGAGTCATTTTCCTGTCTTTTTCTACCCACCAGCCTAAGTCTTCAAAGACATGTGGGTCAAACTCCAAGCTTCTCACGAACTACCTCAAAGGCAATACCATCACTACGCCCTTTTGCCTCTAAAAGTCTTTTCCTCATTGTTTTGCTCTTAAGAAGATAGGTCGTCTCTTTCTCCGACTCAATTTCCAACCACAAGTCAATGGGAACTATAACCCCTGTCACTTTTCCGGTTTCGTCAGAGATATATTGTATGCCTGTTTGATTCATATAAGCTCCTTCAATGACCTATTGCCCAGTTAAAAAAACTTCATGCTTTTTTTATACCATATCAATATCGTCTATAGCAAGATATGCAAACCTGTTGCTTCTTGGTATAATATATATATAGAAGAATTCTATGTTGGAGGGTTGGGTTATGATAGACAAGTTTAACGAGTTAATCGCTTTAGCCAATTCAAAGACATTTCTGAACAAGAAAAACGAGCCGTTTTGTATACGTCCTTTTGATAAAACCATGCACGAGGCCTTAATTGAGACATACCTCGCCTACGAGCCAAAAAACTCCTTTAACGGACTTCCGCCCATTGCAGAGTCGGCCTGCATCCAGTGGGTCAATGACATGGTCCGTAGTGGATTGAATGTGCTCGCCTTTTCCGTGGATAACACCATATTGGGTCACGCCGCGCTGTTTACCGTAAGCACGAAGTTGAGTGAGTTTTTTGTTGCGGTTTCGTCCATGTACCAAAACATCGGCATCGGTACGCAACTGACCAGGTCGGTTATCGATGTCTCAAACGACCTCGGGTTTGATAAGATATGGCTGTCAGTGGCATCATCAAATCTGAGGGCAATGCACGTGTACCTCAAGTGCGGCTTTGATTACATATCCAAGGGATGCTTTGATGACATGGAAATGATCCTGGACCTCGATTGCTACCGTAAAAAGACATCGCAGAGATAAGGTCTCATGTTTTGGGGTGGGGCACAATTTTCCCGCAGCGGGGGGCGAGCCGCCCCTTTCTTTCTTTCTCTTTGCTATAATCTGGAGCTGCCACCCTTGCCGGCCACCCTTATTGTTATTTATTCGACGACCCAGACTGCACAGTTTTTACACTTGTGTATGAGGTTGTTTGTGGTGCTGCCAAGTATGAACTCTTCTTTTTTGGATATCCCGCGCCTGCCAACCACGATGATGCAGGCGCCACTGTTGAGCTGCTCCCTGATGATGCTCTCCGTGATGGTTGACTGCTTACTCATTACTACACTGGTAGACAGGGCGTCATCGGCAAATCCGGCCTCTGCCAGCATGTTGCGGTAGCCCTGTAGCATCTTCTGCTTTTCTTCAACGAGGAACTTGACCCATTCCCTGGACTCTTCCTCAGAGACAAAGGCATCGTCTTCAAGCAGCACGGCAATGTGGCATATGTGTACGCTAAAGCCCGGCAACCCTCCAAGCAGTTCGCCCACAAAGCGTACTGCACGCCGTGAGTGCTCGTTGTCATCCACGGCTATGAGGAGCCGTCTGGCCTTGATCAATGTAAACATATCAAATCTAACGTCTGTTTCATTCATAGCACGCGGCTCCTTGGTCTCACTTACGTGAGCTTATCTCTTGCCTCCAGGAGGTCCTCCAGGAACTCCGCAACGGTGTCATAGAAGACGTTGGCCCCGTTGGAGAAGTGCAGGAGCACCAGGTTTAATGCATCAGCAACGTAGGGATAGACCTTCCTGAGATTGACCAGGCGGTTTTGAAAGACGATGTTCATGTCATCCTCACTGAGACGTTGCAAGAGTTGCGGGTTATTTGTCTGAAGCGTTTGGACTGTGACATCGCCGCCGGCCACGACAAAGGTCAGGATGTTGCCAAGGCCAAAGAGATCATAGCCAAACCTGTTCTGCGCATTTAAAAAGGTGTAGTCAAAGTCAATCCAACGCCCCTTACCAGTGTTGCTATCCATGATAATGTGATCGCGTCTGATGTCGCCATGTTTTTCGTTGCAGCCATGCAAGAACCCGATGGCCTGTACCAAGGCAATGAACTCGTCGATGACCTCCCGGAGATTGGTGTGATAATATTTTTCGTGTCCCTTGTTTAGTGACAGGACGTGGGCCGAAAAGTTTACCCCCCTGATGTAGTCTAGCACACGGATTATGTTACCTGCTGAATCCTTGGCCGCAAAGCCTTGCATGAATCGCTCGTTACCGGCAACCTTGCCCAGGATACGCGCCTCCTTCTGCGGACTCCTCACACAGTCAAAGACAATCCCGCCGATGTTGGCGTTGTATCTTTCGTGAAACACCATCTTGATTATCTTTTCGCTGCCATCGACAAGGTCTATGGCCTTTCTGACCCAGAACTTTGGCTCATCGTCAATGCCAAAGCGCCCCTCCTTCTGGTTGTTTCGCATGAGGTATGGCCTGCCCCCCAGCAGGACGACATCGTCGTATTCGATCCTAAAAAAGTCCGACGTATCCTCCATGAGCCTTATCCTCCGTGGCACTCGCTCATCACCCACGTAATGGGCTATCATGCGCCTGAGGTCATCCGTGTCGTAGGAGCAGGATTCGACGGATATCATGACCTTATAAATGTCGCCAAGATGCGTTGCAGTTCCTTTCGTAGGATTGCCATTGCCTCCCTGGAGAAAAGCAGTACCACATAACCTCTTAGACTAGAGTGTCTGCGCTCGTCTTCCTCGGTCTTAAAGTCCATCATCAGAAAAAAAGCCTGTTCTTCGTCGTTACTGTTGTCAGACTTGGTTGAACGGACTATTCTGTGGGAGTTCAGGGCAAGCAGTGCTTCACAGTCGGCCTTGAGGAACTCGGCTGCTTCGAATTCAAAGTCAATGGTCATCATCTGCGTAAAGCTCGACAGAAAAGCATTCAGTATGACGTTACCCACATCAAGCAAGGTCTCTTGCTCAAGCTCCGTCAGCGATTCAAGCGGGATGTTTTCACCCAACAACGTCCTGACCAGCTCAAGGCCCTTGCCCCCGGGGAAGATTAACAGCGCCGTCCCCTCCAGTTCACCCAGAAAATTCTGCCGTACTGCAACGAGCTTACCCTCGTCCTGATGGTTGACCAACGCTATGGCCTGCTGATGCGTCACTACGGCGAGCTGCGGCAGGGACAGGAATATCTCCTTTTTAACCATCTGACTCAGCGAATCCGCCGCCATACCAAGCCCCATGTTAAAAAACTCCTTCAGTGCATCCTGTTCCATGTCGGTTAAATCCATGACTACTGCCCCCCCTCAACACCGGCAAATACCCTGGCAAGGGCATCCCTGGATACCGGCTTGCGGATAAATCCAACCCCCATGGCGTCGGCCCGCTGCTGCATCTTCTCCTGGATGTTGGCCGTTACCAGGTGGATGCTCATTGTCGGGTACAGTGTCATCAATTGCGCAGAGAGCTCAATCCCGTTCATGCCGGGCATGTTAAAATCGATCAAGGCTATTGCTATTTCGCTATCCCTGACAATGGCCAGGGCTTCGTCACCATTGCCAGCCTCTGCAACCTTCCAGTGCGGATATGCTTGGACTATTATGTTTTTCATCATCATGCGTGCCAGACTGCTGTCATCCACGATTAGTACCGTCTTTTGTAACATATTATAATATTACCTCAATAAAATGATGAGCTTGCCATCTACACTTAACGCAACACCCCAACACCATCCCCAACCTACAACTGTACGAACCTCCTCCCTTGCGCATAATCATTCTTCCTACACTTTCTATGTCTCAGCAAACTCCTCAACAGGTACCTTTATTTCCTGCTCAACTACTTTACCATAAAAATATATGTCACGAAAATCCTTTTCGATTTTTTTTAATACCACGGCCTCAAAATATTGTTCCCCACAAAACGTACACTCCTGGCATGGCACACCGTTTACAATAAGAAATCGATCGTCGTGCTTGTATATATATTGTACTCGCTTTTCTACAAAACTACTGTTTCCACAAAAGTTACAAATTTTCATCTTTATTCCCCCGTTCATAAGGAGTCCTAAACTTAGGCGGAAGAGGAATGTATACGGTTATAATCGCTAACGCCTTTCCCCTTCGGCCACACACTATATGTATGGACTTACCCATCTCCGTAAAACCAACAACCAAACAGCTCTCGCCACGTCCTGTATCATCGTAATGTTCTAAAATTATACCTGTATTTAATGCCTCTTCAACTTCCCATACTGTGAGATTGTCAGTTTGACGTTCAATGTCAGCATGTCTTGAAAAATAAAAATCATTTTTCATAACACACTCTTTTATCCATGTAAGGTCAAGCACTTTTTACGCTATCCTAATTATAGTTACCCCTTTCCAACTTAATCAACCAGCCCTTTACGGGGTCAAGGGGACTTCTTCGTAGCCAGGGCGCCTCGCCCCTCCCCTTGCGAGGGGGTCTGAGGGGGAGCAGAGCTCCCCCTTCTTTCTTTCTTCTTCTTTTTCTTCAGTTTTTGCTTGAGTATATACGGAAGTCGAGGTCTTCGAATATGGAGTTTTTGTATTCGAGCCAGTTGAGGAATATCACGTCAACGTTTTTGTTATTAAAGCTCTCCAGCAGACGGTTGAAGTTGGAGATGTGTTCTTTTGTGCGCTTGACGGAATACTCGATGGCGGTTCCACGGGTTATCAGAAACGCCCAGTCACTACTCTGAGCAAGCAGAAGTTCCCTGGCCAACTGATTCAGCACCTTTGTGTTGAGCCGTTCGGTTTCGGGGTCTTCACCGGACATGTCGTAGTAGGTGTTGGCCAACTTTTGCATGGTGTCTGCCATGAAGTGCAGGTGTCTGTAAATCCAGTTGTTGTCGTCGTTGAGCCAGACCTCGTAGTAGCCGTTTTCACCCCACGAGGACGGACTGGGACATACGGTCTGATTCTTGGGATACTCCTTGAGGTACTCCGGAGCGGTTACGGGCTTGATGATGCCGTCCTTTTGCAGTTGCATCAGGACGTGATAGAGGAAGTCCGGCCCCTCAAACCACCAGTGACCATACAGCTCGGCATCATACGGGGAGACAATCAGCGGCGGTCTGTCAATGGATGCCTTCAACATTTCGATCTGCTTGTATCTGCCAGCGCAGAAGTGCTCGGCATGAAACCTGGTCTTGTGAAACGCCGCCAGCGGGTCATAGGGGAGCTTGTCTTCGGTCTCACCGGTTATCTTGTAGTACTTGATTCCGGTAAAGACCCTGTTGCCATCGGGTGAGATGTATGGTTTGATGTAATCCATGTCCAGGTCAAAACCGATGTCACGATAGAAGTCACGATAATCGGGGTTGCCCGGATAACCGGCCTCGGCACTCCAGACCTGCCTGGATGTCTCAACGTCCCTGGCAAAGACCGCTACGCCATTTAACGTGTGGGCGGCTGAGTACACCGAGTACTTGGGTGAGGGCACGCCGTTGGCCAATCCGTGCGATTCTATGAAGAAATATTTCAGGCCGTATTTTCTGAGGATTTCATCGAGGTCCTCGTAGTACGCACACTCGGGCAACCATATGCCATCGGGCGCCTTTCCAAAGTGCTTGCTGTGACTCTGCACGGCCAGGTCTATTTGCGCCTCCACTGCACGAACGTTTGTCCGCAACAGGGGCAGGTATCCGTGGGTTGCACCACAGGTGATTACCTCCAGCCAGCCCTTTTGAGAAAAATACTTGTAGCCATTTAACACACTATAATTAAGCACGTCGGTAAAGAATGACTTCAGCTCAAGAAACCTCTTGTAGTAGAACGTGGCAACAGGCAACAGTCCGCTGTTTGTCCTCAAGCGTCTCATCTCCTTCTGGGATAGCTCGATGAGTCTGTCGAGGTACTTAAGGAACAGGTCGGTGAGATACTCGTCGGCAAGCATTTCGGCCAGCGGCGGTGACACCGATACGGTCAGACGAAAGTCCTGATTTTCGGCCTCGAACTTCTTCATTCGCATAAGCAGCGGCATGTACGTCTCAGAGACGGCCTCAAAGAGCCAGTGTTCCTCCAAAAAATAGTCAAACTCCGGGTGTTTTACAAATGGCAGATGTGAGTGTAAAACCGGCAACCAATATCCCTGTACCATCGGATTAGCTCCTTTCACTTGATGACATTTCGCTTGAACCGGGCATTCCGGCTGCGTCTTTTAATTTTTCAAAGTACTCCCTCACAGAACCGGAACCGGATTCCTTGCCCTTGTCCTTTTGACCGAGAAACTTGATAAACTCCAAAAACAGGCTCAACAACCGGATGTCCTCTACCCTGGTCTCAAAGAACCGTTTTATCAGGTCAAGCATCGTCTTGTCATCGCCCGACAGGTGCTTGAGCTTCTCTATCAGTGCCAGGATCACCTCTATGCTCTCCGTGTCCTTGAAGCGTATCTCAAGGAGCTGGCCGACTATGCCCATTTCCTTTTCAAAAATATCGGTGGTCTGTTCAAGTTCGGGGGCGATTTCCTTGATGGGTGCATCTGCGACCTTCTCTTCTTCGGTAATCAGGACGCCCTTGCTCCAGAACTCCTCTTTCAGCCCCAGCACCTTAAACGACGGCACGTTTAAATGATTAGACCTCAGCAGTTCGACGAAGTTGCCATCCCTCTCCACGCCAATGGCAGCCACCATGGGTCTGAAGGCCTCCGTGCAGGGGATGTAGACACTGCCCACGACTCCATCGGCTGGGGTTACCCATATTTCTTTTTCTTTATCGTCCTTTTTCTGGCCTGCGTTTATTTCGTATATCTTTACTGTGAAATTCGATGACGCAGGGTCCTGTAACTTGTCTGACAGCAGAGTCTGCGTTAATTCCCAGTAAACAAAAATCTTGTTTTCGTTAACCGGCAGCGCTACTATGGTATCAATGTCGTACTTAGGGGGGATTTCGTATTCCTCATTGATGGGATATCGTGTCATGTCCGAAATCAGGTATGTGATGCCATGCACGTCATCGGTTTGTATCCTGTGTCCTAAGGTGTTTGTGTTCATGTCTGTGTCCATAGAGTCTCCTTTTGTTGTATTGTCCATTTCGATGATTTATTGTTTACCGGATATTTTACTGTATACGGTCAGGTACTTCTCAGCAGGCAATGTCCACGAGTAATCGGTGGTCATATCGGTCAGCATGATTTCCCTGAAGGTATAAGGTTTTTCGTTCCATGTTGAGGCGGCGCGTTTGAGGGTCTGCTCAATGGCATCGTAAGTGAAGTCTGTGAATACGAAACCGTTTCGTTGAGTACGCAGGGTATTGGGGTCCTCGATGTCAAAGACGGTATCGCTGAGGCCGCCGGTTTTTCTGACGATGGGTACGGTGCCGTATCGCATGGCGAGCATCTGTGTCAGGCCGCACGGCTCAAACAGGCTCGGCATCAGCAGGAAATCAGACCCGGCATAGATCAGATGTGCGAGGTCTTCGTCATGGCTGAGATTTATGTGGCAATCGGGGTTGTTCCTGAGGTAGTGTTTTAGGTGATAGAAGTACTCGGCTATTTCCTTATCCGGGGATGAGCCAAGGAGGACAAACTGCATACCGGTGCTGAGGGCATTGAGTATGGCGTGTCTGATCAGATGTACGCCCTTTTGCATATCGAGGCGTCCCACGACCGAAACGATTGGTTTGAAGGCATTGCGCATGGAGAGCTTGGCTCTGAGGCGTTCCTTGTTTTTGAACTTGTCCTCTATGGTTTCTATGGCATAGTTGAAGGGGATGTTGGTGTCAGTTGCGGGATTCCAGGTGTCGTAGTCAACGCCGTTGATGATGCCTTCGTACTTGGCTGCATGTTGGGAGAGGATAGCCTCGAGGCCCTCGCCGAGCTTTGAGGTGCGGGTTTCCAGGGCATACTGCGGAGAAACGGTGGTGACCGCATCGGCGTGGATTATACCGCCCTTCATGAGATTTATGTAGCCCTGTTTGGAGTCGTCCATGATGGAGCCCTTGCCGGATAAGGATGCGGGGTCCAGACCGGCCTTTTTCAGGGCATTGTCGGTGATCTTGCCCTGGTGTTTTATGTTATGGATCGTGTAACAGGTCTTTGTTGCTCTCTGGTGACTGGTTTTGAGCAGTATCGGGATCAGTGCGGTTTGCCAGTCGTGGCAGTGGATGACGTCGGGGTGTTTGCCGGCCTCCTTGAGGAACTCCAGGGCAGCCAGGCAGAAGAAGGTGAAACGTTCCTCATCATCCCCGGCACCATAGAAGCTGCCTCTGTCGAAGTATTTTTCCTCCGAATGCGATTTGATAAAGTAACAGACGTTATCATGCACCCTGCCCATGTGGGCGGTGCAAAACACACGTTTGCCTCCATATTGAACCGAAAGCGCCATCGGATTGTTCTGCAGGTCCTCAACCAGCGAGTGGTTCATGCAATCGTAATATGGAAGGATTACTTCGATCTTATGGCCCTTTCTGGCCAACTCACGGCTTAATCCGTCCACTACGTCTGCAAGTCCGCCCACCTTGGAAACCGGCGCACACTCCGAGGCAATCATAGCTATATACACAACATACCTCCTTGGAAATTTTTTTTATGCTCTCAATAGGCCATTCTATTGTTACTTTCTCTTTTCATCGTAATATAACACGTTATCTCTCAAAAACACACCATTATCATATACGGTACGGTATCGCCGGAGATTTTGTCAATCGCTCACAAAGACAATCCGCTGCAACCACAGTGCGGTGTATTTGTGCGTATTTATAACTCAATACGAAACTCTGCTCCATGGTCAACGTTTCGGACGTCGAGCTTACCGCCCATGTTACGTTCAATAATGGTCTTGGACATGTACAGACCTATGCCGGTGCCCTTACCCTGCTCCTTGGTTGTGAAATACGGCTCAAAAATCCTGTCAATTATACCTTCTTCTATACCCCCGCCGTTGTCTGTTATGACCACGACGATCTTGCCGGCTTCTTTGGATATATTTATCGTGATCCTGCCTTTTTCGGCAACCTGAGCCGGCTTCCTTCTGTTGTCTATGATGGCATCTTTGGAGTTATTGATGATGTTCAGCACGGCCTGCTTGAACTCGTTGGGGAAGCCGTTGACAAACAGTGCGTTGTCATCAGCGGAAGTGACCTTGACACCTATGGAATTGTTAAAGAGCTGGGCGCTGACTATAGATATCATGGAGTTAATTGCGCTGAGACAGTTAAAGGTTTCTTTTTCCTTGGCCGGTCGGAAGAAGTTGCGGAAGTCGTCTATGGTCTTTGACATGAACTGAATCTGTTTCATTGTATCTGTGACGGCCCTCTGGATGTATTCCCTGTCGATTTCGCCGTACTCAAATGCGTCCTCGAGGTCCTGTACTATCAGTCCGACGGCATTAAGGGGTTGACGCCACTGGTGGGCAATGGCGCCTATCATCTCACCCATTGCGGCCATCTTGGACTGCTGTATCAGCATCTGTTCCTTCTGCTGTCTCTGGACGATCTCTTCGGCGACACGTTGTTCAAGTTTCCGGTTGAGGTCTTGAAGCTCTGCATGTTTGAGCTTTATTTCGATCTCCACGCATTTGCGCTTTATGCCGGTTGCGATATTGTCTGCGGAGGCCACCATTGCCCTGAATGCAAACTCACTGAGTCTGTTGCGGCAAAAAGCGGCCATAACACCCATCAGTTGGTCCTCCACAACCAGCGGATATCCGCCAAAGGAGACAAACTGATTACGTCTTGCCCACTCGTCGTCGTGAAAGAACGGCTCTGCCAGTGCATTGTTTGTCATCACCGGTCTGCGATTTGAGCCTATACCACCGACCTCATACATTCCCAGGGGGACTCTGTCGTAAGCGTCATCTATATCCGTGCATGGCCCCGAGGCGGATTGCATGACAAGCATGTTCGTCTCAGAGTCATAGAGCCATATGCAGCAGAGGGAGGCCCCTATCTTGTTGACCACTGCATCCGTACAACTCCTGAGCATCTGTTGGAGGTCTTCCTTACAACTGAGCGCATTGCCTATTTCGGCGGAGAAGGCTGCCAGTCGTGCCTGCTCCTCCAGCGCCTTTGACACCTGCTTGTGTTCGGTGATGTCAACGATAGACATGATACACTTGTCGCTGCCGGTGATGTTTTTGAAGTTGACGTAGACGTTTTTTCGCGTGCCGTACTTGTTGACAATAATGGTCTCATATTGTTTTAATGAGGCGTTTTTATACAGTGCCCTGTTGTCATAATTTAGCTTTATTCTGGGGACTTCATCGGGGGCAAGTATGTCCATCCAGATTTTTCGATTTTCGGTATCTTTGCGGTTGTAGCCGGTGATTGTTTCGAACTCGTCGTTAATCATCGTGATAGTGCCGTCGCCGTCGATGACGATAGTGGCCCCGCCGGATATCTCGAATATGCTGCGGTAGAGGCTTTCACTTTCCACCAGACACTCTTCGGCGCGTTTCTGGTCTGTAACGTTGGCAAAAATCCCCATGAATCCGGTAATATTACCGGAGTGATCCCGCACGGGTGCCATAGAGACATTTATGTCTATCAACATGCCGTCCTTGCGGAAGCGCCTTAGCTCAACCCCGGTAACGGCCTCTCCACGTGACAGTGCATCAAATATCTGCGGACACACGGTTGTAGGGTTTCCCGCAGAAGGCTCATCGAGGACAAAAGGCAGCTCAGAGCCAACGACATCCTCTGCACTCCAGCCAAAAATCCCCTCCGCTGCAGCGTTGTACATCAACACCTTCCCCGCCTTGTCCATATATATAATTCCAAGGGGGGAGGCCTCGACAATGGTTCGCAACTTCCCATTGTCATTAGTTGAATAAAAGGACTCCCTGTCAGGGTTATCCGTCTTCATGTCTCCCACTGAGTGAAACGAAACAACATCATAACTAACCTAAACCAATACTATCATATTAAATCGTAGTATATCATGCTAATAATAAAAAATGCAATGAGTTTATGAATCATGGCACGAGCATTATGGGGTCAAGGGGACTTCTTCGTGCCTGGGGTGGCTCACCCCTCCCCTTGCGGGAGGGGTCTGAGGGGAGGGCGGAGCCGCTCCCCTTCTTTTCTTTCCTCTGCCTGCGTGCTTCATACAGAGAGACGGCGACGGAGGTGGCCACGTTGAGACTTTCTGCGGCGCCGACCATGGGGATGTTGACGGTGAGAGTAGCCCTGTCAAGGAGCCAGGGGTCGATCCCTGCGGCCTCCTCCCCTGCGACCAGGGCAAGCGGACACGCCAGATCGGCATCGTCGATGGCCATCCCGATATGCGGCGTGGTCACGGCCAGCGTGATGCCCCGTTGCCGCACCCAATCCACAAGCTCCACGGCAGAGGCATACACAACGGGCAGATTGAAGATGCTCCCGGCAGAGGCCCTGACCACCTTGGGTGAAAACGGGTTGCACGTCTGCGGCAACACCACCACGGCATCGGCACCAAAGGCATCCGCCGTGCGTATGATCGCTCCAACGTTGCCGGGGTCCTTCACCCTGTCGCACACCACGGCAAGGGCAGCACCCTTGAGCAACAGCCCCCGCAGCGGCACCACGTCCTTCTGCGCAATGGCCACCACACCCTGGGGCGCCTGCGTGTCGCTTAACCTGGCAATGACCTCCCATGAAACCTCAATGGCTTCGATGGCCGCACTGCGTATTGGTTCGACGTCCAAAACATTGTCCGCCGTATAAAATAGCCGCCTGATAACAGCCCCCGAACTCAAGGCCATTGAGACGACCTTCAGACCCTCAACGAAAAATGCGTCGTTCTTGTAGAAGGCGTGGCGTTTCTTTATCAAGGTGGCCTCTTTTATTTTGGGGTTAGACACTGACGTTATCATTGTCGAAACGCTCTATATTCCAACTCTCATGCTTTTAAAAATAACATGCCCGTTGATTGAAATGCAATCGTAAATTTATTTTTACGCAACTTTTTGTGAATTTGTATCCTCTTAATTTGACAATGTCACGTTATAGTAAAATCGGGGGGGGGTAGAGTCCACTTGACAAAGATTTGGTAATTCTGATAGAATTTTAATTTTAATATTAATGAATAGTTTGTTAAACGAGAGCAACACTGGTATAGAAGAGGAAGAGCTGATTGGTAGTGAGTTCGCTGCTCAATCATACGATCCGCGTTTGATTAGGATAGATAAAGATTCATTCCCTGTGTTTCAAATAATGAGAAAGGTTGAAAAGCATGAAATAAATCTCCAGCCTGATTTTCAGCGAAATTTTGTGTGGGATGAGATTAGACAAAGCCGTCTTATAGAGTCTATGTTGATGAGAATACCATTACCAAGTTTTTATGTAGATGCAACAAATGATGGTCAATGGCTGGTTGTGGATGGTCTTCAACGACTTAGTACGTTAAATGATTTCATAAATGAAGACAATTTGACTTTAACCGGTCTCGAGTTTCTTGAAAGTGAGATAGGTAAAAAGAGATTCAGTCAAATCCCCAGACATTTGCAACGACGGTTGGAAGAGACATCTCTTTTCTTTTATATTATCAGGCCAGAGACACCCACTGAGGCAAAATTTACTATCTTCAGGAGGCTCAATACTGGCGGCTTGGTCTTAAGCTCTCAAGAAATACGCCATTGTCTGTTTCAGGGTAAATCAACAAGACTACTTAGAGACCTGGCGTCTTCAAATGAATTTAAGACAGCCACCGATAACTCAATACCTGATGAGCGAATGGCTGATATGGAGTGCATACTCCGTTTTTTTGCATTCTACCTGACAGATTATAAGTCATATAAAAAACCTGATCTTGATACCTTTCTCGGAGATACAATGAAAAACATCAACGCTAAAAATAATCAAGAGATTATATCTCTAAAAGAATCTTTTATTGGTTCCATGTTAAAGGCCATCGAAACATTTGGTAAGTATGCGTTTAGAAAAATTTACAAAAAAAATGGCAGGAAAAATCCCATAAACAAAGCACTCTTTGAAACATGGTCTGTCTCTCTTAGTGCGATAGACATTGAGCTGATTAAGAAGCATAAAGAAAAGATAGTGAGCAAATTCATAGACGTTATAAATAATGATCAAAGATTTAATACTTCAATCACACAGGGTACCAGTGATGTTAGCAAGGTTCATTACCGTTTCAGCACCGTTGAAAATTTAATAAAGGAGTCGATACGTCAATGATAGCTTATGTGAGATTAGAAAGGTTTAAGTGTTTTTTAGATGAGACAATACCACTTGCCCCGCTGACAATACTCGCCGGTGCCAACAATACTGGTAAGTCGTCGGTGATTCAAGCTCTGTTGTTGTTGAAGCAAACGGCTGAAACAAGCGGGTATGGAATCGGAAATACTATGTACGCAGTTGGAACGCAAGGCTCCGGGCAATACTCTCATAGACACGGATGCCGGATTATATCTCTCAATGGCCCTTATGTACACATAGGAAATGCACGTGATGTTATCTGTCAGTGGTCAGATAAAGATGATATAACTATTTCGTTTTCCGTTACTGAATGTCCTGATAAGATTTTAAAATTGGTGTTACTGTACGATAAAAATAATTACGAAGACCATCACATAGACATAGAGTATGACGAAAGCCTTGCTCTATTACACAAGACATTGCGAGATATACGTCTTACACATATAAGTGCAATGAGGACAGGACCACTGTTGTTCTACCCAATAAGCGATGAATCAATATCTAATATGTCTGTAGGTAATATGGGGCAATTTACCGTCCATTGCCTTCACCAATTTGGACAAAATCCAATTGCTACAAGAGAGCTGGCTTATATTGAATCAGATGCCAATGGCAATGCAACGGATCCAAAATCATACACCCTCTTATATCAAGCTGAACAGTGGATGAATTATTTGATTCCTGGAATCCGATTTGAGTATAAGAAAATAACCGAGTCAGATGTTTTAACTATGGGTATTAGTAGTTACAACAAGGATACGGAATATTTCAGGCCAACAAACGTTGGCTTTGGTATAACATATTGCCTGCCTATTGTCGCGGCAGCCCTGATGAGTAAAAAAGGCGACGTCATCATCTGTGAAAACCCTGAATCTCACCTACACCCTAAGGCTCAGTCTCACCTGGCTGTATTTTTGGTTCGTGTGGCCTCTGCCGGTATACAAGTTATAACTGAGACACACAGCGATCACATACTCAACGGGATAAGAGTGGCAGTTAAACGAGGGATAATAGACAGCTCTGACGTGGCTATTAATTATTTCAACAGGGACTACAAACTCTCACACCCTTTGATGGACAAAGACGGGAGGATCGATAGTTGGCCTGAAGGCTTTTTCGATCAAATGGATACAGACTTGGGAGAGCTGCTGTAATGTATGGATTTGTAAATGAGTTCTCATTTGCAGGACAAGCCAAAAACCTCAATCAATGCACGGAATTAATAGGAGAACTAATTAAGACTATCGATGTACTTCGCCCTGTCTTAACTGGTAATCAGGTTCATGTTTCCCGTAATCTGTGGCAATATGAGATTTCTTCAGGATACGCAGTGAAAAGATTTATCTATGACAACTCCATCGATCAAGCAATAAGAAGCAGATTTCTGAGGTATGTTACCAAGGGTCCATATTTTGAGACACTTATAGAATATACCGTCCACCAATGCACCATAACCTCCAACAACCAAGACGCTACAGGTAGCAGTATTGCTGCCGCAGCTCAACTCTCAGGTATTCTGACGAGCCTAAAAAACGCACCACCTTTTGGTCTCGATCACATAGAAGTTCTATATTGCGATGAAACCGGTAAAGAACAACCTTTGAAAATAGACAATATTTTTGACCATTCTATTGCTAAGTGTTTTTGTAATAATGCCATTAAGACTGACATTACTTCGTGGGACGATTTCTGGAATCAACGTAAGCTATTATTTCCTGAATTGATTTTCTGTGAAGCCGTTAAAGTTCAGCTCAGAGACGGCAATTTCAAGGTACTCTCTCATCTCATCTTCCGTCATCTTAAATATATGAATGATTACATTAGCAATGTCCGTACAGGCAAGGTTCAAGCCCCTGATTTTCAAAATATGGGTATTAAGGCTACCCCTGAAATTGACATAACATTAAAACATTATGGCCGCCAAAGAACGTTTGAGTGCCCTGACGGAGTAGAAAGAACCTTCAGTTGGCACAGCAAACTATATGGCCAAAACATACGCATACACTTCCATCCACCTGACGCTGATACAAATGACTTTATTATTGGATACATCGGAGAACACCTTCCTGTCTAAGGATTTTTCACGTTGATCTTACTTCAGATGCTCCACGATGTTCTTCAGCCACTGAGCTTGACCAGGAATCCAGGATGCGTAAAAGTAGAGTTACCATGGAATATAAAGAGGATACCTTTTTACGATAATTAACAGACACTTGCCATGCTTTTGTTGTCAGACTCCATTATTTTAGAATAAGGCATCCGAATTAATAACACAAAAAAGACTATTGACACGGTTTTTTTTTGATATACTACGTTGTGTATTTTTGGTTTAGAAGTAGATTTAGATGCTTCTGCTTTGATTGTTATAAACATAAATTCAGGGTATATTAAGTTCGCAGGATATGGACGGTATAGAGAAATATTACGAAGTGCTTGGAATAACGGCTGGTGCTTCTGAAAATGAGATAAAGGATGCCTACAGGGATTCAATAAAGGTTTGGCATCCTGACAGGTTTGCTGTAGAAAATGAACGATTAAAGAAGAAATCAGAAGATAAGACTAAAGAGATAAATGACGCCTATCGGAAAATTTTAGAGCATCGCAAAAACTGTTTTAAACCAAGACAAGAACAAAAGACACCTGGACATTCCAATAAGGAATCATGTATCTATGACGTGGCTATTGCCGACTACACCAGGGCCATTGAGATAAATCCGCGAAATGCCGTGGCCTACGTTAGTCGTGGTAACACATGGTTTAAAACGGATGTTCTGGGTTTTGACTGTAAAAAATCGTGTAACCCCTTGACACTAAACGATTATTCAAAATTGATAGTGTCTACATTTTAAAATTCTTTGCTATATTAATAAGTTATCATGAAATGTATTATACCATGCCTCACTAATAAAATCAAGTTTTAGTGTCTACGTGTTTACACATTTTCTTTTATAAAACCTTATATTTAAAGGAAGTAAGCCTTTTTTTGCGCAGAACATCCGTTAAAAAGGGAGATTACGATAAGGCTATTGCTGACTACACCAGAGGTATTGAGATAAACCCACTGGATACTGTGGCGTACGTTAACCGTGGGATTGCCTGGGCAATAAAAGGAACCTGTGTCTGGCTCTTTAGCAAAGAGTACTACGATAGGGCTATCGCTGATCATACCAGGGCTATAGGAATAAATCCAAAGTATGCAGAGGCGTACTATGATCGTGGCGCTGCCTATGATAAAAAAGGAGATTGCGACAGGGCTATTGCTGACTACACCAGGGCTATAGAGGTAAATCCAAAATATGCAGAGGCGTACTATTATCGTGGTGCTGTCTACAACAAGAGAGGAGACTATGAGATGGGTATCCCTGATTGGAACATGGCTGTAAAACTTGGCTTTGAACTTGCGCGGAAATGCTTCCGACCTGTTGACTACAAGTAGGGCAACTCCCCTTCTTTCGTATGTTCAACTCCATCCACGCTGACACTGTTGCCTTGGCAGAAACTCAGGTCTTTTTCAGTTTTTGTTTGACCATTTTTTTCAGTTCGGCATCGACACTCCCTGCGGATAGATGACCATGGCCGGCACACCCCAGCATAAACAAGAGGTCTTCAAGGTCATTGGCATTCCACACGGGCTGTCCTCTCCTGGTGAGCTTATCAATATACGGGGTGTGATTGGTCAGGAATATATCGAGGTAGGCGTTTGCAGCCACGTCCCAATCCTTAACTTGCCTGGTATTAAGCTCCCAGTCGAGTACCCAGAGCTTGATGCTGCCATCTTCGCTGGCCGATGCCGCCATCCGGCCATCCCTGCTCATGAACACGGACTGAATGGCGTGCAGGTGTCCCTGGAAGACTCGCACACACACACCGGATTTAGTATTCCACAGGCGGATCGTGTTATCAAGGCTGCCTGAGAGAATGTAGGCGCCATCAAGGGTCATATGCACACAGGTAACCGGTGCAATGTGTCCCTCAAGCGTCTTTACGCACTGGCCCGTGGATATATCCCATACCTTGACGGTCTTGTCCTCGCTGCCCGATACCGCCACCTTGCCATCGTGACCGAGATAGACCGACAGTACGTTGCCATAGTGGCCCTGAAACGTATTGAGGCTCTTCATAAACCCTGCTATCTCCCAGCGGTTTATCCTGTTATCAGCGCCGCCGGATATGGCAAACCTGCCATCCAGACCAAGACTCACGGAGTTTACGGCGCCATTGTGGCCCTCAAATCTCTTTAACTCCCTACCCGTGTTGATATCCCAGACCCTCAGGGTGCCATCGCTGCCACATGACAGCGCCAGCCGACCGTCCCTGCTCATGCAAATCCCCCTGATCGGCCCTACGTGTCCTCTAAATGCGCGCTTTTCACGCTCCCTCGACGTCTCCCATAACCTGATCGTGGAGTCGGCACTGCCGGAGAGAGCAAGCTCGCCATCTGCGCTCAACACCGTACAGAGCACGGACCCCGTATGAGACTTAAAGGTACGTATACAGTACCCCTGCTCTATATCCCATAGTTTCACCGTACCATCGGAGCTGGCCGACAACAGGTACTTGCCCCTGTCATCGATAGAGACGGCGTTGACCGCACCCTCATGCTCCTTAAGCGTTGCCCCCTCCCATGCCCCATTGAGTTCGGTACGGGGGAAGCGGGCATAGAGACCTCTCCATATATTCATGGCCTCGGCGGCACGACTGTATCCCTTCTGCTGTCGTGCTTTTTGGATGTGCAGAGCGGTTTTTGCAAAGTCACCGAGCATCTGTGCCCTCTGGGCATCAGCCAACTCCTTGCCGTAGAGCATCATCGCCGAAAATGCCGTTTCGCTCTTGAGCACCTGTGACAACATCATCGGCGCCTGGTAGGGTTGTCTGTCAGTTTCGATCTGCCATATGTGGATAGTGCCGTCGTTGCTGCCCGATATGGCCATCTTGCCATCCATGCTCATATAGACCGATGATATCCCTTCGTTGTCGGATTCAAAGGTTCTCATGCACCTGCCGGTTGAGACGTCCCACTGTTTGACGGTTTTATCCATGCTCCCGGACAGGGCAGTCCTCCCCCCCCAGCTCAGGATAACCGAAGTCACCACGTCAACGTGCTCGGATAAGGTGCTGATGGCGTGCTTTGATGATACGTCCCACAGGATTATGGTCTTGTCGGAGCTGCCCGATATCATGGTTTCGCCATCCTGACTGATCGATATGGAGTTGACCGTGGCGGTGTGTCCCTTGAATATGTGTATGCAGCGCAGGGTATCGACTTCCCAGAGCCTGATGAGGCTATCCTTGCCGGCAGAGAAAACGTTCTTAGGGGTAATGCCTGTCAGGACGGAACAGACGCCGCCCTTGTGATTGCCAAAGGAGCGAAAGTAATGTCCCGAAGCCAGGTCCCACATCATGGTGGTTCCGTCTTCGCTTCCGGAGAGTGGATGTTTGGCGTCCTTGTCTATGTGTACGCTCATCACCGGGCCGTTGTGTCCTTTGAGCGTGTGCAGGCAGGAACCGGTGGAGGCGTCCCAGACGCGGACGGTCTTGTCAACCCCCCCGGAGATGACATAGCGTGCATCGGGTGTGAGATAGGCCGCGGTCACGGCCCCCAAGTGGCCAAAGAATACCTGCAAGCACTCCCCCGTTTTCGTATTCCAGAGCTTGAGGAGTGAGTCACCACTGGCAGAGAGTCCGATACTGCCGTCATTGTTCAGACACACGGCGGTTACGGCATCGTCGTGTTCGCTGATGGTACTTAGCAACCGTCTTGAGTTGCCGAGACGCTCCTCGGCCTCGGTATAGGCAGCCCTGACATCGTCCCTTTGGAGATACACACCACCAAGGTCTGATAACACACGGATGGCAGCACTGCAGTCATCACGCTCCAGATGCACCTGGGCAAGCAGATAGTTCCCCCTCCAGTCATCCACGTGTGACCTCTGTACCTCTTCCATTTCCTTGATGAGATTGTTGTCGGAGACCTTTGCGTTGCGCCACATGGACAGGCCAAGGTTGTACGTGGACTCCGGGTGATGTGGTTCGAGCTTGACGGCTTCAATCCAGAGTCGTTCTGCCTCGTCGTCCCTGCCAAGGTCAAGCAGTGACACGGCCCTGTTGTTGAGGCTGTCTGCCGTGGCCTTGCTGATGACGGGTGTTGGACGCATATACTCCATCCCGGTGACTTCCCTGTATATGCCGATCAAAGTCTGTGCTATTTCGGCCATGCTGTCGGGACGCTTAAAGATGTCTTCCTCAAAGCACCTTCCCAGGAGCCTTGCAATCTGTGAGGGCATAGGGGGCAGTTCTTCTTTGTGTGTGCCGTCGTCAAGGTACATCTTCAGGACTTCCCCTGCGATTGTCCCGGAGGGCCACGTCACTTCCCCGGTAAACATCACAAGAATGGATACGGCCCACGACCATATATCGGTCTTGATAGTGAGGCGGTCACGGTTGGCCTGTTCCGGAGAACAGTAAGCGGGAGTCATGCCGCCAGTGCTCTTTACGGAGCTTAGGGTAAAGCTGGCGTCAATGCCTTCCTCGAAGTTTGACATGGCCTTGGCAAGGCCAAAATCCGTCACCTTTGCAACACCTTCTGTTGTCATCATCAGATTAGCCGGTTTGACGTCCTGATGTATCAGTCCCTTGTCGTGGGCATACTGCAGGCCCCAGGCAAACTGTATCGCAATGTCTATCATCTTATCCAGTTCCGTGAGTCTGCCCGTTGCAATCCAGTCGTTGAGACTACCACCCTCTATGTACTCTGCAAAGACCCTCGGGATGGCATCAATTTCACGCACGTAGTAGCAACTGACAATGTTTGGGTGCAGGCCGAGATTCACCCAAGTCTCTGCCTCTTGCTCAAAGCTGATGGCGCCTGGTGCCTTTTTTGGTTCGACGGATTTTTCAAGCGCTGCAGCGAGCGATTTTCCCCGCGTGCTGGCGGATGATTTTTCAGGCATGGTAGCGGCTGACCGTTCAGGAGTGTTTGCCTTTTTAGGCTTGGAGAGCTTTGGGCTTTTCACGGCCAGGTCAACATTCCAGCCACGGTGATGCACCTTGTACACCGTCCCCATGCCACCCTCTCCCAGGATGCCGGTCACCTCATAGAGGTCCATTATGACATCACCCGTTATCCATTGCCCGGGCATACGTTGTTCCCCTACCATGTTACTCCAGGCCGCTGCCCCCCTGGCTCCGGAAACGTTACCGATACCTGTTGGGGTTATTACAAAGCTATTGCCACACTTCTTACAGCGCGCCTTCTTGCCCGCATTTTTTGATGACACATTGTATCTGGTACCACAATGATTGCATTCTGTCAGCAGAGTTGGTTCCATGTAATCCTACGCTTTTTTTTTAACATTTCTTACACACATTTGTCTACACTTTTTTTGTCTGCAGCATGTGAGTAAAATGTTATACTACAGGTATGAATACGCAGACATTAGAAAGAGACTTTGATTTAACTGAAATCATCAATGGGGTGGAAGTCATGGGGCCTAGTCCGTTTAGAAAGCACCAGAACATTAGCAAAAACATATATGACATAATAAATCCGTATGTTAAGAAAAACAAGCTGGGGGTGGTGTATTACTCACCGCTTGATGTGATACTGGAAGAAAGACGGCAAAAACTACAGCCTGATATTCTATTTATCAGGAAAGAGAATATGGCAATAGCCCAAGATTTTATAAGAGGCGTGCCGGACATGGTTTGTGAGATTATCTCTAAAGGCTCTCATGCTAAAGACACACTTACCAAGAAAAGAATTTACGAAAAATTTAGAGTCCCTGAATATTGGATAGTCCTACCTGAGCTTGAAACTGTTGAGATACTGATCATCGAAGGGGCCGCTTACGAGCTTTTTTCAGCAGCCGAGGGAGAGGGGGTATTCAAGTCCAAGGTCATTGAAGGGCTGGAGACAGACGTTAGGGACGTGTTTGTGGACTTTTCTTTCGAGTAGATAGATTAAGGGGAAGGAGTGTCACCCCCCTCCCCACTTTTAGCTTTATCGCTATTGAATCACCCAGTCACCGTTAAGTCCTTGTGTCATAAAGCCGCTTGACTTGATCGAGGCGCCATCCATAAACCAGACAAACATGGCACCGGTATCTTTGTATTGCCATAACATATCGGCCTTACCGTCGCCGTTGAAATCCCCCACGGCAGATATCTCCCAGTCCACAGACATCCCCTTGAGTACGAAGTCACCCGATGCTATCTTGCTGCCATCCATGAACCAGATAAAGATATCCCCGCTGTCGATGTTTTGCAGCAGGATATCGACCTTGCCGTCGCCGTCAAAGTCGGCCACTGCCCTGATCTTCCACTGCTCCGGGAGGCTATGAATGACGTACCCACCACCCGTGATTGAGGCACCATCCATCAGCCAGAGATAGATATCCCCCGTAGGTATGTATCTGAAGAGGAGATCGGCCTTGCCGTCACCGTTAAAGTCGCCCGCGCCTGCAACCATCCAAGTTGATCCCATGCTATTGACCACATACTTACCCGACGCAATATTGCCGCCATCCATAAACCAGATAACAAGCGCCCCATTGCCCGAGTGTTGCAGCAAGATATCGGCCTTGCCATCGCCGTTAAAATCAGCTACCGAATTAATCTTCCACGCCGGATCGACATGCGTTGCCGCATAATGGCCGGTGTGATTTAATCCGTTTATAAGCCAGATGGCAAAATCGGTTGTTGCGGAATTCTCAAAGACGATGTCGCTCTTGCCATCCCCGTCAAAGTCGTATGTTACGGTGCCTGTGCCAATCTTATCCAACTGCACCGTGACAGCCTTGTCGGTGGTCATCTCAACCACGCAATCGTTGCTGCCGGTGATGAACTTGCAATCCGTCCAGCTTTTTATCGTCGAACCGGCCGACGCAACTGCATTAATGGTGACCAACTTACCTGAGTCAAACGATACCGTGCCGGTCTTGCCATTCCATGAGAGGGTGCCTGGGGAGGAGGTCACCGTGCCATCGCCCGTTCCCTGTTTTGTCACCGTGAGGGTCATCTTGTCTGGAGCAGGGGTGGGCGTGGGGGTCGCTGTTGGCGTCAGAGCCAAAGTAAACGTTGCTATCACCCCTCTGGCCGCTGACATTGTCACCATGCAGGTTGAACTCGCCCTGGTGCAACTACCTCCCCAACCGGTAAAGGTTGAACCTGCGTCAGATTTTGCCGTTAGAGTAACTGATGAATCTGAGATATAGTTAGCCGTGCAGGTGTTTCCACAATTGATCTTGCCGTCTGAACTCGTCACTGACCCGCTGCCTGTGCCAGACTTCGAAACCGATAGACCAAACAATACCTGTCCTGCCCGTACCGGCCAAACATATAAGTAACTATATTTGGGGTAGACTGCCACATTACCCGATTTTGGTATATCAACAACCCATGCGCTATCATAGGCATCGCCACTTTCTGCCGTAGATGACCAATAATATTCACCTACCGGAGCGACTAAAAAAGGATTATCTGAGGGAAGTGATGGCTTCTCCGTTGCCCGATCAATCAGGCTAATCAGCTCTTTTCTATTTGGCAGTCGCCAGTCGCTATAACCAAGATATTGGGCTGTATTAATGCACTTTATATAATCAAGTGCCCCTTGCCAGGTCTTGGTTCCACCCATGCAACGTTCTGCACCTCCAGCTATTGATGGCGTAGTAGCGTTTTTGCTCCAAACCAGACCTGTAAGATTGTCTGTAACCGTTTGATTGCCGTTATCATTAAACCTGGGGTTAGGCCAAGCCACACCCTTCTGTAGCGCACCATCATCACCGGCAGCGTAGGAGACAATTTGACCGGTGGCCCAGATAGCCGCATTATTATATGCCCCGGACTGTCCGGAACGTACCGGCCACACGCTATCAATACTGGAGGTCTTAGCTTCGAGCTTTATTGTTCCACTGAACATGATAACAACCCACGCGTAGTCCTTATTAACTGAACATGATAACAACCCACGCGTAGTCCTTATTAATGGAATAAGATGTAGATGACCAATAGTTGTACATGTTTACACCTGTGAAGCCTTGTGTTTTTAACCATGCCGATGAATCAGTTACTCCCAGGTTTGAGAGGCTTTCAAGTTCGTTAATGTTTGGCAGTCGCCAGTCGCTGTAGCCGGCGTATTTGGCAACGTTGAGGCAAGTTATGTAATCAAGTGCCTCTTGCCAGGTCTTGTATTTTTTAGCTGTACAAAGACCCAACCCCGCTGTGCCGGCATCTGTTGTCCAGACCAGTCCCGTAAGGTTGTCTGTAATCGTCATGTCACCATATGTGAATCGAGGATTGGGCCAGGCCACACCTGTCCGGATTGCTCCGTCATCGCCGTCGGCATCGCTCGTTGCCTGACCAGTTTGAGGCAGATTGACTGTACTGGCATAGACGGCGCCGTTAATACACATAGCTCCAATCACTACGAACAACGCCAGCATAAGCAACGTCCTTATACCTGGCGTATTGCAGTTTTGGATATCCCTTATCGTTGGGTTGTTGCTTTGTCCAAACATCAAAATATCCTCCAAAAACATTCTTGTTTCATGCAGCACCAGTGAAACTGGCATCTGCATAGTTAAAAATATTATAGCTCCGGATAAATGGAAAAATATATCGCCAGGACGACAAATCAAAGAATATTTTTGCTGTAAAAAAATCCCGTTTAGTTTCCGAAAATCCGGGTTAAACCTGGTAGCGGAAAAGATGGGTTGAAAGACAGACTTAAAGATCGAATCGCTGTTGTCTCTTGTCCGTTACAAGGACTTCTCCATCAGCACAAAGACAAACACCGTCATGCTTATATAACCATTTGCGTTAAAGAACGCTACATTGATCCTGGTCAAGTCATCCTTGCTGATGATCGAGTGTTCATACCAGAAGAACAGCGCCACGCCAACCATGCCAGCATAGTATACAATGCCCAGGTCAAAGACGCCCCCCGTGAGCACCAACAGCATCCACGACAGGACGTGAAACCCCCTGGCAATACTCAGGGCAGCACGCACACCAAATCGTTGAGGTATGGAGTACAGGCCGTGCGACCTGTCAAAGTCCCTGTCCTGCAGGCCATAGATGGTATCAAAGCCCGCAAGCCAGAAGATAACGGCAGCAACAAGGGGCAGTATCTGATATGAGAAGTTGCCTCTTATGGCAATCCATGCCCCCAGAGGCGCCAACGCAATGGCCACCCCAAGGACAAGATGACACACCCACGTAAACCGCTTTGTGTAGGAGTAGAAAAATATAATCCCTATGGCCAACGGTGCCAGCTTAAAACACAGGGGGTTTAACATGTATGCCGCAATAAAAAACACCGCCGTCGATACAACAACAAACAACCTGGCATCCGTGACGCTGATGGTACCGGCGGGTAGTTCCCGGGAGCTTGTGCGCGGATTGAGGGCATCTATCTTTCTATCGACGATCCTGTTGAGTCCCATGGCAGCGGAGCGAGCACCGACCATGGCAACGGCTATCCACAGCCCCTGCCTCAAGGACGGTAATCCATTGGCCGCCAGTATGGCCGCAGTAAAGGCAAACGGCAGTGCAAAGATACTGTGTGAGAACTTTATCATCCTCAGATAGGTGCTTACTTTATTGAACGCCGTTGCCATTGTGATTATCTCAGGTCAGCCGCCTTGCTGTGAAATCGGGTCTTTTCAATTGCAACAGCCGCTTCCTCTGCAAGGGCCATGGCAAAGTCTATCTCATCCTGCGTAAAAGCCCTGTGTTGCTCCGTCAGCAACCTAAGCACGCCTATGATTTCGTCATAGAGCGTCAGGGGTACAACGAGAATGCTCTTGATCCCTTCCTTTGCGGCCTCTTTGTTATAGATGATGCGCGGGTCGTTTGTGGCGTCATAGATGGCGACGGGTTTACCGCTGAGGGCCAACTGTACGCTCTCCTCAAAGGCCACGCTGCCCCTGTCGAGGTAGTCCCTGCTAAGGCCGGAGGAGGCCATCAGTTCCAACTGCCTGCTATCGGGATTGATGAGTCTGATGGTGGCCGCCTTGGTGTGCATTATCTCAGGGAGCTTGCGCACGATCAGTTGCACGACCTCGTGGAAGTCCGTTGTCTTGCTCAGGAGCTTTGTCGTCTCCTGCAGGGTCTTGAGGTATGTCAGCTCTACGTATCGCTGTTCATACATGCGGGCGTTTTCTATAGCTATGCCGCACTGGGCAGCCAGAGAGGCAGAGAAATCTATTTCCTGTTGGGTGAAGTTCCTGTACCACCCCGAAAAGAGCTTCAGAACGCCTATTAACTTTTGCCGGACTATTATAGGCACGGTGAGGATGCTCTTTATGCCCTCATCGATCATGTCTTTCCTGTTCAGCACCCTGGGGTCTGTTGTGGCGTCGTAGATGGTCTCAGGGATGTAGCTCAGGCCGTCAAGCAGGTGCATGTCCTTTTCCTTGAGAAAGGGCAGAGACGAGGTCTGTTGGTATATGTGGCTGAGGGCCTCCGAAATATTTATGCCCTCCGTTACGGGGTCCTTTGCAAGGAACTCCTCGCTGAGGCCAAAGGAGGCGGCCATCTTTATCTTTTTTGATTTATCGTCAACGAGCTTGATTGTGGCGGCCTTTACCTGCATAGCCTCGGGGATTTTCCGTACTATCATACCCAGGACCTCACCGAGGTTGAGCGAGGAGCTGACCGTCTTGGATATCTCCTGGAAGAGGCTCAGGTATCGCTTCTCCTGAGAAACGATGGTCTCAAATGCCTTTGCATTCATTATTGCGATGGCGGCCTGTTCGGCGATGGCGGAGACGAACTTGAGGTCTTCCTCGGTGTAGTCGCGTGGCTCGGATATGTACATCCTCAAAACACCGATGATTTCGTCCTTGAACTTCAGCGGAATCGATACGATACTCCGTATGCCTTCCTGCACTGCCACCTTGTGGTACTTGGAGTGGGCATCGAGGGTTATGTCGTACACCGACACGGACTTGCCCGACAGCGCATCCTCCACGCTCTTGTCTATACCGACCGACCCCTTGTTGACGTACTCGTCGCTGAGGCCAAAGTGGGCAGCAATGTCCAGCGTCCTCGACTTCTTGTTTATCAATCGTAGCAGGCAAGCCTTGACGTTCATTACCTTTACCACGTTTGTCACTATGAGGTTCAACACCTCCTCCAGAGAGAGGCTGGAGCTGATCACCTTGCATATATTTTGGTAACTCTCAAGGTACACGCGCTTCTGAAATATCTTTTCGGAGCAATCGGGGCACATCCCATGCGTAGAATCACCAAGGCCGGCAGAGGCAAGGAACTCCTCTACGGTCTGCCATTTGACGTCGTTGGCCTTTATCTTCTTACACCAGCCACACACCATGTTGAGTTTAGTATTATCCATAATTACACCTAAGTTGGAATCTCAAAGTTTGTCCGTACCTGCCGGCTGACAAAGCCGGCGCATGCACCGGTTCAGGGTTTTTACCCTCTGTCTTTATACCGTGACACTCAGGATATATTGTACAGGAAAACGACATGTTTTTTGTAAATAAATTTTATCATTTCAGGTTATACTTTCTCTGATTTTCTTTATAATGTTTGTGGTAGACATGCCACTGACGTATGTAACGCTATACACCTCCGGTACGAGGTCTGCGCCTATTATGTCCTGGATTTTCCAGTCGCCGCCCTTGACGAGCACGTGTGGCCTTAGTGCCCTGATGGTCTCGTATGGGTTGTCCTCGTCAAAGATTGTAACGTAGTCAACCATACTGAGGGCACCCAGTACCTCTGCCCTCTCCGCCTGTGACACGATTGGTCTGCCGGGCTTTAGTCTGCCTACGGAGGCATCAGAGTTGATCGCAACAACAAGCACGTCACCAAAGGCCCTGGCCTGATACAGATACCTGATATGTCCTGCATGGAGGATATCAAAGCAACCGTTTGTAAAGACGATCTTCTCTAACATCGCCCTTCTTTTCTCCAGCTCGTGGCAGAGAATTCCAACAGGGTAAAACTTGTTATCCACAGCAACATTAGTATACACTAATTGACACTGGATTTTAAAGGTGCCCAATTGCCTCTCTGCACGGCTTTCTTGACATTACCCCCTGTGCTAAGTTATGCTGTAGTACAGTGAACGTTGGCAGAGGCACAGACATCAGGTTGTTTGCAAAGAATTACCACTTTTTTCTCTATGCAGCCTTTCTCCTTGTCACTATCTTGTGGTTTTTTATGACTATGCCGATCATCGCCGGCGACACCGATACGTGGTTTCACCTCTCTGTTGGAAAGTACATCGCACAACACCATGAGATACCCAAGCACTCCTACTTCTCCTTCATAACCCCACCAAAGGACGGGATCGACTACTACTGGTTGTTCCAGTTGACCCTGTACGGGGCATATGCCCTGGCGGCAGACAACGGACTGATCGCACTGAGGGCTGCCCTTTACATGGCCACCGTGTTGATGCTCTTTGGATTCATATTCAGGGGACGCCTGCGCAACAACGACTCATTGGCATATCTGACGGCGGTCTTTGTACTCTGCACCATGGTGTTACTCGTAAGAGACATGGTGCTCAGACCACACATGTTTAACTACCTCTACATTATCACCTTCCTGTACATAATTGAATACAGGCCCAAGATGCTTGTGTTCCTGCCGTTGCTTGCACTGCTGTGGTGTAACATGCACGGTATCGAGTACCCGGTACTGATACTGATCACGCTCTCATACGTGATTGAACGCTACGCAGACCGCCTCCGTACCAAGACTGCCTTTACTACACAGGACCGCATATATGTCGTTGCGCTGATTGCATCCATCGGTGCGGTTTACCTCACGCCGGACCCCGTAAGACTCATCGGCCTGCCATTTCAGCCGATACAGTACGCAGCCACGTATATCGGCGAACTCAGAACCCTGACCCTGGCCGATATACTCTCCTTCAACATATCCCCGCACATCATTAACCACCTGACCGTAAACAACCTGGCCATTGCCACAGTCCTGCTCTCCGTGCTGGCGGGCATTGCACGGATGGATATCCGCATAAGTCACATGTTGCTCTTTGGCGGGGCCGTCGTACTGTTGACCAAGGGCAGCAGGTTCATTACCGAATTTGTCCTGCTGTCTCTGCCTGTCGTAGTCAATCACGTACCGTTGTCTGCAGGGGGATTGTCAAAGGCCCTGAGACGTCCCGTGTATATCATGCTCATTGCCATGATGATGGCCATACCGTTTGTGTTTCTTAAGACCTTCAAGGGACTCTTAACCGGTTACCCATACAACCCCGTCTACAATCCACGCGGCATAACCAGATTTCTCAACTCCATAGAGGCCGGCGGCAACGTCATGAGTGAGGCAACCGTTGGCGGCTACCTGATCTGGCAACTGTACCCAAAGTACAGGATATATATGGACCTTGATATGACCTCATACTTCTCTGACGAGGACTTCTATTGGGCGGATAACGTGTTTTTTAACGCCGAGGTACTCAGGAAGTTCATTGCTGCATACAAGCCATCGTTCTTTATTGTCCCGCTGCACAACAAGGCTTTTGCACAACTGCTGATGGCCTATCCCTCCTACAAGGCCGTTTTCTTTGACGACGTTGCAGTCCTGTACGTCAACTCAGCCGAGCATCCCGCCATCGCTCAACAGTACGAGCTAAGGGCCGTTGACCCCTTCAGCCTGTTGACCGAAAGGACTCTTTCGTTGAACAAGGCGCCATCGGAGGCGTTTGTCAGCGAAATTCAGAGGGTCTACCGTGTAGAGCCTTCCCTGGTATCCATAAACACGGCTCTTGCCTCAACGTACATTGCCCGCAGGGAGCATGAAAAGGCCTTGCCACATGCAGAGGTGGTCATAGGGGTCTTGCCAACCCTGTCAATTGGCCACAGGCTAAAGGGGGAGGCACTGACAGGCTTGCAGAGGTACAAGGAGGCTATCGCGGCATTTGAGATGGCCGTCAAGGTGGCCGAGATGGCAGAAAAACCATCCGTTTACCAAAAGATATCCACCTGTTACTCCCGCATGTCCAACTACAAGGAGGCCTACAATGCCCTCAAGCTGGGGGTAAATGCCTTCAGCGTTGAGACCTCATATGTTGACCTCTACAATCTGGCTCTGTTGGCGCTTATAAATCATAAGAATTCAGAGGCACTGATGTTTTTCAAGTTTGCCTACATAAAAGTACCCCCGCAGGATGCCCTCTGGCAAGAAAAAATAAAAACACAGCTTGCAAAGTTCACAGACTGAGAAAAAAAACGGGAAATAAGGTTGTGCTTGCTTATCCCCCTGGTGTGTCTTACAATGCACACTGAGTTGCAATGTTAACTCAATGTGTAGATAAAGCTCTTGATTGTTGCAGATATTTATTTACACTATAGCTGGTATACATATTGCTATATGCCTATATCCCGTAACTTAAGTCACACACCTGCGACATGCCAATTTGGTGCATGACAGATGTAAAATCATAAGGAGGTGATGCTGCAGAGACTTACTCCACGCCGCAGATGTTTCTTTAAAGTATAGTAGTACCGTTATGGAAGCCTTAAAAACAAAAACACTTAAAGCAAGTTTCACTAAGGAGGTAATTGTTATGAAAAACATGGCCGTGCTGTTGAGCATGTTTGTGTTGTTGGTTTTGGGGACAGAGACCCATGCTGAAACCGTGAAATCGACTCCACCTTCACCCATAGATGCCAAATCTATTATCGAGACCCGTTGCACCACCTGCCACAACATAAACAGGATCGTGTACGCCCCCAAGGCCACTCTCAACGACTGGCTCCACATAGTCTCCAAGATGGAGTCGCAGGGAAAAGGACTCCTCACGCCGCAGGAGATGATCGCCGTCGTAGACTGGCTCTACGCCAACCACGAAACCCTCAGACCGGTTGACACTGGCAAGTCTGAACTAATAAAGAAGCTCCCGGAAGACACCCAACAACTGCTGGTGAAAAACCACTGCCTCACCTGCCACACCGACGACAGGATCACTAAACAGGCAGCAAAATGGACGGAAAAGGAATGGGGACACGTCATCCAGCGAATGATGACTAAGGCCCCTGTGTTGCTTAAAGATGTAAATGTTACGGAAATGTCCACGCATCTTTACAACAGACTTGCGGTAGTTCCAAAGACCGGAGCCAAAAAGATTACATCCGAGTTGTACTACAACGTTGACGGCTATGTAGACATGCGTGCCGAGAACAAATCCAAATACTACTTCAACAACAGAATAAACAAAGACCAGGGTCAGCGTGGCCTGGATGCCTTTGGCGAGGGTGATGCCCAGGTACATGGCGAAATTTTCAACCCTGACAAGTGGAAGGCCCGCCTGTCATTAGCCTTCTACGGCATGGCAGATTCAGGTAACAACTCCATGCGTGACGGCATGTACAGACGTATATCCAGAGATGTCAAGGGACTCATGACGATAGAGGAGCTTTGGGCTGAGGTCAACGCTACCGATTCGCTCGTAGTGCGTGCCGGTGTGCAGGAGTATACATCCGACCTTATCGGCTCAATATACAAGGATACTGACCTGGGCGTGCGTGTCTATGGAAAGCTCTCCAACGGTATCGATTGGAGTGTGTACGCCGCGCAGAGGATCGAAAACGACCTGCTGTCGGGTTACAACAGTCCTTCCGATATGCGCGACCAGCAGATAGTCATCGCCCACATGCAGTTCACCCTCGCCTCACAGACCGTCAAGCCCTCCCTGAGCTTTAACCACGATCGTGAGGGAGATCACAAGTTTGGCCGCGAGGGCAAGTACGAAAAGGTGGATGTCATTTATCCCGGTGTAACCACGTATGGAGACGTGGGGCCGTTTAAGCTCCTCACGGGTCTCTACGGCGTCTTCGGTATGCAGAGAGACGTCGTACTGTTGGGCAAGATACCGCTCAAGGATCAGAAGGTGTCGGCCTTTACGGGTTATTTAGACCTTGCCCTCCCTGTAGGGGTATTTACGCCGCACGTGGGATTCTTCTACGCCTCAGGCGATAACGATCCCTCCGACGACAAGGCGCACGGTTTTGACTCGATTTCGGACCGCGTGGACGTCTGGGGTGCCCACGGCATAATCATCAACGACCGGATAAGTCTCCCCGGCGGCATAACCGTCATAAGGGCCCACAGTCCATACACCTCTCTGCGCGACATTGATGCAAGCTCAAACTTCGTAAACCCCGGCGTATCCGCCGCTAACCTGGGGCTTGTCATAACCCCCATAAAACCGCTCGCCATCGATACCAACCTTACCTACTTCTGGTGGAACAAGACGGCTGTACTTGAGGCCCTCGTTGGCCCGGTTGGCAAAAACGTTGGTCTTGAGTGGAACGCCGACGTTAACTATGACATAAGCAAGAGTTTCACGGTTTATCTGGCCGGTGCGGTGTTCTGGGCAGACAAGGACATGGCCAAGATATACGGTGACCATCGCATGGCAAGCGACGTATTGGCCGGTGTAAAGTACCGTTTCTGAACTAACGGACATTGACCTGCTCTGCCCTTAACGTGCGTGGTATTTTTATGGGGTCAAAGGGGTCAGCGAGGGGCGAGCCGCCCCCGGCTAAGTTCCCCCGGCATAAAAGGGGGCTGGCCCCCTTGCAGGGGGGCTGAGGGGGGCCAGGAGCATCCTGGAGCGACAAGAAGCGGAGCCGCCCCCTTCTTTCTTTGTATTGCAATAGATTGAGTGTGTCGCACGCGCACAGTGTGTTGTAAAACTACAACAACGTTTGCCGAAAAATACAGAGAAACCCCTTGCCTTTTGTGGCTATCAGCGCATGGTATATAATTTGCTTAAAAGCAGTTGACTAGGATTTAAACAGCATTAGGACATACATAACATTATACTGAATAAATCAGGGATAAGAAGGAGGTGATACAGCTAACAGCGACGTAAATGTGGTGTTAGCCCCAGGGTAACGACAACGGGTTGGGTTATGAGGGTCAGGTAGTAACAGACCCATAACAGAACTATCGATAAGTGAAGAAAGACGATCACAAAGTTTGGTAAATTGTAAAAAAACGCTGCCTTTGGCAGAAAAGATTCTGAGAGATATATGGAGGATTAAGTTGAAGAAGTTAACACTATTAATGATGCTGCTGATGATTGTTTTTGGCGTGGCATCGGTTATGGCCCAAGAGGCTTCAACTACAACAGCAGTTGTGGCAGGCGGAGAAACGAAAATAACGCTCGCAGGTGAGCTGAGGTTCAGGGGAGAGTTTTCAAGTAACCTGACAGATCAGCTTGATGACGAAGCCAAGAGGTTGGTAACAACACCGGCCCCTCCGGGATTCAAAGAGGGTAGTGATGACCACAATGCCTACTATGATGGCCGTGTAAGACTCAGCGTAGACGCCAAGATAGGTACAGCAGTACAAGGCTTTTTAGAGCTTGAATCCGGCACAGACAAGACAGATACATGGATATGGGGTAATTCTGCAGCCAGCGATTCTGGCGCTAGAGGTATCTATCCAAATGGTAATACGAAGAAGGGTGACATCCACATCCGTCAGGCATGGATTCTTTATACAAAGGGCATGTATGGCTTAAAGGTTGGTCATCAGTTATGGTTTCTTGGAAATAAGCTATTCTTTGACCACACAAGGTACGGTGATGACGGCATCAGGATTATCATCGACCCAACCAAATACATCCACATCGAAGTAAAGGCTCTGAAGTTCAGCGAGCAAGCCACCAACCGCCCGGATGATGGTGACGCCTATGTCGTAGAGGTAAAGTATAAGGGAGAAGGAGGCGTAAACGCCAGCGCTGATGTAGCATACGTAAACGACCAGGGCTTTGCAGCGTTAGTGCCTACTTATCAGTATGCCCATGTGTGGAACTTCGGTCTGCGTGGCGACTACACAAACGGCCCGGTAACAGTCAGAGGCGACATTGAAGCTCAGGCAGGAAAGCTCGAAAATCCTGATAACAGCAGAATCGAAGACGCCACCGTAAAAGGTTGGGCAGGTCTGTTAGGCGTAGACTACAAGATCGCCGGTAACATCCCCCTGAAGCTGACCCTGGAAGGTGCATACGGTAGCGGTAAGTCCGCAGATGACAAGAACAGTGACTTCAAGACCTTTATCACTTCGCTTGGAAACGACCAACACTATACCTATGTGTATGAGTATAAGTTAAAGTCAGCCGCAGGCGCTATCAGCACAGGTCTTGCCAATACCTTATACATCAAAGGCGCAGCAAAGGCCGAGTTTACAAAGTCCCTCGACGCCGAACTCGCACTGTACTGGCTCCAGGCAGCAAAGAAAGTGGCCCTCAACGCAGTATCAGGACCGGGTCTGCCAGTCATCAATCCTTCAAAAGACCTCGGTTGGGAAGTAGATACCAAGATCACATACAAGATAGCAAAGAATCTCCAGTACTTCGTAGAGGGTGGCTATATGTTTACAGGTAAGGCATACGACAATGTTGTCCAGACACGTGTAGTACCCGTAGCTGAGTTCGCAACCGAGCGCGACGACGCTTATGCCATCAGAAACGGAATCCAGTTCAACTTCTAAGATAAACAACAAAACGTTTATCTAAACATATGATGGGGGCTGCCTATGCAGCCCCTTAACTTTTTTCTATACCTTCACCCATTTATTTACCCCCTTGCATAGCAAAACCTAAAGCAGCTATAATAATATCAGGAGATAGCTTTATGCCAAAGAAACATATAAGAAAAGAAGGCGAGGCCATCAGATATCTTGAAAATGCCAGGGAGATACTAAGAAACACCCAGATTGAAGGCAATCACTACATTGACAAGAAACCGGTAAGAGAGGCCTGTGGTACTGCCTACCTTGCCGTATTAGAGGCCATCAACGATGCATTGATAAAAAAGGGATTGGCCACAAAACAATTACCTAAAAAGGTGGAAACGTATAGAATTGCCTTACAAGAACACCTGTCAGTCAAAAATGGTAAGCTGCTGAAAGAATTCAATAGTCTGTATGATTTACTTCACATAGCAGGCTACTATCAAGGCTTGCTCTATGATGCGCAGGTAGTCAAAGAGGCAATGAAGGCCACGGAGAGGTTTATAAAGAAGGTCTTAAACGGTGCCTGAAAATTTTTTTCCGGGAGCGCCTATGTATGGAACGTTTTTTTGACAGGAAGTCCCTGTTTGTCATCTTTTTTTAACACCCAGGGGTAAACTGTTATTTGCATAACAAAGGCTGAAATAGCTATAATAATGATATGAGGTTGCTTTTATGCAAAAGAGGCAAGTTAAAACACAGATAATAAACGAAGGTGAGGCCCTCCGGTATCTCGAAAATGCCAGGGAGATACTGAGAAACACCCCGATTGAGGGCAGTAACTACGTGGACAAAAAGCCGATACGTGAGGCATTTGGAACTGCCTACCTTGCCGTATTAGAGGCTATAAACTACGCATTGATAAAAAAGGGATTAACCCCAAAGCAACTACCCAAAAAGGTGGAGACGTATAGAATCGCATTGCAAGAGCACCTGTCAGTCAAAAACGGTAAGTTATTGCGAGAGTTCAATAGTCTCTATGACGCATTGCATATAGCAGGCTACTATCAAGGCTTGCTATATGAGGCACAGTTAGTTAAGGATGCAATGAAGGCTGCAGAGAGGTTTATAAAGAAGGTTTCAAACGGTGCCTGAAATTTTTTTCCCGGAGCGCCTATGATGGAACGCTTTTTTGACAGGAAGTCCCTGTTTGTCATCGCAGGTCCATGTGTAATTGAAAGCAGAGAGGTAGTTCTGGAAACTGCTCGGGTACTCAGGGATATATCCATGAGGCTGAATCTCCCGATTATCTTCAAAAGCTCATACGACAAGGCCAATCGGACATCCATAAACGGCTACAGGGGCATTGGGGTTGAAAAGGGCTTGGCTCTGTTATCTGAGGTGCGCTCAACCTTTGGGCTGCCCGTGATAACCGACGTGCATTCTCCCCAGGAGGCGTTGTTAGCCGCTGAGGCCGTTGACGTGTTGCAACTGCCAGCCTTCCTGTGCAGACAGACAGACCTGATCCTGGCCGCCGCCAACACCGGCAAGGTCGTCAACATAAAAAAGGGGCAATTCCTGGCCCCCTGGGACGTAAAAAATATCATCGATAAATTCACCTCCACAGGCAACACAGGCCTCTTTATAACGGAGCGGGGAACGACGTTTGGTTACAACAACCTGGTCGTGGACTTCAGGGCAATCCCGATCATGCGAGCCTTTGGTTATCCGGTACTCGTGGATGTTACCCACAGCGTCCAGTTACCTGGCGGACTTGGCACCGCATCCGGCGGACAACGACAGTTCGCACCCGTGATGGCAAGGGCTGCTGCTGCCGTCGGCGTAGATGGCCTGTTCATGGAGGTACATCCACAGCCCGACAATGCCCTCTGCGATGGCCCAAACATGCTCGAACTACACAAGCTCGAACACATGCTCAGTATCGTCAGCGCAATCCACAAGATCGCTCAAGCCAACGGGATAATCGACATTTAACGTAAGAGAAAAGAAAGGGGCGGCTCCGCCCCCCTTCAGACCCCCCGCAAGGGGAGGGGCGAGGCGCCCCGGCCGGAAAGAAGTCCCCTTGACCCCGTAAAAATGCCACATTTTTTTGTATTTAATCCAATCGAAATGTGCTATGATAATGTCAGGAGGTTGCTTTGAACAAGAGACATAACAGAAAAGAAGGCGAGGCCCTCAGGTATCTTGAAAATGCCAGAGAGACACTGCGAAATACTCAAATCGAAAACAATATATATCTGGACAAAAAACCGGTCAGAGAGGCGTGTGCAACCGCTTACCTTGCCGTATTAGAGGCCATCAATGACGCATTAATAAAAAAAGGTTTAACATCAAAACAACTGCCCAGAAAGGTGGAGACCTATAGGATAGCCTTACAGGAACACCTGTCGATCAAAAACGGTAAGCTCCTGAGAGAGTTCAATAACCTGTATGATCTGCTCCACATAGCAGGCTACTACCAAGGTTTGCTCTATGATGTGCAGGTAGTCAAAGATACGTTAAAGGCTGCAGAGAGGTTTATAAAGAAGGTTTCAAACGGTGCCTGACAGCTCACCGTTTGTCAACACTCCATCAACGTCTGAAGTATAAGCCCTAATGCCACCGCAGTGCTCTGTACCCTTACCTGCTGACGGTTGCCCTTGAACCTGAACTCACGCACCCTCTCAACCCCCTTGCAACCTCTTATGGCGATGTAGACAAGCCCCACAGGTTTCTCGGCCGTCCCCCCCGATGGTCCGGCAATGCCGCTGATCGATACCGCCACATCGGCATGGGTCCGCTCGTGCAGACCGACGACCATCTCCAGAACGGCTTCCGGACTGACTGCCCCGTGTGTCGCAAGCGTCTGGTGCGAAACACCCAAAAGCAGCTCCTTGAGTTCATTGCTGTAAGACACCACACCGCCCAAAAATACAGCAGAACTACCCGCTACGGATGTGATCGAGGCGGCCACCATCCCACCTGTGCACGACTCCGCTACGGCAATCGTCTTGCCTTTTTCAGACGCCGCCTGCACTACCATATCAGCCAATGTACTGTCGTCTTTTGGCATACACATTACTCCTTTGCGATAGTTTTATAGCCGGGGCAGCCCTCAAACCCCGTACATCCCTTCTCCCGCAACCGACAGTCCCGATTTATGCAGGGCATCGGCTTACCACGCCTGGTTGATTGTCTGGCCTCTGCCAGCCGTTGCGGTCTTGTCGTCTTGTGCTTCATAACTTGTTGCTTGCTTTAGTATAGCACATTTACCAGAGAGTTTTAATCGTGTGCGATACAAAGAACGAAAGGGACGACTCCGCATCGCTCCCGGATATACCACACATAACTTCATAGGCTATGAATCATCGTTCATGGGTTAATACTTCGATGGTTGCTTGGATTTGTGGTTTTCTATATGAACATTCGTTCATGTCTGCATCCCTCTCTGAGTTACATACAGCGTAACAATCAGCCACAGATGTTCTTATGCCAGGACTTGATGCTTCTATTGTTCTCTTGGCATGTTTATTGCTATATAGCATGTAGGTGCACTGCAAAAAAGAAAACTGTTCAGCTATATATATTTTTTTTAACCATTGCCTAAAAACTGTAAGTCAGATATAAGTGATTTTATGGTACAATAACATGTATGGCGCAAATATAACGAGGCACTTTAATATGTGACGGTAAACTAGTTTTTTGGGACAACATATAATCTATTAATCTAATATGCGTCCGAGGAGGGACATATGGAACATATAGAAGTGTGGTTTCGTCGAAATCTTGATATAGTATTCCTGCTTTATGGCGCGTCTTTTGTCTTTATGGGTGTATCGATCTTTGTTCACGCAAGTAATGGGAGCAAGTTAAAAATCTCACGCATTATATGGATTTTAGCTGCCTTTGCACTAATCCACGGGATAAACGAGTGGTTGGATATGCTGTCGTTTACCCATCCGACAGACACTATATTTAAGCCTATGGGCTTATTCTGCCTTGTTACCTCATTCCTGTTCCTGTTTGAGTTTGGTGTAAGGCTGTATGGGATAGATAAAGACGTGTCGTTTTTTAAATGGCGAATTACGGCGGGCATGTTACTTTTTATATCCGCTCTTTCATATGCTTCAGGACAACCGTGGAAAACATTACCAAATCTGGCAAGGTATTTTCTCGCATTTCCAGGTTCGCTGCTTACTGCAATAGGTTTTTACCACTACCGCTACAATAACGAAAATGCAGGCAAGCCTATACACATCAACAGGTATTTCTTGTTGTCGGGCAGTGCTTTTTTGGCCTATGCCTTTTTGGGAGGTCTCGTTGTTTCCAGGGGCGAATTCTTCCCTTCTAACGTCCTAAATAGCGATACATTTCTTTCGATGGTACATATCCCCGTCCAGGTCTTCAGGGCTATCGCTGCAGCACTTGCCGCTATATCAATTGTCGGGGTGATCAAGCTGTTTAACTGGGAGAAACAAAAGAAGAATATAGACTTTCAAATTACAGCCTCGGAAGTCTCTGCCATGTATCTTTCTCCAAATAGTAGCATCTTTGATCTTTCCTTTGTTATTAACAAACAGGCAATGGTGCTAACTCAGAGCATACATGGATACGTAGGAGAAATTGACAGAAAGACAAACGACCTGATAGTACACACCTTTACTCCAATGCTTGACAATGGAATGTGCAATGTAGAACAATCGCAGCAAAAAATAGTATTTCCAAAAGGTAAGGATGGCTATAATGGACTTTGGGGTCATTCCTTAAATACAAAAAGCGGATTTTATACAAATGACCCCCAAGCACACCATTCATACAAGAATTGTACACCTGATGGTCATATTCCCATAAGGAGACTTCTGTCGGTGCCGGCACAGGTCAAAGGCAGGCTTATCGGACAGATTTCCCTGGCAAATGCAGAGAGGGATTATACGGCTGAGGATTTGGAGATTGTACAACGCCTTGCATCCATATATGCCATAGCGATGGATCGCAAAAGAATGGAAGAAGACTTAAGATTGATTGAGGAGCGGTATAGAACAATTTTAAATACCTCTATTGACGGCTTTGGTTTAGTTGACAAAGAGGGAAACTTTGTACAGGTCAATGATGCATATCGTAATATGTTGGGATATAATCACGAAGATTTTTCGCAAATGAGGGTGAGCAATATAGATGCTTCAATGTCAGTTGAAGAGCTCAAACTGCACATGAGAAAAGTCTTTGAAAATGGGTCGGATCGCTTTGAAACTAAAAATAAGCGCAAGGATGGCGGTGTTATTGATGTTGAGATAAGTGCAAATGCACTTAAAGGCGAGGGCTTGTTTTTTGCATTTATAAGGGACATAACAGGGCGTAAGAGACTGGAAGAGGAGATTAGACTCAAAAGTGAAGATATGGCAAGAAACTACGAAATGCAAAATGTAGTAACCTCTATACTGAAGTTATCCTATAAGAATCTGACCATTAAAGAGTTTCTTGAGTTAGGATTTGTCCACAAATAACTTGTACAAATGGTGTCTAAATATGTTATGATCAAAAAGTGCAAAGCGATACCGAACTTATGATACAAAGAAAATTTGAAGTACTCAAAGATGTTTTAGACGAACAAGGCAGACGAATGTGGGCTGCAGTGGAAGCCGAGGCATTGGGACGAGGAGGAGTTACTTCAGTTTCCAGATCTACTGGTCTTTCGCGGACAACGATATATGAAGGAATTAGACGTATTGCTGAATCAAAGGAAAAACCTTCAAAAGGGAAAAAGAAGATACGTTTACCTGGAGGTGGACGCAAGCCGGTTGTTGAAACAGACCCATCCGTGCTTGTAGATATTGAGGGGTTGGTAGATCCGGTTACCCGAGGAGACCCTGAGTCTCCATTACGGTGGACCTGTAAGAGTGTTCGTAATCTTGCTG